>NZ_NPBI01000010.1:0-65845 GCF_002272715.1 Paenibacillus sp. 7516
ATAAAGGTAGCAAATTATAATCTTAACAGCCCGATAGTCACTATCGGGCTGTTTTTGTTTTTTTTGTAAAACTTGTTAGTTCATTCATTCAGTTGGGATATGCTTCTGCTAAGCGTAATAGTGAATCTTGTAATGCTTTGTTGGTATCAGGATCAATGATCGTACCTTGTTTGTTGATTTTCATCGTAATATGAGGAATTGTAAATGAGGCATCATCCAGGATAAGGGCATTAATCATGTTTAAAGTCAGCAATATGGATGTATGGGCTTGATTACCGCCTAACGGACTGGGGGATGCTGCTATGACCACTGTTGGCTTATTCACCCATTCTCCGGAAGATACAATCCAATCTAAAGCATTTTTTAAAACACCGGGAATTCCATTTCCATACTCAGGTGTACAGATTAGGACACCGTCTGCTTGCTTTAATTGCGATCTGAAGTGTTGAACGGAAACTGGACCATCATCTACATCAAGATCAGGATTGAAGTGTGGAAGATCATTCAACTGATCATATACCTGAAATTTTAAAGTAGTAGGGGCAAGTGCCATCATGGCATGCATTAGCATGGTGTTTGTGGATTGTTTCCGTAGGCTTCCTGAAATTGCAAGGATGTTTATTTCTCTTTCCATTATGTAATCCCCCATCTTTGTCAATTGTCTATCAGTAATATGAATTGATTTGTCTATTTTCCATCTTTCCTTACGAAGATTCTATAGAGAATGGCTATAATTAAGGCATTCTTCATACTAAGCCGAATATGGTTATTCTTCTTCATATGATCTACACACCAAGTGTGAGAAGAATTGGACCAGAGGGTGTGTTTTATGTATCAACAGAGAAAACAATAAAAAAATTATCAATAATTAGTACCAAGTACTAAGACTTAGTGCTATAATAATAAAAAACAAAACGAGGTGACTGACGCTATGATGCAATCAAAAGCCAGTATTACTGCATTCGGAACCTATGTGCCGGAGCGCATTCTAAATAACGCGGATTTGGAAAAGTTGGTCGAAACGAACGATGAATGGATCGTGCAACGAACAGGGATGAGGGAGCGGAGAATTGCCGCAGAGGATCAGTTCGTTTCTGATCTGGCGGTTAAGGCTGTGGAAGACATGATTCGGCGGTACGGAGTTGACGTTCATGATGTGGATATGATCCTCGTAGCAACAAGCACGCCGGAGTATGCATTTCCCAGTACAGCCTCCAGAGTACAGGCCCGTCTGAACATTGCTCAGACGGGAGCACTGGATTTGAGCGCGGCATGCGCAGGCTTTGTCTATGGGTTGCAGCTGGCCGATAGCATGATCACAAGTGGCATGTATCGCAAAGTGCTCGTGATCGGGGCAGAGACATTATCCAAAATTACAGACTATACCGATCGTACGACCTGTATTTTGTTTGGCGATGGAGCAGGAGCGTTTCTGTTGGAACGAACCGAAGGGCAAGGCAGTACTCTTGCAGCACTTTCCGGAACTCAGGGTGATGGTGGCTTACATGTTTATAGCAGTGGGCTTTCCTCCGAGATGAACGGGGTGCCCCTTCAAGGTGACGGACGCCTTGTGCAAAACGGCAGGGAAGTATACAAATGGGCTGTACGGCTGATACCGGAGCAATTGCCGAAACTTATCGCTAGCTCAGGCTTGCAGGCGGAGCAGATCGACTGGTTTGTACCGCACAGCGCGAATATGAGAATGATTGAAGCTGTCTGCGAGCGCGGTCCTGTACCGTTGGAACGCACGCTAACCAGCATGGAGTACCGTGGAAACACATCGGCTGCATCCATACCTCTGGCCATTCAGCTGGCTGTTGATGAAGGGAAAGTGAAGCAGGGTCAGCGTCTTGCCTTATTCGGTTTCGGTGGTGGCTTAACTTATGCTGGCCTTGTGTTGGAATGGAGTGTTCCAGACGCTGATTCAATGAAGTAAGCGTAGAAGTTGAGATTAAGCAGATAAGACAGTTTGTCTTACTAGGATAATAAAGAAAGTACACTTTCCTCCGATGTGGAGGCGAAGTGTACTTTTTGTTCATTAAGCTTTTTAAATTCAATAAAGGAGTTACGGCGTAAGTTTAGGAGCTTGGCGGTGGTGGGTTCCTTGCTCATAACTATATGCAAGTTTAATCAATGTTCCTTCATCAAAGGCACGGCCCAGGAATTCAATGCCTACAGGTAGACCCTCTGTAGTGAAGCCGGCAGGTACGGTGATAGCCGGGAACCCGGAGAATGGGCTTAGTCGGTTATTCCCGCCGGAGTTCTGCCCTTCTCCAATTACGGCTGCAGCCTGGGTGGAAGTAGGATAAACAATGGCATCCAGGTTATTGTCAGCCATCACTTTTAGAAGGGCTTCGCGCGTGATTTGAGTACGTTTCAATACGATGTCTTTGTACTCGGTTGTCTCGAGCGTTTCCCGTGCATCGCGTGCCTTCATGGATTGTTCCTGTGTTTTATCAAATTCACCTGAAGCGATGATCTCCGACAGACTGTGGAATGGAGCATCTTCACCAAGTGATTCCAGATAGTCGTTGAGCTGGAATTTGAATTCATATCCGCTCAAGCTCGGGTATTTGTTGATTTCGTCCAGATTCGGAATGCTAATGGGTACAGCAGTTGCACCCAGAGATTTCAATTCTTCCACTGCATTGTTGATGACATCAGCAACGGCTTTCTCTTCTGCTTTGGTGCTTGGAATCAGTTCAGTTGCTACACCAATACGCGCGCCTTTAAGGCCATTCACGTCCAGGAAATCAGTGTAACTGGAAGGGATTTTGCCTACAGCATAGGCTGTAGCCACATCGTCCTTGTCATAACCGGCTGTAGCGTCCAGCATGATCGCAGCGTCACTAACTGTACGAGCCATAGGGCCGCCTACATCTTGAGTCAGAGCAAGCGGGATAATCCCTTCACGGCTGGATAGTCCAATCGTTGGACGAATTCCGACAAGGCTGTTGAAGCTGGATGGAATACGGATCGAGCCACCAGTATCTGTACCCATGCCTGCTGCAGCAAAGTTGGAGGCAATCGCTGCCCCTGTTCCGCCGCTGGAACCGCCAGGATAGTGATCCAGTGCATAAGGGTTCAGGGTTTGTCCACCCAATGAACTGGATGTAGTAATGCCAAATGCAAATTCATGCAGATTTGTTTTACCGAGGATAATGGCACCTGCTTCTTTGAGCTTTTTCACTTGCTCAGCGTCTTGGGCAGGCACGGAATCCTTCAGACAGATACAACCGGCAGTGGTAGGCATATCATTCGTATCGAAGTTATCCTTCACAAGAACCGGAATCCCGTGAAGTGGTCCGCGTGCGCCTTTGGCTGCACGTTCTTCGTCCAAAGCCTGGGCAATATCAAGTGCTTCCGGGTTTACGGTGAGTATGGAATTTATGCTAACTCCCTGATCATCGTATTTTTCAATCCGATCCAGATACATTTGAACCAATTCTTTAGATGTAAGCTTTCCTTGCGTCATTGCAGCCTGGAGATCCGTAATTGTTGCTTCCTCCAGAACAAACGGTTTTATGTAGTTATAAATGCGGTCTTTCAATATGGCGACATCATTTTCCGTCAGGACAGCGTTAGGTAGAAAGAGGGAATCGGTATATCCTTTCATCAACCCTGCAGCATTCAGGGCACCGATGGCACCTGCATAGCTGGATTGATCCGGTACATCCTTGAACGACTCTGTGGTGGACTCCAGCTTCAACCAGGTTTGAAGTGCTAGAGCAGCATCCTTACGCTGAACGGTTTTGCCGGAGAGCTCGTCCATTGAAAAAGGCACACCTGCAAGTGTCGCTGCTTCTTCCATGGCTTTAATAAATGCGGCAGATGTGGCAGGTGCCTTCCCTGCAGCTGTTGCTGCGACCGTTGTTTTGCTTGATGGTGTTGCTGGTCCAGCTGACGCCAGCGGTACGGAAGCTCCTCCCCAAGTTGTAACCATTACTGCTCCTGTCAGTAACAGAGCCCCACTTTTTTTCAATACAGATCCATGATAAGTCATGCATCCACGCTCCCTTCTGTCGCAATGATGTGTGTGATGAAACGGCTATATATGCTTTTGTCACATTCTAATAACATGTTAGGTATTCTTACAACACTCATATTTATCCAAAAAAACGTATACAAGCTGTATTGAGATGGTTATTTCTTTCAGATGCTCTTATTTTCATTCCAAAAGTAAATTTAAGTGTTCACAATTGTGTTATATTATCTGACATTTGATCAAGGGCAGTAATTTATCAGGTTAATCGTTCACCTGGGATATGCCAAGAAACGATTGGTATGAAATGATATAATGAAAGGATAGGAATGTAGGTTACAAGGTGTATGAAGAAAGGAAGAGATACGAAGTGAAAACATTGGTACTCGCTGAGAAACCATCTGTGGCACGTGAAATTGCCAGAGTTATGGGAGCGCGTGATAAACATAAGAGTTATTTGGAAGGTCCTAAATATATTGTAACGTGGGCACTTGGGCATCTGGTAGGGCTGGCGGAACCTGAAGATTACGACAAGAAGTACGCCACCTGGAATCTTGAAGATCTGCCGATTCTGCCGGAGCGGGCGAAGCTGAAGGTGCTAAGAGAGACGAGTCATCAATATAAAGCCGTACAGCAGCTTATGAAACGCCAAGATGTTGGTGAACTGGTCATCGCGACGGATGCCGCCCGGGAGGGAGAACTGCTTGCCCGTTGGATCATGCAAATGGCGCAGTGGAAGAAGCCCTTCAAACGACTGTGGATTTCTTCTCAGACGGATAAGGCAATCAAAGAAGGATTTGCTTCGCTGAAGCCAGGGAGTCAGTTTGACCGTCTCTATGAATCGGCACGCTGTCGTGCAGAAGCGGACTGGATGATTGGGCTTAATGTGACACGAGCGCTGACCGTTCGATTTAATGCTCAGTTGTCTGCAGGACGGGTACAGACGCCAACCCTGGGCATGATCATGGACAGGGAAAATGAAATCAATGGTTTTCGGTCACAGGAGTATGAGACATTAACTGCAGATTTTGGGGATTTTCAAGCCGTGTGGCGGGCCTCAGGTGGGGATTCACGCATCTTTGATGCTCAGGATACCCAGGCATTGAAAAAACGAGTGGATGGACGTAAGGGGACCATTGCTCAGGTCAAAAAGAGCGAAAAAGTTGAGCCGCATCCTTTGGCCTATGACTTGACGGAGCTGCAGCGTGATGCCAACCGCAAGTATGGCTTTTCAGCCAAGCAGACTTCCAATGTCCTCCAGCGTCTATATGAGCAGCATAAGCTGGTTACATATCCGCGTACGGATAGCCGTTACCTGACATCGGACATGACAGGTACGCTGAAAGAAAGACTGGATAGTGTAGCTGTTGGACCTTATGCATCGTTGGCGCGTCCGTTGCTTCGGAAAAATCTGAATATCACCAAACGAATTGTGGATGACAGCAAGGTAACGGACCATCATGCGATTATTCCGACAGAACAGACGGTGCTGCTGAATCAGCTGAATCCGGAGGAACGCAAACTGTATGATTTGATCGTACGCCGGTTTATCAGTTTGTTCTATCCAGCTGCCAGATACGATTCAGTAGCGATTACTGTGCAAGTGGGTGAAGATTCCTTCCATGTTAAAGGTACAACGGTAAAAGACAGTGGCTGGCGTGAAGTATACGGCGGCGACTATAGTGACGAAGATGATGAGCGAACAGATGAGGAAGCAGACAATGGCCGCACTCTTCTGCCAGACGTTCAGCAAGGTCAGTCGGTTACCGTTCAGCGTTGTCATATTAAAAGTGGAAGAACCATGCCACCTAAACGGTACACGGAGGCTGCATTGCTCGCGCAAATGGAGAAGCACGGACTCGGTACCCCGGCTACGCGTGCAGATATTATCGAGAAATTGGTCAGCTCGGATACCATCGACCGTCAAGGCAACAGCATGCATCCTACAGGTAAAGGGAAGCAATTGATTGAGCTGGCTGCTCCGCAGCTCCGTACACCTGAACTCACGGCACGTTGGGAAGCTGAACTCGAACGGATTGCTCGTGGACAAGGGAAACCAGGTCCTTTCCTGGAAGGCATACGTTCGATGGCTAAAGAACTGGTGTCCACTGTAAAAGGAAGCAAGGCAGAGTATAAACCGCATAACGTGTCCAACAGCCACTGCCCGGATTGTAATGCGCGTCTGCTCGAGAAGAAAGGGAAACGCGGCAAGTTTCTCGTATGTCCCACAGAGGATTGTGGCTATCGTCGCTCGGCAGAAAAGCGGTTATCCAACCGTCGTTGTCCACAGTGTCACAAGAAGATGGAAATGAAAGAAGGCAAAGCTGGCCTCTATGTGCAGTGTCTGCCTTGCGGGATCACGGAAGCACTGGATAAAGATAAACAGCACGTCAACAAGCGTGAACAGCAAAAGCTGGTCAAACAGTATGCCAAGCAGGAATCCATCGGATCCAATCTTGGAGATTTGTTGAAAGCAGCTATGGAGAAAAAAGGGGACTAGTGCCCCTGAAAGAGTTTGGTACATGTTGAATGGATACTGGTGAGGTCATGCTTAATCAACCGCTTCGCATGGTGTCGTATAAGATCCCTCCTTTTCAGGCAACGTAAGCCAAGGAGGTGACACAGATGCCACATAACAAACCAGAGAAAATTCATAACCAGCAGAATAAGGACAGCATCCGGGAAGAAAGCATCGGAGCACGTCCAGCCAAGGCGGGCAAAAGAGTTCCCAGCCTGAACGGTATTCCGAAACAGGAGTCTTAGGTTCTACCCGGAACGGATGATTCCATAAAACAACTATGCGGCTCCCTTCTCGCGTTGATCATGTCCCTGCCGAGGACTATAATGGAGGAACAGGGAGATGTCCCGGGATAGGGGGACCGCTAGAATTATATGCAAACCGGACTCATATTGTGGTTTTTATTTATTAACGTGGTAGGTTATCTGGTAATGTCAGATGACAAAAAGCGGGCACAGCGACGCCGTGACCGTACACCTGAACGAACGTTATTCCTGCTGGCGTTTATCGGAGGGGCACTTGGAGTTTGGATTGCAATGTACCGGAAAAGGCACAAAACCAAACATCCGAGCTTTACCATCGGTATTCCACTTCTGCTATTTCTGAATGCCGTAATCTATGGTTATTTTCTGAAATAGAATCTAGGGGTGGCGACGCTGTAAAACAAGGCAAATGGTTCATATCGCATGAAGAACGTTTATAGGGTTACATGGTGCTGGATTTAGTTTTATGTCAGACCGAAGCTTCCAGCTTCGGAGTTTCTACATATAAGGAAGGGACGGGATTTACATGTTATTCTCCAAAATTTTAGTAGCTTATGATGGATCAAAAGCTTCAAACAAGGCACTGGATCGTGCCATTGAACTGGCAAAGGTTTCTCCGGATTCAGTCATTGATGTCATTCATGCCTTTGATTTCCCGCGCGTATTTATTGGAGAAGGACTCGCACCGCTGCCGCCATCTCTGAATAACGATTACTACAATCTAGCTGTGCAAACAACGGATGAAGCGAAAGAACGACTCAAAGCTGCAGGAGTTACGGCAAACGTAGATCTGATTCAGGGGGCCGCAGCTGAAGTGCTCCTTGATTATGCTAAGGAAAATGGATCGGATGTTATCGTCATCGGAAGTCGTGGACTAGGCGGCATTCGTGAATTCGTCTTGGGCAGTGTCAGCCACAACGTGGTGCAGCATGCTCAAATTCCTGTATTGATCGTTAAATAATGCAATAATTTGTAAGCTACAAATATGCAGTGAGCCGGCTGTCTTCATTCCATTGAAGAGAAGTCGGCTTTCTTTTATGGGATGAAATGGATATGGAGTCCAAAAGAAATGCCTTAATCACGAACATTACATTTGTCAATATGTTAAATGTTCGTCTTTAAGTTGACATTAGCTGTAGGGGATTGTTAGAATGTTAGATGTGTCGATCACGTGAGAATAAGGTCGAGTAGGAACGAAAGATGTACCAAGGTTGACCGAAATGAGTCCCTTGGATTGAATAGATATTTGCTCGTATAACGCCGGGGATAAGGCCCGGAAGTCTCTACCCGGAGACCGTAAATTTCCGGACTACGAGGAGATACGGCTGAGAGTCGCATGAATATGGATGCGGACAGCAAGCCCCT
This sequence comes from Paenibacillus sp. 7516, assembly GCF_002272715.1. Classification (NCBI taxonomy): domain Bacteria; kingdom Bacillati; phylum Bacillota; class Bacilli; order Caryophanales; family Paenibacillaceae; genus Paenibacillus; species Paenibacillus sp. 7516. Next base: position 8,129 of record NZ_NPBI01000010.1, read on the forward strand.
TTTGGCATGCCCAAATGAGGGATACGTATTTCTTGGAGTCCGGTGTCCGGAGAAAATGTGATGTTTTCGCGGGTAGCGGATTTTTTTGTTTCAAAAGGGAACGCGTATGGCAAGAGTGGTTGTTATCAAAATAAGCTCAGACGGGAGTTGGATGTATTCATGTCAGTGCAGGTCGCTGTAATTATGGGCAGCAAGTCGGATTGGGAAACGATGAAGCATGCGTGTGAGGTGCTGGACGAACTGGAGATCGGGTATGAGAAAAAGGTTGTATCCGCGCATCGCACACCGGATCTGATGTTTGAATATGCCGAGCAGGCTACTGAGCGCGGATTCAAGGTTATCATTGCAGGTGCAGGCGGAGCAGCACATCTCCCTGGCATGGTTGCTTCCAAAACGATGCTGCCGGTAATCGGCGTACCTGTGCAGTCCAAGGCACTGAATGGTCTCGATTCCCTATTATCCATTGTTCAGATGCCAGGCGGCATTCCTGTCGCAACGGTAGCGATTGGCAAGGCGGGTGCTACCAATGCAGGGCTGCTTGCGGCCCAGATGATCGGTGCATTCGATGAGGATGTCCGCAATCGCTGCGAAGCCCGCAGAGAGCGGATCAAACGTGAAGTACTCGAAAGCAGTGATGAGCTATGAGTAAAACTGAACTGAATCTTTCCGGTATGGCTGGACGTGTGCTGCTCCCAGGAAAAACAACCATTGGCGTTCTCGGGGGCGGACAGCTTGGACGAATGCTGACGCTTGCCGGGACAGCGATGGGGTACCGCTTTGTCACGCTTGATCCGGCGACAGATTCGCCTTGTGGACAGGTTGCCCGCCAGATTGAGGCCGGATATGACGATGAAGCCGCAGCGCTTGAACTCGCCCGTCAGTGTGATGTGATTACGTATGAGTTTGAAAATGTGGATGCAGGTGTTGCGGGCTTGCTGGAACGTGAATCCTATGTGCCGCAAGGAAGTACATTGTTGTATACAACCCAGCATCGGTTGCGTGAGAAACGAGCCATTGAAGCTGCGGGAGTAAGAGTAGCGCCTTATCGGGAGATTACAAGTAAGGATACGATGCAAGCGGCCGTAAGCGAGCTTGGTGTACCATGTGTTTTGAAGACGGTAACTGGAGGATACGATGGTAAAGGCCAGCGAGTTATTCGCGAAGTGAGCCAGGCTATACCGGCTTACGAAGAGCTTGCAGCGACCGGAGCGGAACTGGTGCTGGAGCAATTTATCAAATTTGACTGCGAAATCTCCGTCGTCGTTGCCCGAAGCACGAGTGGAGAGATCAAGACATTCCCGCCAGCGGAGAACATTCATGTGAACAACATTCTGCATGCCTCGATTGTACCGGCCAGAGTGGCTACGGACATACAGATTGAAGCCCAGAAGCTTGCAGCGGCTGTGGCCGAATCCATGCAGGCTGTTGGATTGCTGGCGGTGGAACTGTTTGTGGCAGCGGACGGAAGATTGTATGTGAACGAACTGGCTCCAAGACCTCATAATTCCGGTCATTACACGATGGAAGCCTGTGCGACGTCACAGTTTGAGCAGCACATTCGTGCCATCTGCGGGCTGCCATTAGGAGACACTACACTGTTAAGTCCGGTTGTTATGGTCAATGTGCTTGGAGAACATCTGGAAGGAATTATCGCCAGAACGGGTCAACCTGATGCAGAAGCAATGGAACTCGGTGTTATTCCCAAGCTTCACATATATGGCAAAACCGAAGCGAAAACGGGACGGAAAATGGGGCATGTCAATCTGCTCTGTCAGGACGTAGAAGAAGGATTGCAATGGATCGAACAAACTAATATCTGGAGGAATACAAATTCATGATCGAACGTTATAGCAGACCCGAAATGAGAGCCATCTGGACAGAGGAAAACAAATTCAAGTCCTGGCTGGAAGTTGAAATTTGTGCGTGTGAAGCTTGGGCGGAACTCGGAGTTATTCCTAAGGAAGAAGCAGCATTGCTTCGTCAAAACGCTTCTTTTGATATCGATCGCATCTATGAAATCGAACAGGAAACGCGCCACGACGTTATTGCTTTTACACGCACGGTATCCGAGAGTCTGGGTGCAGAACGCAAATGGGTGCATTACGGACTGACATCCACGGATGTGGTAGATACGGCTCTGGGGTACGTACTGCGCCAGGCCAATGAAATTCTGGAACGCGATATCGTGAATTTTATCGAGATCCTGCGTGAGAAGGCCCTCGCTTATCAGCATACGCCAATGATGGGTCGCACACACGGGGTGCATGCCGAGCCAACAACCTTTGGTTTGAAAATGGCACTGTGGCATGAAGAGATGAAACGGAATCTGGAGCGTTTCCGCCATGCGGCAGACAACGTGCAGTACGGTAAAATCTCCGGTGCGGTAGGAACTTACGCGAACATCGATCCGTTTGTTGAAGAGTTTGTCTGCGAGAAGCTGGGCACGAAGCCTGCGCCGATCTCCACACAAACCCTGCAGCGTGACCGTCATGCGGAATACATGGCTACCCTGGCATTGATCGCAACCTCACTGGACAAGTTCGCTACAGAAGTTCGTGCATTGCAAAAGAGTGAATTCCGTGAAGTGGAAGAAGCGTTTGCCAAAGGTCAAAAAGGATCTTCCGCCATGCCGCACAAACGTAATCCGATTGGTAGCGAAAATATCTCCGGTCTGTCCCGCGTCATCCGCGGACATATGGTGTCGGCATACGAAAACGTAACACTATGGCATGAGCGCGATATCTCACACTCTTCCGTAGAGCGTGTCATCCTCCCGGATGCAACAATGCTGCTGAACTACATGCTGAACCGTTTCGGCAACATCGTGAAAAACCTGACAGTGTTCCCTGAGAACATGAAACGCAACATGGAGCGTACCTTCGGTGTTCCATTCTCTGGACGCGTACTGACGAAGCTGATCGATAAAGGCTTCAGCCGTGAACAGGCATATGATACCGTTCAACCACGTGCCATGCAGGCATGGGAAGAACAGCGCCAGTTCAAGGATATCGTGAAAGCCACACCGGAAATCACCGAGGTGCTGAGCGATGAAGAAATCGAAGATGCATTCAACCCATCCTGGCACCTGAAGCATGTCGATACCATCTTCAAGAAACTTGGTTTGACCAACTAATTAACTCCAATAAGGCTAGAGAGCAGAATGATGGACCAGCAAGGAACGGAGAGGACAGAGCAAATCTGTAGAAGCGAAGCGCTCGCCTTTATCCCCGGATTTTTACTTTGAATAAAGTGGATCAAAAAAATCCGGGGATAACAGCGATCGAAAGATTGTTCTGTTATCGGAGTGGAGTGTGCTCCATAGCGGTTCTGTCTGTAGCCTTATATCTCCTGAAAGAAGGTGAGCCTCCATGGCACTGTCCACAGCGGCAGATCTCGTTAAAGCTCCTCTGTTATACAAAGGAAAAGTACGTGAATTGTACGATCTGGGGGAACATTTTCTGATCGTGGTTACGGACCGGATTTCAGCTTTTGACTACGTGCTGGACCCAGCGGTGCCCGAGAAGGGCAATGTGCTGAATAAACTCAGCAGCTTCTGGTTTGAACTGACGAGCGACATGATGGACAACCACGTGGTTCATACGGACGTCAACCGGCTCGGTGATCTCATTGTGGACCCGGAGCTTCTGAAAGATCGCATTATGGTGACACGCAAAGCCGAACGCATCGATATCGAATGTGTCGTACGCGGATACATTACCGGGGGCGGATGGAGACAATATGAGAATAGCGGAGAGGTGAACGGCATCAAACTGCCGGAAGGACTTCGCAAAAACGCCAAACTCGAAAGCCCCATTTTCACCCCGGCAGCCAAAAATGATGTGGGTCATGATGAAGACATCCCGATGGATCGCATGAAAGAACTGGTTGGCGATGAGCTGGCTAGCGAGCTTCAGGAAAAAAGCCTGCGTCTGTATGAATTCGCTCGGGATTACTGTGACCAGCGTGGCATTATTCTCGCAGATTGCAAATTCGAGTTCGGTATCGTCGATGGCAAGGTCATCCTGATTGACGAAATCTTCACCCCGGATGCATCACGGTTCTGGGCGAAGGAGAACTACGCACTAGACATCGAGATCGACAGCATGGACAAAGAGCCGGTGCGCACCTATCTGGCAGGAACAGATTGGGACAAAAACAGTAAGCCTGACCCGCTGCCACAAGCGGTGGTGGAGGCAACAACGGCAAGATACGTCGACATCTATAACCGTTTAACGAAATAATAAATGGAAATTTTGAGGTGAGCTGCGGGAAAGTTTGAGTAAGGGACGTTTGAGGTATGCTACGGGAAAGTTTGGCTTTCAATCGCTCTTGCCCCTGGAATGTATTGATTGGAATTTTTTTTCAAAAGGAAACATTCCGGTTGCAAAGGCGAACGCTCCGCTTCTCCAGCTCAATCTTTCCCTCCGCCAGTATCAAACTGGGAGATGAGGTAATTAAGTGCGGAGGCTTCCCACAGGTAGGAAGCCTGAAAAATTACGAGAATTAAATTCTTTGATTACTAAAGTATTTTATAGACCATTTATTATTTAAACGTAATGGTCAGGCTTGATCATTACCCACCTTACAACGTAAAAGATTTAGGCCTTTCAAAAAACGTCGCATGGACAAGCGGAGGGGCGGAGTTGTTCGTGAAGGAACGAATTGCTCGCCTTTGTCCCCGGGTTTTGACCGCAGAGCGGGCCAAAACAATTCAGAAAAACCCGGGGACAACAGCGACCGCAAGAACAATCCGCCCCGGAGCAAGCTCCCAAACCACTTTTTTAACAGCATAAAGCATTTATCCCGTTCATTACTGAGGAGGAACATGGATCATGATCAAAGCAACCGTCTATGTCACTATTAAGCAAAGCGTACTCGACCCGCAAGGAGTAGCCGTTCAAGGTGCCCTGCACTCGATGGGATTCAATGAAGTGGAAAGTGTACGGATCGGTAAAGTCATGGAACTGAACCTGGATACAACTGATCGCGCAGAAGCGGAAAAACGTTTGACTGTGATGTGCGAGAAGCTGCTGGCCAACACCGTTGTTGAAGATTACCGCTACGAATTGGAGGGTTAATCCCATGAAATTTGCAGTTCTTGTGTTTCCTGGCTCCAACTGCGACATTGACTGTTACAAGGCAGTGGAAGATGCCATTGGGCAAGAGGTTGATTATGTATGGCACACGGCAACGGATCTTTCGGCGTATGACTGTATTCTGGTTCCCGGTGGTTTCTCCTATGGAGACTACTTGCGTTGTGGGGCGATTTCCCGCTTCGCACCTGTAATGAATGAGGTAGCCAAAGCTGCTGAACAAGGCAAATATATTCTTGGAATCTGCAACGGATTCCAGATTCTGACTGAAGCCGGATTGCTTCCGGGCGCGTTGATTCGCAATATGTCACTGAAATTCCGTTGTCACGATACGGTACTGAAAGTAACCAATGCAGATACACCATTTACACGTGACTATGCACCTGGGGAAGAGATTATCATCCCGATTGCTCACGGTGAAGGCAACTATTACTGCGATGAGGAGACGCTCGCGAGTTTGCAGGCGAACAACCAGATCGTATTTACGTACGGCAGCAACCCGAACGGTTCCCTGGGCGATATCGCAGGAATCTGTAATGAGGGTGGAAACGTGGTCGGCATGATGCCGCATCCGGAGCGCGCGGTGGATTCACTGCTGGGCTCGGAAGACGGCAAACGTATGTTTACATCTATTTTGAAAGCATGGAGGGATCGACATGACGCAGCAGCTATCCGCTAAGGAACCGACGGCAGAACAGGTCGCAGAACATAAACTTTACGCACAAATGGGCGTGTCGGACAGCGAGTATGAGCTGATCTGTGAATTCATGGGACGCAAGCCGAACTACACGGAAATCGGTGTATTTAGCGTGATGTGGTCCGAGCACTGTGCATACAAAAACTCCAAGCCGCTGCTGCGCCGTTTCCCAACCAGTGGACCGCGTGTCCTGATGGGGCCGGGTGAAGGTGCCGGGATCGTTGACATTGGCGACAACCAGGCTGTTGTTTTCAAAATTGAAAGCCATAACCACCCTTCCGCTGTAGAACCTTATCAAGGGGCAGCAACAGGCGTGGGCGGTATCATTCGTGATATTTTCTCCATGGGTGCAAGACCGGTAGCCCTGCTAAACTCGCTTCGTTTCGGGAAATTGGAGAGCGATCGCGTGAAATACCTGTTCGAACATGTCGTATCTGGTATTGCTGGATATGGTAACTGTATCGGGATTCCAACAGTAGCCGGTGAAGTGATGTTCGACGAAAGTTATGAAGGTAATCCACTCGTTAATGCCATGTGCGTAGGCTTGATCGATCATGACAAAATTCAACGCGGTGTAGCCAAAGGCGTAGGAAATCCAGTGTACTATGTTGGTCCTCCAACGGGCCGCGATGGAATTCACGGTGCAACGTTTGCATCGGTAGAACTGACAGAAGAATCCGAATCCAAGAAGACAGCGGTTCAAGTCGGTGACCCGTTCATGGAAAAACTCGTTATGGAGTCCTGCCTTGAGCTGATCGACACTGGCATCGTACTTGGTATCCAGGATATGGGTGCGGCTGGTCTGACTTGCTCCAGTGCGGAGATGGCAAGTAAAGCTGGTAATGGTCTGGAACTGTATCTCGATCAGGTACCACAGCGCGAAGAAGGCATGACCCCTTATGAGATGATGCTGTCCGAGTCTCAGGAACGGATGCTGTTCGTGGTTGAGCCGAAGGATGAAGCCCAAGCGATGGAGATCTTTGAACGTTGGGGCGTAATCTGTGCGAAAGTCGGTAAAGTTACTGATGATGGACGTCTGAAGCTGTACCACCACGGCGAAGTGGTTGGGGACATGCCGGTGACGGCATTGGTTGATGAGTGTCCGGTGTACAACAAGCCATCTTCTGTACCGGCTTACTACGAGCAAAGCGCTTCAATTGACACGCTGCGTTACGATGAAGTGTCGGATCTCGGCGGTGCGTTGAAACAGGTATTGGCTTCGCCAACGGTAGCAAGTAAAAAGTGGGTTTACGATCAATACGACTACATGGTTCGTACAAGTACAGCCGTTCGTCCGGGTTCGGATGCTGCCGTGGTAACGATTCGCGGAACACGCAAAGGTCTGGCGATGACAACGGACTGTAACGGACGTTATGTATATCTGGATCCTGAAGTGGGTGGCCGCATTGCAGTTAGTGAAGCTGCTCGTAACATTGTATGTTCCGGTGCGGAGCCACTGGCGATTACGGACAACCTGAACTTCGGTAACCCGGAGAAGCCGGACATTTTCTGGCAGATGGAAAAAGCCGTAGACGGTATGGCGGAAGCTTGCCGCGTGCTGGATACGCCGGTTATTGGTGGTAACGTGAGTCTTTATAACGAAAACGCCAAAGGCTCAATCTATCCAACGCCAGTAGTCGGTATGGTAGGTCTCGTTCATGATACGGATCATATCACGACACAGGGATTCAAATCCGAAGGCGATGTGATCATCCTCCTCGGCGAGACCAAAGCGGAGCTGGGCGGCAGCGAGCTGCAATATGCGGTTCATGGCAAAACGGAAGGCCGTCCGCCGCAGCTTGATCTGAACACGGAGAAGGCGCTGCTCAGCACCGTGCTGGAAGCTATCCAATCTGGACTTGTTCGCTCGGCACATGACTTGTCTGAGGGCGGTTTGGCTGTAGCTTTGGCTGAGTCCTGCATCAGCGGCAACGTGGGTGCACAGGTGAATGTGGAAACTGCACTGCGTGCGGATCATGCACTCTTCAGTGAGAGCCAATCCCGCATTCTGCTGTCCGCTTCGCCGGAGCAAGCAGGCAAACTTGAAGCATTTGTACGTGAGCGCGGTGTACCCGTAGCTGTTATTGGACGTGTGGAAGGAAGCAACTTGACGATCGAATTGAACGGAACATCAGCCGTGAACGAACCCGTAGGAGGTTTGGCTCAGGTCTGGGAGGATGCGATTCCATGTCTCATGAACTGACGACAGGACAGTGGTGGACAGGCGATTATTATAACGAAGGGTCCGGTAAGGAAGGACTCGATAAACTGAAGGAAGAATGTGGCGTATTCGGGGTGTTCAGACACCCTGATGCTGCTTCGCTCTCCTATTATGGACTGCATGCGCTTCAACATCGGGGCGAAGAAAGTGCAGGCATGTGTGTGAGTGATGGTACCCAGTTTAACTACCATCGTGGTATGGGTCTGGTGAAAGAAGTCTTCACCAAAGACCTGATGCAGACCTTGTCTGGTGACATTTCCATCGGTCATGTTCGGTATTCCACGAGCGGCGACAGTAAACTGACCAATGCACAACCCCTCGTTTTCAAGTATCGTGATGGGGATCTGGCCGTTGCCACGAACGGGAATATCGTGAATGCACCAACGATTCGCCGTGAGCTGGAGCAGAGCGGGTCGATCTTTCAGACAACTAGCGATACGGAAGTTATTGCGCATTTGATTGCACGTTCATCGAAGGGTTTGGTTGAAGCAGCAAAAGATGCATTCCAGCGGATTGTGGGTGGTTATGCATTTCTGATCATGACCAACGACAAGCTGCTCGTGGCTTCCGATCCGCACGGTCTGCGTCCGCTGACGATGGGCAAGCTCGGAGATGCATATCTCTTCGCATCCGAGACGTGTGCACTGGAAACGATCGGCGCAGAATTGATTCGCGATATTGAACCTGGTGAACTGCTGGTGCTTGACGCAGATGGTCTGCACGAGGATCGCTTCGATCATCACAAACACCGCAAGGCACTGTGTGCAATGGAATATATTTATTTTGCCCGTCCGGACAGTGACATGAACGGTGCCAACCAGCATGCTGCCCGGAAGCGGATGGGTGGACGTATGGCGATTGAGTCTTTCGTAGATGCCGATCTGGTAACAGGTGTACCGGACTCCAGTATTTCCGCGGCAATTGGATACGCTGAGCAAACCGGTATTCCGTATGAAATGGGCATGATCAAGAACAAATACACCGGACGTACGTTTATCCAGCCTAGTCAGGAATTGCGTGAACAGGGCGTGAAAATGAAGCTGAGCGCGGTGCGCCGCGTCGTAGAAGGCAAGCGCGTTGTCATGATTGATGATTCCATCGTCCGGGGGACGACTTCCCGCCGGATCGTGAACATGCTGCGTGATGCCGGAGCAACCGAGGTGCATGTACGCATAACGTCGCCTCCGTTCAAAAACCCGTGTTTCTATGGAATCGATACGCCTGACAGCCGTGAACTTATTGCTTCATCTTTGTCAGTGGAAGAGATCTGTCGTGAGATCAATGCGGACTCTCTGGCGTTCCTGAGTCCCGATGGACTGATTGCATCAATCCAGGGAGATAATCAGGATGATTACAAAGGCGGGCTCTGCCTCGCTTGCTTCGATAATGATTATCCAACCAACCTTGACTTCGGTGGCGAAGAGAAATTCGGCTGCAGCTGTTAGGAGATAGGCTTATGGGTAGAAAAAGCTATAATGAGGGCGATATTTTTCTGATTCCGATGCATGATGGACGGTTTGCCGTGTGTCAGATTGTATGTGCGCTGCGAGGTCGCTTCAAAAAGGCATTTTCGTTCGGCGTGATGAGCATTCAGCGTGACGAAACTGTAAGTTTGGAAGACGGCGAATTCCTTGTCTATTCTTATGGTAAACGCAAGAGCAGCGTGATCTTCACGTCACCCAAGCTGCTGAAAGATGGGACATGGAGCAATGTTGGTAACATCCCGCTGACTCCGGCGAAAAAAGAACTGCAAGTATTCCAGTGCGCCGGTGGGGTATACAACGGTGACGAATTCATTCGAATGGTTCCACCAGAAGAGTACAGTCAGTACATTACAATGGGTGTAGCTGGATTTGAGTTGGTGCAGAATCATCTTTTAGATATGAGCAAAAATCAATAAATTGGACTATCCATTTACACAAAAACGGAGAGGACAGAAAAAAACTGAAGAAGCGAAGCTAAAAGCTTTCTCATAGAAAGCTGCATCGGAAGCATAGGCTTCACCTTTATCACCGGATTTTCCCTTTGAAAAAAGGGAATCAAAAAATCTGGGGATAACAGCGATTGGAAGGTTATTCTGTCATTGGAGTGTTACGGTGGTTTAAATATCTTTAGTTCAATTTATACAAGATACGAAGGGTGCGATGGTAGTGTCAGAAGCATATAAAAAGGCCGGCGTCGATATCGCGGCAGGTAATGAAGCGGTTGAACGGATGAAAAAACACGTGAAGCGTACCTTCCGTCCGGAAGTGATGACAGATCTGGGCGGATTCGGAGCCCTATTCGGTTTGAACAAAGACAAATATGATGAGCCGGTGCTCGTTTCCGGCACTGACGGTGTAGGAACCAAGCTGAAAATCGCGTTTGCCATGGACCGTCACGATACCATTGGAATCGACGCTGTGGCCATGTGTGTGAACGACATTGTGGTGCAGGGTGCGGAGCCGCTCTTTTTCCTCGACTACCTGGCATGTGACAAAGTCATCCCTGAGAAGATCGAAGCCATCGTTGCTGGTATCGCTGAAGGATGTCACCAGTCCGGATGTGCGCTGATTGGCGGAGAAACGGCAGAAATGCCGGGCATGTACAGCGAAGGGGAATACGATATTGCCGGATTTACCGTGGGAATCGTGGATAAAGCCAAAATTATCAACGGCACGACCATCTCTCCAGGGGACACGGTAATTGGACTGGCTTCCAGTGGTGTACACAGCAATGGATTCTCTCTGGTCCGCAGACTTTTGCTGGAGGAAGCAGGGCTCGATCTGCAGGAGGAAGTATCTGAACTGGGCGGCAAGTTGGGTGATGCACTGCTGGAGCCGACAAAAATCTATGTAAAACCACTTCTGTCCCTCCTGGAAAAGGTCAACGTCAAAGGCATGGCACACATTACGGGTGGTGGCTTTATCGAGAATATCCCACGGATGCTGCCGAGCAGCGTCAATGTAGATATTGATTACGGTTCATGGCCGATCCTGCCAATCTTCAACCTGCTGCAGCAAAAAGGGTCTGTCTCGAACCGGGATATGTTCACCACGTTTAACATGGGGATCGGACTTGTGCTTGTCGTGAACGAAGCAGACGCAAACGAAGCTCTGGAACAGCTGAAAGCTTCTGGTGAAGAAGCGTACATCATTGGACGTGTGACTGAAGGAGATGCGCGAGTAACCTTCACGGGAGCGGATGTTTAATGGCGAACTACCGGATTGCCGTATTTGCCTCTGGTGAAGGGTCGAACTTTCAGGCATTGGTGGATGCAGCGAAAAACGGAGGATTGGATGCGTCCGTAGACTTGCTGGTGTGTGATAAACCTGCTGCACGCGTTGTGCAGCGGGCCAAGGATGCAGATATCGATTGTCATCTGTTCACTCCGAAAAATTACGAATCCCGCGAGGCCTACGAGGCTGAGATCGTGGAAGTGCTCGAATCCAAAAACATTGACTTGGTTGTTCTTGCTGGATACATGAGATTGCTGACTTCGGTCGTAGTGGATCGGTATGCCGGACGGCTGATTAACATCCATCCGTCCTTGCTGCCCGCATTTGCAGGTAAGGATGCAATCGGACAGGCACTGGAGTACGGCGTGAAAATTACCGGGGTAACCGTTCACTTCGTGGATGGAGGCATGGATACCGGGCCTATTATTGCCCAGCATCCGGTGCCGATTCTGCCTGAGGATACGGCAGAATCGATCAGCCGTTCCATTCACGCGGCGGAACAGCAGCTGTATCCGGAGGTCGTTTCCTGGTTTGCTCAAGGATTGGTTCAGCTGGAGGGCCGTCAGGTTACGGTGCTGAAACCGGATTGATATAAGTTGGACTACGTTTGCATATTAACAGCGATCAGAAGTTTGTTCTGACCTCGTAGTGGTCCAGTGTACAATCATTCATTTAACTTATATGGTAGAGTCGAAAATTGGTACGCATTTTGTGATATTTCTCGGGAAATAAATCGGCTGTGTTTCGTCATGAAACGCGGGGCCATGGGACATTAAAGGAGGAGCATATTGTGAGTATCAAAAGAGCTTTGGTCAGTGTGTGGGATAAAACAGGCATCGTGGACTTTTGCCGCGAGCTGTCGCAAATGGGAGTGGAGATTATTTCGACAGGAGGTACAAGCAGCCTGTTGTCGAAGGAAGGCGTACCTGTGATCGGGATCTCGGATGTGACCGGATTCCCGGAAATTATGGACGGACGTGTCAAAACGCTGCATCCAGCCGTTCATGGCGGTTTGCTGGCTGTACGTGACAGTGAAGATCATAAACGCCAGATGGAAGAGAATGGACTGGATTATATCGACCTGGTTGTCGTAAACCTGTACCCATTCCAGGACACCATTGCGAAGCCGGATGTAACCTATGAAGATGCGATTGAGAACATCGATATCGGTGGTCCTACCATGCTTCGTTCTGCAGCCAAGAACCATGCTTTTGTTAGTGTTGTTGTCGACACGGCAGACTATGACAAAGTGCTGGAGGAAGTTCGCAGCAGTGGGGATACCACGCTGGAAACACGCAAACGGCTTGCGGCAAAAGTTTTCCGTCATACGGCGGCTTACGATGCAGTTATCTCTGATTATCTCTCCAACCTGAATGGTGATCCACTGCCAGAGCGTTTGACGGTGACTTACGAAAAAATTCAGGATTTGCGCTACGGCGAAAATCCGCATCAACAAGCGGCATTCTATCGTAAACCGCTTGCTGCTCAAGATACATTGACAACAGCCGAGCAATTGCACGGCAAAGAGTTGTCTTACAATAACATCAACGATGCAAATGCAGCATTGCAGATCGTTAAGGAATTTGTAGAGCCTGCTGTTGTAGCTGTTAAGCACATGAACCCTTGCGGCGTGGGCATTGGTGAAAGCATCTATGAAGCCTACAGCAAAGCATATGCTGCGGATCCAACTTCCATCTTCGGTGGCATTGTGGCAGCGAACCGCATAATCGACAGCGACACAGCTGCCAAACTGAGCGAGATTTTCCTGGAAATCGTGCTGGCTCCTGATTTCACGCAAGAGGCACTGGATATCCTGACGAAGAAGAAAAACATCCGTTTGCTCAAAACGGGTGAGTTGAATGCAGCTCGTGACCGGGCGAGCCAATTCGCGGTGACCTCTATCGACGGCGGCATGATCGTACAACAGAGCGATGTGCATTCTATTGAAGCGAGTGAACTGAAAGTTGTTACAGATCGTGCACCTTCCGAAGAAGAATTGAAACAGCTCCTCTTTGGCTGGAAAGTCGTTAAGCACGTGAAATCCAATGCGATCGTGCTTGCAGCGAATGACATGACCGTAGGTGTGGGCGCTGGACAAATGAACCGCGTTGGTGCAGCCAAGATTGCCATTGAACAAGCTGGCGAGCAAGCAAAGGGTGCTATTCTCGCATCGGATGCATTCTTCCCGATGGGCGATACACTGGAACTGGCAGCTAAGGCTGGAATTACAGCTGTTATCCAACCAGGCGGTTCCATTAAGGATGAAGAGTCCATTAAAGTAGCGAACGAGTATGGTATTGCCATGGTCTTCACAGGCGTTCGCCATTTCAAACACTAAGAGTCGAAATCAAAGCTTCACACGTCGATGAACAAGCGAATAGGCTTGTTCATCCTCATTTTCAGCACATTAAATGATGAATGAGCGAATTCTGGAATCATGAGGGGGAACGGAACGAATGGATATTCTGGTAGTAGGCGGCGGCGGCCGGGAGCATGCGATTATCTGGGCATTGGCCAAAAGCCCGAAGGCGGGCAAGATCCACTGTGCGCCAGGAAATGCAGGCATTGCACAGCTTGCCGAATGTCACCCGGTGGCAGTGAATGAATTCGATAAATTAAAGGCTCTTGCCGTGGAACTCAAGGTGGATCTGGTGGTCATTGGCCCGGATGATCCACTGGCAGACGGGATTGTGGATGCATTTGACTCCACAGGCATTCCGGTCTTTGGACCGCGTCGCAATGCAGCGGAGATCGAAGGAAGCAAAACATTCATGAAGGATCTGCTGCACAAGTACAACATCCCAACGGCAGCCTATGAGAAATTCGACAATTACGAGCAGGCTCAGGCTTATCTGAATGCACAGTCAATTCCCGTGGTCATCAAGGCTGATGGTTTGGCAGCCGGCAAAGGTGTAACGGTTGCTTATTCCCGCGAGGAAGCGGATCAGGCACTACGCAGTATTATGGTGGAGAAAGTTTTCGGCGAAGCAGGAGCCAAAGTAATTATTGAAGAGTTTCTGGCAGGACAGGAGATGTCGATTCTGGCATTTGTCGACGGCGAGACGGTTCGTCCGATGGCCGCTGCACAGGATCACAAGCCTGTTTACGACGATGACAAGGGGCCTAACACAGGTGGTATGGGTACATACTCACCACTGCCACATATCCCGAATTCAATTATTGAAGAGGCTGTTGAAACGATTATCAAGCCAACGGCCAAAGCCATGGTATCCGAAGGACGTCCATTCCGCGGCGTACTGTTTGCCGGACTCATGATCTCACCGGACGGCAAACCGAAAACAATTGAATTCAATGCCCGTTTTGGTGATCCCGAGACACAGGTTGTACTTCCGCGCCTCAAAACGGATCTGCTCGATATTTTCTGGGCCACCGTGCATGGCAAACTGGCAGACCTGGAGATCGAGTGGAGCGAAGAGTCTGCTGTATGCGTGGTCCTGGCATCGGGAGGATATCCGGGGCCGTATGCAAAAGGCGTAGCCATCGAAGGTCTGGATCAGGTCAGCGATGCTGTCGTCTTCCACGCAGGAACAGCACGCAGCGAGTCCGGAGAATGGGTCACGAATGGTGGACGTATTCTTGGAGTTGTGGGTCTTGGAGCCGATATTGCCGAAGCTAGAAACAAGGCTTATGCCGAGGCGGAACGTATCCGCTTCGAAGGAAAGCATCAGCGATCTGACATTGCTGCCAAAGCTTTAGTGTAAATAGTTATTATGGAATATGGGGTCCGCCCGACGAACGCCTTCAGATTAGAAGCATGGCATTCATCGGGCGGGCCTTTTTTGTGTTGAGTCATCCGATTAGAAATATGTTTCAGCTGGATAACTCCAAGGGTAGTAGTGTTATAAAATCGGTCTATTCTATACATAGCTTTGTTAGGCATATAAGTAACTTATTACATGAATTAAGCCATTTGTGAACAAAATATTCATGAATATACGTGTAAGATAACCCAAACCATGACGTACAACTGGATGGTTTGATTCGGAACATGTTATACTTTTCTGAAACAGGAATGAACAAGAGGGGAGGTGGATATCTATTGGGAAGGCGATATTGTAAACTGTCCAAATGGAGAATTAAGGTGGAGTAAATCGGAGAAACAATCTGACAGCATGAGGGTTAGCCCTAATTATAGTGAAGTGGTTTCTTAATGTGATTGACTTCATCCTGAATTCCTGTTTTGCAACTTACAAGGTCTGTGTGCAGCATATAGCAATCTGGTCATTATTGAATTCGATTTTATATATGCATACGCCCAATTTAACTACAATCAGCTGTGCAGCCGTTAACGGGGTTAACGAGCGCTGCTGTAACTATTTCTGGAGGTGAATCCCTGAGAATCGGGGAAATCATTGGACATAATTACCATCTTGAATTTAGCATTACTCGTTCTCTTGATTGCTTTGACCGCATTTTTTGTGGCATCCGAATTTGCGGTTGTTAAGATTCGTACATCAAGAGTGGATCAACTGGTTGCCGAAGGTAACAAAAAGGCAGTACTCGCCAAGAAGGTCGTTTCCGATCTGGATTACTATCTGTCTGCCTGTCAGCTTGGTATTACGGTAACGGCTCTAGGACTTGGTGCATTAGGTAAGCCGACTGTCGAAAGGCTGTTATATCCGGTATTCGAGTACCTGAATATTTCACCGGCCATTTCGTCGGTTGCCTCCTATGCGATTGCCTTTATCCTTGTGACGTTCCTTCACGTGGTTGTCGGTGAGATGGCACCTAAAACCATGGCGATTCAATTTTCGGAAAAATTGACGCTGATGCTCTCGCCATCACTATATTGGTTCGGAAAGATCATGTACCCTTTCATCTGGGCACTCAATGGGGCATCCCGCGTCCTTCTGCGGATGTTCGGTGTGAAGCCTGCAGGACATGATCAGGCCTATTCCGAGGATGAGATCAAAATCATCATGAACCAAAGTTATGAAGGCGACGAGACGAATCAAACCAAGCTGTCTTACTTGGAAAATGTGTTTGTGTTTGATGAACGGGTCGCGAAAGACATCATGGTTCCGCGGACGGAACTTGTCACATTGGACCAGGAGATGACTTACGACGATATCATCCCCGTGCTTGATGAGCATAACTATTCACGTTATCCAGTCATTGAGGAAGGGGATAAAGACCGCATTGTCGGCATGGTTAATGTCAAAAAGATCCTGCCGGATATGGTTGCCCAGAAGCAATACCAATTAGCTGACTTTGTCCGTGAGATTCCATTTGTATCCGAGATTACACGAATCCAGGATGCCATGATTAAAATGCAGCAGGAACGCGTGCATATGGCCGTGGTAGTGGATGAATACGGCGGTACCTCGGGTATTCTTACGATGGAGGATATTCTGGAGGAGCTTGTTGGTGAGATCCGTGACGAATTCGATGCCGATGAAGTAGCTGACATTCAGGAGACCGGGGAGAATCAATATCTGATTAACGGCCGGGTACTTTTGGACGAAGTGGAGCGGCAGTTCGGATTGATTTTCGAAGGGAATGAAGAGATGGACACCGTCGCCGGCTGGATTCAGTTCCAGAAGGGTGTACGTGTGGAAAATGGTGATACGGTTGCCCACGGTGATTATGTCTGGACTGTCGTGGATACCGAAAATTATCAGATTAAGCAGGTCCTGCTAGAGCGCGTGAACGCAGCCCCAGTGGAGGAAGCCACAAGCGATCTGGCTTAACTAGAATTGAATTCCTGAATTTTCGATAGTTTGGTTGGTAGTAGTGTAGGGGACGGAATCGATTCTGGAGAAGCGCAGCGTTCGCGTTTGTAAACAAATTTTGACCATTTTAGATGTTTGTTTCATAAATTTATTAATCACACGATAACGAAGAGGACAGAAAAAACCTGAAGAAGCAGAGCGTTCGCCTTTATCACCGGATTTCCCCCTATAAATAGGGAATGAAAAAAATCTGGGGATAACAGCGATCGGAAGGTTGTTCTGGCATCGGAGTGGACCAATGTAAGATTCATCAGAAATTTATAACCATTAAAATGTTCAACTTGGAGGTGAATCCCTCACTCGAGGGAAATCATTGGACGGAATAATAGCATTGAATTTATTTTTGGTAGCCGTATTTATAGGGCTTACCGCCTTCTTCGTCGGCGCTGAATTCGCCATTCTGAAAGTGCGGATGTCACGAATTGATCAGCTGATTTTGGAAGGCAACAAAAAAGCGGTCATGGCCAAGAAAGTCGCACACAATCTGGACTATTACCTGTCGGCATGTCAACTGGGGATCACAATTACGGCTCTCGTCTTGGGGGCTCTGGGTGAACCGACTGTTGAAAAAATGCTTCATCCGCTGTTCGAGCGACTTGAAGTGCCGGCAGCCGTGTCGACGGTATTATCCTACGGGATTGCCTTGGCGATCATTACGTTCCTGCATGTAGTCATTGGTGAGCTTGCACCCAAAACGCTGGCGATCCAATTTGCAGAGAGAATGACGCTTTTACTTGCACCACCGCTGTACTGGTTTGGTAAGATCATGAATCCCTTCATCTATGCGCTTAATGGTGCTGCACGGGTGCTGCTCGGGATCTTTGGCATCAAGCCTGCCGGACACGATACCGTCCACTCCGAAGAGGAGCTGAAGCTGATTGTGGCCCAGAGTTACGAGAGCGGGGAGATCAATCAGACGGAGCTGGACTATCTGAAAAACATTTTTGCGTTTGATGAGCGTCTGCTGCAGGAGATTATGATTCGTAAAGAAAAAATCGTTACGCTGAATAAGGAAATGCCGCTGGATCAGGTTATCGAAGTGCTGAATCGGCACGAGTATACGAGATATCCGGTCATTGCGAACGGGGATGCGGCTCGCTTTATCGGCTTTATTAATACAAAAGAAATGCTGACCAGTGTGGCTGCAGGAAGATCGTTCAGCATGGATGCCTACATTCATGATATGCCTGGATTTTCGGAGAAGTCCCCGATCAAGGACGTTCTGATTCAAATGCAGCAGAGTCGTGTGCATATGGCCGTTGTGAATAATGAAGAGGGTGCAGCCATTGGTTTGGTTACGATGGAGGATATTCTGGAGGAAATCGTGGGGGATATCAAGGATGAATACGAGCATAAGGATCTGGTGAATCCGCCCAAACGATTGAAATTGACTTAAAGCAGACTTAAGAAAAACAGGTTTCCGATTCATTCGGAGACCTGTTTTTGTATTGCTCTTTTCTGCTAATCAGGAGTTAACAACATCAACGAGGAAACAATCTTAATTTTAAAACAAAAAGCTTGCATTTCGACCAACAATGGATTAATATGAATTTAAAGAATCTTAAATTAAAGATAATTAAAAAACAAACGAACAAACCGCAATGAATAACAAACCGCTAAATTCAACCATGATAAAATTAAAACCAAGGGAGTGGAGATTATGTTCAGAACTTCAGGTATCCATCACGTAACGGCTTTTGTAGATGACGCACAGAAAAATGTAGATTTTTACGCAGGGGTATTGGCCCTGAGACTGGTGAAAAAAACAATTAACTTCGATGCACCGGATGTGTACCATCTGTATTACGGAAATGAGGACGGAGCGCCAGGTACAATCATCACCTTCTTCCCGCACCAAAATGCCATGAGAGGTGTCATTGGTTCCGGACAGACCGGAGTAACCGTGTATGCGATTCCGGTAGGAAGTCTGCCATTCTGGAAAGAACGTCTCGCTTCCTTCGATATTCCGTTTGAAAATAAAACCAGATTCGGTGAGCAATATATTCGCTTCTTCGACAAAGGTGGCCTGCTGCTTGAACTGGTTGAACGCGAAGAAGGCCAGCCAAGTAAATGGACATTCAACGGGGTAACTCCTGAGCATGCTATTAAAGGTTTTGGCGGCGCAGTTCTGTTCAGCCAAGTTCCTGAGAAAACCACCGATGTGCTGGTTTCCATGCTCGGCCTGGAACAGGTAGGGGAAGAGAATGGATTGATTCGCCTCCGTGCGACCGGTGACATCGGGCAAATCATCGATGTTCAGTCTACCGGATTCCAGCGGGGCATTGGCGGAGCAGGTACGGTGCACCACATTGCGTGGCGTGCAAAAGACTATACAGAGCATGAGCAAATGCAGCGGGATCTGGAGAAAGCAGGCTACCATCCAACCCCTGTAATCGACCGTCAGTACTTCAATGCTGTGTATTTCCGCGAACCGGGCGGCATATTGTTCGAACTGGCTACCGATCCTCCGGGATTTGCACGCGATGAACCTCAGGAGAGCATGGGCGAGAAATTGATGCTGCCTGAGTGGTATGAACCACAGCGTGAACAGATTGAACAATTGCTGCCACCAATCGAAGTACGTGAATGGAAAGGAGAGTCCAAATCATGACCACAACCAATACGATGAAACATATTTATAAAGCAGGTGCACAGCCAGATTCCCCAACACTGCTGCTGCTTCACGGGACAGGTGGAACCGAGAATGATCTGGTAGGTCTTGGCGAATTGATTGCGCCAGGAGCAGGCATGCTGGGTGTACGCGGTAACGTGTCGGAGAACGGGATGCCCCGTTTCTTCCGCCGCTTGGCCGAAGGCGTGTTTGACGAAGAGGATCTGATTGCACGGACAGCGGAGCTGGGTGCATTTGTGGATGCAGCAGCAGCGGAGTACGGATTCGATCGTAACAATATTTACGCACTCGGTTACTCCAATGGTGCCAATATTGCGGCTAGTTTGATGTTCCACCAGGCTAACGTATTCAAAGGCGCGATTTTACATCATCCGATGGTACCTCTGCGCGGACTCGAACTGCCGAATCTGAACGGATTGCCTGTCTTCATTGGTGCAGGAGAGAACGATCCGATTGTACCGAGACGGGAAACGGAAGAACTGGCTTCACTTCTTAGTGGTGCAGGTGCAGATGTGAAAACGCACTGGGAGCGTCAGGGACATCAGTTGACCCGTACCGAGGCATTGGCGGCAGCAGCCTGGTTTAAAGCCCAGGTTTAGTGGGGGAGCGACGAGCGAAAAAGCCGTGAATCAATTGAAATAGGTAGTGAATACAATCATCATTCGCCAGTTTATAATGAGCCCGATCCTTGAATGGATCGGGTTTTTGGTTTGCTTTTACAGGAGTAATTAACCTATACTTAAGTAATTGATAATCATTTTCATTTAGAACGATAGGACTAGAAATGACAACGTTCGTAAACAGGGCAGGAGGGGACCATGAACGCTATTCATTCCAATCATTCGTATGGTTCAAGTGCATTTATCCACACACGAGATGGCCGCAAGCTTCATTATATGTCGAAGGGAGCCGGTCACCCGATCGTTGTTTTTGAATCAGGCATGGGCTTTTCCAGATCGGCGTGGGGACTCGTGGCTCCTCAAGTGGCGGAACATACACAGTCTGTGGTCTATGACCGTTCCGGGTTGGGACGGAGTGAGGCCGACACGGAGCAGCGGACTCTCCGCAGGCTTACCGAGGATCTGGGCGATCTGCTGACTGCACTTGGGCCAGGCCCTTTCATTCTGGTGGGACACAGCTGGGGAGGGCCAGTCGTCAGAGCTGCGGCAGCTGCGAATCTGTCTCGCATTAGAGGACTGATACTGGTCGATCCATCAGACGAGAACTGTGAACTGTATTTCTCCGCTCTGGCCAAAACCAGTTTTGCCGTGAACCGTGTGCTGCTTCCTTGGATGGCACGTACAGGGCTGTATCGGAAAATGGGCAGCAAGCCGGGCCAGGTTCAACCGGACGATGTTGCACGAGATCACCGAGAGGAAGACTTCACTGTACAGGCAGCACGTACCATGGCTGCTGAATCGGTGGCGTTTCTGGATGATTTGGCCGCATTACGGGATACTCCTCCTGAGCTTGGAGATCTGGAAGTCCGGATTATTTCTGGCACCAAAGCAGGACAGGGAGAGCATAAAATTAGACCTGCCATCGTGTCGGCTCACCGTAAGACAGCCCAAGGGCTCGCGAACGGACATTGGATCGAAGCAGGTCAATCGGGACATATGGTCACTTTTACCGACCCGCAGATTATTATTGATGAAATTTTGCGGATGGCAAATAGTTGAGGCCTTGGCGCAAGCTTAGGTCAAAAGTGATACAATAACAGAAAAAGCAATGCTTGCATTGCCAACCAAGACAAAGCGGAGTGTGGAGAAGAGATGAAACCAGTGGAACAAGAATCAACGGGAAACATAAATTCCGGCCATGCCGGTGTTGGCATGGAAGATATCGTACGCGCACATCATGTGCTGCGTGAAGTTATTGTAAGAACGCCTCTGCAGCGGGATGCTGTATTGTCGACCAAATATAATTGCAATGTGTATCTCAAGCGGGAGGATCTGCAAGTGGTGCGCTCTTTCAAAATTCGGGGTGCCTACAATATGATCCGCAGTCTGACTCCGGCTGAACTGGAGAAGGGCATTGTCTGCGCAAGCGCAGGGAACCATGCACAGGGTGTTGCCTTTTCCTGTAATGCCCTCGGAATACATGGCAAA
The DNA here is from genome assembly GCF_002272715.1 of Paenibacillus sp. 7516. Taxonomy (NCBI): domain Bacteria; kingdom Bacillati; phylum Bacillota; class Bacilli; order Caryophanales; family Paenibacillaceae; genus Paenibacillus; species Paenibacillus sp. 7516. Next base: position 29,851 of record NZ_NPBI01000010.1, read on the forward strand.
ATCTTCATGCCGAGCACGACACCGAATCAAAAGGTCAAACAGGTACGACGCTTCGGCGGCAGCAACGTGGAAGTGGTGCTGATCGGGGATACGTATGATGATGCGTATGCAGAAGCTATGCGTGCATGTGACGAACAAGGTATGACGTTCATTCATCCGTTTGACCAACCCAAAATTATTGCGGGTAATGGTACGGTCGCGATGGAGATCATGGAAAGCCTGGATGAGGATGCAGATTATGTTTTCGTTACCATTGGCGGCGGTGGACTCGCTGCTGGTGTCGGAACCTACATGAAGACGGTCAGCCCGGAAACGCGCATTATTGGTGTGGAGCCTCTCGGCGCTGCTTCCATGAGTGAGGCCATGTTCCGCAAACAAGTTGTCACGCTTGATGATATCGATAAATTCGTGGATGGCGCTGCAGTGAAGCGGGTAGGAGACCTGACCTACAACATTTGCAGCAGCACGCTGGATGACATCGTGAAGGTGCCGGAGGGCAAGGCTTGTACGACCATCCTGGAGCTGTACAATGAAAATGCAATCGTGGTTGAACCTGCCGGTTCACTGGCTGTTGCTGCACTGGAGCAATATCGTGAGCAAATTGTGGGCAAGACTGTAGTTTGCGTAATTAGTGGCGGTAACAACGACATCGACCGGATGCAGGAGATTAAGGAACGTTCCCTGATCTATGAAGGTCTGAAATATTACTTCATGGTGAATTTCCCGCAGCGCGCAGGTGCTTTGCGTGAATTCCTGGAGGAAGTGCTCGGACCGAATGACGATATCACCCGGTTTGAATATACGAAGAAGCATGATAAAGAGAACGGCCCTGCCTTGGTAGGCATTGAGCTAATGTACAAGGAAGACTATCAGCCTCTCATTGAGCGCATGAATCGCAAAGGCATTGCCTACACCGAGCTGAACAAAAATCTGAATCTCTTCAACATGTTAATCTGATGAGTAATCAGATGAAGCAAACGGGCAGCAATGAACCCCATCTCCAGCTGCGGCCAGCACGCAGGGAGGATGCAGATCAAGTCATTCCGCTGCTCTATCAGGCGATAGGAGACATTGCTTATGCGCTGGCGGGTGAGTCCAATCACGAGCAGGCAATGCAGATTCTGAAGCAGTTTTATATGCAGGAGGACAACCGGATCAGCTATCGCCATGTAACGGTGATGGAACATGGTCAGGACATTGCCGGTATTCTCGTAGCCTACGACGGTAGTGAAGCGGATCGTCTGGACCAGCCGATTCTGGATCGGCCTGGACGCAGTCAGGATGAGAAGTATGCAATAATCAAAGAAACTCGTCCTGGCGAATATTATTTGGATACTTTGTCGGTAAGCGAATCCTATCAGGGACAGGGGATCGGCCGGGCTCTGATGGCCGCTTTTGAGCAGCAGGGAAGAGAGCTCGGGCATGAACGGGTGGCTCTTATTGTCGAACGGGATAATGGACGTGCCTTGATGCTGTATGAACGGCAGGGCTATACGAAGGATGATGTCATTGTCATTGCAGGACATGAATATAACCATATGATCAAGCCGATTCAGCAGGGTTGATCACACTGAAAAACCGCCATGGGAGCGTATCCTGTGGCGGTTTTGTATTTTTGCAGCGGATGCATTCTTAATGGGATGAATGGTTTTAGAATCCGGTGTAGCTTCCGGTCGGAACCTTCTGATCCAGCCACTTTTCCACAGCGGAAGTCTTCTGGTATTTGGCATCGGTTACGACGTCCATGAAGGCACCCAGTTTAGCCAGCAAGTCACTATCCTCGGATGAATTCCGCTGCAGCACAGCCTTGTACCCTTTTTGGGCATTCGCCACCATGGTGTTGGTTTCGTAATCAAACAATGGTGTATTGTTCAGCCCATAAAAGGTATACAGCGTATAATTGTTCAGCAAATGTCGTACCTGCTTGACCCGATTAGACTTCGGATAATCCTGCAAGAAACGTTCCTGATTGAGTGCCCGATTCAAGATCTCCTGGTAACCAATCTTTAGTGCCGCATCCTCCGCAACTAGATTCCCCGTCTCTACCGCCATGATGTTGATGTACTGTTTGATATCTGGTTTGACATGCGAATTATATTTTTGAAAAGCCATATAATTCATGATCGGATAGAGGGAGCCTTCCAACATCACAAGGCGGTATCCGCTGTCCCTTGCTTCCTTCAGCAATGCGCGGAGTTCCGAGTCTTTGGTACGCTCCATCAGTTGGGTGAAACTGTCGTTCCACTTGTATGCTTTGATCATCTTGTCCTGAACATTGGGAACCAACATGCGGTCTGTCATGGCTGTTAATCCTTTGATGCGGGCATTCTCCAACTGCAGCACCATTAGGGTCGCATGATGGGTGGTTACTTTATTGATATTGGATTCCAGGTAGGTGTCAGCGGCGGATAAGCCGTTCTTTTTTTGGAGTGTGGATTGAAATGTGTTATAAATGGCGGTCGAACTACTGGTGGTTACTTTCGCATCGGAATCGGATGGGGCTGCAGCAGCCATTCCCGTGATCCCAGCGGCACCGGTCTGCATCAATACAGCAACGGCTGTGACAGTCATGAACATACGGAGCCCTTGGCGTTTGGCAGATGAGTACAATGATGTCATTGTTGTAAACCTCCCGTGAATTTTGAAAATCAAATGGATTGATTCTTTATACATTAACCCAATTTTCTGCGGATGTTGTTTCGGAATAATGACAAAATGTTCTGTTATTTTTAACCTTTGGCAGGTAGATGGTGGAAGAACTTTTCTGCGAAAATATTTTTTGAGCGATTGGAAACTTTTGATCAGGTCCAGACGTCTTAGATGTGCACAGGAAATTACAGGAATAAAATCAAGTGAAACACGCTCTAATACAATTCAATTCATCTAAAAAGAGAATGGGGATATTCAATATGAAAAAAGCCGGAGGCCGTCAAGTTAAAAAGGTCATGTCCGCACTGGCCGTATCAGCCATGCTGATGTCAGCTTTGCCAGCAACAGTAATCGATGCAGCAGCAAGAATCAGTATCTACATCAATGATGCCGAGCTGTCTTCTGCACAAGCACCTGTCATGAAAGCCGGACGGGTACTGGTTCCGCTGCGGTCCATTTTTGAAGGACTGGATGCTAAGGTGGGCTACACCAACAAAACCAAAACCATTACAGCCACTCGCGGAGATCAGGAGGTCTCACTTAAACTGGGGTCCAAGACAGCTTACATTAACGGGGAAGCGGTCTCGCTGGACGTGCCTGCGAGTACGATTAAGGGCAACACAATGGTTCCTATTCGCTTTGTGAGTGAAGCATTTGGAGAGAAGGTATTCTGGAACTCCCGCAATCAGCGGGTGGATATCAAAACAACGTCCACGCCTCCTGTCGATGACACGAAAGCGGCGGCATGGAACATCTACGGATCCGTTTCGGGAAGTAACGGAGATGGTCGGGATCTGACGGTCAGCTTCACGCGCCCTACATCCGAAAAGGCTGTATCCGAATATCGCATTATGCTGGTGAAAACCCGTGATGTGAACAGCTTTAATGAGTCAGCGGCTTCGGTTGTGCCATCTGGGAACTATACTTCGGTTTCCCCAAATGGCAGCAACCCGAGATTGACCCTGAACGCGCAGACACGTGACATTAACGGAGATCTGCTGAATACGAGTGAAACCTATCGTTTGTATGTCCTGACCATGGGCAACAGCAGCAATAGTTACAAAAATGTACTTGCATGGTCTGCCCAGTCTTTGAAATTAAACAATGTGAAAACAACAGTTCAGCCTGTCACCAGTCTTCGCATTGCCGATATCAGTGACTACGGAGATGGCCGTGACTTGGAGATTAACTTCAATCAGCCAAGCAGCACGTCGAATATTACCTATTATCGTGCATTTGTCGTCAAAGCGAAGGATGCTTCATCGTTCAATCTGACTGTGGCGAATAAAGTGTCCAGCTCGAATTCAACGATCATCTATAAAGGAAACAACACAGCGGTCAAAAGTCAGCTTACCTCTTCCACGCGTGATACGTCCGGGGAATTGATTCGCAGCGGCACCGCCTATGTCGTATACATCATGTCGGTCAGCTCCAATGCGGCAGCTGCAGACCACAAGCTGTCTTCCGTATCCTCTTCACTGACACTTAGCGTGAATACGGCAACAGCGCCTGTCATTACGCAAGTCAAGGATAATTCGGATTATGGAGATGGCCGTGACATTCTGGTGAGCTTCAATCGGTCTTCCGACGAATCCAAGGTAGCGAGCTACCGCATCTTCGTTGTGCGCAACTCGGTGGCCAGCAGCTTCAATCTGGCGACGGCAAGCAATCTGTCTTCCAGCCTGTACTATACCGTGAACAAAACAGGCAGCAATATCACCACAACGTTACCTTCATCAATGAAAGATACAAGCGGGTATAACGTCACGAATCTGCAGGATTACCGGATTTACGTCATGGCTGTGGGCAATCAGCAAAACAACTACACCAATGCCTTGTCCTCTTCATCCACGTTATTGAGATTGACGACGAATGGAAATGCAGGAGCTGTTAATAACTTGGCAGTCTCGGATGTGAGCGACTATGGTGATGGACGGGATCTGCGGGTATCTTTCAACAGAGCATCGGATGAGTCCAGAGTTTCGGCTTATCGGGTGTACGTCGTTCGTTCCGGTAATGTAGGAAGCTTCACCCTGAGTGCGGCTAACGCTTCGAACAACTACTACCAAGTGAACAAAACGGGTGGCAACCTGTCGGTTACACTGCCAAGCAGCATGGTAGATACGAATGGATACAGAGTTTCCAATAACGTGACTTATCGTGTGTTCGTCCTGTCGGTAAGCACAAGCGGCAACTCCAGTCAGAACGCGTTGTCTTCGTACTCGTCACAGATCACATTAACTCCAAATGCAGCGATAACAGCTCCGAGTAACGTAGCGGCAAGCGACATCGGCGATAAAGGGAATGGAGAGGATCTGCGCGTAACGTTCACCAAATCGGCGGATGAGACCAATGTGAATCACTACCGGGTGTTTGTCGTGAAATCCACGAATACCAGCTTCAATCTTTCTGCAGCTAATGCAGTAGGAAGTGCGAATTATACGTATGTCAGCAAGAATGGAAGCAATCAGACGGTGAACTTCACAAGTAACTCGAAAACAGTGGATGGTAGTCCAATTGTAAATGGTGTGGGTTATCGCGTGTATGTCATGGCGGTGAACGGTAATGCTTCTCTTGCGAATGCATTGTCATCTGGCTCCAATGTAATTACACTCGCATCCAATACGGCTGTTGGCGCAGTGAATAATGTGAATGTAACGGTGAAAAATCAAGAGCAAGCAGGAAACGCGTCAGATGTCACCGTGAACTTCACTAAACCAACAACAGACAGTGGTATTGCGAATTATAGAGTGTTAATCGTTCCATCTGGTCAAGTAACTGGATTTGACCTGAATTCGGCTCTCGGCATCAGATCGTATGTTCAAATTTCCAAGAATGATGCTGGCAATCCAATTCAGCTCAATAATGGTCACGTTGATATCAATGGTAATGCTCTTGTCGTGGGTCAAAAATACAGAGCATTTGTTTTGTCCGTATCCGATAGCGGTACGCGAGCTTCCAATCTGTCCGGTGCATCCAACGAGTTCAGCATTCTGGCCAAACCGGCAGAGCCTGTTGCTGTTCAGCCAGCAAGCTTAACGAAAGTTGAGAATGCCAGTACAGCTACGGATGCAGGCCTGAAGGTTACTTTCGCTAAACCATCCGATGAAAAAGGGATTTTAGAATATCGGCTATTTGTAGTGAAAGCCCAAGAGAGTCTGGATGTAGCTTCTGCAAATTCAAATGGTTACTTCAAAAAGGTTTCTCCAGGAGAAATCAGCTTAACTAAAGATACGTTGGATTCAAGTGGAAAGGCGATCGAACTAGGAGCTGATTACAAAGTGTACATCCTTTCTGTATCCAGTGATCTGACGTTATACACAAGTGTTCTCACTGCTCCGTCAGATGCAGTCAGACTCGATGCAGCTCAGGCGGCACCTGTGGTAACAACACCCGATACGGTTCCAACGACTGACCCAAATGCAGGTCCAACTGACTCTGCTCAAGGCACCAGCACTAATCCGACAAAATAACTTAGTATACCAACTAGTCATTTCTTGAGGGCTCCCTAACCAATCTAATTGGAAGGGAGCTTCCTTGTTATTAGCTCAATTCTTGTCGCAAAAAGGTTCTCTAGGCCATTGCTGGGCCGGGCCAGCAGGAGGATAATAAAAGAAAGAAGCGCATGATCCGAAAGGAATGATGGGATGCTTGCATTTCGCTTGACCGGGCTGCCGGATTCCCGGCTGCCTCTGTATCTGTATTGTATTGGAACACACGAGCAGAAAGTGCAGCTTAGGCCGGAAGGATTTCCGGTCCATCAGCTCTTCCTGTCGCGCAGCGCCGCAGGCGAACTCAAGATTCCGGGCAAGGGGTCATGGCCTGTAGGTGCAGGCCAATTGTGGATAGGCGAACCGGGAGTAGCCCATGAATTTTACCCGTATTCCAGAACAAACGGGGAGCTTGGATATATCGGCATTGGCGGCGATTCAGCCGGATCGGTGCTCCAGTCAGCCGGGTTAATGCATGAGGGGCCGAGAACCCTATCCGACTTTGAACAGTTCTGGTCGCGAATGGCGGACCTCTGGCATGGGCTGGACGATGGGAAGTCTGGTATCTGGGATACCTCACTTATCGTCTACCAGTTCATCCTGGACATCGCCAGGTCCGTATCGACGCAGGAGAGAGCGGATTTATCTGAAACGAGTCGTATCTCTGTGACGACTAATCAGCGCGAGTTCGATCCGGGAAGTGAGGCATTTACCCGTGCGGTTGCCTTGATGCATGCCCACTACCAGGATGATCTGTTATTAAAGCATGTTGCTGAAGCCGTGGGATACTCCGTGCAGCATCTCAATCGTTTGTTTCATCAGCGCCAGGGCGTGACCGGACATCAATATATGCAGCGTTTGAGACTGCAAAAGGCATCCGAATGGCTGGACAAGCATCCACGTGCAAGTGTGAGAGAGGCGGCAGAGATGGTTGGCATGGAGGTTAACTATTTTATCCGCATGTTCAAACGGGAATTCGGTGAAACGCCTGGCAAGGGGATTAGACAGCGGAACCAGTCTAGTAGCGAAAAAGGCGAACCCGATACGACGCCAACGCTTTGAAAGGTCACTTTCGAGGATAGGTGTGAAGAAAAGATGAGTAATGAAGAAAGGGGCCATCATGGCCCCTTTTTGGTTTATTTCTTTTTCTGCCCGAAGAGCGGTCTCAGTAGAGCAAGCCCCACGATACCAATCACGAGACTAACCCACGGGGCTAAGTAAAATACCGGAAGGCTGTCCCGCAGCGGATAACCGACAAACAGGACAAGCACAACAATGACGATATAGATCGCAATGCCCTTCAGGTTAACCTGAGGCTTGGACGTCATATCCTTGCCTTGATCATCCGGCCGTTCCGCCAGGCGGCGGAGCATCTCAACCAGGGCAATCCCGCCAACGGCTGAAATGATAATCGAAAACAGACTGATATGGCTGAATGGTTCCGTATCTCCACCGCTCCAGCCCATAAATAGCCCGGCTGCGCCCTGAATGAGCATGACAAAGGAAATGGCTGCCCAGGCAATCATCACATACCACTTGGGTGTACGTTTGACTGGACCGGAAGCTTCTCCGTTCACATCTTTATCGTCCTTGGATGTTACAGCTGGCTTAGCTGGTTTATCGGCTTTCGATTTTTTGAATGAGTCTCTGCCCACAGATACAGACGAAGAACTTGATGCTCCTGCACCTGCATCCAGGCGTGCGTGGATATCCTGTTCCAGATCCGCTCCATATCGTTCCCGGGCGGATTGTCCATCCCGCTGGGCTTGTACAATGGCTTTTCCTTCAGCCAAGATCCACTCTTCCTGAGTTCTTTCGTCTGCGTCGGTACGGCGGGCAATGCCGCTAATCTGGTCGAACAATTTTACATTTTCGGGCGTCATCCGGCTCATTTCGGTCATTTGCCGGTTTTGTATTTCTTTAAGCTTCTTATAGGAAATCCCCAATGATTGCTCCCCCTGTCTGAACACGTTACAGATCCCCAGTTTCCTGAAGACCCTGACGGTATTTTAGTATACGGGAAGGGCTCTCGTTTCGCAAAGTCATTCCTTATAAAAGAGCTGAGTGTGATGTATCCACAAGTACACGCAAGCCAGAATGACACAGCTGCATAACAACACCAGCTTGCCGTGGGCACGTATCCAATCGATTAGAAATTCCATGAATTCAACCCTTTCAGCGGAAGGAATCCGAGGTCCATTTGCATGAACATATTGTCGGTTAATTTCCCCATTTTCCCTGTGGAATATACATAGACTGAGCCCATATCCAACGATTGTGTGAAGGATGAATAAAGGCTGGCCGATTCCAACACAATAGTAGCATTTCAAACGAAAAAAACAGTAATGGGAGTGTGAAGACATGAATCAAGCCAATCATAATAACAACGAATTAACACGAAAGCTGCTGCTGAACAGCAACTCCCGTGGTGTGAAGGATGAAGTGGTTCCCATGGGACAGGGAGCAGCAGAGGATACCGAATTTGCAGTTGAGCTTGGCGAGGGGCCCGATAAGACGGGCAGCTTCTGGGAAAGTTCTGATTTTGCCCGTGATCATCGCTGGGAGGGTCAAGTAGAGACCCACGAGATGTTCCGCCGGAGCTATGAATAGTACATGGACTCCATGATCACCCTGCCGTATCGAGTGTAAAAGAGATACAGGCACCACCTTCAGGCAGGTTACTGGCGGATATGGTTCCACCGTGCTTCTCCACAATGCGTTTGGCAGTGAACAAGCCCAGTCCGGTCTGCCCTTGGTGGCCATGATAGAATTGGTCAAACAAATGCGGCAGATCCGCTTCGATGAAGCCTGGACCTGTATCGCAGACGGTAACCTGCATGATAGGTACATCCTGTATATCCACATGTAGTCTGATCTCCCCTTGCGGGGGTACATAACGTAAGCTGTTAGCCACCAAGTTATCCAGCACCTGACCCACCCGTTGTACATCCAGCTGGAGGGGTGGAGAACTGTCCGCCCTTCGATCCACGAGTTTGAATTCCAAATGCACACGTTGACTGGAACACAGGAAACCAATCTCTCGCTGCTTCATCTCCCAGAAGGAAGAAGGATCAACCGCTTCACGTCGAAGCGGAAAATAATCAAAATCGGTACCTGCGGCTACCGTCATATCCTGAATGAGCCGATTAATTCGCTTCACATTATGGTCAATGACGTCCAGATGATTGCTCATGCTTTCGGCAGTATGTACAACATGTGCGGGTGAATCCTTAAGCAGCTCCACATGACCCTGAATCACCGTCATCGGCGTGCGGAAATCATGGCTGATTGCACCCATCAGTTCACTCCGTTCCTGCTGAAGCTTCCATTCCCGGGTCAGAGCGCTCTTCAGTTCCTTGCGCATGTCCTCGAAGGAGGCGGAGAGAAGACCGAGCTCATTAGGCGCGTGGTTATCCAAAATGAAGTCCAGATCCTGCTCCTTGATGCGTTTGGAAGCCAGAATGAGGTCCTGAATCGGCCGGTTCACGTTGCGACCCACTCTTCCAGCCACAAACCAGGTCGCTGCCGCGATGTATACGAAGGGAGAAGCCAGCATTAGCACGAGAAACGTATTCGTCCAGACGGGCGATATGGATGGAGAAGGGCTGGTTTCCAATCGGTACTGGAGTACAAGAGCCCCTGAATACATTCCCTGATCTTCGCTTAGAGGCGAGATGAGCGTAACCAGTCCGCCTAACCCAAGGTTACTATCTGTGATTGTTTTGCTATTCAGCCTGCTCAGCAGGTCCATTTCATTCTCCACAATCTGCTCCTGAATCGTTCCGTATCTTCTGCTTCCATGGGTATCCACAACCTGATAGGTGATGCCTTCCGGAGGGAGCAGCTGCTCCAGCTTGGCCTGATTAGCGGTGTCGGTCCACTTGATCTGCTGCTTCGCCTGATCTTGTACAGTGTGCTGAATATCGGGGATTTGAGATTCATAATAGTTGGCAGGCTGCAGCCACTGGTTGGAGAAGAGAAATGATATACCCGCGGCCCAGGTCAGGAGTGTCAATATGATGCTAATCCCCATCACGAGTGCAAATGCCCAAACGAGTTGTTTTTTGATCGGCCAGCTTTCCTTAATCATCGTACGGGCTCCCATTTGTACCCGACACCCCATACTGTCGAGATATACGCATGATCCGGGTCAGCTGCAGCCAGCTTGGCCCTTATTTTTTTGACATGTTCCGTGATCGTAGTGGTATCCCCCGTTGCCTCGAGACCCCAGATGCGGTCATACAGCTGTTCCTTGGAGAAAACCTGCCCTGGATGCGTGGCCAGCAGTTCCACCAGATCATACTCCTTGAGCGTGAGCGGGATGGCATGCTGCATGATCATGACCGTGCGTCCCTTCAGGTCCATTTGCAAAGATCCGTATCTGTAAAACGCAGGCTCATTCACGCGCGGCTGAACGCCATCGCGACGGGAACGGCGCAAGTGGGCAGCCACTCTTGCTTTCAATTCCCCAAGACTGAACGGCTTCGTCATATAATCATCGCCGCCGATGGATAACCCTTGAATCCGGTCCATTTCGGCCTGCCTCGCACTGAGAAAGAGGATGGGGCAGCTCACCTCATCCCGAATCAGCCGGCAGAGCTCGAACCCGCTCATGCCGGGCATCATAATGTCGAGCAGAATCAGATCCGGTGGATTACCGAGAAGCTGTAAGGCCTCGGTGCCGCTTGATGCCGTGGACACGTTATACCCTTCCTGCGTGAGTGTCTGATGAATCAGAGCTACAATATCCTTTTCGTCATCTACAATTAAAATGTTTTCGTTCATGATGATTTCCTGGCAGTGGTTTTCGAGGCTGTTACTCCTCACTGCCGTCTCCGTTTCCTTCGAATAGTTGAGTATATATTGTACCTAAAATTTCCATGTCCGTAAAAACAAGAATACTAAGAAGATTTCAATTTTTTCATTCACTCCAGGCTTAATCCAGCCGATACATTGAAAATACACATGAATTCTAAAGATTTTATAACGTTCCATCTATAAATCATAAATTGCCTGTTGCACGGCGTTTCCTCACGTTGACTTGAGGTTCCCGGGATGATATTATACTAATAACATCTTAATACACATTAAACTCATCGGATTTATATACAATAAAATGGATGAACAAGCAAAGGCAAGAATGGAAAGGGGAAATTAGCATGGAGCGTCAGATCAGTATCCGTCATGGACAGGAAGAACTAACAGCTACGATTCATTATCCCGTAGTTAGGGATATCAAGGAGGGGAATCACCAGCAGCGTGTGCCTTTGGCCGTCATTTGCCATGGTTTTGTCGGCAGCCGGATTGGCGTGGACCGCCTGTTCGTGAAGACTGCACGTGAACTGGCTGAGGATGGATACCTGGTACTGCGCTTCGATTACATCGGCTGCGGGGAGAGCAGTGGTGAGTATGGAGCTGAAGGACTGGATTCCATGATCGCCCAGACCCGTTCCGTGCTGGACTACGCAGTGAACTGCAGTGATGTGGATCCAACCCGCGTGACATTGATCGGTCACAGTCTGGGCGGAGCAGTTGCTCTGCTGACGGCCATCCGTGATAAACGGGTCAAGAATCTGGTCATGTGGTCTGCGGTGGGATATCCGTTCAATGACATCGTGAAGATTACGGGGCGTGAGGTGTACGATCTGGGTGTGAAGCAGGGCTCGGCTGATTATCTCGCTTACAAGTTCACTCCGGCTTTCTTTGAGTCTCTGGCTGAGCATCAACCATTCCAGGAAGCCGTTAAGTTTAACGGCGATGTTCTGGTCGTGCATGGTACATCGGATGACATTATTCCTGTAGACTATGCTTTCCTATATCAGAAGGTATTCTGGATGCGTCAGGAAGGGCGCTGCGACAAGGAGATTATTTTTCAGGGGGATCATACCTTCTCTTCCGGCAAAGAGCGGGAGCAGCTGATCACGCGTACCCGGGAATGGCTGGGCGAACGTCAGAAGATCGAACAGGATTGGCAGCACTGGATGATCTAACGGCTTGGAGGACAGAACGATAAAGTGGAGAACAGAACGGCGCGATGGGCAGTTTCGGGATGTCAGCTTGGAAAAGCGCCTTCTACGCGGTAGAATAGAGGAGTAGTATAGAAGCGTAACCATTCTATCCGTGTCTGGAGGTTGGCAGCAATGACATTACCCGCATTTTTCATTGCGCATGGTTCTCCCGCTATGGCGGTGGAGAGCAATGACTACACTCAATTTCTGAACCAGCTTGGAAACAGGCTGCCGGCTCCAAAAGCCATTGTCGTATTTACGGCGCATTGGGATTGTCCCGAGCCGTCCGTGACGATGGACGATACACATCAGACCTTGCATGATTTCTACGGATTTCCCTCTAATATGTATACCATTGATTATCCAGCGCCAGGACAATCCGAACTCGCAAGTGAGATCTGCGCTCTCTTTACCCGCAGCAATCTGCCGCATCAGCCTGTTCGAGGCAGAGGTCTGGACCACGGAGTCTGGGTGCCACTGCTGCATATGTATCCGCAGGCGAATATCCCTGTCGTTGTTGTGTCTGTAGATTCGCTGCGTTCACCGCAGGAGCAGTACGATATTGGCCGGATGCTTGAACAACTGCGTCATGACGATGTGCTGATCATAGGCAGCGGCGGTACCGTTCATAATCTGCGACTACTCGGTAGTGACGAAGATGAGCCCGTGGATTGGGCGGTAGAGTTCGATGATTGGATGGAAGAGCGGCTGGAGAAATGGAACACGAGAGAGCTGTTTCAATATGACAAAAAAGCTCCGAATGCCCGGACTGCAGTTCCTTCCTATGGAACAGAGCATTTGGCTCCACTGTTCTATGCCATGGGCACAGCAGACATGTCCCGAAAAGCGAAGCGCCTGTTCCAGTCTTATCCGTATGGAACACTGAGTTTGAACTGCTGGCAATTCGGTGACGGCGTGTAACTTGGAGCAGACAAGAGGGATAGCTGTACAGTACGGCCCTCTATACAATGACATTCAGACATGAACCACTTATGAATAATAAAGCAAAAGGTTCCTTCAGCCAGGAATATTGGTGGGTGAAGGAACCTTTTTGGGTGTAAGCCTATATCTATTTTCGAATTTCGAAAAACTCACAAGCGGTGCGGGAATGATAGGCAAGTTCACTGACACTGGACTGCACAACAATCGTTTGGCTGTCAAAACGGATAATGACACCACCGGAATCAATCTGATGGTTATCTTTAAATACCCGGATCTGGTGCTGCAGTTCCATGGCTTCCTGGAAGTCGGCCTCGGTCTCAAGACGGCGGTTGGTCGGCATGTGGGGTACTCCTTTTGATCATGTACTTTACTTCCTGGTTCCATCATAATACGTGATTCCGTGCAGGGGCAAGTCTGGCATGAAAAAGCCCTGTTCCCCGGGGGATGGGGAGCAGGGCTGATATGGTATTCTGAATGTTACGCTGTTTTTTGAGCTGTATTTATGGTTGGTGTATCTTTGGGGTGATGACCTTTGTTCCGGCTGAACAATCCGCGAAGGTAAGGCAGAACCCAACGATCCAAACCGATTTTACCAGCATTGGCACCAGCGACGACGAGGAAGATTTGCATCAGAACCAGTTGTGCATTCGTGCTCACTGTACCCGAGAAGAGGAACGCGAAGTTCATCACGAGGGCCATCAGCGCAGCCAGTGTTGTGAAGCATCCAAGGATAAGACCGAGACCTACCAGGAATTCGCCGAGAGGGATAAGGAAGTCGAACAATCCGGCATTCGGTACTGCGAATTTTTCAAGGAATGTTGCCCACCAAGCCTGAACTGCCGGGTGATCACCTGTTGCTTTTTCCACTGCCCCAGCAAGGAAGCCTCCAGCCTCGAACCCGCCTGTCAGTTTGCTCCATCCATGAGTCATCCAGTCATAACCGATATACACCCGAAGTACTGTCAAAATCCACATTGCCACTTTGTTTTCTCTAAGCCATTGGTTGAAGCTGAACATATAAACCACTCCTTCATGGAATCTAGTGTGTGTTGTTTGTTTTGGTTTTTCTAAGTGATCACCTTTGATGTCTTTATTGTATAGTTCAAAAGTCTTTTTGTTTGTGATAAAAATCACAATCTAGTTCAAATTTTAAGTAAGCTTTTATAAGTTCACATTGAAGACATAAATGATTTGCGATTCATCGTTTCAATTCCTTGATTCCGGGGTAGAAAATTGCCTTTCTATCGAAGACAAATGGTGGTACGTGTGATTAAATGGAAAGAAAAACGTGAAATGGTTAACCGCATCCAGAAACAGCCACACCTTAGACCTAGGCCATTGTACAGGAGGTACAACGATTGAAGTCATTCAAATGGAACAAGGCAGCGTCTGCTGCATCTTTGCTGATTCTCGCCATAAGCCTGGTAGCTTGTCAAAGTAAGGAGGCAGCGCAACCGCCGGAGCCGGAAGCTGTCCCTGCGCCTGTAGAAGTGGAACAAGAGACCCAAGAACCGGCAGTTCCAAAGTTCACCGCACCGCTGACCGGCTTGCCGGTTGAGGAGGCTGTTACGCAGAGACCGCTCGCAGTCATGATTAACAATGCACCTGCAGCCCGGCCCCAGTCCGGTCTGAGCTCGGCAGATATCATTATTGAGGTGCTCGCAGAGGGCGGAATTACCCGGTTCATTGCGATCTTCCAGAGTCAGGGCGGTGCAGAGACCGTGGGACCCGTACGGAGTATTCGTCCGTATCTGATTGAGCTGGGCGAGAGTTATGATGGTGTGCTTGTACATGCGGGCGGCAGCCCAGACGCGTATTCCATTTTGCAAAAGCAGCAGAAGCAGCACATGGATGAGATTTCGAACAGCGGACCTTACTTCTGGCGTTCTTCGGATCGGAAGGCACCACACAATCTGTATACTTCTGCGGACAAGCTTAGAGAGGGAGCGGACATTAAGGGGTATAGCCACGATACCGAATCTCCCGTTTACATCTATAATGAGGAAGGCTCCACTTCAGCAGGAGAACCTGCAGCTCAATTCGATATTCATTATTTATTGGATAGTTACCGGGTGACGTATGATTATGATGAAGTTAGCGGACGATATATGAGACTGGTGAACGGCAAGCCCGATCAGGATCAGGATAATGGAGAGCAGATTGGAGCAGCGAATATTATTGTAGCCGGTGCAGATCACAAGGTGCTCGATAGCGTTGGCCGTTTGTCCGTCAATGTGGAACAGGGCGGGGAAGCGATTCTGTTTCAAAAAGGCAAGATGGTTCGTGGTCAGTGGGTGAAGAAATCGGGTGATATTATTCGTTTTGTACAAAATGGGACAGAGGCGGCCCTAGTTCCAGGTCAGACCTTTATCAGTATCGTTCCGAATCAACCTGACTTTGCAAGTCATGTTGAAGTCCAAAATCAGGTTCAGAATTAAGATCAAATTCCTTCGCTTGCTTCATTAATATGCTGATTCAAAACAGAAGTCGAATCCTGTCGGTTCATGTTTTGTAAACGCAGTGTAAAATCTGAGCATCATTTTTCCATCGATTCCAAATAATTAAGATTCATTTCAGATTAATGTGATAAGAATATAAAAAAGGATCGCAGCTTTTGTACAAACCATGAAACAAATATGATAAGATATCAAAGGTTGTCATTTCATGTTTCAAGGTTATCAGCAATTTCTCGTAAAGGGGATAGGACGATGAAGATAAAGAAGAAGGATATATTTTTCGAAACATTAGAGAATATGGCGGATACTGTCGTACAGGCGGCTGACTATTTCTCTGAGCATGTTTCCAACCTTCAGGATGTAACTCTGTTTACCAATGAAATGAAAAAATATGAGTCCAAGTGCGATGACTATGTGCATACGATCATTATGGAGCTCAACAAAACATTTATTACGCCGATCGAGCGTGATGACATCATGGAATTGACAACAACACTTGATGACGTATTGGACGGGCTTGAAGCAACAGCTTCCCGTTTCTATATGTACCAACTAACTGACCCGGATGAATTCATCGTGCAGTTCGCTGAGATTTTGCGCCAATCGGCTTACGAAATTCAAAAAGCGATCCATTTGCTGTCCCAGAAAAAATTGCTGGCGATCCGCGAATATACAATTCGTCTGAACGATCTGGAGAACCAAGGCGACGAAGTATTGCGCATGTGCATCAAGCATCTCTTCGCTACCGTGTCTGATCCGATTGAACTGATCAAGCGCAAGGAAATTTACGAGCGTCTTGAGACAACAACGGATGCTTGTGAAGACGTAGCTAACATGCTGGAATCCATCATTATGCGTAATTCTTAAGGAGCCAGAGAATAATGGAAACAACGATTTGGGTATTAGGTATAGTCGTCTTCCTTGCACTGGCGTTTGACTTCATTAACGGTTTTCACGACACTGCGAATGCCATTGCAACTTCGGTCTCCACTCGGGCACTAACCCCGCGCCGGGCGATCATTCTCGCAGCGGTCATGAACTTTGTCGGTGCGATGATGTTTACGGGAGTAGCGAAGACGATCGGAGGAAGTGTTACAGACCCCACGAAGCTGGATAACGGGATAGAGGTCGTCATAGTCACCTTGATTGCCGCGATTATCTGGAACCTCGTGACCTGGTGGTTTGGGATTCCTTCTTCTTCCTCACACGCATTGATCGGGGCACTTGCCGGCGCAGTATTTGTTGGTGCAGGTTCCGATAAAGTAAAATGGGGCGGATTCATCGAGATCGTCGAGGGGCTTTTGTTATCCCCGCTGATTGCATTTGCCATAGGTTATGTGGTCATGACCATTCTCAAATATATTTTTGCCAAACGCAGTCCGCACACCGTGAACAAGGGTTTCCGTACGGTACAGATTTTCACGGCTGCACTGCAGGCGTTCACGCATGGTACGAATGATGCTCAGAAGGCCATGGGGATTATTACATTTGCGCTAGTCGCAGCAGGTGTGCAGGATCATCTTGAAGTTCCGCTCTGGGTTAAAATCTCTGCGGCAACGGCGATGGCACTGGGTACTTCCATCGGTGGTTGGAAAATCATCAAAACGATGGGAACCAAAATCTTCAAAATTGAACCGATCAACGGTTTTGCTGCCGATTTGTCCGCGGCTTCCGTTATATTCACGGCAACACTGCTGCATCTTCCAGTAAGTACAACGCACGCTATTACATCCGCCATCTTGGGTGTAGGTTCCGCGAAGCGTTTCTCTGCTGTCAAATGGGGCTTGGCCGGACGTATCATTATTACGTGGTTCATTACCATTCCGATTACGGCTGTACTCGCAGGCTTGCTGTACTGGATTATTTTCTAAGAAAATGATCTGAAGAGCCATTCAGGACCGTCTGGCACAGCTGTTTATAACTGTGTGAATATCGGGATATGTGGACAATTTTTTAATCATAAGATAGAGAAGCCTGTGCATGAACGTGTGGACAGGCTGGATATGTGGATAGCCATCCGTGGAATGATAAACCAAACGTTAGATTATCCTGTGGATACAGGGAACTGTGGATAGGGAATGAGAGAAGCCAACAGGGTTGGCTTTTTTTGTTGTCTCTGCAGCAAGAGGTTATGTGGATAATATGGATGTTATGCGTTGGCAGGAGACGATTCGAGGATTAAGTTATACAATAGCGTAAAGGATATAGGACAAGGACGTGGTCTAATTTATGATTCGTACACTCGCCATCACACGAGATCATCAGGTCTCCATCAATACTCCCCTGACACAGCTGGACCTGCAGGATTATGCCTGGGTCTGGGCAGACTTTAACCAGCCTTCGGAGGAAGAAAGCCGATTGCTGGATACATATTTTCATTTTCACCCCTTGGCGATCGAGGATTGTCTGCATGTGCTGCAGCGCCCGAAGCTGGATTACTACGACAATTTACAGTTTCTTGTGCTGCACGCGCTTAATCCAACTACACTGGAAGCAGAAGAAGTGGATTTGTTCCTGGGGTCGAACTTCCTCGTTTCCTTTCATCATGGTGTACTGGAAGAAGTGGATGAAGCATGGGAGCGTATATTGCATCATGCACACGAACGTACCATCTGGGCACGTGGACCGGTGGCTGCTGCCTATACCGTGATGGACAAGCTTGTCGATCATTACTTCCCGTCTCTGTTTGCGATTGAAGATGAGCTGGCTGAACTGGAGAACCGGGGGAGCCAGGAATCGGTGGAAGACTTGATGAACCAGGTATTTGACCTGCGCAGCCGGCTGCTGAAGCTTAGACGAACCGTGGTGCCCATGCGGGATCTGCTCTACCGGGTCATCAACTCGCAGCATGTGCAGCGGACGGGGGAGCATACTGTGTATTTTACAGATATCTATGACCATCTCCTGAAGCTGACGGACATGATTGAGGCGGACCGGGAGATGACCTCGGACCTGCGGGACAGTTATATTTCCCTGAACTCCAACCGGATGAATCAGATCATGAAGACACTCACCGTTATTACAACGGTATTCATGCCGCTGACGCTGATTGCCGGAATTTACGGCATGAACTTCGCCTATATGCCGGAGCTTCAGTGGAAGTTCGGGTATGGTGCCGTACTGCTGCTGATGTTTGTGCTCGGTGGAAGCATGGTGGCCTGGTTTGTGAAGCGCGGATGGTTTAAATAAAAAGATTTATATAGAAAATCTAATATGGATAAGTAAATAAAATGTGAACAAGCGATGATCTTCTTTTGGTCTGTTGTAGCAGCGCAAAAGGGATCATCGCTTGTGTCTTCACAAATGGAGTAATTGTTGGAGCGATTTAGGCACCAGTGTCGCAGTTTGTATCTTCAAGATCAGGACGTTCTGAAAGCTCCCGGTAATGCTGAAGCTTATAGGCTATAATCTCTGATGTCTCTTTCAAATTAGATATGTCTTGTTGAATCTTACGCTGATGTTCCTCCAGGATCGCATACCTGGTTGCAAGGGTATCGGCACCTTGCTCAGACAGCTCGCGGTAATGCTTCATCTGTTCGATGGTCATCCCGGTGGATTTGAGTCTGGTCAAAAAAATAATGCCGAGAATCTGGTCTTTACTGTATTGCCGATGACCGTTTGATTTGCGTTCTGCATAAGGGAGCAGACCTACCTTTTCATAATAGCGGATCGTATCTTCCGTCAGGCCTGTATGCAGAGCAGCTTCGCGAATCGATGTAACGATGTCGGGTATGTCATGCATGTAATGCAACTCCTCAGTATTGAATTTACCAAGGTATTTCTCCATTATCCCCATAGAATCCTCCTGTGGGGCCATCGCTCCCGAGAACAGCAAGTTTCACAATCGTAGCAGCTGCCTGCTGCACAGTATTGGTTCCTGTAAAACCGTTTAGATCGGTTGCTGTAAAGCCTGGATCGACAGAGTTAATTTTAAGCGACGTATCTCTGAATTCCTTGGCAAGAGTAACGGTAAACATGTTAACGGCTGCTTTGCTGCTGTTGTAAGCGAGCAGATTGAATTGTGCATGCTCATGCTCGGGATCACTATTGTAGGCGAGGGAGCCCAGACCACTTGTCAGGTTAACGATTCGTCCTGCTGGGGACTGCTGCACTAAGGGTAACATGGCCTGGGTTACGGATATCATGCCGAAGAAGTTCGTGTTATAGGTTTCTCGTATATCATCCACAGCGATTAAGCTTGGTGGAGCAGCTCCACCCACGGAGATTCCTGCGTTATTGATCAGAATGTCGAGCGAGCCATACGTTTGTTCAATGTGATTGACCGCGGTCTCAATGGTTTTTTGACTCGTAACATCAAGCTCGATTCCATAGGCTTCGATTCCCTCGTTTAGTAGTCTCTGTGCGGCCTCCTCGCCTTTATGTACGTCTCTCGCTCCGAGGAGAACAACATAACCCATATTTCCCAACTGCCGAGCGGTTTCGAATCCGATTCCTTTGTTTGCTCCCGTGATGAGGGCGTTTTTTTTAGTTTGCATCCGTCATTCCTCTTTTCTTAATAATGTGAAGCATGTGGGTGATGATCTCCGAATGGTACAACTTGGAGTATGCTCCAAGTCAACAGACAATTTTGAGGGGATAGAGGTAGGGGAAATGAAGGAGAAAAATAAATAACCGAAGCGCGTCTGTGACAGACAGGCATTCGGTTAAGGGAAATATGAAGATATCCACATGTGAATATCTTTGTATCCGGGATTGTGGGCTGTTAATAACTCATTGGCGCGCAATCCTGTTGTTATTCAAGGACGAAAGCTGCCGAAGCAGTGGGTTGTCCGTTGACCACGATCGTCAAAGTATGAAGCCCGGCATAGTAACGTCTGGTGGTAATTACCTTAAACGATTGCTTCGTGGCGACCTTGCTTCTCCCCGCAGGATACATTTTATCCGAGCATTTGAAACGTTTGGGGGCCTGCTTGCCACTCGCCTTCATATATCCAATCTCATATTCAATCCGCAGCATTTGAGGCTGCCCACTCGCATTGACCACATCGAACGTGAATTCCAGCTCTTCACCAACGGCAATCGTATCCCTTGCAAGCCGAAGATGCTCAACGTGCACCGCATCCTGCTCAACATAGCCGAAGAGGGCGAGTGCTTTGGGATGCCCCTTTTTGAGCAGCGACCGGCTTGCGTGGCGCACAATCCAGTCGGTATGTGCATGCTGACCGAACCAGGTGGAGGCAAGATCCAGAACCAGATCAGGATGGTCTTTCGAAATATCGTTCAGATGATTCGCTACACTTTTTCGTACATAGAGGGATTCGTCCTGCTTCAAGGCATGGAGAATGGGAAGTGCTGGCGTTGGATCCGTAATTAAGCTGCGCAGCTTGGAACCCCATGGCAGGCGAGGGCGACTACCTTCGCTGGCAAGCCTACGAATATGCTCGTTCTCACTGCTTGTCCATTCCATCATCCGTTTCAACGTCTCGATCGGATACCGTTCAATAAACGGGCGCACCGCAAACTCCGAGCTGGAATAAGGTGTGAAGACCGTCAGGTACTTCATGGACAATTCATAATGTTCAGGAGCTAGTCCGTTCACCTCGATAAAATCAGGGACAAACAAATACTCGACCCCTCGCAGCTGTGGTGCCGCCTGTTCGAGGACATGCAGCGCCTCCTCATAGGAAGAGGGCAGTACTTCAGTCAGGGCCTGTGTAATGCGGCGAATACGTGCCTTGAATTCTGCCTGTTCCCAGCCTTCGGCAAACACGAGATCACGAAAATGTGCCTTGTCCAGGGCAGGGTAATATTGATGCAGAAGTTCGCCGGTCCGATCAATTAATCCGGGCGTATATTTATCCTTAAACAGTTCCATGGTCCGCCTCCTTTATCTACTACCCAGTATACCTTAATTTACAGAAATAAGAACATAGGTTCCTGAATTTTTTTATTTGAGATACTTTATATCAGATAGGAGTGTACAGCTAAGGCAACAGGTGGGCATGCTCGTAAGAAGGTGAAGGCACCTTCCTTATTCAAGGAGAGGTGCCTGAGGAAATGGCTAACGTTTGCTGCTTGAGGGACGGCGCTTGGTGGAAGTTGTTTTGCGACGAGTGGTATTACTGCTGCGGCGACGTGGCGTAGTCGTAGTGGACTTCTTGCGGCGCTTGCGCGGCCGGGGACGTGGCGGCGTATATTCCTCATAGTCGACCTCGGCAGGGCTGCTCTTGTTTTTCCCTTTTCCAAAAGGCAGGATACCCATAACAAGCTTCATCATGGGAGCCATTTGTTGAATGCCGCCAACGACCTTTTGCATTTTTCCAATGCCATTCATGATGCCGTCAATTCCGCCGAAGCGGTCAATCATTCCTTTCAATTCACCGAGGTTGGCCAGCGAGAACCCGGAACTGCTGGAAGCCGCAGGTGTCTCAACAGGTACTGGAGGAGCAACGGGAACACCGCCGCCATACAGGTTGCCTCCAGGTGTGCCTTGCCCGTAAGGTACAAGTGCAGATGCCTCCACTTCACCGTAGACCGGATAATAGGGCTCTACTCCGGGGTACATCGGCTGAACTTGGGCTTCATTCAATGAACGCTGTACCGCACCGGGTCGAGCATAGGCAGAAGTGTGCGCCTGTCGCTGTGAATAGGAAGACGGACGCTGCCGTGGTGTGGGCTGGCGATGATAATAATGCTGTGGCATGAACGATCACGTTCCTTCTATAGTGGATTTCGGAAATGCGTTCCTTCAACGGTCAGGTCCATAGGCGTGAACAGACCTTGATGGAACTCCCTTTTGCTATACTGTATGTCATTCGCGGAGAGACGGCGTAGGCGGGTGTCACGGAAAACGGGATATTTGCGGAATTGGGCGCAGGGGACAAGGAAGGATCATAATCATGGAAAAGGGAAGCGTGTACACAAAATTGTAACAATTAGGAGGGTTAAATCCCTACATAAGTAATCGGGAATATACAGGTGAAAAATGGGATATAACGCAGGAATTACGGTTGGTGTCCACGTGTGGAGGACAATAGTACCTAATGGAAGCGGTAACATGTATTTTTATTCTGTAGTGCGTTAACGCTTGAAATACCAACTCAGGGTGAGTACAATGAAGGTACACAGTAACCGCTAGGGGATGATGATGAAATGCAGCTGAAAAAGCTAAATGATAAAAGTATTGAACAACTATTTGAGGCCATTCTCACTCTGAAAGATATTGAGGAGTGCTACGTGTTTTTTGATGACCTTTGCACGGTAAACGAGATTCAATCCATGTCCCAGCGGCTGGAAGTTGCTCGTATGCTTGGTAAAGGCAACACGTATAATCAGATCGAAGCAGAGACAGGAGCTAGTACAGCTACGATCTCCCGCGTGAAGCGCTGCCTGAACTACGGCAATGATGGTTACAAAATGACATTGGAACGTCTGGGTCGCTAAGATGAAGAAACCGGGTGTACTGATCATTAGTCACGGTTCTCAGGAGCAGACCTGGGTAGAATCCGTCGATGACGCGGTCTCCCGGCTTAATCTGCCTGATGATCTCCCTGTTGAAGCTTCATTTCTTGAACTTGTGGAAGGACGCCTGATCCAGGACGGTATCAACCGACTGGAAGCACAGAACGTAACCGATATATTGGTCGTACCGCTATTTGTTTCATCTGGCAGCACTCATGTGGATGAAATTGAATATGCGATCGGCGCGAAGGAAGCACCGGAACGGGAAACGGATCTGGAACCCTTTCAGGTAACTGCAAGGGTACATTTCGGTTATCCTGTGGATAATGACCCGGATATTGCCGTGATGGTGTGGGATAAGGTGAAATCGCTGTCCCGGGAGCCGAAGCAGGAGACGATTCTACTGGTTGGGCACGGGAGCATTCACGATGGGTTCCGTCAGCGCTGGGAGTCAGGCATCTCCTCACTCGCACAGCGGGTACAGGATGTCAGTGGCGTTGCCCATACGGATTATGCACTTCTCAATCCGGAGAGTGTATATGACAAGGCAAAATACTGGAGCCAGGAGCAGGGAACCCGCGTTATTGTGGCACCGCTGTTTTTGAGTGCCGGTTATTTTACCATGAACGTTATTCCAGGCAGGCTGAAGGAACTGGACTATGCGTACAGCGGTGAGACGCTGCTGCCGCATCCGCTCCTGGGGAACTGGCTGGAGCGTCAAATTCAACTTTTACTGGACAAATGTAACGAGGGTAAGGCCCTTTCTTAAGATGGGGACGAGCGCTTTAAAATTATAGACAAGGAAACCACGTCCGCTGGACGTGGTTTTCTTTTTGCTGGTGTTCCTTGAGGGAGGAGATTACCCTTGGACCACGAGTCCAGGCAGGCTCAGATGGAGCTCCAATAACGCAATTAACTGATCGACCATATCCTCTGCAGAATAAGGCATGGCATTCATAATCCACCATTCCAGCAGACCGACGGCAGCAGAAGCGAGGAACTGTATAGTGACCTCCTTGCTCATGCCCCCCTGAACGCCGCACGCATCCATCTGTTCTTCGACGCCCTGAATCATAATCGTCATGAGCTTGCTCCGGAAGGCGGGAATTCCTTTTTTAGTAAGGAGGGTGGTATAGATGGATGCATGTTCCTCGAGATAACGGAAGGTTCGCAGCAGCGCGTCCTTTGCCGTCATTGGTGTTGGATCATGATCGATCATGCAGGTGTCCACCAATTGCTGCAAATACGTCTCGATACAGCGGTCCAGCAGATCATACTTGTCTATATAGTGCAGATAGATCGTTCCCCGGTTAACATTGGCCCGATCTGCGATATCATTGATCGTCATATGCTCGAAATCCTTTTCATTCAGCAATCCGACAAAAGCCTCCATGATGGCCTTTCTGGTTTTAAGTACGCGTCTGTCCATGGCGCCTCCTCTATAAGTTTCTTCGTTTCCTATTAATCTCTATGAATTGCTTACGCTTTTCAACAAAAAGGAGTATTTCGTTGAATAATCAACGAAAGCGGTTTTTTTAGCGATTGAAGCCTGAAAGCTGCTTTGATACTCTTATTTTATCAACAAATGTTCATAAAGCAACGATTATTCATAATAATGAAACCGAGGGGAATCGAATGAAAATATTGGTCTATGGTGCAGGTGTGCTAGGCAGTCAGCTGGCCCACGTTCTGGTACGTGGAGGAAATGACGTTACGGTTATGGCGAGAGGGAAACGGGCGGAGGAATTGGAGAGGGAGGGCGTGGTCATTCGGCATGTATTTCAGTTTAGAACGACGGTTGATCCGGTTCGGGTAACAAGAGAATTAACAGCGGAAGATGTTTACGATCTCATTTTCGTGGTCATGAAATATAATGATTTTCCATCGGTGTTACCTATTCTCGCGAATAACCGGAGCACTAACATCGTGATTGTAGGCAACAATGCAGATGCGCGAAGCATGCAGACCTATCTCGAAGACAGCAGCCCAGTGGATAAGCAAGTCGCGTTTGGTTTTCACGTTAGCGGCGGGAAGCGTCACAAGGATCGGATGATGTCCATAGGCGGGGGAAAGGGACTAATGGTGATTGGCGCACTGGACGGTAAGATTCCTTTTCAACCTCTGCTGGATTATGCCTTTGCAAAAGCAAAGTATAAGCTGGATGTGATTGAGGATATCGATGCTTGGCTGAAGAGTCATCTCATCCCGATTCTGATGCTGAATGCGGTGAGCTTCAATGAAGAGCGAGAGATGAAGAAGCTGGAGGGAAACCGCGAGCAGCTCCTGCACATGATCGGTGCCATGGATGAGGGGATTGCCGTACTGGAGGCGATGGGCATCGCCATGATTCCGCAAGCACAGGCGAAGCTGATCCGCAAGCATAAGCGGCTGCTGTATCTTTTGCTGAAGATCTACAGCATGCTTCCCGTGCATAAACTGGTTGCAGGTTCTTATGGCGAAATAGAAGCAATGGACCTGGCATTTACCGATTGGAAAAGCGTAACGAATGTACCTACACCCCATTGGGATGCACTCCGAAGGGATTTTACCATCCTATAATAAGATATGCACATGTTCAAACCATCTTTCTGTTGCTCCAAACTTCGATCCCGATTACAATAAAACCAACTAATAAAATAGGGATAAGGAGATATGGAGATGCGGGAAGTGCCTATGCGTTATGTCAAAGCGAATCAGGTCGGGATCGTGCTGTTTGTACTCCTGTCGTTTGGGTTCAGTGAGCCGCTGATCTTGGGTGCGTTGTGGATCATTCAGGTGGTCGGGCTCGTCTCCGGCGGGAAGCTGAATTTATTTGTCCAGATCGGGAAAGCGGTGCTTAACGGAAAAGGTACGGAAACCCAGGCGGTAGAGCTGCAGCGCTTCAATAATATTCTGGCGGTCTTGTTTCTGTCTCTGGCTCTCATCTCATTTTCCTTGAGCTGGCAGGTAGCCGGTTATCTGTTCTCCGGAATGCTCCTGCTTGCTGCAAGTGCAGCGCTGCTCGGTTACTGTGTAGGCTGCACCGTTTACTTCTGGTACAAACAGCTTCGCGCAGGCAGACGGATTAGCTTCTAAACCATTGATTAAAGTAAAATATTTGGTAACGTGGATGCGGCTTCGGGATTCGGAGCCGTTTCTTTGTGCTTTTTGAAGGAGATAAAGGTTAAATTCTTGTCAGACGGGCAGAATGGGTGTCTATGAAATGGGTTAATTACAGTTGAACAGAAAATCGCTGGCTGTGTAAAATAACATAGTATATGCTTGCCGGATGGCGTAAATCCGTTACAGGCTAGGACATCTTTACATTTGATGATATGATAGAATATAAAGGCTCTGGAATGAGATGGAATTCCTTATGCATAGATATAGGTATGATGAAGATTCGGGCAGGATTAACGGACGTGGGTGATCATGTAAAATGTTCCCCGGTTGTGACGCTCGCAAGTGAAAGAGAATGAG
Organism: Paenibacillus sp. 7516; assembly: GCF_002272715.1. Classification (NCBI taxonomy): domain Bacteria; kingdom Bacillati; phylum Bacillota; class Bacilli; order Caryophanales; family Paenibacillaceae; genus Paenibacillus; species Paenibacillus sp. 7516. The sequence goes on from NZ_NPBI01000010.1 coordinate 56,278, forward strand.
GTCGTTCAGACTCATGGATAATGTGGAATAGGTGGCGTATGAGATGAAAAAGGCTCGCTTAATATATAATCCGACCTCAGGCCGGGAAGAAATGAAGAAACGCTTGGCTGATGTGCTGCAGCGTTTGGATCAAGGTGGCATCGAAGCTTCAGTACACGCAACAACGGGTGAGGGAGATGCAACCCGTGAAGCGGAGCTGGCGATTGAACGTGGCTATGACATGATTATTGCCGCTGGAGGCGACGGTACGCTGTACGAAGTCATCAACGGCATGGCCGAGCGGGAGAATCGTCCGCCGCTGGGTGTGTTCCCTTTGGGAACAACGAATGATTTTGCGCGTGCGCTCGGGATCCCGAGACAATGGGAGGATTATGTGGATCTGGTCATTAATCAGCAGACCCGTCCGCTCGATCTGGGTAAGGCAAATGATAAATACTTCATTAATATCGCAGGCGGCGGCTCGTTGACCGAATTGACATATGAGGTGCCAAGCCGTCTGAAAACGATGATCGGACAGCTCGCCTATTATATGAAGGGTATCGAGAAGATGGCCAGCCTGTCTCCGCAGGAGCTGATTATTCGCGCGGCAGGCCAGGAAGAGATTCATGACGAATTCATGCTGTTCCTGATCGCCAACACGAATTCTGTCGGAGGTTTCGAGAAGCTTGCACCAGGAGCCACGATAGACGATGGAATGTTCGATGTGATCGGTGTACGCAAATGTAATCTGGCCGACATGATCCGCCTTGTTACACTGGCGCTGCGCGGGGAACATCTGAATGATAAGAAAGTGCTTCATTTCCAGACGGATTATATGGAAGTGACATCACCGGGCTATGTACAGCTGAATCTGGATGGGGAGCTTGGTGGTACTTTGCCTGCGACGTTCCAGAACCTCCAGCATCACCTGCTGCTGTATCGTTAAGAGAATAGGTGGGGCGCGGTGGCAGTGCGTTTTTCCAGTTGCCGTCCGCGCGGGGATCACGTATAATCTCAGGGTGAAATTGAAAAGATGAAGTAGAATGAACTCCCCATGCGTGGGGTGATATATAAGAAGAAAGAAGTGAATGTACGTTGTCTAATACGAACCGCAGCGGTCGTGGAAAAAACCGCCGGAATTCGGCTGCCTCTCAGGGGCAAGGGAATGCGATGGCATCCCGTCAGCCAGGTAAATCATCTCGTCCATCATCACGTCAGCAAGGGAAAGAGGTGCGGCCACAAGGCGCATCTCTTTCTGCCGTTCGTCCGAAGGGACGTGGACGTGAATCTGCGCCGATCGAAGGACTTCCAGTTAGCAAAAACGAAGAGACCGTCATCGACATCATTGGCATGAACCATGACGGTGAGGGTGTAGGCCGTGCGAATGGATACACGCTCTTCGTACAAGGTGCGCTCCCGGGTGAAACCGTCCGTGTACGCGTGATGAAAACCAAGAAGCAGTACGGCTACGCCAAGCTGCTGGAGATCGTGAAGGCGAGCCCGGATCGCGTATCCGCGCCCTGTCCGATCTACGATCAGTGCGGCGGCTGCCAGATCCAGCATATGAGCTATGCCGGACAGCTTGCGTGGAAGCGCCAGCTGGTTGTGGATAATTTGCAGCGGATCGGGAAGCTGAACGTGATGGTGGAGGATGCAGGCGTTCAGGGTGATGAAGCGAACCAGAAGAAACGTTCTGATAATAGCGTGGATCAGGCAGCTGAACCAGCTATTTCCGAAGAACAAGGGAACGGCAGCAATCGTATTCGTCTTCGGCTGGAAGGTGTCATGAACGAAGAAGCTGCTGCGCAAGGTATTCGTGTGCTGCCTACCATGGGAATGGACGAGCCATGGCGATATCGAAACAAGGCACAGGTGCCAATCGGCGTGACCGAAGGCGGCTTGGTGGGTGGATTTTATGCCAAAGGAAGCCATCGGATCATTGATATGGAGACCTGCCTTATTCAGCATGAGCACAACGACGAAGTGGTAGCGAAGGTGAAGGAAATCGGCAGTCATCTCGGGATCAGCGCGTATAACGAAGAGACAGGCCGCGGCCTACTGCGTCATGTGGTCGTGAAGAAGGCATTCCGCACAGGTGAGATGATGCTTGTTCTGGTCACCAATGGCCGGGATATTCCGCATAAGGATGAATGGATCGGCAGTATCCGTGAAGCGATCCCGCATGTAGCGAGCATCTGCCAGAACGTGAACAAGAAACAGACCAACGTCATCTTCGGCGACGAAACCCGCGTCCTGTGGGGCCGTGATGTGATCTACGATTATATCGGAGATGTGCAGTTTGCGATCTCTCCACGTTCGTTCTACCAGGTGAATCCGGTGCAAACTGAAGTGCTGTACGGGAAGACGGTAGAATACGCCGGACTAAGCGGCAAAGAGACGGTCATTGATGCCTACTGCGGCATTGGGACGATCTCACTTTTCCTCGCGCAGCATGCAGATCAGGTGTACGGGGTAGAGATCGTGCCCGAAGCGATCGAAGACGCTCGCAGCAATGCGTTGCTGAACGAGATGAAGAACGTGAAGTTCGAAGTCGGGGCATCGGAAGATGTCATCCCGCGTTGGAAAGAACAAGGCATCGAAGCCGACGTTATCGTTGTTGATCCGCCGCGTAAAGGCTGTGATCCACGTTTGCTCGATACGATCCTGGAGATGAAGCCGGAGCGCGTGGTATACGTGAGCTGTAACCCAAGCACCTTGGCACGGGACCTGCGTGTACTGGAGGATGGCGGTTATCGGACGGTTGAGGTAACGCCGGTGGACATGTTCCCGCATACAGTGCATGTTGAGTGCTGTGCGTTGATAGTTAGAAGTAAAGAATAAGCAGAGGGGTCCGAGAATCTGTAGAAGATTCTCGGACTCCCGTCTGCTTTTATTTCAATGCGATCAATCAGTCTGTGAAGTAATTCTGGAGTGAGTTCTTTGAATGACATGAAGTCATCAAGGCTCTTTTTTAGTTCTGTAAAGGCTAATGTGTTGTCACTCACTTGAAGTGATTTTTCGAGTTCATACTTTCGTTTGTTGATTTCTTCGATTTCTTGGTTTATAGATGCTACGTAATCGTCATATTCATTTTTGGGCATGTCCCCGTCAAAGTGTTTGTCATGAGCAAGATTCCTACGTTTTTTTAATTTCTCCAATTGAGAAACAATGGATTTGATCAATTTCTCATTCTGTTGACTCTGTTTCATTAGCTGATTTTCCAGTTTTTTATAGACGGATGCGTTGCTTAAATTTGAAAGAAGTAACTGGATGTCTTCCATGATTACCGAAACAAGGTCTGCTTCTCGAACAAGATGATCACTACATTTTTTACTACCGTGTTTGTTATAGTTCCCACACATGTAACCTTTGCAGTTCTTTTTGAAGTGCATCCCACGTCCGCAATCTGCACAATAAGCTGTATTCGTGAATAAGTGTACCTCTGCTTGTGGTCTTGTTCGTTTGCGACTTTGTAGTAATTGCTGGGCAACTTCAAAATCTTTCTTATCAATTATAGGCTCGTGCGTGTTCGGTACGATGATATATTCATCTGGCTTCCTATGGTTTCTATTCTTGTTTGTGACGCTCTTGGTTGTTGATCTGCATTGCACCATATCTCCCATGTAATGTGGATTTGTTAAAATCGTTAGGATAGTCGAACCGCCCCAGGTATCAGTTGCATTTTTCTTTCCAGCAATTTGAGAAGGTGTAGGAATCCCCTCTTCATATAACTCTCTTGCAATACGATCACGTCCTTTCCCTGAAAGAAAGCCTTTGAATATCCTTCTGACAATATCAGGGGTGGCGTCATTTCGGATGAATAACCTACCATCTTTCACTTCATAACCAAGTGGTGGAATTGATCCTTTAAACTCACCTCGTTGAGCTTTGAGCTTGAAAGTTGCCTTTACACGATCACTGATGTTCTGTGATTCTCGCTCATACATCCATGCGTATAAACCGAACATATGGACGTTACCTTCTAAAGTATTGATAGCATTATCAAGGGTGTTAATATGGAGGTTATGCTGTTCCGCCATATCTCTGATTTCATAGGATAGTCGTCCATTCCTCGCTAATCTGGATAATTCCTTCGCCATAATCACATCGAATTTGTTGGCTTTGGCATCAGCGATCATACGTTGCAATACAGGACGTTTGGATGTTGTTCCGCTTTCAACCTCTACATAAATCTCATGGATAGTCCAACCCTTTTCGGCAACATAATTTACGAATAGATTCCGCTGATTTTCCAACGAAGTTTTTTGTTCTTCTTTGTCGGTTGAAACTCGAACATATATTGCACATCTCATGCGGCATTCTTCCTTTCGTCATGAGATGTGACTGTATTCACCTGAATACGATCGTAATAGGACCCGATCAGGTTGTCAATTTTTTCGTCAATTAATGTTTGGATGATGTCTTCGAAAGACAATTTGTATTCGTTATTGAAAATTCTTTCAACTTGCATTTTTATTCCTCCTCCGATTATTAAGTTTGAGTGCATATTGGATAGTCGGAAGGATTCAATACACATTTCTTCCACAAACGAGTATGAACCGTATTTCTATCACTTCACCGAAGAAATCTGCAGTATTTCTTTTCGGTGATATGAGTATATGAAAAAAACAAGCCTCTGAGTTTGAAAAACGGTTCTACCCGTGTCGGAGGTTTCTTGCTTTAAAGTGTTGAAGTGATATTTTGTGGTGGGATGTGGCTCCTATGCTCAATGCATGGAGCCTTTTTTGGCTATTTTCAACTATCTCAGTTATATCGCCATGTAGGAAATCTATAATGCAGTAAGCGGGATGAGGGGCTTCGCTCGTCGGGAGACTTCCAACTTCACCTTCTCCCTACGGGAGTAACGGTTCAGTAGGAATCTCCATCAATTCGTTGCATTCGCCTGCGGCGACCGTTCACCCTTCGGGATTCACTATGAAACGAATTGCGACTCGCTCGCCCCTTGGGAAAGCAGTTGCCCATTCTGGGCAAGCGTCTCATTCGAGACGCACAAAAGCCCAAATAAACCCCATCAACTATCAAAGGAGGTAACTGTCATGCCGAGAAGAAACAAGCCTTACATTACGCAATATTTTGAGCGTGACCGTAATGCATTCACCGCATTATTTCGTACTGGACATGTTAGATACAAGCATTTACTTCAATGTGGATTAGCAGATTCCAGAATTAAAAATTTAATGCGAGATGGTCATTTTGAGAAGGTGTGTTACAAGCAAACTGGTGAGATCAAGGAATGTTACAAACTCACTAAATCTGGACGAGCTTTAGCATATCAGCTTTGGGGATTAGCCAAGCAGTACCATGCACAAAACCCGTTGCATGATACGGTGATTGCAGACAAGTATTTTAGTATCCCATTGGAATCTCGTGATCAGTGGGTTACGGAAAGTCAAATTCGTGATAAGTTTCTGGAACGATTAGATGAATTGAGGAATCAGGGAAAGGAAGTGGAAGCAAGGATTTATGAGGATATGCATAACAAAGGGTTAATATCGATGCCAGATGCCGTATATGTCGATGAAAACGGAACAGAAATTGCTTTCGAAGTGGTCACGAACACATATGGTCAAGAAGAAATACAGGCAAAAGAAACACTTGTGAAATTAATGAATTATGGATACGAAACATCCAAAGCGTAGGAGGTGAAAAATGAGCAATATCAACGAAAAGAAACAACGAGTAAGTGAGCGGTATCATGAGTATTTGTTTATTATCTATCATTTTGGCAACAAGGTAATCCTCATGAAACAGCTATTCCGATACGCCCGAATTCTTGGCTTAGCTCAAAGTTATTCAGTCTTTTACGGACAAATTAAGGAATTAGCTGAAGCCGAGATTATACGCAGAGAACCATTTACTGCTTATGGGAAAAAGACACAGCTCCATATGCTCACATTAAAGAAATTCGGAATCCGATTCGTTGAGGGTAAAGGAAGCAGTCAAAGTGTAGCGGCAGTACCGAAATCATATACAAATGAACGTATTCTCGTCTCGATATTCAAAAATTGTTACATCTTGAATAAGTTAATTCCTCGAATACAACAAAAATGCCCCAATATCACCGTTGAGACAGTCATCGAATTGATTGATAAAGATCATAGTAACATTCTGGAATCAAAAAATCAGGGCGTTGTGTTCTTGTATAACATCCTTGATTGTTCAACACTTCATCCCTACTTGAACTCTGACGAGATCAATTATGAAATCAATCGGTTAACTGACATTAAGCAAAAACGTTTAGTGGGTTTAGTGGGAGGTGCTTCGTCATCGGAATGTAAAGATCAAATATCCATGTCTCCGAAGCTTACAAAACTGGACTCTTATTCAATAGACAGTTTGATAAATGCACATGTGTATATCGCTCAAGTAAAGATCGTCCAAAATAAACCGTTAATTACTTTATTGCTGTTTGATGTTTATAACAAGCAGGCTATTTACCGAATGGCAACTCAAATTGCCTGTGCCTTTCATATGTTCGGACGTTATTTTAACGATTTTTCACTGAGAGTAGGGATTGTCGGTATCGACGACGTTGCATGTAGAATATTGGAATCGGAAGCAGAAGCAGTAGTAAGTGATTTCTTTACAAAAGAAATAAAGGGTTCAAGATTGTCTCGTATCTTAGCAGATTGGAGAGTTAGTTCCATCGAACAGGAGCTAATTCAAATCCGATTTACGCATTACGATATAACCAACCAGTATTTGGAGGGTATTAAGCATTCCAATTTAATAAGAAAATGAATCGAGGCAAGTCCATCATTAGAGGTGGATTTGTCTTTTTCATTTGTCAGTTATCAACTCGATTCGACTTGTATATGATATGAGATCTTTCAAAGGAAGTGAAAAGCAATGTCATACCAACTTGCAAAATCGAATAACAAAATAGTCCGTTTAAGAGATTTCGGATGTGAAAATAAAAAGCATCGGCGTTGAAGGTATGATCGCCTAAAAAGTTAACCGAGGAACTAACCCTTCCTGGCAGTGCCGTTGACGGTGGGCGTGTTTGCCTTGCAAGTTCGGTGAGGCTTGCCTGCCATAGCCGAACTTATAAAGATTTCCTTCTTTCTCATGAAGGATGTGACTGTCCTGGTTCCCGAAAGGGATAGGGGGGCAAGCAATAATCGTGGTGATTACGGAGCGTTTGATACCAGACCTTGGCTCCGCTGAGCTTGTCGCTATTTGCGAGGCTGATGATACGGATACCTCGGCGATTATACGCCATATTACTATTACAGCTCACCCTTGCTACGCTTAAATTAACCATTTTGGCGTGGCAGGGGGGGGCATCGAGCCGTTTGCCTAACTCAAACCACCATATTAAAAAACCAACCCGATGCTGATGCATCAACTCAGCGGTTGCGTAAATAAACATTAGAAGGCGAGATGGTCGGGGAGGCAGAAACTAATGCATTCTTGAATATATCAGAATGAATTGCATATAACATAAAATCAATAAAACAGGAGTGCTTGTCAGTACATTTATTGCTGGATGGATGTATGCACCCGCTGAAGGAATTGCTTAAAGTGATTTTTAACCATACAGCGGTTACATTTTATGGTAACATATTGGTGGGAGTTATTTCTTACCGAAAATGATGGAAGGGGTGACGTGTTTTGATAAGGAAGGATAATCAAAATTGTATGTTTATGAGAGGGCTTGCCTCTTAGTGGAGTTTAGTCCTCTCATAAATAATGGGAGGAAAACATCGAAATGATGAAGTTAAGTAACATGGTTAAAGGTTTGGCTTCAGATGCCGTTGCAAAAAGTCTTATTCAAAATTGGGAACATGACGAAGGTACATTAATGTTGTGGCGTGCCAGTTCCAACTTCGTATATGCTTTCGAGAATAAGCAGGAGAAATATTTTTTGCGATTCAGCTATGATCAAGAAAGTTCTATCGAACAAATTACAGCAGAGCTTGAATTCATGGAATATTTGAAATCTAATCATTACCCTTGTGTTTCTCCTATTCTTTCAGTAAACGGTAAGTATATTGAGACAGTACAGAACTCAGAAAGAACGTATTTTGCAGTTGTGTTTAATTCAGCCAGAGGTACTGCATTGGATGAGAACATAACAAAAGTGCAGTGTGAGGACTGGGGAAGATCACTTGCTTCCTTGCATCAATTATCGAGGTTGTACGAGCCTGCCAGTACGAAACGATTCAAATGGCAGGATATACTACGGAAGATTGATGCTGTGTTACAAGCCTACCCAGATGAAAAAGAAGCAATTGAGGAGCTTAGTATACTTACTGTGCGGCTTCAATCATTCCCTATTTCAAACAGCAATTATGGATTAATCCATTATGATTTTCAACTGGACAACATATTTTATGAAGAGGAAAATCGCTTGTTTAGCGTTATTGATTTCGATGATGCTGTTTATAGCTGGTATGCTCACGACATTATTACGGCTCTTGATGATTTTCTCGACGATGATATGAACTTGGATAATCCTCAAGTGAAATCGTTTCTAAAGGGTTACAGTTCAGTAATTCCGCTGGATAACGGGGACATTAACCAGTTTCCGTATTTTCAAAGGTTCATGAAATTATATAGGTTCTCGAAATTGTTATGGTCGTTGGAAGGTTCGGATGTTACAGATGCACCCAAGTGGCTTGATGATGTAAAGTCAAAGTTCGCTCGTGTTAGAGATGAATTGAGACGGGGATTTCAAGAGCAATACTGAGTAAATGACAAACAAGATCCACCAAGTGTAATGCAAGGTGGATCTTGTTTATTTTGGCTCTGTTAAACTGTGTTGCTGATTTTTTATTGAAGTAACGGGCAGTTCAACATTATCTTCTGAAGGATATTTATGGTGATTGCAGAATGGTTTAATGATCCAATATCACTATAAAAATGAGGTAAACTATGAATATAGTTCTTATAGGTATGTCTGGAGCTGGCAAGAGCACTTTAGGTGTGTTGCTTGCAAAAGCTTTAGGAATGGACTACGTGGATACAGATATTGTTTTACAACAACATGAAGGTAGGTTGTTACAAGATATAATTGATAATGATGGTATCGAAAAGTTTTTAGAAATCGAAGAAAAAACCGTATCTGAGTTGCAACTGAAAAATTGCATTATATCTACAGGTGGAAGTGTTATCTATTCAGAGAAGGCTATGAATTTCCTTAAACAGGATGGTCAGGTTATTTATTTACATGTCCCATTTGAAGAAATTCAGAGGAGACTAAAAAACGTAACAACCAGAGGTATTGTTATAAAAAAGGGAAATAGTCTTGATGACGTTTACGAGGAAAGTGTCCCCCTATACATTAGGTACAGTGATAAAGCCATTGATTGCTCAAATAAGGATATAGAACAATGTGTTAATGAAATTATAGAAAGAATACAAGAAAATCTGTCGTGATGATTCAACTATCGGAGAAAGATAGCCTAATCAACCGCCCTTTCGTTGGACGGTTTTTCTTTTAGTCAAAAAGTTTAACATAGCCTTTATTTTAGGTGAATAACAGTCACATCTTAATGTAAAATAGACCTATCTACCGTCAGCACTCATCCCATGTGGAGTCGGTGGCGATGTTGGTGAGGAGTGG
>NZ_NPBI01000011.1:0-56017 GCF_002272715.1 Paenibacillus sp. 7516
TAGTAGGGAAGAAAAAAGAGAAAAGTTTATTTTCTCTTTTTTCTTTTGGGAAAAGGGTATAGGGAAAACCGACTTTGAACCCATTAACCTGGCAGACAAATCTCTATTGAATGCAGTGTTACTTTACTTTTTTTTTTATAAACATGAGTTACTTGACATTTATTATAAAAAGGTAAATAATATATATATCAAATGGTATAGAGGTGGAGGTTGATTATGAAGAGTTATTTAGCGAAGTGTATGCTTACAGATGAGCAGAGATCTCTTATTGTAAGAGGGGTACAGGAAGGGAAAAATGAACATCAAAACATAAAAAGTCTACTAAGGAAATTCACTACGAATACATATGATCCCCGCTTGCAATATGATTGCGTTAATACTCATGTAGAAGAATTAATCCTTAGCAATCCTCATACACAGATGAGAGTTTTAAAGAAAAAGGCTGGATTTCATCCATATATCGTGATTCAGGATACAATAAGGAACATTTTTATACTTGTAGCAAAACTACCGAAGAACAAATATATCTACAATCCGAGCGGTTATCGAGGTGATTTTGCTTCTTCGAATTTTGATCGCCTTTTGGAGATGGGAGCATCCAAAGAAGAACTGCTCGGTGATCTAACATATCAGACATCAATGGCGTTGGGTATTGAGAATCAGCCTTTTGGGATTATCGTTAGCTACGACAGAGATAGTGACATTATTTTTGAGGGAGCTTTAAAACCTGATCAAGAGGGCTGGATCTACAAAGAAGATATTACGGATTCAATTATTGCTCATACGGTAGATGTCGTACCTGTAAACGTCTATAATTCGTCAAACATAGAGCCGAAACTTAAAGTACCTAACACAGACAGTGAAATTGTTATTAAACTAAAAAGCAACGCTACATCGTAGAAGGATAACTTTTGATTAGGGGAAATAAAAATGAAAGTAAGGGAAGAACAACAATTTAATCCCAAAAGATTAAGGGAGGCTCGATTAGTAAGAGGGTTATCGATAAGTAATCTTGCTGATGAAATAGGAGTATCGAAACAAGCGATATCACAATTTGAGTTAGGTGATCACACGCCGAAGCCAGAAACTGTAATGGCTTTAATCAATACATTGAAATTTCCGAAAAGTTTTTTCTACCGTGAATTCAAGGAGCAATACGTTGGTAATACATTTTTTCGTGCGAATGCAACGGCAACTAAAAAGAGCAAGGAAATACAATTAAATAAATCGCTGTTAGGTGGATATATTTTTGAGTATGTTTCAGAGTATATTGAGTTCCCTGATTTGAACCTGCCAGATACATCGCAGAATATAAATTTAGAATGGGATAACGATTCTATTGAAAGTTTAGCTAAACAAGTACGAGAATATTGGGGAATTGATGATAAGCCAATCACTAATATCGTTCATTTGTTAGAGAGAAATGGAATAATGGTCTTTTCTGTTGATACGGATAGTGAAAAGGTAGATGCATTTTGTCAACACCGCAAAGGCAGACCGTTTATTTTTCTTGGCAACGATAAGCAGTCAGCGTTCCGAAGGCAATTTGATGGTGCTCATGAATTAGGGCATGTCTTAATGCACAAATATATTCATAATCAAGATGTGCTAAGTCGAGAAGAGTTTAAGAATATGGAGAGTCAAGCGAATAGGTTTGCTTCAGCATTGTTAATGCCAGCAGAGGCTTTTGCTAAAACGATAAACTCAGTATCTTTGCTTCATTTCGTAGACTTAAAAAAATATTGGAATGTTTCTATTGCCGCTATGTTATACAGATGTTTAGATTTAAAGCTAATTGATGAGAGTAAATATACCTCACTTGTTAAACAAATGTCCATGAAAAAGATGAGGACAAAAGAGCCACTCGATGATGTCTTTCCTCTACAGAAACCTGTAGTCTTTAGGAAGAGCATTTTATTGCTATTGGAGAACAAAATTAAAAATGAATTGCAGTTAATACAGGAGATATCCGTACCACAAGAATATATTGAAATGCTCTGCAACCTTGATCAAGGCACTTTAAATCATAAAGAACCTGAACCCACCATTAGGTTGATTAAGGGATAAATAATACTGAAGGGAAGCTCCAGTTCACAACTGAACGGAGCTTTTTACATAATATGAAAGCGGGGGAATACATCACAGAACGTTACTTAGCAAAATTCGAGGACATATGGGATAAAAGTTTACTTGTTTTTGATACGAGTAGTATGCTTCGAATATATGAATGGCAACTTAATAAGGCTATTGAATTCAAAGGCGTAGACGTTTTGAAGTTTAAAGTTGATAATATCTGGTTGAGGAGAGGGGGATGTATTTTGAGTATTAGTAAATATCAAATAGAGTCTGATCAGGAACTTCATTTAAGGATGGCATATTACGAATGTTGGAATAGACTGACTTTAGCAATTGAACAATTAGATCGACAGGATCTTGAACATTTGTCCAATCCGTTTTTAGTTACAGCATTGCCTGCTTATAGAAAGGCAAATAAAAAAGTGCTGTTTGTAGGTCAAGAAACGAACGGTTGGGACTCATTTAAAACAACTTTAGATACATTTAGGAGCCACGATGAGGTGGTGCGGCGGAAGAACAGCATTGATTTCTTACAATGGATGTATGAGGATTTACGATATCATCGTAGGTTCGATCATACGGCGTTCTGGAAAGGTATGCGGAGGCTTTATCAGGCTTTTTCACCTGGAGAGGGTGACGAAGGTTTTTTACATACGGAATTGGTTAGGTTTGATTATGCGAATAAAAGACCACCCCATGAAATTGAAGACTTACTCCAGCGTGAATATAACATCTTGCCAATGGAGATATCGGCTCTTTCGCCTGATATAGTTATATTCTTGACGGGTCCTGATTACGATGACCGATTGAGAGAAACTTACCAAAGTGTTGGAGGATTGGGCAGGCCATTAAGCTTTGAATCTGTTAAGGATTTCAGTGCAAATGCATTGTCACGAGTAGTTCATCCCAAATTGCCATATCATACATACCGAACTTATCATCCGAATTACCCGTTACACTATAACGAGAAAAGCGTATTTAAGCCAATTGAAGATGCTTTACAAAAATTGATTTGCATTAGCAATTAATATATCTCCTCCTAAAAGCCGAGTCACCTCAGATAATGATCTGAAGTAACTTGGCTTATTTAATTTTCTCAAGGGAAACCTTTTTTTCCTGCACCAAAGCTCAAACTTACTTGAACATTAAAGCGGTAGCAAGCCCTCTACAATCTGCGTACAATCACAGTATCTATTACTAAGAAGGAGATGATTGAAGTGTACGGACATCAATTTCACCAGTTCCCGAATTCGATAAGGGTCGAACTTTATTCAATTCCTGCAAATTCCTTGTTAATACTAACTACACTCATATCAAGAGATGAAATGTGACAATCCCCCTTACAATGGAGTGTAAATCCCTATGTTTAAAGTTGGGCGTTTTATCCTCATTGTCATGATGAAACAGTAACTTCCCATCTTTCGAAATCCAATCATAGCTGTAGCCCACGTTAAGCTTCTCGGTGACACAAAGCTTGGTATCGTCGATAAAAGTAATAGTTGCCCGCTGAATCCCCTCTGAACTCCGCTCTCTACTTCCGTCTATGTCCTCCACTAATTTAATGGCAGGGGCAAACTTCTTTGTTAAGACTTCAAGGTCGGTCAACATCTCCAAACTAACTTCACTCCTCTGTGTGATCGTTAGATCATGTATATTACCATTTTGAAGAAAAGGCAAGATGGAGCTAAGATTATTTTCAATATGGTTACAAATGTAACGACATCGAGATTTTATTTGACGTAATCAAGTTCCTTGAGTATTGTCATACAAAGCGAGTCTGTAAAGATCGTATCTTAATGTGAAATGAGGAAAAGAATGTAATGGCTCTGGCAATCCTCAAGTCTTTTAGGAGCGGGGGCATAAACGATGCATCTTCCAAAAGAATATTTGGATGATCTTTTAGTACGTATGACTCATCATTCATGTACATTAGAAAGTAACAATATCACGCTAAGTGAAGCTGTTTCCATCCTACTTTATCGAGTGATTCCTGGCAAAATTTCAGTTCGTGAATTTTACGAAATAGAAAATCATCGGTTAGCTTTTAAGTTCATTTTTGATAATATCGATCAAGAACTTACGATATCATTAATCCAAGACATTCATTCGATTCTAATGGATAGACTTCACCATGAACAAGGACAATTCAAATCAGAACATAATGCATTTGTAGGAGAGAAACTCTCTACTGCCTCTCCAAAAGAAATACCGTCCCTTATGTATCAATGGGTTCAAGAGCTAAACAACCAGATTAAACAAGTGAAATCACCTGATGATATTATTTTCTCAATCTGTTCCAGTCATATTGAATTTGAACGAATTCATCCATATGGGAATGGACGAACGGGTAGATTAATTATGATGCATCAGTTTTTGCAAAATCAAATTTTGCCCCTTGTTATTATAAAAGAGCACAAGCAAGAGTATTTTCATTTTCTCGATAATCAAGATGCAGAAGGATTTGCTGTGTACGCTAAAGCAACTATAGATAAAGAGCAACAGCGATATAATGCATTCCTAAATTCTCTTTCCAAAGAGAGAGGTGGAGAGACTAATGGAAAAAAAGGAAGATAATTTTGACGATGATTTCGATGATGGTATATATGAGGTCCCAAGACCGAAGTGCCTGCCGCAATACAGCATACGCAGAATTGCACAGTAGATGGAGAAATATAAGATAGGAGGTCCGTTAAGTGAAGATGAGTTGAAACAATTCATGATTGAGCCGAGCGGATTTATTTGCAGACAAGTCAAGACGACGACAATTATAGCTTCTCACTTATCCATATCTGGCTTAAAGGTAGATATGTCGTCCTTGAAGAAACATGAAAGTAGGAAGAAACGGGATACTGAATATAAGGAGAGGAGCGATGTCTATGGTTAATTATTATGATCATCAGCAAACCGTTAAAGAGTGCCTATTAGCATTTATGCGGCAAAAGGGTTACTCAAGGTTAACGTTTTCAGAATTAACGAATATACCCAGGAGAGCTATTAATCAACTAATGCTTCAGGGCGGGGAAAATATAGATAAATCGGAATACAATGCTTATATTGTGCAGATCAATCAAACATTTAATTTTGCTGAGGACTACTTACTAACAACGAGAGAAGGTGTAAAGTCGTCGACAATTTCTTCGCTAAAAAGCGAAAGAAGCCCAGAAGCAGAAGAGGCGCATTTTGGACTGGAATGCATCTTGGACATCTATTCGATGTATATCAAATGAGTATTACGTAAATCTTTGATTGTTAGGGATGTGCCCGATTAAATGCTGAGAGAAGCACTATCAAAATGTATCTGCGGTGAGCAATCATTTCTGTACTTCGTTAATGAGCGTGGTAGGGTCGGCAAAATAATAATTACCGTGATTGAAGTTCCCCTTTATATTTGCTCTAAATGTGGTGAGCAATTTTCAAACGGTCCCGACAATATTCGCTTTGCAAAACAAGTAAAAGAGGCGGTGGAAATGGGAATAAAAAGATACAGTTTTAAAGATGTGAGAAAAGCAGAAGTCAAGGGGTTGACGATGGGAGGTTGGGATGCCCGAATTTCACATGGCTGAGGACTCGCTGAGGCGGGTCCTTTGTCTTTTTGATATCACGTTGGAAGTGGGTTTTGTTCACCAATTCGTTAAAAAAACATAAAAAAAGCGTGTGAAAAGAAACCACTGATACATGCCTGTACAAACCATAAATGTGGATATATAATTCGTTCATAACGTCAGGTATTACGTAGAATGGAGAGCTTTGTATGAGAGAATTAAGTTACTACAGGAAGAATGAAACGGGTCTATTGGCACAATATATGGATTCCATTATTGATGCATCTGGTTTGGTGAAAGATATCGATTTCGAGATTGTATCAATGATAGTGATGGACAACGAATTTGATACATTTTCATTGGGTGGCTTTCTTGGGAGCACAAGCAATAAAATATTCAAAAGTAGCACTGGTTTTTTGGAGCAAGCCAAGAATGTTATTAAAGAACAGGGTAAAGAAAAGGATTTAATGTGGGTCGCTCCAACTCAAAATGTAGTCAGAGACAATGTTAAGTTTTATAAGATTAAGGGTGGTATCGAATATGATTTAGCGGCGGAAGTCGGCTTAGGAGTTGTTTCGTATAAGGACGAGTTTATGATTTACTCACCGCAAGGAAACGACGACCCAATGGATGTAGTACATGAAATGATTAAGTTGAAGGTGTATCTTCAATTGATGCATCCAGAAAACGTGGATATGAAACTTAAAGAATCGTTTGATAAAAATGCTCATTTAATACAATCCTTAATGCTTATTAACCATTGCAAACACATGGATCGATTGGGGGATATTTTATCTTATGATGGGGGCATTGCAAAGGAAACAGAAGAAAAGTTGGAGAAACCCAAATTAAACCGTACAGAGCGTATCACGAGTGGGGATATCCTATACATTCTCACCTTTTTAAACGGAAGAAAGGTTGAACGCTACGAGGCATTAAAATTCTTAAAAAATGTTGATGATTGTATCCTTGACGATGTTCAGAATGGTTCCCTAAAAGCGATTTATACAGCATCTAAACAGAGTTTTTTTAAATATGTCAATTCAAAATACACTAAGCTATTAGAAAATAGAGATATAAGAACTTTTCAGGAATTAGATGATTATGCAAATCAATACGTAATTAATCATTTCTGAATGTCGGACGAAAAATATAGAAAGTGAGAAATGTAGTTGCTGGACTGTTACAAGTCTGCACTCCATTACGTCAAGTTTGCTTCAGCGGATAATATGCATGAATCCTTATCATGAGGGGTGACAGCAGGATATTAAAAGAAGTTGGGACCATGATTAAAGATGCAAATAAAGATAATATATCTGGAGACTTCACTTTACATGGAGTAGATTTTCTTATGGAGATAACTGATGGAATAGGTTATTCCCAATCAGAGATTAATTTAAGATTTGACCACAGCTTTATTGTTAATAAGATAATGAAATTTGAGGCTAATTTCCAAAGTGATGAATTAGCAATACTATTATTTAGAAAGAAGAATGAATTATTATTTAGGGATAAGTTATCCTACCTAATTCAAAAAGATATCCAGCACGATAACTATATAGTGACCCCAAAATTGAAGGCAAAGAAGTGGGGGCAATGTGATGGAAATCCATCATTTGATGTGGCAATATTAAAAGAGAAATCGGTTGAGCAAGGGTATCACAACCATCAATACATTCCTCACACATTAATAGAAATCAAAAATGCATATTCTCCGTTTATTTTAGGATACGAAGCAAGTGATAGTATATGGGAGTACAAAAATGATGGGGGAATAGCTTCTGACATTAAGAAAATGCGTGATGCCAGAAGGGGGCACGCAGGCATCGTTGACTTTCATGCAATTCTTGCAGTCAACTGTCCTCGAAGGCATCGTTCAGAAAAGTATCGATTTATTGCTTCTGATAACCCCAATTATACGTCATTAAACAAGCTAATGATTGGTTATAAAAATGACTTTAGTAGAATAATTGAAGATTTAACAATTAAACTTCGTGCTGAGGCGGAAAAGTTCAATCCTACTGACATTTCGTTTGTAACACTCTATGGTGGTCAAGCCTATGAAAATGAAATGGACATTGTATACATAATACTTTCCTTTTAGACTGCATTTGTAGATAAAAGAGATACTTGTACCTTAACCAGATCTAAAGTATATTATATCTAACATCATATAATGTTCGGGTTTGTCGGAAGCACCGCAAATCTCCTTTCATAAGGGGACGTTGCGGTCTTTTTGCGTTTCCGAGACAAATTGGAGGATAGAGATTATGAAATGCTGTACTTTTTGCTCGAAAGAGGCTGAGAAGTTGTTCAATCACATGACGCATGATATAGGGTCGCTCTGTCTTAATTGTTACTTGAAATTTCAGGGGTCGTGTGCGGTGTGTAGTGAAAGTTTCATGCCTGATGTAGTTGCATGAAGGGATTAAATACAGAGTGGAGTCAAAGTTCATCGGCTTGGGAGAGAATAATATTATTGTATGTGATGGTTGTTATGCAGAAATTCGTCGTAGGTTTCCATAAATGATGGTATGAGATGGCAGGAATAACAGCGGATCGGGAAATTGAGGGATATGATAGGTAAGCGGTGATTAATACCAATCACAAACTAAGTCACAACACCCAATTATTTACGGAGATTATGGAGGTAGCCTATAATAGAACGATAGGGAATAACTGGAGTAGGGAGAGTGGGGACATGACTTTAAAGGATAAGATCATCGGTTATCTGAAAGACAAGGATGGCTTGACTGATCGTGAAATTGCGAATGGGATATTGGGTGTAAATGAGCCTCAGCAGGCAGTAAACCAGGCATGCAGGGCTTTGGAAGGCAAAGGGTTGATCAAAAGGGGAAATCGTAGAGATGGATTAATCGGAAACTACTTAGTGACTGAGGGCATACCTTTTGTGTCAATTCCAGTCGTTAAGGTAAAGTAGATAAAGATGGAATCCTCGGTGTTTAAGGAAGATAATCTCAAGCAGATATTGAAAGATTATTTACATGAGGATGGTTGGGAAACGCAGATAGCATGGGGGAGAACGCCTGGAATTGATATCAATGCCGTTAGAGGAACAGAACGATGGATCATTGAAGTCAAAGGGTTAGGATCCCTAAGTGCGATGAATGTGAATTGTTTTTTGGGTGTGCTGGCGGAAACAGTTCAACGAATGGATGATCCGAATGTAAAATATAGCATTGCATTACCCGATGTGAGGCAGTTCCGTAATCTTTGGGGTAGGCTTCCACTCTTAGCGAAGAAACGAACTGGTATTACGGCAATATTCATTGATGAGCAGGGTAGTATTGATGAAAGTGAAACTTAATGGCTCTTCTTCAGTTCTGCATAAATAAATATCTATAAAAGATTGTTCAAAATATCAAGTTGATTTGTAAGTCACCATGTCAGACAACCCCAGAAGTATGACATGGATTCCCTTCTGTGCTTGGTGTATTGCAGATTACGTATGGTTTCTTCTCAGTCGCCTTACGTTCGGAATTTCAATTAACGCCTTCGCTCTGCAATATTCTAATGATTGATTGGCAGTCATCATGCGGAAGCCTCATACATAAGATAGATTGCATCCAACGTACTAAATACAACAAAGCATCGATATACGAGGATCATCTTCACTGAAGTGCATATTCGTCATATTAAATGATGTTAACCATCCAAGTCAGGTGGTGCACAACACTTTAATGCGGAAAACTACTGGAATATTATTTTTCTAAATAAAAGCTTTTATAAGGGAGTGATACGAATGAAGATGGATGCGGTATTTGATCCAACAAAGAAGTACAGATATTTGCTATCTCGTGAGTGGAATGCTTCTTTGCCGAGGTTGTTATACGTCATGTTAAATCCCAGCACGGCAAGTCATGAAGAGGAGGACCAAACCTCTAAACAGTGTCTTTATTTTGCCAAAAAGTTTGGCTTTGGATCGTTAGAAATCGTTAATCTATATGCTATCATTTCAACAGATCCAAATCAGCTCAAGTTCGTGCACGATCCAATTGGTGATGAGAACGATAAATTCATTCTTGAAGCCGCAAGTAGAGCAACGACAATTATTGTTTCTTGGGGAGAAAAGCATTTTATCAATCAACGGCATAATAAAGTTGCGAGACTTCTCACCTCCAAGGGACACCAACTACACTGCTTGGGTATAGCTAAATCAGGTCATCCAAGACATCCTTCCCGCATGAGTCATAGTATCGAATCCCTGACTCTATATTCAACAGACGATTATTTGAGAAAATTGCATGCACCTCAGAAAGTCATTTCGTTAGTGCCCACTATTATGAACAGTAAATTGAAGAGTCCAGATAGATATGATCCAGTTACAGGATCCGATTATGATTTTCACAAGGATGTAATGGAGGATTGAAATAATCATTTGTTCCGAATATGGTTTACATTGTAACAACATCCAAATTTTTATTGACTGGCTAAATGCGATATATTATTCTCATATGGAAAGTGATAGGTGCTTGGTCATGGATGACTGGGCACTTTTTTTATAAAACTTCATTTTAAACGAGGACAAAGACGATGGCTAAGGTAAATCGGAAACCTAAGAAGGATTTGAAATACGATATGCAGACAAGAAAGATAGGACAAAGAGAATTAGAAATGACGCAAGAAGCATTATGTCTGTTGAGAAATCATAAATATCTGGTTCTTGATTGTTATTTGAGAAGGAAACGAGGAGAGAAGGAACTTGACTGACGAAATCCAGCATTTAATAGACATTCATGATCGAGCTTCAGCTAACGAATACCTTAGAAGGAGAGATTAACGGAGGCGTCGGCTTATTGCTTCTCGTATGTTGCAGTTGGGTGAGCGTGATCATAAGTATATCAAACAAATTACTCTTTGCCGTATAGAAGAAATTGAAGGTTTAAAGACATACCTGACGATGGAGCAAGTAATGCATGAGCTTGGGTTATCAGAGATGAGTTTGAAAAAATACATCCGACAATGTGGACTAACTGTTTATAATCGAATGATTCCTCGATATGCGATTGAACTTGCGAAGGATTCCGTTTATGGAATTCTGATGCAGAAAGAGTATCAGGATAAAAAGTTGAAAACACAAACCCAAGAAGAATACCTTCTTGAGATCGAAGAACGAATTGCTGAGTATGAGGAAGTGTTTTTAGGAGGATTTGGGGAGTTATATGGGCATTTAACTGATGAAGAGTTAGATTTAATGGACGAAGGTATGAAAATTAAAGGAAGGAAAGACTTAATTGAGGAGTTGCGGGAAATTCAATCAAGAATAGGGGAGTGAGATACGATGCGGGCTAAGATCGCACCTATGGGAAAAAAGAGAATCACTCATCTATCGAATAAGTCAACGACAAAGATATCTTCCGAATTGACGTCGATGAATTGAACCGTTCAAAGGCGTATTACCTTCAGAAAGTATGGAGGTTTCCGTTAAAGGCGGGTCATTCCTTCAACTTTTATAATTTGAGGTGAGTAAGATATCTAAATATACTTGTCGTTGCTGTGGATACATTACTTTGGAAAGTGAGATTCATGATATTTGCTCCATTTGCTGGTGGCAGGATGACCCTGCTTGCTGGAATGACCTTGACGCAAACGGAGGAGCTAACGGAAGCACATCGCTAAGACAAGCTCAAAAAAACTATATTGAGTTTGGAGCTTGTGATGAATGCATGCTTGACCTTGTACGTGCTCCAAGTATTGATGATGTTCGGGACCTTAAATGGAAACCATTTGAGGTCAACAGGTAATGATATGCACGCTACTACGAATTTCCCTAACCCCATCGTATTTATTTCTTCCCGCCCTCTCGCTATAACATAGGAATTCAAAAAAAAGAGGAGGGAGCTACTATGGATTTCTGTTTCCAAGCACCAGGAGAGAGTCGAGCGATATTTCGAAATGGATGAGACTCATTCGAATGATTTAGAGCGGCAATCGTTATGCTTATCCTCTCCTCGGCATTTCCCTGATCAGTACGTAGTCATCGGAGTCCCAATCCCATATAAAGACTCCTTCCCTACAAACTAAGTGATCTTCCCATGGATAAAGCTCATCATCATAGGACGGTTTCCCATCGCTGTCGAAGCCTGTCTCTAATGCCTTCTTCTGCTCCTTAATTTCCTCCCGCAGAGCTTCGATACTTGCTAATTCAAGATGATTGATAATTGTAAGCACTCCTACAAGTCCTTCCCTGTTATCGCCGTACATATATATCATACGATCATTCTCCACTTTTGCTTGATTTTGCAAGCAATGATTTCTCCAGGCATTAAGTTCAATTTTTTTATTCATTTTGAATCTCCTTTGATTTTTTTTTTTTTTTTTGGATGGTTCTCATCTTATTTCAGAAGAGGTAGTATCCTCTACGATCTCATATTCTCCTTTCAATGTGTGTACAAGTCCCAACTTAATAGAGTAAACTGTCGTGTTGTAGTGGTACATTTCTCTGAAGGCATATAGTTTGCCATCTTTTTCGTAAAGGTCTGTGGAAATGGTCCTGAATTTTCGGTTGTATTTAACCTTACCGATCTCCTTATATCCCTTGTCTGCTAATGCTTGAGAAGCAAAATAATAATGCTTACTGTCGTCAGTTTTTATAGTAATTATCTTCATGGTGTTCCCCCCTCTAAGTGTAGTAATGGGTCGTAATTGCCCTGTATAGTATCTTATGCACTTACTTAACTATGATAATTAATCATCAAACGATAAGTAGAGAGCGTTGGTCGAATGAGGTTTGACCACTTCTCTGCCTTGATTGATTCAATTATTTCCACCATGGGTATTTTACCTTTCTGTAATAGTAGTACCATATTAAACGATGAAATGAGGTTCAGGTTGCACCCCCTTGAAATTTTTTTGAAAATTGATTGAGTGGGAAAAAATACTAATAGCGTCTTTTTACTTATAGTAGATTAAGCGTAAACGTATAGAAACTCATTTTAGGTCATGTTTTGTTCAAATTCTGTGTTGTTCAATGCCAGTATAATGAAGAGAGGAGGGCAATCGAGATCTAAATGTCAGTTGGCAAAGGTTTTGTGAGAAATCCGTCAAGAATTTCGAAGTTGATAAGAAAATGTTTGAAGATAAGGTGAGTACGAAGAAAGGGGCTTCGTAATTAGGTATGGCTGTGCCAGTCTAATTCAATCAAACATATACTTGAAAGCCATAGTGCTGTATGTATTTTGTTGCAAAATAGAGGCTGATTTGAATGCAGTGATGGATTCAAAAAGCAATAAGGTTATAACAGTAACAATATTACATTTTTATTGACTGTCCCCCATTTCCAGATTAGTATTAGCAATGGAATAGTATAGGGGAGGTGATCGGGATTGACTCCGATGCGTAGTAGTGTATTTAAAAATAACTCAATAAGAATCGAATGAACCACTTAGTCGAATGGCGGCTAAGTGGTTTTGTTTTTAATGGAGTTTTGTAAGCAACATTATGGAGGTGAAATCGTTGAAATTCGTGTTGGGGAGATTGAAGGAGCAGCAATTTATACAGAATATTGTGATTATGGTGGTGGCGGATCTAACCATGCTTTCGGCAGGAGTTATAATTGGGTACTACTTTAAAACGATGATGATTTAAGGACGGGGGAGAGGTAGAACGCATGGTTATAAAGTGGGTAGACAGTTGCTAATTGTATATATAGTTGTGATGACAGATGAACAAAAGAAGGCTGTCAGAGATGCTGTTATGGATTTGGACGATGATGAGTTTCTGATTCTGCCTCAATATAATCAGGCAATCTATGGAGATAAGAAAACTGGCAGGGTCGTTATCAGAAAGGTTATGAATTATTTTTGAAGGATAGGAGGGAAGAATGCATGGGTAAACGATTAATTAAGGATGAAATCAGTTGGGAGTTGGGACAGGCATACGGCATGACGAAGGCTATCCAAAGATTTATGGATCATTACTTTGACCAGCTAAAGGCAGAGTATTTCAAGATGTTGCGGGAGATAAATGACCTGGATTTGGTTGATCAAATCAACGATGTCATATATACAACAAAACCGACACGAGATGATTGCATGTTAATGCTAAATTTGATTCATCAACAGCATATGGAGCAGATTAAGAGGAATCGAGTAGATAGCCAGATACCATCTAAAGATGCCAAAGCGAATGATGAGAGGGGATAACGGTATGAGAGGAGATTAAGCTTTTAATATGCTATTGCCTCCGCAGGTAGTTTATCTTTAGAAGCAAGTAAGTGATATAAAGATGAAAACCGCCCGTTACTGAATGGCGGTTTTATTGTTTCATCTACTGAGATAATCATTTAGTGCTTCTTCAAATTGATCAAAGGTTTCAAGATATTCAGCTACGAGCCATAATTGATCAAACTCTTTGACCCCACGTTTTAACACATAGTAATGCCAAAGATGCATTTGTTGTTTCTGGGTCATTCCAAGCTTTGCAATGAGTCGTTCTTTAAAATCGGTATAATTCATTTTCTTAGCGGGTTGAGTGATAGCTGGGCTATAAGATGAAGCTACTTGCTGTCTTGCTAATTCAGCAGGCTCATTAATAAATCTGTTACTTTCTTCTGTTGCTAAATTAGAACTGGGATGGTTGACATGAATCGTTTCCTGGGATTTGAGTCTGGCTTCATTCTTTTCGCTCCATTTTGCTTTCATTAGATCGTATTTCTGACGAAAGGTATCCTGATCATTCTTCTCCAGTGTGGCATCACTCAATGCCAACTTTTCATTAAATGAGAGTGCGGTTGAAATACTCATTCGATATCCTTTTGATAATGCAAATGCACGATGGGGAAATTGCAATTCATCAATGATGAAACGGTGTACGGAAAAATCAATGCCCTCCTGAGTGGAATGGATGTAGTACAGGCTTCGGGTATCCATCTTAATTTCACTGTTTTTTCTCCAGTAGCTAAATATATCAAAGAGTTCGGGGAGATTGTTGTTTAATCCATTAATGAATACATCCCATTGCGTATCTTCTGCCGTTTTAATGGACAGATCAATTTCAGACTCCCAGAGATGAATAACTTGATTGCCCCAGTCCAGTGATAGTTCTTGATCCTCAATAAACCAGATCGTCTGCAAACCCTTATCCCTGTAATACTGATTTCTCTTTTTGATTTGTTTGGTTAGTTTGCTGTCCCTGGAGCGGTCAACATTTGTTAAAATAGAAATGGCAAGCTCGTCCTCACGATTTCGCAAAATGATGTCAGGGTAATGGTTCCATTTTTCAGTTGCCTTTGCAATGTAACCAAAATCAACATGAAGATCAGTCCGTATTTTTTCCTGATTTTTAAGGACTTCATGGACGATTTCTCTCATTACGGAATGTTGCTTTGATTCCCTCGCCGTCTGATTTTTATATGTGTTATAACTTTCGTTCAATTCACAGGCATCTCCTGAAGAATGTGCAAAGAAGACGCCTCGAATATCTCCAGCTTTAACAATAAGCGAAGCACCGCAGTGAGGGCATGTATAAGCTCCCTTGTCAGCTCTCTTCTTTAGCATGAAAATTTCTTGCTTACGATCTAAAGTATTATTTAATTGTTCTTCTAAGTTGAAGATTTTGCCTTCATAGAGAGCGTGGTACATACAGACACCTCACTTGGTTGATTTTCTATATTTTATCAGATTAGTATTCGGTTTTGTGAAGTGTAATAAAATTGAGATGCCAAGAGTCGACATTCCGCATAGGAGGAACTACGTTGAAGTATTTTATGACGGATTTACATGGTGAGTACAAGGGTTTGAAGTTACTATTGAAGTATGCAGAGATCGATTATACGAAAGATCAGCTTGTTTTTGGAGGCGATTATATCAATCGAGGTAAAGACAGCGGCAAAGTAATCAGGAGAATCAAGGAGCTGACTGAGATGTATCCCCACAATGTAGTTGCTCTGATCGGCAATCATGAGGAGATGATGGGGGACTATTATCAGAGCGGAGACATGCTGTGGCAAAATCATGACGGGCGAAATACGATAAGGGATCTTGAGAAGAACTTCCCGAATGAGAAGGAAAGAAATGAACATATAGAATGGGCATGTAATCTGCCGCTGGTTTATGAAGATGACGAATTCGTATACACGCACGCTGGCTTGAATCCATTTGAGCCGCTGGAAAAGCAAAGCAGAGATATCTTATGGATGTCGGAGTCAGACTTCTACAGTATCTCTAAAGAAAGCCTCTTTAATTTAACAAAGAGTAAGCCAATTATTCACGGACATACTCCTACTGAGAGAATCTATTTTGACGGAATCCACCTTAATGCAGATATGGGATCGAATACATATATTATCGAGGAGGAGCGGGGATTAGGTCTGGTGAACCTGACAGAAATGACCTATCTCGTCTATCGGCAATATCATAAGAAGATAGAGAAACGGGAGATTGCAAGATTTTAAGTAGTGAATAGTAATTTTGAGGAGGATGCAAGGTGTCGGATCGTCAAAAAGTAAATTACCGAGATGAGATTGTAGCGGCTGTACATGACATCGTAAGAAGAAAAGGGCGAAACGAATTTGAGGTAAAAGAAGTCGTCGATTATATGTTGAGCAAGAATTCGAAACTAAATGAATCGACCATTCGAACGCATATTGGGTCAAGGTGTTGTGTGAACGCAAATGCTAATCATGCAGTTACGTATAACGATTATGAGCGAGTTGGATATGGAATGTATCGATTATATCAACCCGTGGAGCGTTGAGGAGGATGCCAAGATAGCAGAACAGAAATCGCAAAAAGCATTCAGACTCGTGAGAAAAGGCAAGCGGATTTGGTCGTATTCCTGTTTCGGTAGCAAGACGCATCCAAATTCACAAGGATTGGTACTATCGTCAGGACGGTAATAAAGAACAATAAGATATGGTTCTTTAATAAGAAAAGCATCCTCACAGAAATCAGGGGATGCTTTCATTTTGTCGTTGTGTGTCTTAGAAATGATAATCTGAGACTTGATCAGATAAGCCAAACAGTTTTACCTTTTCTGAATGCTTGTGACCAAGCAGATGAGTCTTTTCGCTACACCTTTGACATGAACAATGGATCTTCCCTTTGCTTAAACGACCAAACTGCTGATGCAGGACATGCCAATGTAATTGCTTAGCAATGTCATGTTTACGAATAATTACACGATTACGATGATGCCTGTAATAATCTCTGGTTCTCTTGGTTTGATATGGTTTCACTAACTATCACGCTCCCTGGAAGAAGGGCTTAGCCTGCAACTGCCTCCAGAGAAAGAGTTGAACGGTTACAGGCTAAGCGTGAAATTCGTGAAGTATTGAGTTTGAGTCATGTATCATCACCTCGTTTTAAATACATTTAGTTTATTGGGTTACTACAAAAAGGGCAATCCTAAGCGGAAACAATACAAGCGGTAGTAATGAAATTCATGCAAGCCAGATGAATTCCCTTTGTTTGAGAAGAATGCAATAAGCGATTAGAATATGAAAAACGAACAGAAGTATAGCACCTGTAAAGCGAGGTGTTGCATTCAAGTATAGTGTGAAAGGGACATATAAAACTACACTTACGATTATATACTGCCATTTTCGAGAAACGATGGTGATAAACGCTACAATTAGTGAAAGAATTATTGAACAGCGAAAGATAGTGCCTATCAACCTGCCATCCCCTTTCGCTTAATCCTATCCTTCCCACGTACTCCTCATTGAAATACATAGACCAATATCTCAGATCGTCCATTCTACAAACTGCTTTTTGGACATCGATTGCCCATTACGAACGTACCCTTCAAAGAAAATCATTAAATCAAAGTATTGCTTATCCTATGATGCTTTCATCGTCCTTTCGTAATCAGAAAAGGAAATTATATAAAAAAAGGATACTATTGGATGAACTGATCTAACCGACAATCAACAAGTTCTTGGAAGAATTGTTCAAAAGTCGTAAAATGACAAATATGAGTGAATGTTTGTGGAGGAGAGATGACAAAGTGAAGGCAGTTGAAACAAATTTACTAAAGTTTCTGCAAGGGACAAAACAATTCATTATCCCGATTTATCAACGTAAATATAGTTGGACGATTAACCAATGTCGCCAGCTTTGGAATGATATTGTGCGAGCGGCGGAGGATGAGAAGGTAAAGGGTCACTTTGTCGGTTCGATTGTTTATATCGAGCGAGGATTGTATCAGATTTCTTCCGTTCCCCAATTACTTGTAATCGATGGACAACAGCGGATGACCACATTAACCCTGTTTTTACTTGCACTGGGGAAAGCTATTGAAGGAAGTGAGCAAGTATGTGATATTACAAGAAAGAAGATCATGAATTACTATCTGGTCAACAATGACGAAGAGGGTGAGCAACGCCATAAGCTTATTCTTACGAAAAGTGACAAAGACACCTTGATCAGTTTGACAGCAGATAAAAAACTACCTGATGAATATTCACAGCGAGTATACGAAAATTACATGTTTTTCTTAGAAGCAATTCAAAAGAGCGAAGTCGATTTAAACAAGCTATTTCAAGGTATATCGAAGCTAATTGTTGTGGACATATCGCTGGATCGTGATCATGACAATCCTCAATTAATTTTTGAAAGTCTTAACTCTACTGGACTTGATTTATCACAAGCGGATTTAATTCGTAACTTCGTCCTTATGAAATTAGAGCCGAAAGAGCAGACGGACTTATATACCGATTACTGGTATCCAATGGAGAAGAGCTTTGGCAATCTAAACGATTCCACTCTATTTGACCGTTTTATGCGTGATTATTTAACAGTCAAACAAGGGAAAATCCCTAATATTCAAGACGTATATGCAGTGTTTAAGGATCATGTGTATCAACAGAGTGAACATACGGTAACTGAGATTGTCGAAGATATCTATCGATTCTCCAAGTATTTTGTGAAGTTGGCATTTCAGACGGAAAAGGACAAAGATATTAATCAGGTACTTAATGATATTAACTCCTTAAAGGTGGATGTATCGTATCCGTTCCTGCTCGAATTATATGAGGACTATGAACAACTAAAACTTCCCAAAGAAGATTTTATCAAGATTCTAAGAATGGTTGAATCGTATGTGTTCCGAAGATCGATTTGTGGGGTTCCGACAAATTCATTGAACAAAACATTTGCATCAATCAGCAAAGAAGTTGATAAAGATCAATATTTGGAAAGTACAATTGCGGCATTCGTACTTCAAGATTCGCATCGGCGGTTCCCTAAGGATGAAGAGTTTATTCAGGAATCCGTTATAAAAGATGTTTATAATTTCAGAAGTCGCAATTATTTGCTTCGTAAGTTGGAAAACTTCAATCGTAAAGAGATTGTGGACATTGAAAGTTACACGATTGAGCATATTATGCCGCAGAATCCAAATCTTTCGTCCGAATGGAGGCAGGAACTCGGAGCTGATTGGGAGGAGGTTCAGAAGAAATATTTACATATTCTTGGGAATTTAACGCTTACTCGATACAACTCTGAACTTAGTGATAAACCATTTATTGAGAAGCGTGATATGGAGGGGGGCTTTGGAGATAGTCCATTACGGCTGAATAAAGGAATGGGCAAACTTGGTACTTGGAATGAAGTAGAGATCAATAAACGTGCTCGTTCACTTGCAGAACAGTCGGTTCAGGTGTGGGGGTATCCACGTGTTTCTGATGAAATCCTGTCTAAATACAATAAAAAAGCAACAAAAGGGGAATCTGCTACCTATACAATAGCTGATCATCCAGAGTTGCAGGGAGAAATGCTGGAACTATTCGAGGAGTTAAGAAAACGAATATGTAATCTCGATAGCTCCGTTCGTATGGAATACAAAAAGCTGTACATTGCGTTTAAGACAACAACTAATTTCGTGGACATTGTACCGCAAAAGAGTAGACTTCGGTTGAGTCTAAATATGGCTTTCGATGAAATAAATGATCCACAAGGCATATGTAAAGACGTGAGCAATCTGGGACGTTGGGGTAATGGCGACGTAGAAATCGGGCTTTCGTCCATGGATGAAATTGAGAATGCGATGTTTTTAATCAAACAGTCATTCGAAAAGCAGTTGGATGATGAATAAGTTGTTCAATATACAGTAGTAAAGAAATTTGGTATGACGTGGACCAGTAAGATAGACTCTTGCTGGTCTTATACTATTTAGGAGGTCTTTATTAGGTGGCTCTGTTAAAGCTCATTTTTGATTTTCAAGCAACAGAAAAAACAACCTTTTTCAGGGCGGTTGAATTAATCTTACGTTGCTCGTTAAATGCCTTGCTCCCTGCTTCATTCATATCAGTCATTTTTTCAAACCAATTCAATCCGTAAGCAAGAAAAACGTCCCGAATATTAGATACTACTACCTCAATATTGCTCCCATCAGGTTCAATCTACCAGATATCAGTTCTTGCTCTTTCAACAGGATTTTCTAAACATTTGGTGTAATTTAATTGGTCTAATGAACAGCTTAATTCTGTTCGAATGTGACACTCATGTACTTTAGGCAAGAGATTGTCTTTATCATTATCCTGCTCTGAGGGTATAAAGTCATAATAAATTCCTAATTCTACGACAATTGATGTTGGAGTCCAACCTGTAACCTGCGAAAAGTAGTTTCCAACGGAAGAATATTAACCACCTATATACAAGCATTACGCCATCCCCAAAAAATTCTCGTTCGAGCCTTTGTCAATCCATTCTTTTTAAATACAGGAGTTATTATCTTTTGTATAACTTTGTTTATTTCTGCTGTACCAATCACAGTGGTCCCTTCGATTAAGCTCATGATTGCTTTAATATCTTTCCACATCCTTGATTACATTAAACTGCAAGTTAGCTTTATGAAGAAAATCAACACCGACGTTTAACAAAGCCATTATGATAAGTGGCTCTACTAACGTTGAATATATGCAAATGTTATGACAATGTTCATAAGGCTTTCATAACAATGAACAAATGGAGATGCAGTTATTTGGGAATACTCCATCCCTTGTGCATAAGTTAAGATAAAGTTAAGAGGATGTATGAAACAGGTATGAAGATGTACGATCAATTGTGAACAGTTCTAATCAAATGAAGAAGCGACTGTATTTATACACAGTATCTACGATTCCCCTGTGGATACCTTAGTAACTAATCCCTGACTCCACTATTTTACTGATTAATATTTCCCCTCAGTCGATACGGTGTGTGAGATTTCATTTAGACAAGCATTGTTTACGTCTCGAACGCTTGTTATAATTTAACCGAACGTAAGTTCTTATAAAGGGGTGGATATCTATATGCAGTACCGAGTCACACGAGACAATAATATATTCAGTAGTATTCAGAAGCATGCCTCCAGTATCAGAAATGGAGAGTGTGCTTTTTTTATTTCGTTGTGATGAGAACGGTATAGGAATGAGTATTTGAAATGATTTTAGGTTACATGGAACCAAATCATGACAGGGCGTGCCTTATTTTGAATGTAAACAGTATGCGAGGGGGGAGTGAGGGCAGTGAATATAAAATATCCTGAGTTCTCATGGAGTTTGAGCCGCCATAAGACGTTATCCGAGTGTGCCCGTCGCTACTACTTCAGTTACTATGCCTCTCCCATTGGAAGACGAAGGAATGCGTCCAACCTCCAAAAGCATGCTTGGAGACTGAAGAATCTGCAATCACTGGCAATGGTCTTCGGCTCTTCAGTACACGAACAAATACATCGAATTGTAAATTCATTAGATGAACTGAAGGAACTGCCTCTACAGCTTGAGATTATGGCGAATATACGCTCAGACTTGAACAAATCTTATTGTGATTCAAAGTACCGACAGAATCTATGGTTAGAGATGCCGAGTGATTATTCGATTTTGTCTGAAATCTATTTTGATGGTGAATTTTCGCTTGAAGCAATTTCGGATTATCAACAAAGATTGCCTGATACAGTTCACAATCTAATTTCCTGCAATACGGTTAATGACTTATTTCAACGGCGGAAAGATACGGAGTTGATAGCGTCAGAACGGTTTAGATTTATTGAAGTTAGGGGCGTTAAGGTTTGGATCGTAATTGATCTTTTGTACAGGGACTTGGGGAATGGAAAGTATGTGATAACTGATTTCAAGACTGGCAAGAGAAGTGAAAATGATCGAACACAGCTCGCCCTTTATGCCAAGTTCGTAAAAGAATCATTCCAGATCGGCACTGAGGATCAGATTGAGCTTCGGAACGAGTATCTAAACGATGGTTCATTTGTTTCATTCGCCCCAACTCGCTACGATTTTGAAAATATTGATTATCTCATTCATACCAGCATCGATTGGATGCAGTCTTACTTACAGGATATTCAGAATAATGTGCCGCTCGAAATGGAGGCGTTTGAGCAGACAAAGTACGAGCCAACGTGTAGGAGCTGTCAGTTTAGGGAGCTGTGTGGGAAAGCGTGAGCATTCTAAAAGTTGTATCTGGATGCCCGCTTTTGTAAACCTGAATGTTATTGCTTCAATCCCTGAATGAAAAAGTTGTATCTAATTTACCTTCTATAAGGAAGCAGGATGAAATTCAGTACAACTTTTAGTTTTGATCAGAATTCTGGAGTTGATTTCCCAAGAGATTTTCATTGAAACCAAATGTTGCCTAATACTCCAAGATGATTGAATTCTGTTGTCGTAAGACAACAGCTAAGATGTTACTGTATTGTCCCTTGAGTAATTGATAAAAACAATGTCTCAATAAATGAATTGTTGATTTAAACACCAAAGGAGATTGCCATTCTTCAACTGGTAATTCATTTGTTAAACGTCCAAAGACAACATCATCTGCACTCATCAAAATTTAGATAACTGATGCTTCAAGTGTTATTGAAACGCAGGTCAATGCTTATGATAAAAGGTTCTACAGAACAAAGGATTCTCACTACGAGGAAAAGCAGAAAGGAGCCATTTAAGAATGGTAGATGACAAAAAGAAAGACAATACAGCTTCAGGTTTAGCAATTGAGGAAGGCAACCACGTAGGAGGGTATGCAATTTCGGAGAGCTTCGGAATCTTGATTCGGCACTACAGAATGAAAGTAAAAGATCTATCCTTGAAGCAACTGGAGGAAATGAGCCAAGTGTCAAGCTCGTACATCAACAGACTTGAACGAGGTGAAAAAACATCACCAAGCTTACCCGTTGTATTTTCATTGGCAGAGAGCCTTGAGATCCCGTATTCCGTCCTAATGGCGACTATCTTCCAAAAGACAGACGACAAAGAGCAAGGACAGCCATCAATTTCAGACGTGCTGATCCAAAGTAACTTTGCCTTAAACGACCAAGCACTAAGCAAAGAAGCACGTTCCATTCTGATAACGATTAACGAGTTTCTGGTTAATTGCCAATGGGATGCTGGAAGTAAAGTGAAGGAATTGTACATGCTGTCTGAAATGCTGGATGAGTTTAAATCGGCTATATAAAGGATGAGTAAGGGAGGGAAGGCGTTGTCTTCCCTTTCTAAAATGATGGAGAGTGATGTTGAATGAGTAAAAACGGATCCGAGAAAGAGTTTATTCTAACCCTTTTTCTCCTAAAGTATCCCGAATACCTGGAGGATCTCATTGGACAAAAGTTAGAGCTTGCAGAGGCAGAGGTTCCGATTGGCAGACGCAAAGTGGATTTGTATGCGATAAATGTATCTCGGAGATTGCCGATATTTATTGAATCTCAAGTTAACCAATCTGATCAACGTCACTTAGAGAAAGTGCTTGAAATATTAGATGGAACATCGGAGGGAACAATCATCTGGATTGCTTCAGGATTCAATGAGGGTTATCTTCAACGAGTTAGATCATACATGAAGAGTCATAAACACAAGTACATCGATTTTTACGCCTTGCGTTTACATGAACAAGCCATATTGTGGGCAAGTGATCTTAACAAGCTATACAAGCTTGAAGTGTGGGGAAAACTACATTGCATAAGAGATTCGGCGTATCCGCCACTGGAACTGTATGACTCTTATTCACAAGTTCCGTCAACTCATACTGGGCGGATAATAGTGAAGACAAAGTATGATTTTAAGCGGACGGAGGATGTGAAGCAATACATGCTTGAAAAGCTAAGGGGATACGTACCCCACTTAACCAATGTATGGAAAGCTAAGAAGCATAATA
Organism: Paenibacillus sp. 7516; assembly: GCF_002272715.1. NCBI lineage: Bacteria > Bacillati > Bacillota > Bacilli > Caryophanales > Paenibacillaceae > Paenibacillus > Paenibacillus sp. 7516. Next base: position 23,723 of record NZ_NPBI01000011.1, read on the forward strand.
GTCACGATTGTCAGCTCTCACTTGGAGGTGGTCGCAATGGTGTTAATTTCAAATTGAGTGCTCATAATAAATATGGACAGGCATCGATTTATCTGCATTTTGATCAATCTCAGGCGGAGTTGTATCACTCATACGAGAGTAAGATTCAAGAGCTTCAGGCAAATATACACCCTGTACTCGTTGCGAAGGATCGAAAAATAGGATTAGGATTTCACCCGCAAGATGAACTGGACGATACTATCAGAAGGTTGGCCAATATACTTGAAAGGATGCTAAAGGTGATGGGACCAGAATTGTATTGGGGGAAATAATGTTGTCATCAAACCGCTTAACAAGCGGTTTTTCTTTTTGGGATGATCCTGTATAATAAAAAAGTAAGAGTAGAGTAATAATGAAGTATAAGCAGATTTTGTGCGAGGTGGTTAATTTGGAACTGAAACTTTTTTATAAAACTCAGAGGGAACTCGCTACGGCGTTAAACGAGATCGTTGATGCTTATTGGGATAATACCGTAAGCGAAGATTCGCTAATGCAGAGTGTGTCGAATATGTACATAAACAACCCGAACAAGATTATAAAGCAAGAACAGTTTACAACGATACTTAAACAACAATGCGGGAAGCGACGATTGGAGGTTATCGAACGGGTACTATTAATGACTGGAATGATGAAGGATCAAAATACTATTGTTGTAAAAGCAGGGAGTTGAGTTATGTCTACAGAATTAGAATATAGTGCTACATTAACAGGGGCTTCATTCCTATTTTTCGAGTTCAAGCAGGTCGTAAGTCTTAAAGTGCAGGGCTTAAATGAGCAAGAGATAAGGGAAAAGGTACTATCAGAGAACTTATTTCAGTATCAGGTCAGTGCAAGCCTTAAAAGAAGCATACCGTCGGTAATACGGAGGACAAGCATTCTCGATAATACATTATGTCGGTTGGTGCTGGAGCATTCGCTGGAGTCGGGAAAGATTATCAACCTTTATGCCATAATGAAAACAGACAGGCTCTTTTATGAATTCATGAATGAGGTCATTCGTGAGAAGCTTGAATCGAATACCTATTTATTGGAGAAGAAGGATCTTAATCTTTATTTTAACTCTAAAGCGGAGCAAGACGAAGGTATTGCTGGATGGACGGAACAAACCGTTACGAAGCTAAAGAATGTCATCCAACGAATCTTACTTGAGTCAGGTGTGTTGAAGGACAAGAAGACAGGCGAGTTAAGCAGGATTATGATGGATGAACAGTTGAAACAACATTTGATCCAAATCGGAGACATTGCTTATGTTCGAGCAATGGGTGAGGTATAGCGTATGGCGAATATTAAAAGTAGGCTTGATAAAATAATACCGAAGATCAGGGAAGATAAGTTCATTGAGGGCAGAGGCTTGGGAAACGAAATTAGCTTCTATGTGTTTGATTACGATCCTGAGAACGAACTGCTGGTTCGAGATTATATCCCTCACGTATTGAAGGAGTTCAGTCACGAAGGTTCTGGACGCAAACTCATTGAGTTCGATTTATATAAGATGCTCATTGAGATTGCCAAAGAGAAACGGATCTATGACCGAATTCCTCAAATGGAAGAAAAACAGGGCAAGGATGCCTTGTTTAAAGCGATGGCTAACTTTGCAAAACCTGAAGTGTTTCTTCAAAAGATAAAGGAACAATTGGCCGATAATAATGTTGTGCTCATTACTGGTGTTGGAAAGGTGTATCCATTCGTACGTTCCCACAATATTCTTAACAATCTTCAAGAGGTGCTGGATAAAACTCCTGTCATTATGTTTTTCCCAGGGAAATACGATGGATTATCATTACGCTTATTTGATCGCTTCAAAGACGATAACTATTATAGAGCATTTCGTTTAGTGGATTAATTTCGAGGGGGAAGACTTGTGCAAATTAAAGACATGTTTGTAAAAGACATTGAACGTAGCATTAAAGGCGTAATAAAGGTTGCTCAAACCGATGAAGATAACATATATCAGGAACTTGATGAATATGTCGTGACACGAGAACTTAATAAGCACTTATCCAAATTCTATGAAAATTATCAGCAAGGTATTGATGGAAATACAGATAAAATGGGCGTTTGGATTTCGGGCTTCTTTGGTTCGGGTAAGTCACATTTTTTGAAGATCCTTGCATACTTGCTTGAAAATAAAAAGGCAAAGGATAAGAGAGCTGTGGATTTCTTTGCTGATAAAATTCAAGATGAACTCATTTACGCTAATATGAAGAGAACGGCAAATGTAGAAACTGAGGTCATTTTATTTAACATCGATTCGAAAAGCTCTTTGGATAACAAGTCGAAAGAGGATGCGATCCTTCGGGTATTCACGAAAGTCTTCTACGAGCATATGGGCTTTTATGGGGATATCCCTGGTGTGGCCGAGATGGAGAAGTACCTGACCAAAGAAGGTGTGTATGAGGACTTTAAACGTGAGTTTAAAGTGGCGGCAGGCGAAGAATGGGTTGACCGCAGAAACACCTTCTATTTTGATGCTGACTATGTAATTGGAGCCTTAAACAAGGTTACTTCCATGTCCGAGGAGACGGCTCGTAACTGGTTCGAGAATGGTGTTAATAACTTTGAGATTAGCATCGAAAAATTTTCGAAGGACGTAAAAGAGTACATTGCTCAGAAGGGGAGCAACTTCCACCTCATTTTCCTGGTCGATGAGATTGGTCAATACATAGGTGACAGTAGACAACTGATGCTTAACTTGCAAACGTTGGCGGAGGATCTCGGAACGCATTGTCAGGGTAAAGTATGGATCATGGTTACTTCGCAGGAGAGCATTGATAGTATTGTTAAGGTGAAGGGTGATGACTTCTCCCGTATTCAAGGACGATTCGATACGAGATTGTCACTCTCCTCCATATCGGTTGATGAGGTAATAAAAAAGCGGATCCTTGATAAGAAGGAACATGTTGCTGATAAATTGAAACTACTTCATCATGAGAAGAGTGCAACACTCAAGAACCTTATGAGCTTTAAGGATAGCACAGCGGATTTGCGTGGCTTTGAAAATGATCTGGAGTTTGCTGATGTATATCCATTCCTTCCATACCAGTTCAAGCTCCTCCAGAACGTTTTCGAACAAGTACGTAAACATGGTAGTTCAGGTAAGCACTTATCTGAAGGGGAGCGTTCCATGCTCTCTGCATTCAAGGAAGCTGGATTGCAGTTTAAGGATGCAGAAGAGGGTACACTCATCCCGTTTTATGCTTTCTACGATACAATTAAGGAGTTCCTAACCCCTACAATCGCAAGGGTTATTGAAGGTGCATATGAGAATCCAGTATTAAAAGACGATCCGTTTAATATGGATCTGCTTAAAGTGTTGTTCATGATTAAGTATATTAAAGAGCTTCCTGCGAATATCGACAATATTGCTACGCTCATGGTTACACAGATCGATGAAGATAAGTTGGCTTTGAAAGAAAAAATCAATGTTTCAATTCGGAAGTTGATAAAAGAAACATTAGTAGAAAAAAATGGGGAGCACTATCAATTCCTTACTGACGATGAACAAGATGTTAATCGTGAAATTAAAGAAATGAAGATTGATGAAGACACTTTGAAGAAAGAGATTAGAACTTATATTTTCGATGGATTATTCGATGTAAAGAGGATTCCTATTTCGAAAAACTATCTATTTTCATATAACAAGAAAATGGATGAGAAAGATTACGGGTCTCAAACAGCAAGTATTGGAATCAATATTCTCTCTCCGTTATCAGATCACTATTCAAAGTCTGAGCAAGAATTAATGCTTATGTCATCTGGATCGAGTGAAATGATTTTACGATTGGGTGGAAGTGAAACATATATTGAGGATATGGAAGAAGCCTTGAAGATTGAAGAGTATATTAAGAAAAACCATCCAGAACAGCCAGAGCATATTCAAAATATTTTTAATAACAAACGTGTCGAAGCGAGAGTACGTAGAGGGAGAGTAAACAGCTTTTTAGAAGAAGCCATCAAAAACGGCACATTCTACATTAACGGTAATAAAGCAGATATTAAAGTTGCGACAGTTAAGGAACGAATCAACGCTGGATTTTACTCACTAATTGAGAATGTGTATACAAAGCTCGGATATGTAAAGAACTTTTTGGAATCGGAAAAGGATCTCCTTTCGATTTTGAGAAGTAATAATGAGCAGTTGACTATAGATGGAGAGTCATCGAATTCAAACGAGCTGGCTGTCAAAGAAGTCATGGACTTTATTGGTCTACAGGATAGCATTCAGAAGCAAATGCGAGTAAAAAGTCTTTTAGATCGTTTCAAAGATAAACCGTATGGGTGGAAAGAGCTTGATATTGCAGGACTGATAGCAGAATTGATGAAGGAACAACGCATCCGTCTTAGACTTAACTCTGAATACTTGGAGCCAGAAGATAGTAATACCTTAAACGCTTTGACCAAGGTAAGTGAAGTTGATAGGGTTATTGTTACGAAACGGGTTAAAGTTGATGAATCACTATTACGAGTGGCGAAGAACATCTGTAAGCAAGTGTTCAATAAAACGGATGTTGCTGAGGATGAAGATGGACTGATTAAGGATATTCGAATTCTTATTGAACAACAGGTTAGCGAAATCAATGCACTGAAGAGCCGTTATGAGGGTAGGAAGTATCCTGGCGGAAGTTTGTTGAATAAAGGTCTTGAGTATTTTGGTGAATTTACGAAGGGTTTGGACAATGTTTCGTTTTTCACCAAACTTCGTGACTTGGAAGACAATTTATTGGATTGGGAAGAAGACGTTACCTATGTAAAGAGCTTCTTCGCTTCACAAAAGGACATCTTTGATAAAGGTCTTCGTGCAATCGAGAAGTACAATGAAAATGATGTGTATTTGTCAGGAGAAGAAATCAAAGGTTTTGCCGATAAACTTCAAGGGATCCTAACGGAAGTACAACCTTACCGCAGAATTAAGGATATTCCTGAGCTTGTGAATAAAATCGATGAGAAGATTCAGGGTGTAATTGAAGAAAGGAAAGTAGCGGCAAAAAACGTTATTCAATTGGATTTGAACTATCTTACGTTGCGAGCTAATGAAGATGGTGTGTCGGATGAAACAAAAGAGCGGATTCTTGCTTATTATGAAAACTTGTTCAACGGAATGGTTGAGCTTGTCGATATCTTTAAGGTGGATGCGACAATAACGCAAAGCACTGCCTTCAAAGACAAACAAGAAATGATTATCAACCGTGAAATTCGTGAATATGAAGAGAAGCAACAAGTAGAACCGCCAGTTACAGGAGTTGGCGGAGGAGATAAACCTCCAGTTATAGTAAAACCTGTTTCTCAGAGAGAACGAGTGAAAGTGAATGAACTGCTTGCTACTAAGACTTTGCGTACGGAAGCAGATGTGGATATGTTGCTGGATACATTGTCAGCAAAGCTAAAACAAATTATTAAGAGTAACAAACAAATCGAGTTTATTGATTAAGTCTGGTGTGCCGTGGCCATAGGCCACGGCACTCTGATTATTATTGTAAAACACATTCCATATTAGGGTTGGTGAATAGGCTCGTGAATAAGACAGCATTGAAAAACTTTGCGACAAATGCACGTAAAGAGCTGATAGATAAGGTCAAGGCAAAAGCCTTTAGAATAGGCATTAATGAGGAGAGTATTAAGAAGGCTCAATTTGAGAGTTCAGATGCCATCTATATTCATGGTAAACAACTCTCCGCAACTGAGAAGAAGCAACGGGAAAAATTAATATACCGAATTAATGAAATCGGATATAAGCAGGTTATGGAGGAAGTAGCGTATACCTGGTTTAATCGTTTTACAGCACTAAGATTCATGGAGGTGAACGATTATCTTCCAGCTAAAGTAAGAGTGTTGTCCTCCAGCAATGCTGACAGTTCTGAGCCAGATATTATTAAAGAGGCAATGACAGTTGACTTAGATATTGATAAAGAAGTGGTTTATGAATTGAAGGTAAATAATAAGACAGAGGAACTCTTTAAATATTTGGTCATCAAGCAATGTAATAGTTTGAATAACGTTCTTCCATTCATGTTTGAAACAATCGATGATTATAAAGAAATTCTATTCCCTGATGGGTTGTTGGCGAAGGATTCATTTCTTCGTGAAATGACTAATGTGACTTCTATTCCCGAATCAGATTGGGAACAGGTTGAGGTTATTGGATGGTTATATCAGTTTTATATCTCCGATGAAAAAGATCGAGTTTTTAAAGAAAAGGCGAAGTTCAAATCTGAAGAAATCCCCTATGCAACGCAGCTATTTACACCAGATTGGATTGTCCGATATATGGTGCAAAACTCACTCGGACGTTATTGGGTTGAGGCACATTCTGAACACAGTAGCTTAACAGATAATTGGGAATTTTATCTTGAAGATCAGGATCGAAAATCTGAAATAGAGAAGAAACTTGCTTCATTCGTAAACAAAGAATTAAATGTTGAAAGTATAAAGTGTTTCGATCCTGCAATGGGAAGCGGTCATATTCTTGTATATATGTTTGATGTGCTATACGAGATTTACACTAAATGTGGTTATATGGAGCGTGAAATACCCAAGCTCATTATTGAGAATAACTTGTTTGGTCTCGATATAGATGACCGAGCGTATCAGCTGGCTTGTTTTTCGGTCGTTATGAAGGCAATGGAATATAACAAACGGTTTCTTAGAAGTGTTGAAAAAGAAGGATTAAAGTTGAATTTGGCTTCTATACAAGAATCCAAAAACCTGACAAGTGAAGATATCTTGTACATTGCAGGGGAGTCTAATGGATCAAATTTAGAACAAACAAAAGAGTTTCTTGAATTGTTTAGAGAAGCTAAGACGATTGGTTCTCTGATTAAGCTAAGTAACTATCCTCAAGAGTTTTTAGAAAATAGATTAGAAATTATTAAAAATCAACCAGTTGACGATTTATTTGTAATGCAATCAAGAGAGAAGTCAATACTCGTCCTTTCTCAACTAATTAAACAAGCTAATATTATGCACACTAAGTATGAAGTGCTTATTACAAACCCACCATACATGGGAGCAAAAAATATGAATACTGTTTTAACAGAATATTTAAATAAACATTATCCTGATTCAAAAACGGATCTGTTTGCATCCTTTATGGAAGCTGATCATTATTTAAAAGACTACAGTTTATTTGCAAGTATTAATCAGCATTCATGGATGTTTTTATCGAGCTATGAACAATTACGCAAGAAAATTTGTAATAATAAACAACTCGATACTATGTTGCATTTGGGTCCGCGAGCTTTTGAAGAAATAGGAGGAGAAGTAGTTCAGTCTACAGCTTTTGTGTTGCGAAATATTGCTGAGAAAAAGATAGACGGTATCTATGTCCGCCTGATTGATGAAAAGACATCAAAAAATAAGAAGGATAAGGCGTTAGAAGCAGTCTATAATCCATCAGTTTCTTATCGCTATTTAATTAATCAAGAGAGTTTCGGCAATATCCCAGGTAATCCGATAGCTTACTGGGTTAGTAACAGTGTTTTAGATCTTTTTGTCGAAAATAGACTGATTGATCATTATGGACAAACAAGAAAAGGGATGGTAACTGCTGATAATAGCAGGTTTATACGTCACTGGAGTGAAGTTAACATTCACAAGATAGGTTTCGGTATTCAAAATAGAACTGACGCGAGAAAAAGTGAGAAAAAGTGGTTTCCATATCAAAAAGGCGGGGAGTACAGGAAGTGGTATGGCAATATTGAAGATGTTGTGAATTGGGAAAATGATGGATTTGAGCTTCTTAATATGAAGGGAAATGGATATAAAGTCGGCTCTACAAATCATAACCTTGATTTTATTTTTAAACCAGCAATTACTTGGAATAAAATAACCAGTGGCAAGCTCTCAGCAAGATATTCAAATGAGGGATTTTTATTTGATGATGCAAGTCCATTTCTTGCCGTAGAGAATAATACGATTGAAAAATACATTTTGGCATTATTATGCTCAAAAATATCGCAACAGATGTTAGAATTCATAAATCCAACTTTAAATTTCCAACCAGGAAATATCAGTAAAATCCCAGTGGTTATAAATAACGAAGATGTTATGGGAATTGTTGAAATTGTAGAAGAAAATGTTTTGCTCTCTAAAGAAGAATGGGACTCATATGAATTATCAATGGAGTTTTCTCAACATCCTTTTTTAAATAATAGTTTTAAAAGTGATACAATTGAAAAAACTTTTACTAATTGGAATAGTTATTCGATTGACAGATTTATGAAAATTAAAAAAAATGAGGAGTGGATAAACGAAAAGCTAATAAAGTTATATAATTTGAAGGGTGAACTCAAAGCGGATTTAAATGATATAGATATAACAATTAGAAAGGCTCAGACTGAAAATGATGTGAAGTCTTTTATTTCATATGCAACTGGATGTTTATTTGGTAGATATTCAATCGATAAAGATGGATTAATATCTGCTGGTGGGGAAATTCCACAAAACAACTATCAGAGCTTTAAACCTGATAAGGATAATATTTTGCCGATTATTTCGGATGCATACTTTGAAGATGATATAGTATCAAGGTTTATTCATTTTGTTGAAGTAACATTTGGTAGTGAATTATCATCAACTAATCTTGAATTCCTTGCTGATTCACTTAAGAGGAAAGAAGGAGAAACAGCTAAAGAAACAATCAGACGTTATTTCCTTAACGACTTCTTTAAGGATCATTTGCTAACGTATAAAAAGAAACCAATCTATTGGTTATTTACTTCTGGAAAACAAAAGGCGTTCAATTGCCTAATTTACATGCATCGCTATGACAAATCAACTTTGTCAAGAATCAGAACAGATTATTTGCATGAACTTCAGATTCGGATGGATGCTGAGAAGAAAACTCTGCTTGATGTTATTAATGGAGATGGAACTACTAAGGAAATTGCGAATGCCCAAAAAGAGCTGAAGTCACTTGATCTGAAAATTGAAGAACTTCGGGCATACGATGAGAAACTCCATCATATGGCGGACATGCAAATCGAAATTGATCTCGATGACGGTGTTGCAATGAACTATGCTAAATTTACAGGCTTACTCGCTCGAATCAAATAAATTGGTTACAATGGGGATATACCAGTTAGTCTTGGTATATCCCTGTTTTTAGCCTGATGAAAAAGGTGTTGATGAATAATGAATATGGATGAAGTTACTAAGGCACTCCAAGATGCTTTTCTTCTACCGCTCAATGAGGGCGAACATCGAAAAATCATCTTCTGGTTCGATAAAGACCTGGAGTTTGCTGAATATATACATGAGATTTCCCTTGAGAACGTCAAAGTGCATACGTTGACTGAGGGTAATAACTTCTATACGAAGGTGTTGCTCGAAGAAGAGGATCCGAACTCGAACTATTTGATTTATTCCAACCTGGACATGAGTATGGAAGGCAATTGGTTGTTGGATACAATTCTGTACTCGAAGATGTTCTATGCGGATAGGATATCCCTCATCATGAATGAACTGAACATCGATACTTCTCTTCGGAGTTCAGTAAAGAAATATGAGAAGTTCTTTGGGAGTAAGGATCGGATTAAGAAATTCAAAGGGTTCGAGCTTAAGGCGAATTCTGAAGGAACAATTGAACTAATGATGATGAGTGCGTTATGCAACATCAAGACTCCAGATTTTGAGGATGTTCTAAAGGTTGTACTGATGGATTCAATTGATGACAGTGAGAATAAGCATCTGGATTCGATTGCGAAGTATGTAGGGTTAGAAGTGTTTTGGAATGCGGTAGCTGAGCGGTATGGCTATGAGCAAAGTCAAAAGTCACTTAAAACGCTGTTTATCCATTTGACGGTCACTGCACTTAGCCATGCGGTTAATGAGGAACGTCTTTCACTGGTTAAAAGCTACATTGCCACTCGAAATAAGTCCAATGCTTTGGTGTTCGTTGACCACTGGATGCATCATAAAACGGATTATCATCTGTATGACCGATATGCAGAAATCGCTGAGAAAGAAATCAAGCTATCGGATATCGTAAATCAGCTCCCTATTGAAGAATTCAAGGCGGCGGATATATTCCCATACTTCGATAAAGCAATTATCATTTATATCGCCAATAGTCTGGAAGATCGACTTGAGGATTATGATGCATATACGAAGCTAATTAACCTGCGGAGAGCGAAACATTACTACGAGAGATATCAATCCATTTATGAAGCCCTCTACTACACCGTTAAGATGTTCGAGTTTCATAAGAAATACAGCATGGGTATTCCGAAAACGCAAGCAGTGGACATGTACCGAGCTTATGTGAATGACTATTACCAAATGGACATGTTCTATCGGAAATTCTATGTTGCATACGATAATGATTCGAACAGCGAAATCTTGAAGAAGCTCAAAGTGATGGTTGAGAATCTATATACGAACTGGTATATGAGCGAATTAAGCTCGCATTGGTCCGCCGCTGTGCACGATGAGTTAAAATCAAGCTGGGTACTACCAGGTATTCTAAACCAGAAGGATTTCTATAGAAGCTTTGTTTCACCGAAAATCTCTAATGGTGATCGAGTATTTGTTATCATATCGGATGCTCTGCGTTATGAGATAGCCTCAGAGCTTACGGACAAGCTTAACTCGGAGACGACAGGAGCTTGTGAAATTCAACCACTGTTGGGAGTCGTACCTTCTGTAACCAAGATGGGAATGGCATCACTTCTGCCGCATAAGAATAATTTGGAGATCGATCTAAGTGGAAAAGTATTGGTGAATGGGAAATCTTCCAGTGGGATAGATAATCGTATTGATATCCTACAAGGAGCAGTAGCTGATAGTACCGCCATTCACTATCAAGAGCTGAAAAACATGAACAAGGCTGGTCGTAGGGAAACTTTCAAAGGTAAGAAACTGATATATATTTATCACGATAGCATTGATGCAACGGGAGATAAGGCATCGACCGAGGTCTATACATTCACAGCGGCTGAGAAAGCTATTGATGAATTGTACGATATAGTTAAAATCATCAAGGATGATTTGAGCGGTACAAACATTCTCATCACTGCGGATCATGGCTTCGTTTATCAACGTGATGCATTGGAAGAGAGTGACAAGATTGAAAAGGAAGGTATTCAAGCGTTTGAGGTCAAACGGAGACATCTTTTCTCGCAAGAAAATGGAGAACGAAGCGGTCTCCTTGATATCAATATGGATAGTCTAATTAAGAATGAGCATAAAATCACCACTTATGTTCCGAAGGCGACTATTCGTTTCAAATTTCAAGGTGCTGGTGCTAACTTTGTTCATGGCGGCGCCAGTCTTCAAGAGATCGTTGTGCCGCTCATACAATTTAAGAACATTCGAGCTGGGCAAAAGAACAGTCGTGAAATCGAGAAAGTGGATGTAAAGCTCACAAATACCACCAGAAAGATCACGAATAGCCTGTTCAACCTTACCTTCTTCCAGACGGAGAAAGTGGAGGACAAGCGGGTTCCTCGAACGGTTAAGATCTACATGGTGGATGATGCCGAAAGCGTGATTAGTAATGAGGAACTCGTCATCTGTGATCGAACATCAGATAAGCCAGACGAGCGTACATTTAAGCTTCGCTTTGCGTTAAAGTCGATACCATATGATAAGAATAGTAACTATTACCTCATTACAAAAGACATTGAGACCAATATCGTCATTGAAAAAACGCAGTTCACAATCAATTTGGGCATAGTTAGTGACTTCGATTTTTAGAGGAAAGGAGAGGAACGAATGGAGTCAATAAGCGAAGGACAAACGATCGATTTAGATAGGAAACTGAATGATGTCTTTTCAGGTCGGGTTGTTCGAAAAGACCTGACAAAGCTAATGAAAGAGGGGGCAAATGTCCCTGTTTATGTTCTTGAATATCTTCTTGGTATGTATGCCGCTACAGATGATGAAGACAACATTCAAGAAGGGATTCAACGGGTAAAGAAGATCCTCTCCGAGAATTTTGTTAGACCAGATGAAGCGGAGAAGGTCAAATCCAGAATTCGGGAACTTGGTCAATATTCCGTTATCGATAAGATTACAGTAACGCTCAATGAGAAGATTGATTCCTACGTGGCGGAATTCTCAAATTTGGGGCTTAAAGGGGTTCCGATATCGCCGAACTATGTCAAAGAGTACGACAAGCTCTTGGCAGGCGGGATCTGGTGCATGCTGAAGATGGAATACTTCTTCGATGAAGAGGTTAAGAACAGCAATCCGTTCAGCATCAGTAGCTTGAAGCCGATTCAAATGCCGAACATGGATTTGAACGAGGTGTTTGAAGGAAGGAAGAGCTTTACGAAAGAAGAATGGATCGATGTACTTATTCGCTCGACAGGAATGGAGCCTACACAACTTGAGGATAGAGTAAAGTGGCATATACTTCTCAGGCTTGTACCACTTGTTGAGAACAACTATAACATGTGTGAACTCGGTCCACGGGGGACGGGTAAATCACATGTGTATAAAGAAATATCACCTAACTCGATTCTCGTCTCTGGTGGCCAATCGACGGTTGCTAACCTTTTCTATAATATGTCTTCGAAAAAAGTAGGGCTTGTTGGGATGTACGATGCCGTGGCATTCGATGAAGTAGCGGGTATAACCTTTAAAGACAAAGATGGTATACAGATCATGAAGGATTTCATGGCTTCAGGATCATTTGCACGGGGCAGAGAAGAGAAGGCGGCTTCTGCTTCCATGGTATTCGTCGGAAACATCAACCAAAGTCTTGATTCACTGATCAAGACATCCCATCTGTTTGCGCCATTCCCTGAGGCAATGGCGAGTGACTCTGCATTCTTTGATCGGATGCATTACTACCTCCCAGGCTGGGAAGTACCGAAGATGCGACCTGACTTCTTCACAGATAAGTATGGCTTCATCGTCGATTACATGGCTGAATACTTTAGAGAAATGCGGAAGCGTTCGTTTGCGGATGCTCTGGATCGGTATTTTAGGCTGGGTAATAACCTGAATCAACGTGATGTTATTGCAGTGCGTAAAACGGTATCAGGGTTAGTGAAGCTATTGTATCCGAACGGCGAGTATACGAGAGATGACATCGAGGAGATCTTGAAGTATGCCCTTGAAGGAAGAAGAAGGGTAAAAGAACAGCTCAAGAAAATCGGAGGTATGGAGTTCTACGATGTTCACTTCTCTTATATCGATAAGGAATCATTGAGCGAAGAGTATGTATCTGTACCAGAGCAAGGTGGCGGCAAGTTAATTCCTGAAGGCATGGGCAAACCAGGGCATGTATATAGCGTTGGGCATGGAGATTCTGGAATGATTGGGGTATACAAACTGGAGAACCAAGTTGTTTCGGGGTCAGGAAAATTCGAGAAGTCAGGTGTCGGATCCCATCGGGGAGCGAAAGAGAGCTTGGATACCGCCTTCCGTTACTTTACTTCAAATAGTAAAAGTATCAGCGGCTCGATTAGTACAAAGACCAAGGACTATCTGATGCATATTAGTGACATGCAAGGCATCGGATTGACGGAAGAATTAGCGATTGCCGAATTGATTGGATTATGCTCAGGTGCATTGGAACGCCCCGTTCAAGAATCGATGGTCGTGCTTGGTAACATGACAGTAGGCGGTACAATTGCGAAGGTCGATGAGTTTGCCAATACTCTTCAAGTGTGTGTAGATGCAGGAGCTAAGAAGGTATTGATACCTGCGTCGTCCGTAGTTGATTTTCAAACGGTTCCCGCAGATCTGCTGATAAAGGTTCAACCCGTGTTTTATTCGGATCCGACTGATGCTGTGTTTAAGGCGTTGGGGGTAGGATAAACATATGGAGGATAAGGTACATAAAATCATTGCTGAGCTTGATTATGGTTCTGCTTTTTATCATTACCTATACCGATCCTGACGGGGAAGAAAGGTGTTATGATCTTTGGTTAGACAAAGAGGACACTATATACCGTTTACAGACCATCTAATTGCTTGATGGTAAACCAGAAGAGGTTGGGCAGACTGTTGGGTACAGCAAGACAGAAATCACAAGGAAACTGATCGAGCTGTCAGCCTATGATAAGTTCCATATCCGTAAAATCGACTGAAAATAAAAGTTGTCAGGTCGTCGGAAGGGTGGTTTTCGGACTTTTTAAGGATTACTGCCTAAGAAGTTTCCATCACGGCTTTTAAGAGGTAACACTCATTGGATCTTATTTGTAGTCGAAATACATGTGAATTGCTAAAAACCCTGCCGATAATGCTCAAATAGAGCAAAAAAGCAGGGTTTTCGTTTGAAAACAAGTGAAATCAGAAGAGTTGTGATAAAAGCTCGACATCTTCCTCTAAAATCTGGTGCTCAGGAGGGGGAGCGGACAAGGTTTGCGGAGCATTGCCCTGCTCCTGAAGGATCTGCAACACCATGTTCTTGATCTCTTTTTTTGATACGGGTGATTGCCCGCCGCCGCTGATAAACACTTCTAACGCTCTTGCAATATAGTCACTTTTATTCGTAATACCCTGCAAATGGTCATAAATATACTGATGCTCTTTCTTGAATGATATGGATAACCGATTACGATTTCCCATGATGTTTCGCCTCCAGGATTGTGAGAAAGCTCAATACGTTTGACATTTGTGGATCGTTAGATATAGCGGCGGCAGGATATTCTTGTTTTAGATGCTCCTTTAGCAATAACGAACCCCCACCTACGACTATGACTTCACTATTTGAAAAACTAACTTTTCGACTACGAGCATAGTTGAATATCTCCTTAACATGATTGGTCATCGATTGATCAACAATTTGTTTGCTTTCCACCATCTTCTCCCCGTTGATAATCAAGTGTTTGTCCCGATATATCGCCTCAACGTCAGAATCGGAAACGCTGATGCCGTATTCCGTTGAGAGCTTGTCCGCTATTTTTGAGCGAAGAATGTTCACCCCAAGATCAGCAGTGACCATTTTGTCGTAAATAGGAATGAGGTTGTTAAATTCCTGGATGTTGACATTAAGCGAGCCAATATCGAAGATCAATACCCGTTTCTGCCGATATAAATTTAGGTTGCTGTAGATGGGACCAATGCCTTCAGGGAAGAGGTGGATACTTTCAATACGGAAAAGAAACGGCTTGTTATTGACAATGATATTGATTGTATCGCCGTTGTTTCGGATGAATTCACTGAATTCGATCTTCTGTTTCTCATTTTTATACAGGCTGATCGGAATATTAACTGCCAATGAAATTTTACTTAACACGATGTTCTGCTTCGATTTTTTGAGCAATTGGGCGATAGCGAGATATATGCATATTCGATGCGTGTCAGTCTTTTTGCTAAGAGAAAAATCCATCTTGCTTTCTCCAAGCATGTTCCCCAAGAGATAGGTTTTATTTCCGAATTCAACCGAATATGAACCTGGTGTTAAGTCAGCCCCTAAGTTGCTGACTTCCTCAACTTTGGTTTCGAACTTGACCTTTTGTAGCGTCCCTTCCTTCATGATTCCCTTTGTAGTTGACTTGCCGCTGTCCACGGCGATTAGAAAATGGTTGTGCATGTTAGTAGCCCCCTCTTTAGTAGTTTTATAGATTATATGCACATTTTATCTGAGATAGTCGGACATGATCGCATGTTTTGGTCTAAGGCTGTCGGATAATGGGCGATGAAGTCGGACTTGGCGGGGGACGTGGAATTGACAGATAAAAAGGGTTGTTAGATACATCAGAGGGGTAAATCAACTTTCGGAATACATATACCTGTATATAAGGGCAAAAATTCTTCGATAAGTTTCTCGCATGCGATCTTCTGTAGGTAATTTCGCATCCATACCAGTAGATTTAATCGTCAGATAATATGTAGCATCCTCCTTATGCAACCCTCCAAAGAACATAAGCATTCGTCTTACGGTACAGGTTTCAATTTTCGCCTTCGCTTTTGAATCTTAGCAACCGTCTGCCTGTTTGTTGCCAGAAGTAATCGATCGTCATGTAGGATTTATACATTAACCTATATAGGAACGCCAAAATCAGCGTTTCAGGTTGCAATGAACAGCATTTGCGTAATGATTTTGGTATTAAGCATCAATTCAATTGGCTTGCGTTAAAGTTCCTGATAGTATGTCTTTCTTCAGTAGGCTTTCAAAGCCAAGAGGTTTTAATAGCTCATTATCTGCTGTCGCTGAATGAATATGAGAGGTCTGTCCACAGCGAACAGACTTCTCCCTTCCCCTCTCCCCAAGGATCCTCCTGTTGGCTATGTCAACCCCTGAATGCTCCGACCTGGTTCGACGCTTATTGCCACTCAGACAATTACTTTTTCCATATGATAGGGAGAGAGTGATAGGGGGAATAAGTATGATACAAACAATTGTCTGTGAGATAAATAGAGCGGAATACACGGTAAATTTAGTTTATCTGCGAGAAATGCTTAGCAGTACCATTGAGGAAGGGAAATTTTTAAGGCAAGAGCTGAATCAAATCGTAGGGAAGTACGGAGAGGATGTTGACTTTAGGTCTACAAAAGATGTCACTCGGTTTATTAAGTTATTGCTTAGATTGGAGGATACTGAGGTGAGAAAAATTACGAATGAAGCCTTGGACAGATGGATTGAACAAACCAAGGATGTGTTTTTCATTAAGCTAAAGAACTACAAACGATGCCGTGATAGATATAGGAAGATAGCCACATTTATTAACTCGCTCTCAATTACTTTTGATGAATGGGGTAATAACTGCGTGCATGCTTTTATGGAGTCGAATTTGAGAACGGCAACTATTAACCCACAATTTACTGTAAACAGGATAGGCGGGATATCAATGTTACAGCCTGCCATGCCGTTTTCGATTACAGAGATGATGGGATTGCTAAGCTTCAATGTGGCGATTCAATTCGAGTCGAGCGATGAGATGGTAGGTTTTCTGAATAAGTATGGTGATATCATTTGGGGAGATTACATGGGGGAATGGTTGTTGGTTAGTGGAGAAGTATTATACGCCCAAATGATAGTAAGCGAATACGAGGTTATCCCGTTCTTTGACAGTGAGGATGAGATGAAGCGATTGATTGGGCAGTTCAATTTGGAGTATCGTAGACCATTAGCAATATCATCAAAGATCATTATCAAGGATTAATTAGCATGCCATGAATAAATGTTAAGCAAGGGGGTCAGACGCTATAGAACCACAAAGCCGTATTCAGGCATTGCAATCTCCGTTATCCTCTATATGCAACAGAACATAATGCAAACCGAGGGGGAGATATAAATGAAAGTAAAAGAGAGCTACTTCAGTGGACTATCAGAACAGATCATTAATAAAGCAAAATGGAGTCGAGATAAATTTGTGGTGTTTAATCATGAGGCAGGGACAGGCAAAAGTACAAGAACGCATCAGATTATCGGTGGAATGACGAAGAAGCAATCACATCGGGTACTGTATGTGCAACGGTTCCTTAAAGACGATGAGCTGAACAATACTGTGAAGGCTATTAATCGCAACGCAGGACGGAAAGTGGCAATTAGCATCACAGGAAAGGACACAGAGAAAGGTAAATCAACAGAAGTATTTGAACGTAGCCAGGTTATTTGTATTACTCATCAAATGTACATTCAGGTTTGTAAAGGGGAGCACCAACACTTGATAAAGGATCGGGATATTCTAATCATAGACGAGTTTCCAGACTTGCTTGAGAAGATTAATATATCAAATTACGAAATAGGTCTTCTTTGGACTGAATGTAGAAAAAGGAATGTACCTGCAATAGAGGAATGGGCGATATTGCTTCGTGACTTAATAGATGGAGGTAATGTAGCTAATAATGTCATGAGATTTACCGACTTTTCTGATGGTAAGGATCAGCACTATGAACCGATGATAAAATCTGCCATTAACAAGTTGGATGACAACAACTCGAAGATATATAAGGGTATTTTGAAGGAAAGTCTTCAACTAACAAAGAATGGTGGATTCTTGTTTGAAGAGGGGTTTCATACCTTTAATGACAACAGACAATTTGTACTCTTAAAGAATAACATCATTCTCGATGCGAACGCTGCGTTCGACTATAGGTATAAACTTTATGGAAAATTTGACCTTCATGAGAAAGAGAAAATGTACGATTATGCTAAGGATACACTACATCATATTAACGTTAAAACGACTAAGAACGCATTAAAGAAGTTCGAAAAATTTGTTCAAGAGGCGTTAAAAGAAATTCAGCTTGAAGGTAAAAAAGGAATTCTTTTCGTAACGGAAAAAGCAAACGTTGATAAATTAGAGAAAGAAATTGTTCAATACTTCTCAGATTACGGAAATAACCTTTCAGAAATTGAAGGTAATTTAAAAATCAAAATTAAGATCGACTATTTCGGTAACTTAATAGGGGTGAACCATTATCATGATTATGATGCCGTTGTTTTGCTTAAAACTCCTCACTATGATTATCTCACGTATGCCTTAACCTACCAATACTACACACGGTTGACTGGGCAACCTGTTGAGAATGTTGAATTGTTCAAACATGAAATAGTGGAGGCTATTCGGAAAAGTACAGTTGCAGGTGAGATGTACCAAGCAATAAAAAGGATTAATCGGGACAATAGCAGGCGTGCAGATATATACGTTTTTGCCGATTTTCAGGAAGCTATAGATATGGTGGTTGAGCAATTGCCGAATATTCAGTACAACAAAAAGGATCTTGAGGAAAAGCAGAATACTGGGAGACATTATGACAAAACGAAGAGAGAGAAATCCACTAAAAGTGAAAAGGCAAGAACAATACTTCTCGAAGCTAAGAAAAGCGGTATAGAAATGATGCAAAAGCTGGAGTTGAGGAACTTGTTGGAGATAAAAAGCAGAGGAAATCTCACCAAGATACTGGATAAATTAGAGGCTTTCTTTAAAGAACACGGGATAAGTCAAACTGGTCAGCAAATTTGGTTTCACGATAATTTGAAGGATTGTGAATTTAACAAACTTTGTGAATCTGCTTAATAACTAAAGGGTGAAGCTTATGTTCTTGTTTCATGTAAGCTATACTCTTGTGTTGGACGTTCGAGAGAACTTGTTCTTATAGGTGTTAGGCTTTGATTGAGGGATATCATAAATGATTGATTAGATCTCTACAAGCAAATTTTTAATTGAAACGATGGTTTTATACTTTGCGGGATATGATACTTGCATCCTAAAGATTTAGGTTGCCATAAGGCAACCGTATATATCAGTGATTGATGCTTAACTCTATGAAGATGATGCCAATTAATAAAAGTTGTATCGAAATTAGCAATTCCTCTTATATAGGAAGAATTCAATACAACTTTCTAAGTAAAACCCAATTGATGAAGCGGAAAACTCAAGGGATTTAAAGAACGAACGTCCAGATACAACTTTACTGTAGGATAACCTATACTCAAACGAGGTTCGACAGAAAAAGCCTTTTTACGAACTTCCAAAAAGGATAGAGTAATGTTATCAACAAATAAACTTACTACTGGGGGAATATAATGCTATCGGATGGAACAATTATTGAGGGAAATGAAAACGTGAAACCATTAATTAGTTTGCAAGAAGCAAGTGAGAGGATAAAGCAGTATAAAATGGAGAATCTCTTTGAACTCGCCTGGGAAGCGTACTCAAAGGAATGGGATCACGGCTATGCGTGGTTCGACCTTAAAAATGGGGAAATAGTGAGCGGTCATGAACATCTCATCGATCCGAAGCATTCCTATCTGATATTAATGAAAATAAGTGAGGCAGACTACCTATTTGAGTGGGACGATTATGATGAAGCATCCGATTTCGAGAAATTTAAGGATCGATTATCTTTACGTGATTGGTGTGAATTAAAAGGAATTGACCATCGGGAACGCATCAGAGATGGGGTACTGCGTGATCCACAAAGGTGGAATGAATATCACCAGTTACATTCTAAGCTGTATACTGGATTAAACGATTGGTATCGTAAGCATAATGTAACTGTTCAAACGGAGTATTCTACTCAAAATTCTCAAGCCAATAAAAAATTGAGGAATGGACAATTGGGTGAATCAACAGAGAAAGATTATTTTTTGAGGGATTTCAAGACGTTGACCTTGTACAAGAAGGCAGTAGAACTTGAGGAGATAATTGATAAATTGGCTGAATCTTTTCCGCAAGATGAAAAATATCGCTTAACGGACCAGTTAATTCGTTGTACCACAAGTATAGGTGCAAACGTTGCGGAGTCAAATGGCGGTCAGTATGCTGGCAGGGAACGCTATCATCTCGGTGTAGCGTTTTCCTCGGCAAATGAAGTTAGATATTGGGTTGAGCGAGCTTTTCGCAAGACGTATATTGATCAAGTGACATTTGAGCGGTTGGATGAAATGACACAAGAGTTGAGGAGAATAATGGGCGGGATGTTCAAACGCTTAGATGGTTTGAAAGGTGAATCTGCTTAGAAGAATGAAAAAACCATGGAGGTCTTTGTTTCCATGGCTTACATAGATCTATTCAGTGTCTGAAATCTGATGAGATATTTGTCCAGGATTTGATGTGAGCGGCGGCAGTAGTCAGCAAGTTTGTCATAAAGGTTGCTGACCATTTACCATTAAGAATGGTCAACATTTTAATCAGTCTTTGGACAAGCAACTCCGTCAGTAATCGGATAATCGTTCCTCGAAATATTCGCCTTCTTGATCCTCTCACATTCTCTATGCTCTGAACATCATTTTCATCATCTAAACAAATAGGGCACTCACAAGGAGTATTGTCACTTCGGAATTTAGAACTCTAATTTTCTTGCCATACCATCGCATGGGATATCATAAATATTCATCTGTAGATCCTCCTCTTCTGGCTTTTCCCAATACCATTACCTTCCAAACTATGACGAGAATATATGTTCCTATTTGGTTGAAGATAGTTTAATCGACAATTAAGTTGTTAGCAATAGACGGTCAAACACATCAATATAAATCACACTTTATTGGTTATGTTGATTGTGCTATACTAATGTCAAAATTTATGTGCAAACACAGAGGTACTTCATCGAAGGTAATTTACTGGTAAAAAAAACCAGTAGCGTTGCCTAAAGATTGGAATACCTCTTCTTGTCGTCTGACAGGAAATTTAATGGAGTAGGAAGGTGCGATTCTCAGTGTGAAGGAAGTCTGAGAAGTAGAAATGATTAAAAAACGGTCTAAATAAGTTATGTACCGAGTTTCGAGTTGTTTAATTGATTTTTCGAAACGAAGGAATGCGGCTTCGCAGATTTTGAAAATGAGAAACTCTCGACAGAACATATAATTATGTTAAAAATGACCCTGAAGTCATGGATCGCTTTTATTCGTTAATTTGTTCTGAAAGTTGTTGTAATAGTTTGACTGTACGATCATAGTCTGCTCTCATTATACTTTAATTAAATTCATGCAAGAGAACGGAGAGAATGCGTGATTCTCTCCGAACACTTTAGTTGAAAAAGCCCTCAGCTTGTTTCCGATGTTCATCCGTGATATGGGTGTTTATGCTATTGAACGCTACCCAGAAAGCGGCGGCATCGTCAGTGTACCCAAGAATCAAGATGAAATCAGGAATTAAATCAATTGGAAGTACAACATATGCTAACGCACCAATAGCAATTGCTTTTGCTTTCATAGGTGTTTTAATATCGATCGCACAGTAATACATGGCTAATGCATCTTTGGCAAAGGGGATTTTTGATGCATGTTTTTTTAATTTTTTCAGAAAATTATCTTTAACATACTTTTCTTGCTCATTTGAATCGCCAATTTTTGCTATCCAAGTTTTCGTGTCAATTTTTTCATCTTTAGAATAGGCGTGGTCTGTTGCCAATGCAGTAGCTAATTCTTGTTCTGACTTATATACACTTAGTTCTACATCCTCACTAAATTTGGATTTGCATGTACCGCAGATTGCTTGTGCAAAACTTTCAGTATCAATGTTATTGATTTGACCACAATTTTGACACTCCATTTGTCTAATCAACGTATATTATCCCCTTTAAAATGATGATGGAATCTAAAATTAATAAGAGATGAATATGAAGTCTGTTATATTGACATTGACATGTTTTGAGTAGGTAATGCCTTTAAGTTTTCACTGCCTTCCCAGGGGAGTTGTCCGAAAAAATCTTCTAACCCTTTATTTATTGTAATCATATCTTCAATTGTTCGTGGATCACTGGTTTCAATAATCGTTTTCAAGTTATCCAAGTGTTCTTCAATTTTTTGCAGAATTCCTTCGACAACTTCATTTAACCCAATCTTACTATCATCCCAAAACTTAGTGATTGCATCCGAATAAGAGTTAATAACCTTTTCCTTTTCCAGAGTTTTAATCACTTCTTTTGCCAACCTTTTTTTCCAACCATCACCAAAGAGAGATGTAACAATTGCAAATGCTCCAATAGCTAATGCTATACCAATAGTAATTGGCCCTCCAATCATTGCTACGAAAGAAGCCGCCGCCGCAGTTCCACCTACTGAAATTCCTAAAGCGCTCAGTAAGCTGACACCTTTTGCAACAAGAATATATCCACCAAGGTTTCCAACAGTTGCCGCCCATAATCCTAATCCACCAAGTACACTTGCTCCAGCGATTCCTCCTGCGAGTGCACCTTTAAAATCAAAGGGTATTTGAACGTTACCGACAGATATTTTACTCAATGAATTTGCTTTCTTCTCAACATCTTTAAAAAATTGAGTCAACATGGTGTTGAACTCTGAGGCACTGCCTTTAAGTATCTCCTGCATCTTTGCATAATAAAGATCAGAGATGTTGGAGAGAAGATACTCTTTAGCCTGTTTTTTATCGTAGTTTTTTTCATTAATTAAATTTATAATGTATTTTTCGGTGATGGTCTCCTTTTCCCAAAGTTTTATTTCGAGTGTGTTGCTTTTTTGGGACTTATCAATGAACGAGATAAGCTGGTTTCGAAGGGCGTTTATCTCCTCGAACTTTTGAGGCTTTTCTCGAACGGCTTTCTCATACTCCTTTTTGGAGTTTTCACGGTCTCGCAAAATGGTCTCATATTTTTGGACTTCATTTGCAAATAAGGTGCGAGATTCATTTTTAAAATCCTCAATAGCTTGGTTTAATCTTGCCTTTCGAATAGTAGGTAATGAATTCACAAGCAATTCTCTGAATGCATTTTCAAATTCTTCACGAAGAACTGGGGTATCAAGTGAGTACGAGAAAAATCTTGTTTTAAATATTTCAACAAATTCTCTTTTACTAACATTAAAGATTTGTTTAATCAATTCGTCAGAGAGTTGCTCTGAAAACGCAATGGATCTTGTTTCTAATACATGTGGAATTTTTTCAGGACCTACAACGTGTGACTGAGAAGCTATTACAAATAGATTTGAAAGCAACGGAACTTCTTTTGTGTTCAAAACTGGCAATGTGCGGATTACATCTTTTAGGAACAAAATATCAGATTGCTTATTTAAGAAACTGTTGCTCTGGCATAAGAACAAAACAATATCTGCCTCGTCTTTAGCCCTTTGCGCTCTAACCGTATCATCCATTTCTTCAGTTCCGAACCCTGGAAGATCAACAATGTCGCAAGACAGTAAGATGTTTGAATCTAAATAAACGACAGCGGAATCCACCTCTTTATGAAGTTTGTTTGAGTTTCTATTACAGTATTTTTCTAATATATCGTAGTTTCCTACGTGCAGAGCATGATCCCTGCAATACTCTATATCATGAATTCTTCTGAAATTCCAGCCTTTGTCATGAGCTTCTGCTTTGAAAATACTAACATGGTTTTCGCCCATCCAAGCTGGTTTGTCATTAATATGTTTCACGTAGACGGTTGATGACGTTGTCGGTGTCCATTGAGACAAGAGCGCATCAATTCCTGTAAGGCTATTGATCATTGTGCTTTTCCCAGCATCAGATGGACCGAGCAAAGCAACGAGGGGTTTTGCTCCGTAAATGTTAATTAGATCATCTAATTCAGATATTTTCTTAATAGCCGTCTGATATTCAGGTTTTTTCTTGAAAAGTTCCATTGTTGGAGCTATGTAATATTTTAAGGCGTTTTTCTTTAAGCTTTCTTCTCCATAAACATTAGGAATATCAAGGGCTTTAGGTTGTTCTAATTTAAAATTACTCAAAACATCGTTTGGTAGCATGCGAGCTACACTGCACAGATTCATAAAGAATTCGAGTGACATGTTTCCAGGATTACTTTCCATTCTGGAGATATAGTCTTGTCCGCATTGAAGAGCAGAAGCAAGTTCAGCTTGGGTGTATCCTAACTTTTCTCTAAGACCTTTTAGATCAAAATCTTTCATTTTAGCACGCCTTTCTACTGGGAAATTTATGTACAAGATACTTATACCATAATGCTTTTTAAATGTAAATATTGGATATGCAAAAATCCATATTATAATATACGAATAACAAAAAAAGGGATGCATCAGGACATATTTGATTGAATGGTCAGGTATCCCAGTTGATGCGAAATGACGAATCGAAGTGATTACTTGGCAAAATAATCGAACCTTACTTAATCTGATTAAGGAAACCTAAAAATCCTATAAAATAGGGATTTATAAAATTAGCCCAAAACACTTGGCCATTGAATCTTCCTCAAGGGTCCTGATACAATAGTTTTGTATGATTGGCATATTTTGAGGAAGAGAGTCCACCTTTGAAGATAGATTCTCGATTTCTTGACTTCAAATAAAGTGGGGCAGTGAGGAAGAAGACGAATGAAGATGGTTTACCCGATCCGAGATAAAAAACAGATTGAGCTTGTAAAGAGTTATCTGAAGTCAAGGAGCCTGAGAAATTATCTTATGTTCCAAGTCGGCATATCGTCAGCCCTTCGCATATCAGATATTCTGAGCCTTAAAGTGAAGCATGTATGGAATAACAAACGACCGTCCGAGTTTATTGAAGTAAATGAGAAAAAGACAGGGAAATACAAGAGGTTTCCTGTAACAACTAATCTTGCGAAAGCAATTAAAGAATACGCCGCTGTTTATGACATGAGTGATTCAGAGTTATATCTGTTTCGAAGCAGAAAAGGAGAAAATAGACCGATCACCAGGCAACAAGCTCGTGATATATTAGATCATGCATGTGATATGTGCGGAATTCCCGATAAGTTCGGGAGCCACGGTCTTCGGAAGACCTGGGGGTACTTCGCATTCAAACAGGGCATTTCGTTGGACTATATTTCTATAGCCCTAAACCATAGATCAATCGCTGAAACCAAACGATACCTTGGTTTACTTCAAGAAGACTTGGATGATATTTATTTTCAGATCAATTTATAATAAAGCATGAGTTTTCAAAATTACTTCATGTCATTCTTAATAAATTCATATGCAATAAGTGATAAAGCATTGAATTATAGGCTATGCCGCAAAAAAAAGCGGATTAATTGCCTGTAATACCAATGTTTTTTTGCATTGCATGTTAGGCAATGAACGGCTACTTGGAGGTAAGATTATGAGCGGTTGGAACAAGGAGAAACTTCAGAGATATATTAAAGAAGGAAGAGGGCAAGGGGAAAAAGTCTCCTATATTCCATGGACGAAAACGCACGAGTTCTCCTCCAAGGGAAGAGCAACGAGAATATTTGGAATTAAGACTCAACGTATACACCATCTTCACTCAGACAATCAGTTAAGGGCATTCCATATGTTTGAGTGGGAAGACAACGTAATTGATATAAGAGAAGGTTTTCCATTGTTGGATGTTATGGAGGTTATTGATGACAAAGAGAACCTTCGATTTGATAAATTCCGTGATAAAGAGTCTGGAGAACAGCTGGTACTGACAACCAGTTTCCTTTTAACGATTAGAGATGCAGATGGAAAAGAACGATATCTTGCAAGAGCTATAAAAGACTCATCCGAATTAACAAGAAAAATTACTTTTGAAAAACTTGAGATCGAGAATCGATACTGGAGAGCCAAGGGAATAGAGTGGAGAGTAATAACGGATAAACAGCTTTCAAGACAGTTTGTTAAAAATATTGAGTGGGTTAGAGAGACATTATTATCGAACGAACAATCGGATATAAATAAAGATCAGCTATCCGATATGTTATTGAATCATTATCTTCTGAGCAATCCAGATTCAGTTTTACGGGATAGTTTAAGGGATTTCGACAAGAAGACTGGAGCAAGTAATGGTACAGGACTCTATTTATATCGATATTTAATAGCCAAAAAAGCAATTAGGGTTGATATGAGTAGAAAGTTCGATACAACGGCAAGAATTATAGATCTACTAATGTGATGGGGGGGATTACTGTGAAATTCATGGAGAATATGCTGTTTAAATATGGTGATGGTAAAGTCATTAGAATTCTACATATTAATCGAGTTTCATCAATTATATATGTGATCGATATGGCGAGTAATAGATGGGCGTATCCTCTGAAGATGGATGAACTGAGGCGGTTTCAGGAGCAGTCAGAAATTATACTGTTGGAAGAAGATATCTATTGCAGAATTTTTATCGAAGAGGATTTAAGCGATGCGGAGAAGAGGAAGAGGGAGCATGCCTGGGGGATCGTAAAATACATACTAAATAATGTCGAAACTGAAGAACATCTGTATCTCAGTAAATATAGAGAACCAGCAATTAAGGAAGCGATGCAGATGTTTAAGCTGAGCTATAACGGAGTAAAAAACTTGTTAATTCGCTATTGGCATGGAGCACAAACTAAAGATAGCTTGTTACCAAGCTATCATAGATGCGGGGCTAAGCGAAGGGAGAGAATTAGCGGGAACCATAAGCGTGGAAGACCACGTAGCGGTGAAAGAGGCATCGGCATAAATGTTGATGATAAGATGAAAAAGGTTTTTAAGCAAGCACTCAATAGGTATTACTACTCTGAACGTAATAATTCCTTGAAAATCACTTATGAGCTGATGCTCAGGGATTCCTTTGTTAAAGATGAAGTTGAACAAAATGGGATTAAATTACCCGTACTCATAGACAAGTCCCATTTACCGACCTATCAGCAATTTTTGTACTGGTATAAGAAATTGAATAATCCTAAAAAGGAGATCTCAAAAAGGAAAGGAACCAGAGCATATCAACAAAATTTTAGAACAATCATTGGCGATTCAACACAAGATGCAGGTGGAGCATGCGGATCGCTTTTGCAGATCGACAGTACGTTATTCGATATCTACCTTACATCCAGCGTATCAAGGGATTTAATTGTAGGTCGCCCAATTGTATTTCTGTGCGTTGATGTGTACTCACGCCTCATTATGGGGATTAACATCAGCTTTGAATCATTAAATTCGTATAGCGGGGCAATGGTTGCACTCGCAAATAGTATGTCATCCAAGAAAGAGTTCGCTTCAAAGTATGGCATAACTATTGAAGACAAAGATTGGCCCTTCTGCGTACCACTCAGAGTAATGGCAGATAGAGGTGAACTTGTTGGCAAACAGATTGAGAATGCCATACAAGGTTTGGGGATTACGATACAAAACAGCCCGCCATATCATGCAGATTATAAAGGGATAATTGAGGTTGCATTTGCAGTAATGAATTCGAGAGTGAAGCCCTTTGCTGAAGGTGTTGTTATTAATGGAAAGGGTTTTAAAGAGAGAGGTGAGTCCGATCATCGATTGAGGGCAAGTCTATCAATTGAGGATTTTACTAAAATCATTATAAAGTGCGTGCTGTTCCATAATAAAAACCATGTCCTTAATGATTACGTGTTAGATGAACTAATGATAGAAGAGGGGATAGAAAAGATACCCATCCAAATTTGGAATCATGGATTAAAACATAAAAAAGGGCAATTGAGGGTTTTGTCAGAAGAGATGATTAAAACTCACCTCTACCCAATCGACCGTGCTTTGGTTTCTGCCAGAGGAGTATCTTATAAAAAGATGCTGTACGCTTCGGAATATGCATTAAAAAATCAGTGGTTTGAGAAAGCTCGTATAAATGGTAGCTGGAGAGTAAATATCTGCTTTGATCCACGGGATTTAACAAATATTTATGTGATGGGTGAGGGTGACGAAGGTTTAATCAAACTGACTCTATTAGACCATTTATTAAAATATGAAAATAAAGGAATTGAGGAAATAGAACAAATGATTAAGCATGAACAAACAATGGATGAGAGGAGCAAGGAGAGAGAGTTGCAAGAAAAGGTTCATCTCTTTGCTGAAATTGAACATATTGTCGAAGAAGCAAAGAGGAAAACAGCATCCGAAAGGGATTTTGGTAAAAGTAAATCACAAAGATTAGCGGGTATAAAGGAAAATCAACAACAAGAGCGTTTATTTCAACGGGCAAAGGAATTCCATGAAACATCAATTGTTGAAACGATCGATGTTCATGCCGAAGAATCAGATAATGAAACAGAGGACTTACGAATGTTTTTTAATAAAGATGATGGAGATTACGATGAATAAAATCTATCTACCCAATGGAATGGAAGCTCAGGAAGCCCACTATAATGAGTTTCCGATTGAAGAGTATAACACAAATCCTTATATTCAAGCTTTACCCCCAATCGCAGATAAGAAGACAATAATCAGAAATTTATTGACCGTTCCTAACTTTAAAGAAGAAGAGCGTCAACTGGATAGCTCATATAGAGTGCATATTGTTAATCGATTGTATAAGCTTTTTCAGCCTTTACCTCAACATGTCCAAATTTGGAATATGGTATTCTCGCTTATTTCTCAGGGATACTTGGCGAGAAATCCATTTAATAAGGAATACCGCAGATATGTGAATGCAACGGGTAAACAAATTATTAATAGATCGTTTGATATCAATAGTAGAACGGATTTTAGAACAACAGCAAGTTGTGGGCTTGTGATTGGCTATTCGGGAATGGGAAAGACAACTACAATTAATAAGATTCTAAGTAACGTGTCATCAGTAATTGTGCATGATACTTATAATGGTCAACATTTTAACCAAACACAATTGGTTCATATAACCTTACAAACGCCGCATAATGCAAGCCTAAAGGCACTTTCACTTCAGTTTTTTATGAAAGTAGATGAAATACTTGGAACTAATAATTTTAAAAAGTATGTATCACGAAATCTAAGTGTTGATGCGATGCTCCCTCTAATGGGGATTGTATCACAAAATATCGGTCTTGGTTTGATGGTGATTGACGAAGTTCAACATTTGCAAAACCGTGGTGTACAGCAGATGATGAATTACTTTGTTACTCTTATGAATTCGTTCGGTGTACCCGTAATTTTTATTGGTACACCAGCATCGTATCCAATTTTCCAAAATGAATTTAGGATTGCAAGAAGAGTAACGGGGAGTGGCGAGGTAATCTGGAATAACATGAATAATGACGAGGAGTTTCGTTTGTTTTTGAATTCAATATGGAAATATCAATGGAACCGAAAATTCACACAACTAAATGATGAATTGATTCAGATTTTCTATGAAGAAACTCAAGGGATATCGGATCTCATTATCAAGTTATTTGTCAACGTCCAACATATGGCAATCCACAGTGGAAAAGAAGAGTTAACAGTTGATATTGTGAAAAGAACGGTTAGAGACAATTTTAAAATGATGAAGCCAATGCTGGATGCACTGCGATCAGGCAACCCTTATAAAATCGCTAAATATGATGATTTGAGGAAAAGTGAACAGAAAAATAATATTAGAAGCGAGGTGTTAGCTCAGCCAACGAAAAATTATAATGAAGCGAGAACCAAGGAAAGAACTGTAGCAACTTCAAACAAGCTCAAGAACAAAATGAAACAGGAATATGAATCTAATGATATAAGATTAATCCTTGACCAAGCTAATAAGTCGGGTACACCTGCATACCAACTATTGATAGAACAGGGCTATATTGATGAAATGACATATAAGCAAGGTGATCTAATTGTATGATGAATTTTTTGCCGATCTTATACGAAGACGAAGTGCTCTATAGTGTTGTGGCACGATATAAAAGAATGTGTGGGATGATAAGCAAAACAGCTCTCATTCGGGACGTATTTGGCGGAAAAACAGCATTCAAATCAACGTTGTTTCCGCAACATCTGAACAAGCTGATAGAAAACTTACCCTGTAATTCAAAAATAGAGGTACACGAACTTATCAGAAATCACACACCTATAAATTTCTATACTGCCTTTTTATCCAATCAGCATTCTAAAACTGTTGTAGATGGAATGATCAAAGGAAAAGGAACTGGAATTGAAGCCCTGGTTGGTATCGCAGGAAGCAAAGTGAAATTAAATGATTATCTGAAGGTCTGTCCTACGTGTCTCATAGAGGATAACGAACACTTAGGAGAAAGTTATTGGAGGAGATCCCATCAAATTGTTGGGGCATTGTTTTGTTTAAAGCATGAAGTTCCTTTAGTAAACAGTAAGGTAGGATGTTCAGATAATATTGTTGATTTTATTTGTGCGGATGAGGATGTCTGTGATTTGGAAAATATCTTAATAACTAACTACTCTGAAGAAATAAAGCGGCTAAATCTGAAATACCTTCGTAATGTTTTCTATTTACTAAACGTTAATGAGGAAAGAAAAGACCTTTCCTTTATTAACAATTACTATATAGACCGATTACGCGAGAAAAACCTCGCCTCAAAAAGTGGGAACTTGTATATTAAAGATTTGGTAACAGTCTTCGTGAATTATTACCCAATTGAGTATTTAAATCTTATGCAAAGTGCTATAGATATTAATAACGAAACAAACTGGTTGAGGCTTTTTGTAAGAAATAACAATAAGAATAGAAGTCCACTAAGACATCTTTTACTGTTAGAGTTTCTTGGCTTAGAAGTCGCAGACTTATTCAATTGTAGTTCAACAGTAGGAAGAATTCCATCCAAGTCAAATCGAAAACCCATTTATGAGTTAAGTGAACGAAGGAGAAAATGGATAAAGCTAATACAAGATAATCAGGGGGCTACGAGAGCTGAGTTAAAAGTTATCGGGAAGGGGCTTCATACATGGATTATTGCTCATGATAGAATTTGGTATGAAGAAGTAACACCCAAGATTCGAAAGAGAGAGAATAAAAAAGCAGTAATTGATTGGAACCAAAGGGATGAAGAGTGCTTGAGGCTTGCAAAAGAGGCGGTTAAGACACTTCTAAATAATGATGGCAAACCAATTAGGATTGTTCCAGCAAGCATTAGAAGAGCTGCAGGGGTTAAGAGATGGTTTCTTCACAAAAAGTTAAGCAAGACATGGGAGTATTTGCTGGCAGTCACAGAGGATATAAACAGCTATAGAATCAGAAAAATTAAATGGGCGATAGCAGAATTAATGGAGAAGCAAGGGAAGGCAACGGTTTATCAAGTTCAGTTGTATGCAGGGTTTGGAGGCAATAATAAAGAAATTAAATTAACTATAGAGCAATTTTTGTAGTTCTAAAGCAGATTGATTTTGGATATGACTCCAATAAAGAAGGAAATGATATAAAAGGGAGAGAGAGAGTACATGTGGGGTCAAGATACAATTGAATTTCTAATTGATGATTTCTTGAAGTATATAGGAGGTATAAGTATCACAGCATTAGTAATGGGGGCTATATTTCTTATTTTGAAAACTACTACCAATTCAATGATAACTTCAAGTTTTAATAAAAATCTTGAGAGCCATAAAGCTGAGCTAACAAAAATGATTAATGCCGAAACTGAACAAAAGAAAAGTGAATTAGCTAAAGTAAATGATAAATTTAGAAATGAGCTTAATGCAGAAATTGAAAAACTCAAACACGAACAACAAAGAGCATTTAAGGACTTCGAGCTTTATATATCCAAAAAACATGAAAGGTATCCAGAGGTGTATAAAAGTATTGAAACTGCATATGGGGCTATTTTTTCGTTGCACGGTAAATATAGGGACTTGTCCTTTGAGAATGTAAATAAAGACGATGTTAAGGCTTATTTAGAAATGGAAGGTGTAACAAAAAAAGATATGCAAGAAATAATGGATCTTTGGGTAGACGGTGAACCCAATGCAGATGCCGTCATGCGAATTAATTCGGTGAGAAGGAGAATAAAAATCAATTCAGCTTATGAAAGTTGGTCTGATGCGAACGATACTTTAATTTTCAACGAATTATATCTTTCAGAATCCGTTTCTGAGCAAGCAAGAAAGGTTCTTAATAAGTTATGGGAATACCTTGATTTGGAGGAGATATACGGTTGCTCATATGAGGAAATACTCGGTGGTTCTAATGTTAGGGAGGAAATGAAACAAGAGAAAGAAAAGTTGAAAAATGTTATGAAGACTGAATTATCTCAAGTAGTATCTCTATAAATTTGTGGATTATGTTTGCGAAATCTTATAAATCCTATTTCCCCAAACCTATATCCCTACTA
>NZ_NPBI01000012.1:0-654668 GCF_002272715.1 Paenibacillus sp. 7516
GGATGATACAGATGCTAAGAACAACTGATATCTGAGGAATTATCGTGTGATACAAACATCTGGAGTACTATAGAACAAAGCACTAGAAAGAGAGCTGCCGTAAATTTGCCGTAGGGCTCTGTGCCAAAGAAGACTAACACATGATAAAGAAATTTAAGACGCTGGTGAGGGAATTCACCCAGCGTCTTTTTTGTCCATTTATTTCCTATCTACACTAAAGAGATTCTCCGAATTATCTACCACTATCATCGGACGAAAAGTATGTCCATACCCTTATCAGACTTGATATAGTCCTGAAATAATCTAGGATTCACCTTTAATTTAGAGTAAGAATTCTCTTCCATGAAGTGGTATTATCTGGTGAGAAAGGAGGCTGGTTACAGTAAATTATGTAAACGCTTTACATGGTTTATAAAAAATTTGGTATGGGGGGAAGGCTTCGAATGAGGAAATCATTTAAGCAGGTCGTTTCCGGGTTACTCGCAGTGGCTCTGCTTCTTCCGGGCGGCTTGACGGCTTCGAAAGTTAGTGCAGCAGATCCAGCAGCATCTAATTCACAGATTGTCTATCAGGAAACATTCCAGAATGGTAAGGGCAAAGCAACTCAATCCGGTGATGCCAAGCTGGAAGCTGTCACAGGCAAGTCATTTGAGGGCAATGATGATGGAGCAGCGCTAAAAGTCAGTAACCGATCCAAAAACTATGATGGCGTGGATCTTGCATTCACCGATCTTGGTTTGACCGATGGCCAAGAGTATTCTGTAACCGCTTCCGTTTATGTCGATACGGATATTAATCCACCTGCAGCCGGGAAAGCCGTCCTGGAGGTTGTAACCAATAAGGGCGTGTCTGGCTCAGAAGGGTACGCCGAAGTTAGCTCTTCTGATTTTATTGCCGGCCAAGGCATTACGCTAACCGCTGATCTCCCCGTTGACAGTGTGGACAAGACAGCTCTGCGAATCAAGTCTGATGAAGCAGGTAAGGGTGTCTCTTTCTATATTGGTGATATCACAATTACCCAGGCAGCAGCACCTGTCGAACCCACGGTAGTCCTTAACCAAAGTTTTGAAGACGGCAGTACCGGTGGTTGGGGCAAGCTGGGTTGGGGATCGAGCGGCGATACTGCGGTCGTTGACGACGTAGCCTCCGAAGGTACGAAATCTCTGAAGTTCTACAATCGCGCCGATGAGAAAGCCGTTCCTGCCCTCGTACTTACAGACAAGATGAAATCCGACCGTAAGTATGATATTTCCCTCAAGGTTAGACTCGGTTCTGGTGAAGGCCAGTTCCATCTGGCTTCCAAGATCGATTCTGAAATCCTAGCAGATGATCAGAAGTATCCTTGGATTATAGGGAACAAACTTGTAACCGATTCCGACTGGACTTTATTTGAAACCAAAGGCTATGAAGTGCCTTCTAAAACGAATGAGGTCATCATCTATGTTGAACCATCAAACAATACGTTAACCTCCGATATTTACATTGATGAAGTCATCATCACTGATGTGACCCCTGGTGAAACCGGACCAGAGATTGTGGATAAAACAGGAATCACTGCAGACTTTGAGAACGGGCTGGATGGATTCAAAGCACGCAACGGCCGCGAAACGGTAGCCCTCTCTCAAGAAGATAATCATACATCTGACGGCAAGCAAAGCTTGCTTGTAACGACTACGGCGCAATATGATGCAGCCTTGGTTGATGCTGCAGGCAAAATGGCGAAGAATCACGAATATGAGCTGTCTGCATGGGTGAAAATGGCACCTGGCCAAGCGCCTACGACACTTCGCATTAGTGTTCAATATGCGGAGAGTGGCTATGCGAACGTTTCACAAAATGCAACCGTTACAGATCAAGAGTGGGTACACCTAACAGGGAAGTATACACTCACGACGACTCCAAGCGTACTCAATGCGTATATTGAAACGGCAAATGACGATGGTGGGAACCGTACCTTCTTCCTGGATGATTTTGCTCTAAAATATGTAGGTCCTGTAACTGCTGCGCCTCCGATTCAAGAAGACCTTCCTGATCTGAAGGAGGTTTACAAGGATCATTTCCTGATCGGTAACATTGTTAATCCGGCGACCTTTGACGAGACCCGGCTCAAGCTGCTGACGAAGCATCACAATGTCGTCACGTTTGAGAATGATATGAAGCCGGATTATGCATACAACACGGACAGACAATTTGATTTCACTGCAGAAGATACCCTTGTCCAAAGAGTGCAGGATGCAGGCCTTGATCTGCACGGTCACGTGCTCGTATGGCATGCTCAGTCTCCTACATGGCTGCATACGGCAGCAAACGGCCAACCTTTGAGCCGTGAAGAAGCTCTGACGAACCTGAGAACACATGTTCAAACGGTCGTTGAACACTTTGGTGACCAAGTCATTTCCTGGGACGTTGTCAACGAAGCCATGAACGACAACCCGGCTAATCCGCAAGATTGGGAAAATGCATTGCGTAACTCTGGCTGGTTACAGGCTATCGGCCCTGACTATCTTGAGCAGGCATTCCTTGCAGCCAAAGAAGTCATTGATGAGAATGGCTGGGATATCAAGCTTTACTACAATGACTACAACGATGACAACCAGAATAAATCTACAGCGATCTACAGCATGGTGAAAGAGATCAATGAGAATTACGCCAAAGATCACCCTGGCGAGAAACTGATTGATGGCATCGGCATGCAAGCCCACTACAATCTGGGCACGAGATTGGACAATGTGAAGATGTCACTCGAACGTTTCATTTCCTTGGGTGTGGAAGTCAGTGTCACCGAATTGGACATTATGGCAGGCACCAACTCTGCAATCACTGAAAAGGAAGCGATGCAGCAGGCTTATCTGTATGCCTCATTGATGGATCTCTATAAGAAGAACAGCGAGCATATTCCGCGTGTGACCTTCTGGGGATTGAATGACAGCACGAGCTGGAGAGCCGAGCAGAATCCAACCTTGTTCGACAAGGATTTTCAAGCCAAAGAGGCCTTCTACGGGGTCGTTGATCCGGAGAAGTACCTGGCAGAACATCCACCCGAAGAGCTTGATTACAAGAAATCAAGTGCGCACTATGGGACACCATCCATTGATGGTTCTGTAGACAGCTTATGGAGCAAAGCTCCTGAATTGAAACTGGATACGAAGCAAATGGCTTGGTCCGGTGCAACAGGAACAGCAAGAGTACTGTGGGATGACGACAACCTCTATGTTCTCGTTCAAGTCAAAGACGATCAACTGAACAAGACCAATCCAAATGTATGGGAGCAGGATTCCGTCGAAGTATTCGTCGATGAAAATAACGGCAAAACGTCCAGCTTCCAGGATGATGATGGACAATACCGAGTGAATTTCGAGAACCTTGCTACCTTTAATCCTGCGGAAATCGCAGCAGGTTTCGATTCCAAAGTCTCTGTTTCCGGTACCAACTACACGGTCGAGATGAAAATTCCATTCAAAAAGGTGAAGCCTGCGAATAATGCCAAGATCGGCTTCGATGCGCAGATTAATGATGCCAAAGACGGCAACAGAATCAGCGTAAACGCATGGAATGATGCATCCGGTCAAGGTTACCAGGATACGTCCGTATTTGGTGAATTGACGCTCACGGGCAAACCTTCTCCAGGAGGAAACGACGGTGGCGGCAACAACGGTGGAGGCAACAACAGTGGCGGGAATAATGGTGGCAGCAGTGGCGGATCGAACTCCGGTACTACTCCGCAGCCGCAACCACAGCTTCCAGGCAGCGACTCGGCAATTGTGCCAGTAGTGAAAGTCGAAAATGGAACAGCCACAGCAACCATTTCAAGCGACAGCCTGAATAAAGCGATTGAACAGGCTTCTCCAGGTGCAAATGGCAAGAAGCAGGTTACCATCGAAGTGCCGAAGCAGGCGAATGCCCAATCCTATGTGGTGCAGCTGCCAACTTCAAACCTGCAGAGCAATAATAATGTTGAGTTTGTACTTAAGACAGACCATGCAGCACTTCAAATTCCATCCAACATGCTGTCTAACATTACGGAACAAGCGGACCAGGTCTCTATTCAGATTAGCAAAGTCTTGGCAGATCGCTTGGACGCAGAAGTCCGCGCCAAAGTGGGCAGCCGTCCGGTGATCGACCTTAGTATCAAAGCTGGGGACCGTGTACTGGCTTGGAATAATCCAGCGGCGCCTGTAACGGTATCTGTACCGTACACACCTGCTGGCCAAGAGCTTGTCAATGCACATCAATTGGTGATCTTGAATATTGACAGTCAAGGAAAGGCAGCAGTTGTACCGAACGGACGATACGATGCTAAATCCGGCTCGGTTGTGTTCAAGACAACGGAATTCAGCACGTATGCCGTAGCCTACGTAACGAAGTCTTTTGCCGATGTACAGCATGTCCTGTGGGCAAAAGAAGCCGTCGAAGCAATGGCAGCTCGCGATATTATTAAAGGCATATCGGATAAGAGCTTCGCTCCTGCAGCTTCCATCACGAGAGCTGACTTTATCACCTTGCTGGTGAGAGCCCTTGAATTGAAGGGCCCGGGCACGAACACAGCAGCCTTCAGCGATGTACAGCCTACTGCTTACTATGCACAGGCCGTGGCCATTGCCAAGGAGCTGGGGATCGCCTCTGGATTTGAAGACAACACGTTCAAACCAGGCAGCAGCATTTCCCGTCAAGACATGATGGTTCTTACAGCGAAAGCCCTGAAAGCAGCAGGTAAGCCATCTGTCGGCAGCGGAAATCTGGCTTCGTATTCCGATGCTGCGAGTATTTCCACTTATGCGGTGGATAGTGTAACTTCCCTCGTAGAAAGCGGAATCGTCAATGGAAAAGGTGGCAAAATCGCACCAACTGAATCATTGACCCGTGCTGAAGCAGCGGTGATTCTGTCCCGCATCTGGAACATGTAAGTGATTTTAAAGGACATTTTGAAAAAACGAGGCAACTCATGGAAGCTGCTGTCTGTACTTTACAGGCGGCAGCTTTTTCAAAATTCCATGGCCCTCGATCATGATTGTAATATAGATCGTTAACCAACCAATTCCAGTTGCAGTTCAGCAAAAATCATTCGTTTAGGCGATTTTATGATAGGAGGGAGCCGCTACTCCATGCTGAATATTGTCGATCCAACACATAGACATCATAAATTTTACTTTTTTCCACTTTGCAATAAAGATGGAATCTGATAGGATAAGTTTATAAATACGATGGTTTTAGTGAGGATTAAAAGGAGGCCGCCTTGCCATGCAAGAACTAACACATCTGGATCAACTTGAGGCTGAAGCGATATACATTATCAGAGAAGTAGCAGCGGAGTGCGAGAAACCGGTCATGTTATATTCCATCGGCAAGGACAGCTCGGTCATGCTGCACTTGGCCCTAAAGGCTTTTTACCCCGAGAAGCCGCCGTTCCCATTCATGCATATCGATACAACCTGGAAATTTAAGGAAATGATAGAGTTCCGCGACCGAAAGGCGAAGGAATTTGGTATCGAGATGATCGTGCACTCTAATGAAGAGGCTATTCAACAAGGAATCAACCCCTTCGACCATGGTTCCGCATATACCGACATTATGAAAACCACAGCCCTGAAGCAGGGATTGGATAAATACGGATTCACGGTTGCGTTCGGTGGCGGAAGACGTGATGAGGAGAAGTCGCGTGCGAAGGAGCGGATTTTCTCGTTCCGGAACAAGAACCACTCGTGGGACCCGAAGAACCAACGTCCAGAGATGTGGAAGCTGTTCAACACGCGAATCAACAAGGGAGAGAGCATTCGAGTCTTTCCGCTGTCTAACTGGACTGAGAAGGATATCTGGCAATACATTCGTCGGGAGAACATCGATATTGTTCCGCTGTACTCCGCGGACGTAAGACCGATTGTTAATCGTGATGGGCATATCATCATGGTGGATGACGAGCGGATGAAGCTTGAGCCTGGCGAGAAGATAGAGATGAAGAAGATTCGCTTCCGCACGTTGGGTTGTTACCCGCTCACGGGCGGAGTCGAGTCCGATGCTGTTACGCTGGACGAGATCATTGAGGAGACATTGGGTGCGTTATCCTCCGAACGGACCAGTCGGGTTATCGATCAAGAAGCAGCTGGAAGCATGGAACGACGCAAACGGGAGGGCTATTTCTAACATGAAGAGTCTACTTAAATTCATTACCTGCGGAAGTGTGGATGACGGCAAGTCCACGCTGATCGGACATATGCTCTATGACGCCAAGCTGCTGTTCGCCGATCAAGAGCGCGCGCTTGAGCTCGATAGTCGATTGGGAAGCCGAGGCGGCAAGATCGACTACTCGTTGCTGCTCGATGGTTTGCTGGCCGAACGCGAACAAGGGATTACCATTGATGTGGCATATCGTTATTTTACGACGTCTCATCGTTCCTTCATCGTGGCGGACACACCGGGACACGAAGAGTATACGCGCAACATGGCTGTAGGTGCTTCCTTTGCCGATCTAGCCATCATTCTGGTGGACGCTACCAAAGGCATCATTACCCAAACCAAGCGCCATGCCCGGATCTGCGCCCTGATGGGGATCAAGCATCTCGTATTGGCTGTGAACAAGATGGATCTGGTTGGCTTCGATCAGGGGACATTCGAGGCGATCAAGGAAGAGTTCATCCAAACGACGGCCGAATTCCAAATCAAGAGCATTCAGGTCATTCCCGTGTCCGCTACGGAAGGGGACAACATCACAACTAAGTCGCCAAATAGCCCATGGTACGAAGGGTTAGCTTTATTGCCGTATTTGGAAAATATAGATGTTCATACTACCGATGATACGAAGCCTTTCATGATGCCGGTTCAGCGTGTAAGCAGACCGGACCATACGTTCCGTGGGTTCCAGGGCCA
Organism: Paenibacillus sp. 7516; assembly: GCF_002272715.1. NCBI lineage: Bacteria > Bacillati > Bacillota > Bacilli > Caryophanales > Paenibacillaceae > Paenibacillus > Paenibacillus sp. 7516. Next base: position 6,862 of record NZ_NPBI01000012.1, read on the forward strand.
GATCGAGGCTGGAAAGGTTTCGGTCGGAGACGAACTCATGACGCTGCCAAGTCGGGAAAAAGCAAAGGTTAAGCGGATTTTGGTGACGGACCAAGCTCAGGATTCGGCCTATGCTGGCCAACCAGTTACGATACAACTGGACCGCGAAGTTGATGTCTCGCGGGGCTGCGTGCTCACGACGGACAATCAAGTCCAAGAAGCAGACAGCTTCGCTTCTACGATCCTGTGGATGGACGATTCTGTTCTGACTCCGGGCAAGCATTATTGGGTCAAGGTCGGAACGAAGACTCTTCCAGGCACTGTAACGGCAATTACTCATAAAATTGACATTAACACGGGCCAGACCGTTCCGGCGGATCAGATTGTTAAGAACGAATTGGCCAAGTGTGAATTCACGCTGTCGGATCAGATCGTCTTCGATTCCTTTGAGCACAATAAAGGCATCGGAGGTTTTATCCTCATTGATCGTGTCACCAACATGACGTCTGCTTGCGGAGTCATCGATCAAGCGCTGAAGGGAGACAGCCGATTTGCCACGCTGGATACGGGGATCACGAGAGAAGTTCGTGCCCAGCAGAAAGGACAATCTCCGCTCACGGTCTGGTTTGCTGGCTCGGATACGGTAGCTCTCGCCAAGGAAGTGGAGAAGCGACTCGTGTCATCCGGTTACCATACGATGCTGCTTGAGAGTGTCAGTGGAGAAACGCTCCGCGGCACGGCGGAGATGGCAAAGGTGTTGAACGACGCCGGCCTGATCTCACTGGTATCCCATGATTCTATCAGTGCGGGTGAACTTGAGACAGCCCGAGAGATCATTGGGGGCAAAGGATTTATCGAAGTTAACGCGGATGAGATCGGCGGAATTTCCATCCAGGATGCCGCAAAATCCGTGGTTAAAAGAGTCGTGCAATCCGTTATCGATCACAGTCCTTCGAATAACTACGACATTTAATAAGCATGTCAGATACAGCGGTTGCCGATCAGGCAGCCGCTTGTTTGCTTAAGATTAATGAGCAGTTAAAAGTCTTGGGAATCCTTATGTAAGAGTCGGTGTGAAAGCACAAGTTTGAAAAAAGTATGATCACAAAACAAAGCAAAAACCGGATTGAATATAAATCAATCCGGTTTTCGCTGTTCCCATTTATTTACCTGTACTCCATCAATCAACGGCAAAATGCACAACGGCACTATATAACATCTTGTTGTGAATGGGGTGGTACGTCACTTGATGCTGAATCTGCTTCACTCGCAGCATCAGCGCTTTGTTGATTCCGATTCGGTCTTCAATCGTACGTTCCAGTTCTTTGAAGTCATAAGCCTGCAGGCATTCGACTTTGTCTTTGATCATATCCAATGAAATTTCCATGTTTGATTCAGGCCACCTTCATGTAACGATTTGCAGGTACAAAAGCCTGCCGAGCTTTAATTGTAGAGGAGCTTGTTCGGTTCGGCAAGAGCGTACAGCAAGATAATCAGAACGATGGAGACGGTTTGATTTCTATGCTGGGAAGACAAAGCGGGAGTTGACTTAGGCTTTGAGACAAGACAAATAAACTCGTGCTGAAAATCAGCTTGAGACGTGATAAAATTAGAGAAAGGACAAGTGGAGAAAGGGGAAACCCGGATCCAAGTTCCATTGGGTAAATAGCCAAGAGGGGCATCGCCCCTCTTTTTTATGCGAATCCATAGAAAGCAGACTTCTGTTCAGGTTAAAATGTATGCGTTTGGACGTAGCATTAACATATAATGCTGTTTGAACTACGCTGCGGTAACATGGTATAAGTGAAGATGGTGTAATTGAAGAAACAGCAGTTACATTCGTACTAAATGGATGAACTAGGGAAAGAACAGATATTTACTATTCTCGGGACCATGTTGGTCCTGGTATATATAGAGGAGTTTTTAAGATGAAAGACAATTTTTGGCGTGAATTGCCACGACCATTTTTTATATTGGCACCGATGGAAGATGTAACAGATGTTGTGTTTCGCCATGTTGTGAGTGCAGCGGCCAGACCGGATGTATTTTTTACGGAGTTTGCGAATACGGAGAGTTACTGTCACCCGGAGGGGAATAAAAGTGTACGTGGGCGTTTGACGTTTACAGAGGATGAACAGCCCATGGTAGCTCATATCTGGGGAGATAAGCCGGAATTCTTCCGGGAAATGAGTATCGGTATGGCGAAAGAAGGCTTTAAAGGCATCGACATCAACATGGGTTGTCCTGTAGCCAATGTGGCGGAGAACGGGAAGGGCAGCGGGCTGATCTGTCGTCCCGAAACGGCAGCGGAAATTATCCAGGCTGCGAAAGCCGGGGGACTGCCCGTAAGTGTAAAAACAAGACTTGGCTTCACTGAAGTAGACGAATGGCGCGACTGGTTGACCCATATCTTGAAACAAGACATCGTGAATCTCTCGATTCATCTGCGCACAAGAGAAGAAATGAGCAAGGTAGACGCTCACTGGGAACTGATTCCGGAGATTAAAAAACTTCGTGATGAGGTAGCACCCAATACGCTGCTGACCATTAATGGGGATATCCCTGATCGTCAGACTGGCTTGAAGCTCGCTGAGCAATATGGCGTGGATGGCATTATGATTGGGCGTGGCATTTTCCAGAATCCGTTTGCTTTTGAGAAAGAGCCGAAGGAACACACCAGCGAAGAACTGCTTGGTCTGCTGCGGCTTCATCTGGATCTCTATGATCAATATTCGGCACAGGAGCCGCGTTCGTTTAGCCCACTTGCGCGCTTCTTCAAAATCTATGTACGTGGATTCCGCGGGGCAAGTGAACTCAGAAACAGCTTGATGAACGCCAAATCCACAAAGGAAGTGCGCACGCTGCTAGATGAGTTTGGAAGCAAGAATCATGATGAGGTTGAGGTACAAGGAAATTAAGATGCAGTAGGTTGGCATAACAACAGACTAACCTTTCGGGAAAACATAGCCGACTTGGCTGTGTTTTTTCTTTTGAAGACCACATCATAGAGGATAAGCACAAGTTATTGTATGATGGATTGTAGAGAAGCAGAGAAGCCGCCCCAAATGGTGATTATGAATATTGAACAAGGGAGAAATCAATGTCCTGGAGTAAATTAAAGCAAAATCTAGAGAGTTTCCTCTGTCCAGCGTTAGTAGGAAGGGTGGAATACCGATCAACTAGCTATCGCTATTCATCTGATCGACCAGGAAACTGTTACCTTGCCGTAGATAAGAAGAACATACTCAATATGAGTGACTCAACAACCCCGATTCGGTGGTACCAGATGGAGCAGGAGATCAAGAACGATCCGAATATTGAAATTCCTGTAGATAACGAAGAGATTGAAGCGATTCGAAAAGAGAGCAAAGGAGCCATTCCGGAGGATCGCCTGCACGTCATTGCAAGAAACAGAAAAATCTCTGTCCTGGCCAAAGAGCTTTTGTCAGCTCAGTCATCATTAAGCAAATCCAATTTTACGGCTGCAGCAACTACGTTTTTATCAAGACCTATAGAGGAAAGCCTGGAGAGTCAGGATATCTTGCTGAACATTCTGGCTTTGGTAGACAGACGCGTTGGCAAAAAGCGAATTTTGAATATGTCCGAGAAGATCAAGTTAAAGCATCCAGCCGTGCAGTACTTTTATGAAATTCGGCGTAGAACGTTGTGAATTAGTTGAGAGTTAGATGTTTATCGTTTTTATTCTACGCTTGTTAAGTCTTGAATTGAATTCCTCATTCGTCATGTTATACTAAGGGCATGAACAGCTTATAATGCAAAGAGAGCCGTGCGACAACACGACTCTCCGCGCAATAGCCGCTTTTAAGGGCGGTGGGCTTAACAAGAGGATATACGTCAAGTAGACCGCAACCTTTGCTCGGGGGGCGGTCTACTTGTTTTTATTGGACAGCAGCGCTACAATCAGCGAACCGAAGGTAAGCATCAGCATAATCGCTTCAAACACTGTCACAAGGCATCACCTCCCTTCCGGGAGATTAGCCGACAGCCCATATCGCCTTTCTATTGCTATCCGATAATACCATAATCTTCATTTCTCTCGATAGGCAGTCAAAGTAAACAGTTAGCAAATGATAATTGGTTTTGCTATAGCTTTTAGCTATAACTAGTTATCTTCTTTTGGTTATTCTTCTAACTCCTTTCCGCGTGCTATGATACTCCTATACAACGAGGGGGTTATTTACATGACTGATAAGTTCCAGATCGTAGGAAGTTTGTTGCGGCCCGAAGAGCTGCTGACATATAAAACGCAAATTGAGCATCGTGATGATATCCAGTATCCTTTCTATGAGAATTTTGAGGGATATGCCGAGTGCGAGACTGCAGCGGTGAAAGAGGTCGTACAAAAGGAAATTGAGCACAACCTGTCGGTTGTTACGGATGGCGAGTTCACCAAGTCGATGTGGCATCTGGACTTTGTCTGGGGCTTTGACGGAATTGAACGCTATATTGCGGACCATGGATACTTTTTCCGGGATGTGGATGGAACATCCAAATATGAAACTCGTAAAGATATCGGATTGCGCATTACGGGTGAACTGAGCGGTAAGAATCATCACTTCATTACACTGTTCAAACAGCTGCAGGATACAGCGGGAGATCAGCAAACAAAACTTTGCGTACCGTCACCTTCCCATATCTTCGGGGAGCTGTCCTGGTCGGATAACATCGGCGGCACGGGTGCTGTGTACCAGAACAAACAGGAGCTCAAAGCGGGTCTTGAGAAGGCCTATAAAGAATTCGTAGCGGAATTCGCTGCGGCTGGCGGCAAAATTCTGCAATTCGATGACTGCCTCTGGGAGCTGTTTGCAGACGATAACCCGAACTCTCCATTTACCGGCGAGCACATTGATCAAGAGGAAGTAAAGGGTCTCGCTGCTGAATTTATTGAGATTAACAATAACGTAATTGACTTCGGTCACAGCCTGGGCTTGAAAATGTGGACACATAACTGCCGCGGTAACTACGATTCCCGCAATATGGGTGGTGGGTCTTATGCGAAGATCGCCAACCTGTTCCTGAAACAGTTGAAATATGACCGTTTCTTCCTGGAATGGGATGATGACCGTGCAGGTTCAATCGAAGCGCTGGAAGTGTTCAAGGACAGACCGGAAACGGAAATTGTTCTCGGCCTGCTGTCTTCCAAAACAAGTACACTCGATGATGAAGCACGCGTCATCCGTTTGCTTGACGAAGCATCCAAAATCATTGATAAGGATCGTCTGCTGCTCTCCCATCAATGCGGTTTTGCTTCCTGCGATGGCGGTAATGAGCTGAGCGAAGCTCAGCAATGGGCGAAGATCGACCAAGGTCAACGCATTGCGAAGCAATACTGGAATAACTAATTTAATAGAAGCACTATTTTAGATAAAAGGGATGACTCCAAGGGCCGTTTACGGACCAGGTGAGGCATCCCTTTTTGTGTGTAGCCTGCTGCCCCGGTCAAACGCACAACCCACGACGAAGTACATTGAATGTGGTTTTTGTCCAGCTGCCGCAATATATCAGTTTAGGCTAAGAGGATAGACTCCGTACGCTAACTTCGTCTGAAGTGTGGAATTAAACAGGAAAATCCGATGCTAATCAAGAAGTTATATTATTCCAGGAATAGCCTGTGAAGTATGGTTGTGGAGATGGTTTGATCGCTTATAAGTGTTCATTAGCGTTTATTAAAAGCATGAGGGGAGAGAAAATGATGACAGATAACCATGATCTGATAAATAGAGAACAATTGCTTACAGCGCTGGACTCGCTGGGGTATTCGGACAGAATGAAGCGGATGGCACTTCTAGGGCGCCAGCATGCAGGAGATGCGAATTATTCCGCACTGCTTGTATCCTTGCTCGAAAGCGGCACTGCCTATGAGGCACACCTGGCCTTGACGGGTGCGGGTGTAGTGAATGATGCCCGTGCAGTTATACTTGCTCTGCAGCATCCCAAGGCAGGAGTTAGGGGCCGGGCGGCTCGGCTGTTGCCAGAAGTGGTGACTAACCTGGACTTTTCGATTGAAACCGAAATCGCCCTGATGTCATACCACTGCCGCCGCCAATTGCTCCGGAGCATCTTGAATACATATCGTCAGGATTGGGCGGAGCGGCTGCTGCCGATCGTGCTTAACCGCTGGGGAGCACAAGAAGCGGCCTTGCTACTGGCTGTGTGCAGCGAAGAGACGGTACGCAGCAGGCTGCCAGAGCTGGGATATGCTTTACAGAATTGGAGGCTCTTAACGAAGTACCACCCCGATCTGGTTGCAGCTTACTTTAAGAATGCTTTGCAGCATGCAACGCACCGGGAGAAGACCCATGTATGGTGGACGCTCTCTTCCGCGATTGAAATACTGAGTTTTTCAAGACCAGCGATCGTGCTGGAATGTGCGCTTACGCTTGGGCCGGCAGATACAATTCACCCTGTACTTAAGCAGCAGCTGGGGATTCTGATTCAGGCCAGCCCGGAGGATGTATTCGAACTGCTGACACGTGAGGAGACACGGGGGTATCTTCTGAATCATGGCGTACCGGCAGGTGTTTTGAAAAAAAGAAAATGGTTCACCACAGCGCAGTGGACGACACTGGCTGTATTGCTCGCAGATCAGCCAGTACACTTGGCCAGGGTGCTGGATGCCCTTGCGCCGTCACATCGCGAAGCGATCTTTGATGCGGCTTATCAGGAAGAAGAGCGGAAGACGCGCAATTTCCCCACGCTGCTGCTGGATGTACTGCCACACCAGCTGCGTGACAAGGAAGCTGCCCGCATGCTGAAACTGCGTAACATTCGTGATGATCGGGACGCCATGCTCGAAACGACGGCACGCCTTGCCATTGATCATGCACGGGAGAAGCTGGAGCAAGCCGTTCAGGTATCTAATAGCGACGAGCGTGCTGCAGCCTATGCCCACCTCGTTCGAAGCACAGCACTTTCCCGGCGTGGTATGGATGAGACGCTTCGTTTTCTGACCCGAATCAAGAACGATCAGGATCCGGTACGCTTCATGGTGATGGCTCAGCTCTCCAACTGCCCGGCTCCCATGTACAAGGAAGAGCATATTGACGATCTGACGGTGCTGGTGGATAGCGTGATTGAAGCCAGAGACACGTCTTATGGGACAAGGTCCGCAGTGGAGAGACTGGCTTTTGCCATACTGCGTGAACATGCACTAGAGCCGAAGGGCGACCTGTTTAAGTTTGCTCTGAGAACGTTCGGAAGATTGACGATGCGTGACGGACAGTTTGCATTGTACTCGATGGATTGGGATAGCATACCGAGTTCTGCACTGGAGGCGTTATTTGATGAGGTCTATGCCTTTGGTGTAGAAGCGAACAAGCGCGAAAACAAGAGCGTAATTCTGCGCATGGCAGATTTGTTCGGAAAAGCCGTGGATCGGTTGCCGAAGCTCCAGCTTCTGCTGGAAGAACTGCTGCAGGCCAAAACGGTGTCCCCGCAGGCGGTCCATTACTGGCTGGCACCCTATAAAACCCGGGATGCAAGGGTTAGAGAATTGCTGGACAGAGACCCATCCTTCATCTCATTCCATGACGTATTCATGCATCTGCATCTGAAGCGTCAGGAGTGGCTGGACCCGTTTATCTCGGGGACAATCATCACAGGCAAGCACTTATCGGGAAAAACAATTTATGTTGTGCCTGCGCATAACGGGTTCCATCGGTGGCTGCCGCGTCAGCAAAAGGCATTCGCTTCCCTGCTGGAACGGGTAGCACTCGACGCCAAACGAAGCTTCCATGAACGTGCATCCGCGATGCGCAGCTTGGCCAGCATGCCTGATTATTGCTCTGATCAACTGGAAGTTCTATTGCAGAATGAGGAAGTGCATGTTGTGGAGGCCGCTCTGTATGCGTACTCGTTATGGGAAGAGCCCGAGAAGGCACTGCCTGTATTGCTAAATAATTTGGATGGAGACCGGGCCCGGGTTGCCATGTACTCGATTCCAAGATGCATGCGCAGGGTCAGTCCAGTGATGTTGGCGTCCATGCTGTCCGAACTGCTCCATCGGGAGAAATTGAAGATCACGGTCAGAAAAGAGGCCATCCGGCTGCTTGGAGCTTATAAAAGTGAAGAGAGCATGGGGCTTCTCATCCGTGAATACGAGAAACCGAATGTACACAAGGACGTGATGATCGCCATAGGCCATGCCGCCAGACAATGGCTGGATGATGAACGCAGCTGGGCCATGCTGAGTGCCATGGCTGTTTCCCCGCAGCGTGACATCGCACGAAGCCTGCTTAACCAGTATTCTGGCGGCATTCCCGTAGAAGCCCGGCCAAGATATTTGCAATTAATTATCAAGATCGCTGGACATGCCGATCCGGTTGTGGCGAGAGAGGCTTTCCAGGCGATGAGCCTATGGGTGGATGGAAGTGAAGAGAAGGTGGCAGCTTCGGCGAGCAAAACGATTCTGGATCTGGAGGACAACGCCAGGTGGAAGGCAGCGATGGATACGCTCATTGCGGCTTGTCGTGAAGGTAAGGTGAATGACCAGGTCATTAACGTTTGCACACAATTGGCAGGCACGGAGACAAGAGCCGAATGGAATGCCAGCTCGGAGAGAGACCTTCCAGAGCGGCAGCGTTTGGTCGCATTAATAGACAAGCTTATCTCATTGCCTCCACATGCGAAGCGGGGACTCGTTCCTTTATATACAGGCATGATTGCTGCTCTTCAATCCCAAGAAACCTTGAAACCTGCTGTGATCAAGCTACATTTGGCATTTGTGGAATGGAACGAGGTGGATCAGGCTGCCCTGCAATTGGACCCTGTGATTCAAATGGTGGACAAGCATTCGTATCTATTGGATGTGGCCTACAGGCAGATCAATCGTGCAGCTAATGCCAGTCAGGCATATTGGAAACCGGAGGCGATCCTGGATCTGGTGGACCAACTGAGAGGCCAGCAGCGTATTGCGGCTCAGTATCTTGGGCTTTCTCTGCTGAAGATTGCGGGAACCGCATTACTGTGGAATCATGCTTGTACCGAACGCTTGCGAGCATACCGGAATCATGAGCATGAGGCCATTCGTATGTCGGCATTGGATATTTGGACGGTGCTTGAATAGAAGATTTGTCTGGTTCGGATGGTTACATGGATAGATTGTTCGTTATGAATCTTCTACATGAAGTCATTTTATTTTATCCGGGAGGGGAGCGAGACGATGCTGCATATAAGTAACTTCAAACTCTCTTCTGTCATTTCCAGCAACCCGAATATCTACCCGGATCATGTGTTCAGACACATGGCAGGGGAGGTGCTGCTGTTTGACCGAATCACAGTACTCTACGGCAGTAATGGCTCTGGCAAATCCACCTTGCTGAATCTGATCGCGAACAAATTGGGATTGACGGGCGCTGAGCGAATGTCCACTTATGGACACAGCATCTATGTTCAGCGGTTTATTGAGGAAAGCAGCTATCAACTCGGGCAGGATGAACAGGAGCGTCCCGTATATAAGCTGCCCGAGGGGAGCCGGTACATCAAGTCAGAGGATCTGCTATATGAAATCAAGAAAATACAGCAGGAAAGCGTGCTTCGCGAAGGGCTGCTCCATGAGCAATTCGTACAAGGAAAGAGCAAGGCCGAGGTCGAAGAGCTCGAGCAGTCGTATGCTTTTGAGAAAAAGATGGATATCATTCGATTCTCGCAGGAGAAGTATTCGAACGGGGAAAGCTCGATGCAGTTCTTTGAGGAGCATCTGCTTCCTGGGCAGCTGTATTTATTGGATGAACCGGAAACGTCGCTGTCTCCCGCGAATCAAATCAAGCTGGCTGAACAAATGAATGATCTGGCGCGTTACTTCGACAGTCAATTCATTATTGCCACGCACTCTCCCTTTGTTCTGGGCACGCTTCATGCGAAGATCTACAATCTTGATGCCAGCATGCTGCAGACGGCAGAGTGGTATGAACTGGATAATGTACGATTCTTTTACGAGTTTTTTCATAAGCATCAGCGGCTGTTTGAATGAAGTGGGTTTAACACTCTAGTAAGAGGTATCCTGATGCAGGGTACCTCTTTTGCTATACCTTTTATCAAGATTAGAGCCATATGGATCTCTTATGCACTCCTCTGCAATCTACTAATTCATTCCATTCCAAATCTGCGAGAATATTGTCCTAACTGAATTTCGAACGTATAACATTGAAATAAAAAGCTGACATAGCAATTAATTGCATTGATTTTTATGCAGATAATTGTATAATCTACTTAATTAACGTTAATTAGAATGGAGAAAAGGGGATGACTATGACCACCAGATTGAAGCTGAAGGAAGCCGCGCTGAGATTATTTGGGCAGAAGGGCTACGATGGGACGGCATTATCAGAAATTGCGAAGGAGGTCGGGGTCAAAACACCGGCAATCTACGCCTTTTTTGAGAGCAAGGAAGATCTGTTCATGACGGTCTTCGAAGAATCGATGAGCGCCTATAACGAATATATCCAAGCGATGGCGGAAACCAGCAAAGGAATGAATACGGAGAAAAAACTGCATGCGCTGCTGCTTCGCCAATACGATTTTCACCGAAACAAAACAGAGCTTGCTGTTTTTGCCTTCCGGTATTTGATTTTCCCGCCGGATTTCCTATTGGAAAGAATGCAGGAGGCATTCGGGCGTTTCGATACATTGCTGAGCAGCATTATCGGCGAGATCATGCAGGAAGGTCTGGATCGCGGCGAATTGGCTGCCGTTCCGATGGAGACGCTGGTGGATTCGTTCCTCACCTTGATGGACGGGCTGGGCATGCAATATTACTACTATAAATCGCCGGAGCTGTTCGATCGGAAACTGAAACATGCCTTTGAGATGTTCTGGAGATCCGTCGCAGCTTAGGCAATCAACAAGATTGTACAGAAAGCAGAGGGTGGAACATGAGCAACGATACGAAAATAGAAGATTACGAACGGGAACCCGTACCTCAGCATTTACGAAAATCATGGCTTTCGATGGCATTTGTCTGGATTGCCATCGGGATTGATCTATCTGCCATGTTTCTGGGAGCGCAGCTCGGCGCAGGCATGAGCATTGGTGATTCACTTACTGCGGTCATCGTTGGTTCGGTCATTTTGGGTATTATCGGGGCATTGTGCGCCTATGTTGGGGCCAAAACAGGTTTGTCCACGGCCATGATTAGCCGGTTTCTGTTCGGGAACAAAGGAGCACTCATTGTCTCCGTCATTCTCGGAATTTCATCGCTTGGCTGGTTCGGTGTACAGGTCGGCTTCTTCGCTTCCAACTTCCAGACGGCGTTAAGCGAGCTGTGGGGCTGGCACTGGTCGCTCTGGGTACTGTCGATGATTGGTGGACTGCTCATGATGTCTACGGCGATCTGGGGCTATCGGGCCATTGAAAAATTAAGTGTTTGGTCGGTACCGCTGCTCGTCGTGTTTATTATTTTCGCGCTGGTCCTGGCGCTGAACGGCGAAGGCGGAAGCACGGTCTGGTCACCGTTCGAGGGTGAGGCAGTGCCGATGGGAACGGCGATCTCGCTGGTCATCGGAATCTTTATCCTGGGGACAGCACTGTCCCCTGACATTGCCCGCTGGGCTAAGACGCCCAAGCATGCGATTACGGCAGCGTTTGTAGGTTTCTTTGTCGGCAACAGCTTCATGACGATCATTGCCATCTTCTTGTCACGGTCGATGGATTCCGACGATCTGACGGGTATTTTCCTAACGCTCGGACTCGGTATTCCGGCCATTATCGTGCTGACACTGGCACAGTGGACAACCAACACGAACAATTTGTATTCCGCAGGATTGGGTTTCTCCGTCGTATTCAAACGAGTGCCCAAATCCGTCATTACGATCATTGCAGGTTTGATTGCGACAGCACTCGCTTGCTTCGGCATTTATGACCGTTTCATGACGTTCCTCACATATATCACGATGCTTGTTGCACCGCTGGGCGGTATATATACGGCAGAGTATTTGCTGGTGAACAAAAACAGATTCTCGTTTGAAGGGCTGGACAGCAACCGGAGCTGGATTCCTCGCTCCATCGTGGTATGGGTCCTTGCCACATTCTTCGGATTCATGACAACGATGGCTCCGGATGGGCTTGGTTGGTTCCAGGTAACGCAGGTTCCTGCGCTGGACAGCTTCTTGATGGCATTTATCGTACAAGCCATCATAGGCAAATGGGTAGCAAAGAAGGGATGAAAGCATGAACAAGGCAGCAAGATTAACTACACTTGATGAACAGGCTATTGAATATATTGCAATTGGCGCAGCGGTGCTGGGCACAGGCGGTGGGGGTGACCCTCATGTAGGTAAACTGATTGCCATGGAGGCCATCCGCAAGCATGGGCCGGTCCGTATCGTACAGCTTGAAGAACTGGATGATGAGGGACTTGTCGTACCGGTATCGATGATTGGTGCACCTACGGTGATGCTGGAGAAAATTCCTTCGGCAGAACAGCTGACCAAGCCGCTGGATCTGATGGAAAGAGAACTGGGCCGCAAAGTGGATGCCGTCATGCCGATCGAGGTCGGTGGCGGCAACTCACTCGTTCCGGTCATTGCGGCGGCGCAGCGCGGAATTCCGCTTGTGGACGCCGATGCGATGGGGCGTGCGTTTCCCGAATCACAGATGGTCACGTTCCATCTGGAGGGCATCCCGTGCAGTCCAGTGGCGATGGCGGATGAACGCGGCAACAGCGCGTTGATGCACACGATTGATGGTGTATGGGAAGAGCGCATGGCACGTGCGCTGACAGTAGAGATGGGGGGTTCTGCTTCCATCTGTGATTATCCGGTATCCGGTGCGCAGGCGAAGCAGAGCGCCATCGGCGGTACGCTGACGCTCGCTTATGAGATCGGGCGGACGCTGTTCGAAGCGAAGCAGGAGAAGCTGAATCCTGTGCATGAACTGCTCACGAAGCTGCATGGACATGCCCTGTTTCATGGCAAGGCCGTGGATATCCGCCGCCGTATGGATGGCGGTTTTACACGCGGCGAAGCGGTATTTGAAGGGACCGGGGAGAGCAAGGGAAAAACGATGCGGCTGTTTTTCCAGAATGAGTTCCTGCTCGCCACCGTTGATGACCAACCACTCGCCATTACCCCAGACCTGATCACGCTGTTGGATCAAGATACAGGTATGCCGGTAACGACGGAAAATCTGAAGTATGGTGCCCGGGTGACGGTAGCAGGCTTGCCATGTGATGACAAATGGCGCACACCAAAAGGCATCGAGACGGCTGGGCCAAGATACTTCGGATATGATTTCGACTATGTGCCGATTGAGACGTTGGTTTTGAAAGGAGGTGCGGCGCAATGACCAAGGGTGCGATGACTGAAGCAAACACAAACCAGGTGTACCGGATCGGCATCGATGTAGGGGGCACGAATACGGACGCCGCCCTGCTGGATTCCAACTTGCACTGCGTGCACAAGGTCAAGGTCCATACGACTGCTGACGTGAACGAAGGCATTGTAGAGGCTGTTCGCCGCTTGCTGCAGGAGAGCGGCGTGAACGGAGCAGACATTCGCTACGCGATGCTTGGCACCACGCACTGCACGAATGCTATCGTGGAACGCAAGCATCTCGGGCGGGTTGGCCTGATTCGTATCGGCGCTCCGGCAACGACAGCCGTTCCGCCGCTTGCTGGCTGGGACGAATCGCTGCGCGCGGCGGTTGGACCGCATAGCTATATCGCCTCTGGCGGTTATGAGTATGATGGCCGCAAGATTGCAAGTCTGGATGAAGCTGAGATTGCTGAACTGGCCAACCGGATGAAGGGTGAAGTTGACGCAGTAGCAGTGTGCGGGGTCTTTGCTCCGGTGAACCGTGACCAAGAGAAGCGGGTTGGCGAGATCATCCGCGAGGTGCTGGGTGCTGACATGCCGGTTACCTATTCCAGTGAGATTGGCAGCATTGGACTCCTTGAGCGGGAGAATGCATCTGTGCTGAACGCGGCGCTGCTGCAAGTCATTGCAGGTGTCGTTCGCGGTTTTGAAGAAGCGCTGAACGGCTTCGGCATCCATGCGCAGCTGTACATTTGCCAGAATGACGGCACGTTGATGAAGAGCGAATATGCGCTCCGTTACCCGATTCTGACGATTGCCTGCGGACCGACGAATTCCATTCGGGGCGCTGCGCACCTGTCCGGGCTGACGGATGCGCTGGTCGTTGATATTGGCGGTACAACAACGGATATCGGCGTGCTTGTACAAGGCTTCCCGCGCCAATCGTCGGCAGCGGTAGATATCGGCGGTATTCGCACGAATTTCCGGATGCCGGACATTTTGTCCATTGGCCTCGGCGGCGGAACCATTGTCCGGATTGATGATGCTGGCGCCGTAACGGTTGGCCCCGACAGTGTTGGCTATGAGCTGACGACACGGGCCCGCATCTTCGGCGGTGATACGCTGACAACGACGGACGTGGCGGTGAAGCTGGGCCGGGCGGTATGGCCGGGTACCAACGCGGATGCGGTGGACGAAGCCGTATGTCTTAAGGTGGATGCAGTTATGCAGCAGAGCCTGGAGGACGCCATTGACCGGATGAAAACGAGTGCCGATCCGGTCGATGTCATTCTGGTTGGCGGCGGCAGCCTGCTGGTGCCGGAGACGCTCGCCGGGGCGAGCCGAATCATCCGGCCAGACAACTATGATGCGGCGAATGCAATCGGCGCAGCACTCGGAGAGGTTAGCGGCGAGTCGGAGCGCATCTATTCGCTGGACGACTGGAAATATGACGACGTCATGCGGGATGCCAAGGAGAGCGCCGTGAACGAGGCAACGGCAGCTGGAGCGAACCCGGAGACGGTTCAGATTGTGTCCGTCGAGGACATTCCGATTGCCTATTTGCCAGGCAACGCACTGCTCGTGAAAGTGAAAGCTGCGGGCAAGCTGTAATACCATAAACGATATGCTCTCTATGCTCGACAGCATTATCTGCTACATGAGAAGAGTGCCATAACTAGTCAGGCATTCATCTAACGCTTCCTGGCGCGGAATGATGCATAAACAGAATAATATGAATATGAGTTGGTGGTACGGATCAAATTCCGTATCACCTTTTTATTTGAGAGGATAGTTTTACTGATGAGATAGGATTAAGAAATGCTGGCAAACTGCCATATCATACTCAAGTCGATAGCCTTTTTTTTTTGATATCACCGTAATGCTGCAGGTTCGGGAATAGGAAAATAAGCACAATGAAGTAAGATGTTTATTTCAAGGAAATGCCCTCGACTGGAGTATTCAAATATGCCACAATAGAGGATCAGGTGCACGGGAGAATGGACCCGCAGGTACAGCAATGTAAGCCGCAAATCGCTAACAAAATAACGCTCAATAATTTATACTAAATAAGCCAGAATATATCGAAGGAGCTGCCAAGTCCGCTATGAACAAAAAAGAAGTTGCCAACATCCGCAAGCAATTTAAGATGGATCATGATCTACTGAATATTTACGATATCCTCAATGTCTATATTACGAAGGAAACAAATGAAGTCTACCACTGGGAGCGCCATCCGTTTGAACTGGTGGACCGGGAGAAGCAGGAGTTATACATGGGGAATTTCAAAAAACTGCTGACTGGCGAACTGGATCAAAAATTGTTCGAACTGAAGTTTCAGGAAGAAGCGGAAGAGCCAGCGCAGGTACTGCTTCATCAAGCACTCGTAACGGGTGATCCGGAAGAATGGCAGGACATGATGCTGCTGCTCGTGGACCGAATGCTGGCGGATGCCAAGTATGAGCGGGACATGGTGGTCACGTTTGTTCGGGGACAGTATTATTTGCCGACCAAGGCGAGAAACGATGATGCGGAAGAGAGTGAGAAGAACGAGGTGTTTGCCCATCCGTTCATCTTATGCAGCGTGAACTCCACGGAGAAACAGAGGAAGACACTCTTGTTCGATTATGTGGAGCGGGAGTTTAAGTACAATATCATTGTCGATCCGATTATCAAGTTAAGCACGCCGGAGCAAGGATTCCTGTACCCTAGCGTGACGGACAACTATTCCGATGTGAATCGGATTCTATACTGTACGGGAAAATCGAATTTCCCGGATCCGCACTTTGTCGAACAGGTATTGAACGGAGAAAGATCTGTGACGGCACTGGAAGAGCGAGCGATCTTTGAAGATATCGTCAAGGAAGTGGCTGGGGAAGAACTCGATTCAGCTACCATTGCTCAGGTGTACGAAGAGATTAACCGGGTGATTGAAATCAACGAAGAGACGAAGGAGGAAGAGCCTCCGAAGCTGGATTACAAAGATCTGGAGCGTGTACTGAACGCCAGCGGCGTGGAGGATGTGACCACCGAGAAGGTGGAACGGGCATTCGAAACGATCGTAGACAATAAAAACTATGAGATGAAAGCAACCAGCGTTATGCCGAAGTTTACTTCCAAGTCCATCAAGATCGAAACGAAGGTCGCTACAATTTCGGTTAGCCCGCAGGATTTGAGATACGTCAAGCAGGTGAATTTCCAAGGGAAACGCTGCATCATGATTGAAGTGGACGAAGATGTCGCGATTGAAGGCTTTACGCTGGCGTCAGAGACCCTTATTCAATAAAAAAAGCATTAACGCAGGCAGGAGATGACTTACGATGAACAGACTGCTTATGATCCTGATTGCGGCCGCAACGATGTTGACGGCTTGCCAATCGAACCAGACGGATACCGGGAATCCCTCGGGCAGCAATGAACCATCCGCACAGACCGAAACGGCGCAGCCAAACAACGAACCAACCGAAGAAAGTACAAGCCAGAGCGAGTGGTCTTCGCTTCCCGAATATGACACGATTGTTCGGGAAGTTGATTCCCAGGATTATATGTTTCGTACGGTAACGGACAATGATAATGAACGCATTCTTTTACTCGCGAATCAAGACGGTGAGGAGAAATACAAGACCATTTTTATCAAAAACACAAGTCGCCTTAAAATTATTGATGTTGATGGAGGCGGACAGCTCTTCAATGATGTTTTGGAAGGTAGCTGAGACCTGGGGCAGACGAAATATGCCATTCCCACTATGAATCAAGGAGTGTTGCGGTCATGAATTTGGAAGAAGTGATGCAGGAGCTTGAGGCACTTGGCAAGGAGCGCACGAAAAAGATATATATGTCGAATGGTGCACACGAGCCGCTCTTCGGTGTGGCTACAGGAGCGATGAAGCCGATCGCCCGCAAAATCAAAAAGGATCAGGCATTGGCCGAGCAGCTGTACGCAACCGGGAATTACGATGCGATGTATTTTGCAGGGGTCATTGCTGATCCTTTAGCAATGACGGAAGCGGATTTTGACCGCTGGATTGAGGACGCCTATTTTTACATGATCTCCGATTTCATCGTTGCCGTTACGTTATCGGAGACAGATATTGCACAGCAAGTTGCAGATCGGTGGATTGCCAGCGGGGAAGAGCTGAAGATGTCGGCAGGCTGGAGCTGTTATTGCTGGCTGCTGGGCAATCGTCCGGACGCTGAGTTCTCCGAGGATAAGCTGAGCGGGATGCTGGAGAACGTGCAGGCCAAGATCCATCAATCTCCCGAGCGCACCCAGTATTCCATGAACTACTTCGTATATACCGTGGCCGTGTCCTACGTTCCGCTGCATGATAAGGCTGTCGAAACAGCGAAGGCGATCGGTCCCGTCGAGGTTCAGAAGGACAAGCCCAAGAGCAAACTCCTGAATGCTTCCGATAATATTCAAAATGCCGTAGATAAAAATCGGATTGGTTTCAAACGCAAATATGTAAGGTGTTAAAGGAAGCAACAACGTGGATCATAGACTAAGACGCTCAGGAATGGTGTTCCTGAAGCGTCTTTTTTTTATGGATTGGAACAGTGAACAGCGCTTCCACTAAACCTAGACCCATCCCGTAAACTCCAGTATGGATGCTTTTGCGGACTGTACTTCGGTTTGTGCGCCTTTACGCCACGCTTTGGGGGACTGTCCCATCAGTTTGGAGAAGCAGCGATTGAAGCTGGAAATGGAATGAAAACCGACCTGCTCGGAGATCGACAGAATGGAATGGTCGGTGCTCTTCAGCTGTTTGCAGGCCTCTTCGATTCGTGTGCTGTTGATGAATTCGAGAGGGGTCGTTCTCATAATCTCATAAAATTTTCTGCGGAAATGCGTTGTGCTCAAGTGGCACAGATCGGCCAAAAAGTCGATGGTCATGGGGGTCATGTAGTTCTTGGTGATGTGCTCGAGTACGGGGGAGATCACAAGGTCCCCTTTCAAACCATGATCTGTTCCCTGTTCTGACAGGGGGCGATTCCGGGAATGAATTCGAAGGAGCTCGATATACAGGGACAGCATCAAGCCGTAGGCACTTTCCTGGTAATAGGGATTCTGCTGTCTTAACTCCTCTACGATCGATGTGGCAAGCGTGTACACTTTGGGATGCTGCTCCTTGCTGAGCACACAGTTCATTCCCTGGATTGCCCACAGATTCGGCTCAAAGTCTCGGTATGTACTTTTTAATGAATGCTGAAACAGGTCCTCTGGCGAAAAGAAAATATAAGCCCACAAACTGGCCGTACCAGGCGTGCTGTACGTTGTATGAGGAAGATATCGGGGAATGAAGGTCACATCGCCGGCCTGAAAGGGGACGGATTCTCCCTTGATCTCCATAATGCCGCTATCGGAGTAGCAGATGCCAATCTCCAGGTGGTTATGAAAATGAAGATGCTCGCTCTTGATATCGGATATTTTCCAGCGTTCACCGTTTAATAGCAGGACGGGAAAATGGATGGGCAGACTGTAATGACGGTATTCAATAACAGGCTTCCTTGTTTTGACCATATGCGATCCTCCATTCATAAATGGTTGAAATTGCGCAGTTTTGTTACGAATATGCTTAGATTGACACTATTTTACTGCGTAGAATGGAATTAGTAAAGCGTTTACAATACGAACGGACACCTCTCAGGGCGCACTTGGGGCGTGTGTCCAGGAGAGGGGAATACCGATGCTTCAAGTGAAATATGACAGGGAAGAGATTTTAAAGGTCATCGATAATGTCACCCAAAAAACACTATCCATGGATCTGACATGGGACTGGCCTTGCGGTGTAGCCTATTACGGTGTAACCAGAGCCTACCAGACGACAGGCAACAAGGAGATTTTGGACAGGCTGGTTCAGTGGGCGGATGAATATATTGAGCTGGGCCTGCCGAGCTGGACGGTAAATACCTGTGCCATGGGACATATGCTGATTACGTTGTATGAAGAGACAGGAGATCAGAAGTATTGGGATATCGCGCTAAGCAAAGTGGATTATCTCCAGAATCATGCGCTCCGCTTCGGAGACAACGTGCTGCAGCATACCGTATCTGTTGCCAATGACTTTCCGGAACAGGCGTGGGCGGATACCTTGTTTATGGCTGCATTTTTCCTGCTGCGCGTAGGCAGCAAGTTGAAGGATGAAGCCATGATTCAGGATGCCCTGAATCAGTATTACTGGCATATCAAATACCTTCAGGACCCAAGTACGGGCTTCTGGTATCACGGGTATAACAACGTCAATAAGGACCATATGTCCGGATTTTACTGGGGAAGAGCGAATGCCTGGGGTGCCTACACGATGTCGCAGGTGAAACCTCAATTGAAGGACTGGTATTTATATCCGCAGTGCATGGACGTCGAGTGCTCGCTCCGGGACCAACTGGCAGCATTGAAGCTGGTTCAGACGGACAATGGCTTGTGGCGAACGGTGCTGGACGATGAGGAGTCCTATGAAGAAGTATCGGCGTCTTGCGGTATAGCGGCAGCCATGATCAATAACGGCAATCCGCTGCATACCAAGTATGTACAGAAGGCACTGGACGGTGTACTGAAAAATATCACCGAAGATGGACGTGTACTGGGCGTATCCGGCGGCACGGCTGTCATGAAGGATCGGGAAGGGTACCGCAAGATCCCCAAAGACTGGATTCAGGGCTGGGGTCAAGGCCTGGCACTCGCTTTTCTGTCCGACATGTTGAGATAGGAGGAGATGCAATTTGTCCAAAAAAACAACGGGAGCCTTCACCCTGCCCGGAGAATCGGGTTATGAGGCGCTGACACTGGAACTCGCTGAACGGTGGGGTGCTGATGTCATTCGTGACAGCGACGGGACGAAATTGTCGGATGAGATTATTAACGCAGGATACGGTATTTATTCAACGATCTGTATCATCCGGGATCATAATGAGTGGGCGTCCCGCAATACGGATAAGCTGCAGCAATGTTTTCTTATAACGAACCCCAAGGTGGCCGTGCAGGATTACCTGTCCATCTATCTGATGGAGGATTTCTTCGCTGAACAATTCAAGGTGAACGATTCCCGGGAAGCGTCCAGGTACTGGCAGGTCTATGACCGGACGACGGGGGAAGAGGTACCGAGAGAACAGTGGAATTATGAACGGGAATCCGGGAATGTGGTTATTACCGGCATCGTTCCGTGGCATAAATACACCGTCAGCTTCATGGTTTACCGAATATGGGAAGAGATTTCGATGTACAACCACACGACGAATGACTGGGACAAAGAGCATCTGATGCAGATCGATCCGATCTATCCGGAGACCCAAACATATTTGCTGAATTGGATGGAAAATTGGTGTCAGGAGCACAAGGAAACGACCGTTGTTCGGTTTACTTCCCTGTTCTATAATTTCGCCTGGATCTGGGGCAGCAGTGAGCGAAATCGTCATCTGTTCTCGGACTGGGGTTCATATGATTTTACGGTAAGTTCAAGAGCGCTTGATCTGTTTGCCAAAAAGGCGGGCTATTCCCTCACGGCTGAGGATTTTGTGAATGGCGGTAAATATCAGGTCAGTCATATCCCTGCGAATCAGCGCAAGCTGGATTGGATGGCATTCATCAATGATTTTGTGATTGAATTCGGCAAAAAGCTGATTGATATTGTACACAAACATGACAAGCTGGCCTATGTTTTCTACGATGATAGCTGGGTCGGCATGGAGCCTTACAATGACCGCTTCGAAGAATTTGGATTCGACGGCATGATCAAATGTGTTTTCTCCGGGTATGAGGCAAGAATGTGTTCGGGTATCAACGTGGATACGCATGAAATTCGGCTGCATCCCTACCTGTTCCCGGTTGGTTTAGGCGGGCTTCCTACCTTCAAGGAGGGCGGCGACCCTACGCTGGATGCCAAGAAGTATTGGATTCATATCCGGCGTGCTCTGCTCAGAGAACCGATCGATCGAATCGGACTGGGCGGGTATCTGCATCTGGTGGAGCCTTATCCGGATTTTGTGGAATACATCGAGAAGATTGCCAATGAATTCAGAGAAATAAAGGAGCTGCATCAGGCTGGCAAGCCTTATCAGATTAAGACCAAGGTAGCCGTGCTGCACAGCTGGGGCAAACTGAGATCATGGACCTTGTCCGGGCATTTCCATGAAACGTACATGCATGATCTCATCCATGTCAATGAAGCATTGTCGGGATTACCGGTTGAGGTGCGGTTCATCGATTTTGAAGACATCCGTCAGGGCGTACTGCAAGACTGCGATGTCGTGATCAATGCCGGTTCTGCGGGTTCTGCATGGAGCGGTGGGGAACACTGGAATGACCATACATGTGTGGACCTATTGACGAAGTGGGTATACGAAGGTGGTACATTTATCGGCATTCATCAGCCGTCGGCGATTGAGGGATACGACAGCTTTTTCCGAATGGCACATATTCTTGGCGTGGATGAAGATACAGGAGCCAGAGTCGTTCACGGAAAATGGTCGTATGAGGTACGAGATGAGCATGGTTTGGTACCGGATAAAGCCAGCATAACGCCGAAGAAAGGCATTTATCTTACGGATGGCACAGCTGAGGTGGTGCATGAAACAGATGGTCATATTACGTTGTCTACCCATGCATTCGGCAAAGGAAAAGGGATCTATCTCCCCGCATTCGAATTCAACTGGGAGAATACCAGATTGCTGCTGAATCTGATTCGCTATGCAGGCGAGGAGTACGAAGAAACGAAGTATATCCCGGATAACTTGTACACTGAGTGTGCGTATTACCCTGAAAGTAATATATTGGTTGTGATCAACAATAGCGACCAGGTTCAAACAACAACGATGGATACCGATTTTGGAAAACAAACGCTGGAACTGGCTCCGTATGATACGGTCATCACCAAGATTGGCGCAACCAACTCGGTATCGTCATAGGATATCTTCTTCATCGAATTTCTTCATAGAATATCGTCTCATAGACCGTTTCCCTGGCCAGGGGAGCGGTCTATTTGGGCTGAAAAGGAATTCTGCTCATGAATATTTTATAATGTAAATCATACAAGCGAGCAAACCGGATATCTTGTTCCAGACTTAAGATGTTGGGGGTGTAATCAATGATTCGTATGGCTGTCGGTGCGGTCATTCAAAAGGATGATGAACTGCTGTTAGTTCATAAGGTAAAAGGAGCACAGGGGAAAATCAAAGGAACGTGGGATTTCCCAAAAGGTGGGGTAGAGCCGCAGGACGAGAGCATAGAGGCGGCACTGCTCAGGGAATTAGAAGAAGAAACCGGATCAACAAACTTTACAATTACCAAACCGTTCAAGGACCGAATTGTCTTTCGTTTTGATGCCATAACGCAGAAGAAATTGGGATTTCAGGGGCAGGAAACGACGATGTTTCTGGTGGAATATGCTGGAGACGGGACTGACCTGAAACCTCAGGATGATGAGATTGATGATATTCGGTGGTTCCCCATAGACCATGTCGCTCCATTGTTATTTCCGGAGGCCCGTGTGTTCCTTGAAAGATACGTTCTGGTGAAAGGAGGAGACTGACTTGATTGCAGATTTTAAAGTGTTGACCGAGTTCCTCCAAGGTCATGATGAAGCAGGGGGTTCCATTTTAGAGGAAGACATTCAGGAGCAAGAGCGTCGTCTTGGCAAGCCTTTTCCGGCCGCTCTGCGTGAATATTATAAGAGGTTTGGGCGGTCACTATATATTACACAGCACTGTAATAATCAGTATGAGCCGATGCTTCTGGAGGATATCTTTGTACCGGATTCGGATTTCTTTACAACGGACAAGGCGTTTTTGATCTTTTATCAATGCGAAGAATCAGTGATCTATTGCGGCATACGTTTCAGTGATCTGACGAAGGAAGACCCGCCTGTGTATCTATGTGCCTGGAACCACCCGGATTGGTCGCTGGAGAATGAATCGCTCACCAATTTTCTGGTAAGCAAAGCATTTATTCAAATGGGGGTGGAGGATAGGCTGCCTTATTGGGTGATTTTTGATGAGAACATGTGGGGGTTATCGGATTACCGATCCTACTGGGGATTAAGCGATGGAGCATATGAAATTCCAGAAACGTCATCTCTTCAGGCTTGGCGGATATTTTGTAGGGATAATGTCATTCTTCTATTCGAACTGGCTGTTGGTGAAAGCGAGGATGATGTATTAGCCGTATATCTGGCTTCTTTTGACCGGGAGCGTATAGCGAGCCTGTTGAATCGTATAACGCAGGACAGGCAGCTGCCTGATTATAGAACCAATCTTGGATCGTCGCGGTGATTACTGGCTTGGTCAGTAAGCATCTTGTCGGGGTTGATGATGGACGAGCTTGCTAAGGTACACTTCTTCATTTTACTTCCAGTGTTTACCTGTAGTTTATATATTGAATGATAGGAGTAACAGAAATGATTAAACCAAAGGAGCATCAAGATGCATAATTTTAACCAACCCATGGCATTACGCTCTATTCTAAGCCCGAAATATTTGGAATTTGCTCTAAGAGATCAATATGATATGGGTCAATGGGAAGAATGTTTGTTTTGGCTGCGAGGATTGAATGATACATACCGGGTTAAAACGTCCACTGGCTTGCACATCCTTCGGGTATACCGTGCGGAGATCGGAGAGGAAGAAGTCATCACGGAGTTGTCCGTGCTATCTCAATTGAAAGCAATATTGAATTCTTCGGTACATGCAGATGTTGGAGATCACATGAAGAAGAAGGGTAAGAGGGATTACACCGTTCTGGATGCGCCGGAAGGCAAACGGGTGGCCGTGATGTTCCGCTATATTGAGGGGACCGAGAACAACCTGGAGGATGAGGCGTCCTGTTATGCTTTTGGTCAATCTGCGGCTGAGCTGCACAAGGCTATGGATCAGGTTGTAGTGGAGCAGCCCAGATATGAGCTGGATACACGATTTCTGATTGATCAGCCTCTCGCGCGCATTCTGGCGTATATCGGAGAGTCGCATGAAGCAGCACCATTTTTGTATGCGTTCACTCAGGAGCTGAAGGAGCGTATTACAGCATCTGCCGATAGTCTGGAATGGGGGCTGTGTCATGGCGATATGCATGGCAACAATAATGCCTTTCAGCAGGGAGGCTCATTTACGCATTATGACCTGGAGTGGGCAGCCAAAGGCTGGCGAGCCTACGATCTGGCTCAGGTAAAGGCTAGAAAGAGACAATCCGGTGAGCAAAAAGCAGCATTATGGAATGCGCTGATGGCAGGTTATCGTTCGATACGAAGCTTCTCTCCAGAGGACGAGAAGGCGGTGGACCTGTTCATTATCGCTCGCAGATTCTGGGTCATGGGTCTGGATGTTGCTTTTATCGAAAATGATATGGGTGCACTGGATTATGGTGACGATTGGCTGAATAGTTTCATTGAGGAGTTTCGAGAAACGGGAATCATATAGTTTCGGAAGATGAGTCACCGTTCTACATTTATTTGGAATCATTTATGCCCCCTCTGAATCAATCAGAGGGGGCTTTTCCATAATAAGCTTCCTTAATGAACGTTAGCTTGAAGATGAAGAAGCGGCAGCAGCAGCCGATGCCGCGGCAGCGGAGGCCATGGCGGCCTGCTGTGCGATGATAATGTTGGTGATGCTGGTAGAGAGTGTCGTGGTCAGCACACCGCTTCGCAGATTTTCAACATGCTGAACAGCCACTAGGGCAGATGAGAATAGAAGCAGCTCCTGTTTGGTGATCGACCATGACCCGAAGCCCTTTTGACCGCGCAGCCAGTCAAACGTTTCTTGGACCTGATCCACCAGTGTGTCTTGGTGAACAGGCAGCAGGGAGAGCACTCCGAGGGAGGATAGGGTATACGTTTTATCCAAGCGGATGCTGCGTTTACGGAACGCCTCCTGTAATGCCAATACGCGCGCGCTTGATTCAGGATTGTCGTCTCCAAGAACCAGTACTTGAGTCAATGCCTGCACGCTGTTGCCAGGGGAGAATTCTGGTTTCAGTTCACGATAGAGCTGCTCCATGCGGGCCACACCGGATTCCACATCCAGATCGGAGAGAGCCAGCATGGCTGAGAAAATATAGTCATCCTGTCCGGTGAGGAAGCGGTGTTTTGCTTTCATCTGATCATAAAAGCCCTTGGCACGCTCCACCGTGTACTGAAACTGGTCAGGCGCTGCCTGGGCAGCAATCTGATAGGCAGCCACGGCCAGGAAATCGGAAGTGCGAAACTTGATCTGTTTCATCAAATCGTAGACATGTAGGGTATCCGCCAGCTTCGACTCCTGATCCGTGGTAAGGGAGAGCATGGCGGCAATACTAATGGCCGAATTGCCCCTGAATACGGAAAAGAGGTTTGTATTTTGCTTCATCAGATCATGACTCTGGCGAATGGCCTCGCCATCCGCCGTTTTATTTTCTCCTGCATAGAGAAGTGCCGCGAGGCGATGCATCATCGGATTTTGCCACTTGAACGACTTCTTGATGATCTGTGTATTGGAAACGAATAATTCGACTCGTGCTGCGTGCTGCTGTTCCATATGCACACCTCCCGAAATGAGTAGTTGTTACCCCTAGTTTATTAGGAATATCAAATGGATTAAAGCAAAAATTCCCATGGGGTAGATGAATGACCTTGAGAACGAATTTTTAAATTGGTTGCGAGGGTGCTTCTCAAATAAGAAATGCAATACCGTATGTATGATGAAAAAGATATCCAGTACCCAGAACGTAATCGTCTGATACGAACTGAAGAGCAGGGAGAGGATAACGGTGTATAAGGGCAGGTGCACCCATGTAAAATACCTATAAGCTTTCTCGTCTTCCATCTCTTTCAACACGATAAACAATCTCCACTCGGACCGCCTAATCGCATCCATTTCGTGCAGAAGAAATAGTGACAGGTTGAACAAAAATAAGATCAGCAGCAAGTCAGGCATGTCGTGCCTCCCCTTATGTATTTATAGAAGATACGGATGGGCCCCGAGATTGTTCCAGTCTATTGCCTGTTACGTCTTTCCGATGTGGCTATATCCAAAATACAAGAATAACCTCCCAGATCACGGATAGAGCCGCCATAAGCGGTAGCCGCGTGTGGTTTCACTCTTGGTCTTGCTCATATCAAGCTGATACTCTTGGGGAATGATCCAGAAACCGTTATAAATGATAAACATTCTTAATAAAAACGCTTCCTTACATTCCTTGTTGTATTTCTGCGGCACATCTCGTACAATTTGGTGAAGCAATTCTGCATTGCGTTAATGTGAACATAAACATGTAATTCTGACAACACGAAGCTGCACACAAGAAAA
This sequence comes from Paenibacillus sp. 7516, assembly GCF_002272715.1. Classification (NCBI taxonomy): domain Bacteria; kingdom Bacillati; phylum Bacillota; class Bacilli; order Caryophanales; family Paenibacillaceae; genus Paenibacillus; species Paenibacillus sp. 7516. The sequence continues at coordinate 33,378 of NZ_NPBI01000012.1, forward strand.
GGGGAGAATCGTTTGGAATCGAAGCAACTATCTAGAGGGCTTAAGCCCCGTCACGTTGAGCTGATTGCACTCGGGGGTACAATCGGCGTTGGATTGTTCATGGGATCGGCGAGTACGATCAAATGGGCAGGTCCTTCGGTGCTGCTGGCCTATCTGCTGGCCGGGATCATTATCTTTTTTGTCATGCGTATTATGGGTGAGATGTTGATTCAGGAGCCTGTCACCGGATCCTTTGCCACATTTGCTCATAAATATATCAGCCCGCTTGCCGGGTTCCTGACCGCCTGGAGTTACTGGTTCCTCTGGGTAACGGTGGGGATGGCGGAAGTAACGGCGATCGGTATTTATGTCGGATACTGGTTCCCGGATATTCCACAATGGCTGCCGGCACTGGCTGGTGTGCTCATTATTGCGGCGGCGAATCTGGCTGCGGTTAAGTACTACGGGGAGTTTGAATTCTGGTTCGCCATGATTAAGGTAACCGCCATTGTGTTCATGATTGTGATCGGAACCGGCTTAATCTTCTTCGGTCTGGGTAACGGCGGAGAGCCGATCGGATTATCGAACCTGGTGAGTCATGGGGGCTTCTTCCCGGGAGGAATCAAAGGATTCCTGTTTGCTCTATGTATCGTAACGGCAGCCTATCAGGGCGTGGAGATGGTCGGCATTACGGCAGGGGAAGCGGAGAATCCGAAGCATACGCTGCGCAAAGCGATTAAAAATATCGTGTGGCGTATCCTTATCTTTTATGTAGGGGCTATCTTCGTCATCGTGACACTCTATCCCTGGAATGAAGTGGGGCAGACGGGAAGCCCGTTTGTACTCACATTTGCCAAGGTCGGTATCGTGGCTGCTGCGGGCATTATCAACTTCGTGGTGCTCACGGCGGCGATGTCGGGGTGTAACAGCGGAATTTACAGTGCAGGACGTATGTTATACACGCTTGCTGAGAATGGACAGGCACCTGCCTTCTTCAAAAAGCTGTCCAAAGGCGGGGTTCCGCGCAACAGCATTATTATTACGATCTCCCTATTGCTGATCGGTGTAATATTGAACTACCTGATGCCGGATTCCAAGTTGTTCCTGTATATCTACAGTGCAAGTGTTCTTCCGGGGATGGTGCCATGGTTTGCACTGGCCTTCAGCCAGTTCCGATTCAGAAAGCGTTGGGGTAATGAGATGGGGGAACACAACTTCAAGTCCAAATGGTTCCCTATCAGCAACTACATTATTATTGTGTATCTGATCCTGGTTATCATCGGGATGGCGTTTAACCCGGATACACGCTTGCCCCTGATTGTGGGTGCGACCTTTATGGCCATCGTAGTAATCGGATATTTCATATTCGGTATTGGGAAAAAGCAGCGTGTAGAGGGCGGAGAAGATCGGTAGACTTATGTTATAAAATTGTGGTGTGAATTGTTCAGCGGGTGCCCAAAATGCATTTCTTGAATACATCGAAGAATCTTTAGAGATTCGGTGTCATTCAAGGGTGCATTTTTTGTTTTTTTTTGTAAAAAAGAGTTGAAATAACAACTTAATTTATTGATCAGTATTAAGGCTTACCTTATAATCAAGAGGATCGAAGAATTTGTAAACATACTGGGGGAGTTTGCTAATGTTAGTAGGAAAAGGCGCAGTGCGTGAGATGTCTAATGATATCGACAAAGTCATCAGGGAAATCGACCAGATCACCCAATCCAAAATTGACCGGGTATCGGATAAAATTGACTCCGAATTGAACTCTTGTGGTCGTGAGCTTTCAAACGCTGCAACGACATTATCTCAGATCAAGCCTCTGATTGACAGATTGGTCGCACAAGTTGGACAAGATGCTCCTGATCATGTGCAAGTACTTGTGACATCGATTGCACAAGAAGTAATGTCCAAAGTTATAGCTACTAGCGGCAACATTGACGAAGTGCAGAAGAATATTAAAGATGTAGATAAGTTAACCAACGAAATCGATAGTCTCACGGACGAGATTGACAAGTTGACAGATAAGATTGATGAAATTACCGATAAGTACCAGAAATAGGGAGGAAGGTCTCTATGAGCGATTATACACCACCTGTAGGTCAGCCCAATTACATATCGGGTGGCTGGGGCAACAAACAAGCAAAAGAAACGGCTTTAAAGATAGATCATATTGCTGATAAGGCCAAGTTTGGCATTGAGATGCTGGGTACAGGATTGGATGGAATAGATGCTATTGAAAAAGAATTGATCGAGATCTCCCATGCGCCGCAGCCTCCTACACAAGAGCAGATTAGATCGATGGCTCATCGCCTGGATGCACATCAAAAGCAGCTCCAACTGGCTTTGGACCGGATTAAAGACATGATGACAGATATAGAAAAAGAAACGGATGCTATTCAAAAACCACGTACATCCTGGTAAGAATAAGTTTACGTGGTTTACGAATTTGAATATGTAGAAAGAGAGGGAGCTCCCTCTCTTTTTTTATTATCTTTTGAGCAGTGTCACCCTCTGAAAAATATCTCTTGAATCTCCTGTTACTGGAGGTTTTAGGATATGAACTAGAAGAGCTGCTGTGCGATCCATATCAATTACATTGCGGCAGACAAGGGGGCATAAGCAAGATGAGAACAATCGAATGGATTTATCTTATTTTCAACGTAATGATGCTGGTGTGGTTGATTGGGGGTCGGAATAAACCGCGGAAATGGGTATGGGGAGGGTTGGTCATATCAGCTGCCCTGCTGGTGATCCATAGTCTCGTCGAAGGAATGCGCTGGCCGATGATTCCGGCATACCTGCTGACACTGGTTCCTGTCGTTGTTGTAATCACAGAAGCAAGACGGCAACAGCGTGTAGGTGTGATCTCGGAAAAAGGTAAACGTGCTGTCGGTTCAACTGCGTCTGCGGCGCGAAAGTCTGGTCGTGTTCGGGCCATTGCAGCATCGTTGCTGGTACTGGTGTATGCAGCGGTTACGATAGGTCTGCCGCTTCTATTTCCGGTATTATCATTTGAAAAACCAACAGGTCCTTATGGAATCGGCACAGTCTCCTATGATTGGACGGATCATAGCCGGGAGGAATTGATGACGAGTACCGCCGGAGACCAAAGGGAGCTGATGGTACAGATCTGGTATCCAACAGATCCCAATGCCATGGGGAAAACAGCTCCGTATGTAAACAATCCAGCGGTTTATGCAACAGCCTTCAATGAAGTGCTGCAGCTGCCGAAGCTGTTATTCTCAAGCTTGGGCCAGGTCCAAACTCATGCAATACAGGAAGCATCGTTATCGGATGCGGAAGCCAAGTATCCGGTAATCCTTTTCTCTCATGGTTTGCATGGCTATGAAAATCAGAATACGTTCCAGGTGGAGCAGCTCGCTAGTCAAGGTTACATTGTGGTTGGCATTAATCACACCTACAGCAGTTTGGTATCCGTATTTTCGGATGGACGTGTGGCACAGTTTGAATCGGAGGGCAAAGAGGGCTTCGAACAGCTGCAATTCAGTTATATGGACAAGCTTAATGAAACCTGGGTCAAGGATGCACAATTCGTACTGGATGAGGTGGAGAAATTGGCTGCGAATGATCCGAGTGGACGTTTTAACGGTCACATGGATCTGGACAACATGGGTATGTTTGGGCATTCATTTGGCGGGGCAACGACGGTACAGATGTTGATGGATGATCCGCGTCTCAAGGCAGGCATGAATATGGATGGGGTACTTTTTGGCGAGAAACGCATTCCTGCTGAAGGAGTCGGCAAACCGTTCCTGATGATGAGTGCAGACACAACGGTTGCAGGGACAAGCGTCATGAGTGACGAAGAGATCGCTGCCATGGGCACCACCCGTCCGGAAGCCGAAAAATACTATGAGGAAGTATACGCACGCTATGAGCCGGTAACGGCAGGAGGGAACTACTGGATGGAGCTGAATAACACCAAACATCTGAGTTTCTCTGACCTCTATTTGATATCTCCTATTCTGGAATGGTCCCAGGGTGTAGATGCGCATAAGGCACAACAGTTGATAAATGATACAACCATCGACTTTTTTAATCACTACCTGAAAGGACAACCGCTGCAGATGGATAGTAACGTGGGGGAACATGAATCCTATTCGTTGAAAAAGGGCTAAACGGGTAAATGGAAGGAGACTGGACTTCAGTCTTCTTCCGTTTGTTGTAACCGCAGCCGCATGCCTTCCTGAAGTAGGTTAATCCCGTCAACGATCTCACTCCACGCGGGGTTCACCACCATACACAGCCTGTTAAAGCGAAGGATGCGCTCCGTAACAGAGTCCAGCATGTACTGAGCCTGAGTTCGGAAAAAAGCCTCCGGGTCTCCGGTATGTTCATTACTCGCGTACAACATGACAAAATCCTGCACGATCGCCTGAACCGCAGGACTATCCGGCGGCCATTGCTTGGACAATGCCTCGGTGGCCCGGACGCGGATTTCCTCCATTTTCTTCACCCAGACTTCCGCCTCAACCTGTGGATGGTTCGCCATCGTGAAGAAGGGGAGTTCGAGTCGCGCCAGATCGGCAAAATAGCCCGGATCATTAATGATTTCCTTAATTTCGTTCCAGGCCATCGTTTGCTCGGCAGACATTTTGGTATCTTTCATCAAGTATTTATCAAAGAAATGCAAGAATGAAACTCTCCATTCCTGCGGTATTCCGTCCAGGAGATGGGATTCTTCCATTTTGGCAGACACGAACTGTTTGCGCTTCTTGGCATGAGCCGTAAGCGAATCCACCAGGCTCGATACATAGCTGAGAGAGTGACCAGCATGCAACGGAGCTTCGGCTTCATGCTGCTTGGCTTGCTGCAAAATGGAAAGCATGGAACTCAGAGTGCCGATCTGGGTCTCCAGCGCTTCAATCTGCAGGTCCAGCGCCTGCGAGACACCCAGTTCGCCAGACATGAGCTTGCGAATATCCGGTATGCCGAAATTCAGATAGCGAAGCGTTGTGATTAGCTCCAGCCGCCACAGGTCTTGGGGGGTGTAGAGACGGTGGCCGCCTTCTGTATGCAGGGAGGGGTGAACCAGTCCGATTTCGTCATAATAACGGATCGTTTTAACGGTGGAACCAATCATTTTGGCGGCTTCACCGATCGAATAGGTATGTTGATTAGAACCCTGGTTTGAATCCAATAAGATCACCTCATGATCCATTATACAACCTCCTGTTACTGGAGATTCAATTGTACAGCAGTTGCCATAAGGAAATGATCAAGCCCAGTTTAAATTCCACCCATCTCGGTTACAAAGAAAAGAGTGCAACTTTTATAAAATCCAACTATAAATAAATTGAAATTTACACATTCTATCTAAATCGAACTTCACATCTACACATTAACGTAGAGGGCAGAGAAAACCTAGAGAAATGAAATGTTCGCCTTTATCACCGAATTTTCTCCTTCTAAAGGAATAGAAAAAAAATGGGGGATAACAGCGATCGGAAGGTTGCTCTGACCGCATAGTGATTCGTGTAGAATTCATTGGTTCTATTTTTAGAGAGTGTAAATTTACCCGAGGAGGAATTGAACATGGCTAATCAAGACCAGCATACTGTACAAGATCCGACGACACAATATCCGAAGGCGACATCAGAATGGAAACAGCAGCAGGAAGAGCCGGGACTTCAGCGCGAGATGACACCCGTACCTGATGCAGGCGAAAAGAGTTACAAAGGCAGCGGACGTCTGACTGGACGCAAAGCCGTAGTGACTGGGGCAGACAGCGGGATTGGCCGCGCGGCGGCCATTGCTTTTGCCCGTGAAGGGGCGGATGTTGTGCTGTCTTATCTTCCTGAAGAAGAAGCGGATGCCAAAGAAGTGGTACAGCTGATTGAAGAAGCAGGCCGTAAGGCTGTGGCGATTCCCGGTGACCTGAAGGATGAGAACTATTGCGAGCAGCTCATTGAGTCTGCCGTTAAGGAGCTTGGCGGGATTGATATCCTTGCCAACGTGGCAGGTAAACAGCAGTTTGTGGAACAGATTGCGGATCTGACTACAGAACAATTCGATGCGACATTCAAAACGAATGTGTACTCCATGTTCTGGCTCTGCAAAGCGGCTGTAAAACATATGAAACCAGGCAGCTCTATCATCAATACGTCGTCCATTCAGGCGTACAGTCCTTCGCCAATTCTGCTGGATTATGCAACGACGAAGGCGGCCATCAACACATTCAGCAAGGCACTGGCCCAGCAGGTCGGCAGTAAAGGCATTCGTGTGAATGTTGTTGCCCCAGGTCCGGTATGGACACCGCTTCAGGTAGTCGGCGGACAGCCCGTCGAGAAGCTGGCTGAGTTCGGCTCCAACACGCCACTTGGCCGGGCAGGACAACCTGCCGAGATGGCACCTGCCTTCGTATTCCTGGCGAGTCAGGAATCCAGTTACGTGAGCGGTGAGACCCTGAATGCCAATGGTGGTACGGTTAGTCCATAATAGGAGACCGTAAATGGGCGCCCAATGGATTAGCTTGTTAAGCAAAGAACTCCATCCCCGATAGGGGTGATGGAGTTCTTTGTGTTTTATATTCATTTACCGAAGCAACTTCGAGTTCATTAGAATAATAGGGATAATAGTCCCGTAGAACAGTAGAACAGATTAATCTCCAACTATGGAATAGATGATAGAATAAGGGAAGATACAAAAGGCTGCGACTCAGATGTGACAGAAAATCCAATGTAAATGGAGTGGCGTGCAATGTCCCCAGAACAGATTGTCAGGGCTTTTTTCGAGGAGGTACGATCAGGTCGTAACCCTGATTATGCAGATACATTGATGGCAGAGCAGGTACTGGCCCATCAGGTGGTATCCGAAGAGGAAGTGACCGTAAACAGGACACCTTCCCAATATGCAGATCATGTAAGAGAGATGATTCAGGCTTACGGTGAATTCTCACTTGAGATTCAGGAACTGATCGTACAGGGAGATAAAGTGTATGTGCGCTGGAGACAAGCGGGTACGCATGTTGGGGAAGTAGACGGATATGCACCAACCCTTCTGCCCGTGATTGAAATTGCCAGTGCTGTATATCGCGTGGAAAATGAGCGGATTGCAGAATATTGGATTCAGATTGACAGGCTGGGCATCGAAAAACAATTGGAGCGCAATAAGAGCTGAGAATTCAGCTCTTTTTTTGTTATATCAATCCTTCTTACAGAAGTTATATTTTTAATAGTATGTTTTCGAGCTTTACGCGCTGAGCAGGTTAATTTACATGAATTTTTGAACATTTATCCGTGACTGTAAGCGTTCCCGTGTTATAATGAATGAAGTTGTATACAAGTTACTAAAACGTTTTCTGTCATTCCAATTTTATAACCCGAAAGAGAGGTTCAGTGATGATCAGAGCAACGAACGATAATGAATATTATGAGCTGACCAGTCCGACAAGTATGCCCAAGGCATCCGGATTCCTATGGAACGAAAAGATGATGATCCATATGAATTGCCGCGGATATGCTGTGGCGCAATTCATGCAGCCGGAGCCTGCCAAGTACTCGCATGCGCCCAATCTGGAAGCGAAGACATTTATGCAGCCGGAGCAGCCGTATTATGCGCATCATCCGGGGAGATTTGTCTACATCAAGGATGAAGTAAGCGGAAACATTTTCTCGGCTCCGTATGAGCCGGTGCGAAAACAGGCGGACAGCTATACATTCGCCGTGGGTAAACACGATATTCGCTGGAATGTTGTAAGCGATGACATTTCCATTGAGATGAGCCTGCGTCTGCCCAAAGCGGATGCCATGGAGCTGTGGCAAGTGAAGGTGAAAAACCTCTCCTCTCATAAACGCAAGCTGAGCATGTATCCGTATTTCACGGTTGGTTATATGTCATGGATGAATCAGTCCGGTGAATATGTGGATGAGTTGCAGGGAATCGTCTGCTCTTCCATTACGCCATATCAGAAGTATCAGGATTATGCCAAAATCAAAAATTACAGCGACAAGACCTACCTGCTTGCCGATCGCAAGCCCGCTTCATGGGAAGTGAATCACGAGCGTTTCGAGGGCGAGGGCGGCCTTCATGCCCCATCGGCATTGCAGCTGGACACCTTGGAGGGCGGGGATGCGAGGTATGAGACTCCTGTCGCTGTCCTGCAATACAGGTTGGAGCTCGAAGCTGGGGCTGAGCGGGAATACCGGTTTATCTTTGGCCCGGCTCATGATGAGGCAGAGATCGAACGCATCCGGCAGCAGTATTTTATCAAGCGGGATCATGAAGGAATGGATGGTTTTGCCTTGGCCGAACAGGAATATGCGGCTTACGTAGCAGAAGGACAGGGAAATATCCAGATCCGGACGCCGGATGAAGGACTGAATAATTTTGTAAACCACTGGCTGCCACGCCAAATGTATTACCACGGCAAAACGAACCGCCTGACGACCGATCCGCAGACCCGGAACTATCTGCAGGATAACATGGGCATGAGTTACATTCAGCCCGGGATCGCGCGTGAAGCCTTCCTGACCGCGCTGGCTCAGCAGCATGCAAGCGGCGCGATGCCGGATGGGATCATTTTGCACCCGGATGCTGAACTCAAGTACATTAACCAGGTTCCTCACACGGACCACTGTATCTGGCTTCCGGTCTGTATGCGTACGTATCTGGATGAGACGAATGATTATAGCATTTTGGAGGAGCAGGTTGCATTTGCCGACAGTGAAGAGAAAGCCTCTGTGCTGGAGCATATGAATCTGGCCATGCGCTGGCTGATTCAGGATCGCGACCACCGCGGCCTCAACTTCATTAACCAGGGCGACTGGTGTGATCCCATGAACATGGTGGGTTATAAGGGCAAAGGGGTGTCCGGTTGGCTCACCATTGCAACGGCGTATGCATTCAAGGTATGGGCGGATATTTCCGAGCAGGCCGGGCATACCGAAACAGCGAAGCAATTCCGTGAGGAAGCAGACCGGACCAATGCTGTAGCGAACGAGTATCTGTGGGATGGCGAATGGTATGCACGCGGAATAACGGATGATAATGTCGTTTTTGGCATCAGTAAGGATCAGGAAGGACGCATCTATATTAATCCTCAGGGTTGGGCGCTGATGAGCGGCGCGGCCGATGAGGAGAAGCGGAAGAAGCTGATCCGGGCAGTGGAGGAGCAATTGGAGACGCCATATGGTGTGGAGAAACTGGCACCGTCCTTCACAGCCATGCGGGAAGATGTGGGCCGGGTCACGCAAAAACATCCGGGCAGCGCCGAGAATGGGGCGGTCTACAACCATGCGGCTGCGTTCTACATCTATGCACTGTATTTGGTGGAGGAAAAGGAGAACGCCTATCGACTCCTTCGCAAAATGATTCCTGGTCCCGATACCGAAGATATCCTCCAGCGGGGGCAGTTACCTGTATTCATTCCGAACTATTATCGCGGAGCCTACAGACAATTTCCACGTACAGCCGGACGTTCCAGCCATCTGTTCAATACAGGTACGGTGCCTTGGGTATATCGCTGCCTGATCGATGGGCTGTTCGGATTGCAGGGTCACGCCGAAGGGCTGCTCGTTCGTCCGCAACTACCTGCGGAATGGGATAAGGCTTCAGTGACCAGGTTGTTCCGTGGTGCCGAGCTGCAGGTGGAGATGAAACGGGATGCGGCTGTTCGAAAGCCCGAAGTCTATGTTAACGGTCAATTGATCGAGGGAGACATGATTAAGGATATCCAGGCTGGCAAGTCATATGAGGTACTGGTCAAGCTTCCTATGTCATAAGGAATAGAAAATATGAAATGCCTTTCTTGTTCTTTAAGAAAGGCATTTTTTTAGTAAAATATTTCAAAGGCTAGGTTAAACCTTATGTCGATATTCGATAATTGTGAACCCATGTTCTATAACGAAGGTGGCAATTCCATTCGGAGATGATTTGCGGGCAGGATTGCTCAATGGTGCCGTTGAATACTCTCCATTGCAAGGGTTTATAGTTATGGAGGGGGTTATGGAGTTGTACGGAGTAGTGGCTCATTTTGACCAGGATACAGAGCTCTATATAAAGAAGGTTTGGAAAGAATTGAGTGATAACGCAGTTTCCAGGTATGCAGAAGAAGTACAGGATAGACGACCTCATATTACCATAGCAGGTTATGACTCTGACGTAGATATCGACAAATTCATAAGCGATTTTGACTGCTTTTATGAATCTAAAAAACAACTTTCGATCACTCTGAACTCAATAGGGACTTTTTTGAACACAGGAATAGTTTACCTTGCCCCTGTTCCTTCCCAAGAATTTTTAACGTTTCATGCTAATCATCACCATTTCTTTGAGAAATACCGAATAAATGCTGAGTCTCAATATCTCCCCAATAGTTGGATACCTCACTGTACAATAGCAAACAGATTAAACGATGAAAATTTAAAAGAAGCGATGTCTTACTGTACTAAAAGAATCGAGAGACTACGTGCTACTATCGTTGAAATATCAGTAATCAAAGCTATATACGAGAATGGCAAATGTATAAAATCACCCTCTATACATACGAAAGTTCTGCACTTTGTCTAAAATTACAATATAACCAAAGTATCGCCTCCCAAGACAACCACCTTACTCACCAAGGCGGTTGTCTTAGCTCAAAAATCAACATTGGAATTGAGGGTCAAGATTCGCGGAATGCCTTAACTCTATACCAATACGAGTAGATTTTCGAATAGCCCAGTTTGGCGTAGAGCTTTAAGGCGGGAGCGTTATTGGCTACAACCAGCAGATAACTGGATGTGGCGCCTTGTTTTCTCCCCCAATGCAAGAGATGTAGTATCATCTGTTCAGCGAACCCGCGATTCCGGTATGCGGCATCCGTAATGATATCGTACAAGCCGATATAGCCGCGCTCCACAACACCCAGGCCACAGGCAACGACTTGTCCATCGACCGAGAGGGAAATAAAACCCGTGCTTGAACGGATGTTGGACAGCATCTGTGTCATTGTTTCCCGCTTCCCTTCCTGTACCTGATTCAATCGGCAAAAGTGATCCAGCCACTCCTGGGTCAACTGCTCATCAATTTGTACAAAAGGGTACTCCGGTTCCTTCAGCTCTTCCAGACTGCGCACCTGCATGTTGGTGTGATCCACAAGGCTATATCCTCTGTCCTGCAGAAGCTGATCCAAGTGATCCGGGCGGCTAAACGGTGTGATTTTGAAAATGGTACTCAGCTGGTTGGAAGCGTAGATTCGCTCGCACTCATCGATCTTGGCAAACACATCGTGGGTAGAATCATAGATGGGTTGTATGGAGTTGGCGCGCTTCGTGTATCCGTTGGCAAAACGTAAAATCCATCCATCATAGAACAAGGTAGACAAGGTCTGCCAGTGGTTGAGGGATAATTCCTCAATGATTTTGTGGTCCATCTCAGTGATCTGCTTCATGCGGTGTCCTCCGTTTATATGAGCCTGAATTTAGTATGTTTTAAATAATAATACATAATATTGAATAATAATACAGAGTTATTTAACAAATATCGATCTGTTGTTTGTGCAGATCACCTTGGGATGGTATACAATCGTAATGAATGGATAACAAAAAAAGAAGCGGAGCACAGCATGCTAACGATTAAATTAAACGAACACGTCATTCAATGCCATGTGGTATATGGCAAAGGCAAGAAGGTTTCCATTACGATGGACCTGCCCTATATGGTAACGATTAAGGCACCTAATGGCACGAGCGATGAGATCATTCAGCAGCTTGTAGAGCAGCGTGGTGAAATCATATTGAAGAAATCAGTGCTAATGCAGCAGGCTCTGGAAGGACCGCAAGCCAAAGCCTATGAGGAAGAAGGCAATGGGAAGTTTTTGCTTCTGGGCAAGGAATATGCACTGCATGAGTTAATTAAGGTTGAAGGGTTGTCCGAGGATGAGCTGCGGGCGAATCTGAAGAAATTTTATTTTGCCGAGTGTAAGAGAGTCATTGGTGAACGCATTGGTCCATACCAACAGCAGCTGAAGGTCAAGCCAAAGTCCATAGACATTGTGGAATCCCCGACCAAGTGGGGCAGCTGCAGCTGGGACAAAAAACTCACATTTAACTATCGTCTGGCCATGGCACCACCGGAAGTCATTGATTATGTCATTATCCATGAGCTGTGCCATATTCATCATATGAACCATGATCGCTCCTTCTGGCGCCGTGTTGGCAGTATCATGCCGGACTATAAGACGAAGGAAGATTATTTGATGCGCAATGGCCGGGCCATGACGCTGTGAAAAAATAAATCCATATCACGAGTCCACGAATCGTTGTGGAAGGAGTCAGAATGGCTGAGGGTAAGCATTATTCTGTATTGGTCGATGAATATATTTCGGGGTTCGCCCCGGATGTACAGGTTAGACTGCAGGCATTGAGACAGATTATTCGCGAAGCGGCTCCGAATGCGGAGGAGAAGATCAGCTACCAGATGCCAACGTATGCGCTGCATGGGAATCTGGTCCATTTTGCCGCATATAAGAACCATATCGGATTCTATCCTGCACCCAGCGGAATCGAGGCATTCCGGGATGAACTCTCCGTCTACAAAGGCGCTAAAGGTTCGGTGCAGTTTCCCCTGAATCAACCCTTGCCGGAAGAGCTTATCCGCCGTATTGTGAAATTTCGGGTGAAGGAAAATGTGGAGAAGGCCGCGGAGAAGAAACGAAAGAAGTAGCTTGTATTAGAGAAATAGATAGACCGCTATCTTTGGTGAAGAGGGCGGTCTTTTTTGTGTTTAAAATCATGTTCGTGGGATCAGCGATGGCCGACTGTGTTCGAATTCAGCGATTTTTCAGTTAGAGCCATTATACTGTTTTCGAATCCTGTACTCGAAAAGGAGTTTTGGCATGTCTAAAGTGATCCATAAGACGCTTTATCTCATTTTTATTTTCTTTGTTGGTTTGTTTATTGTTTCGTCGCTCTTCGTTCGGGCGCAGTATAATTATGGCCTTTATGGAGACAATCCGATCCTGGGAGCCCAGCAATGGAGCATTTTCTTTCCGGTCATTATCCTGCTTCTGTTAACGGGTATCGGGCTATACCGTCTCTGCCTGAGATTGAACAAGTACAGTCCAAAGGTCGTCATTCCCGTGGTTTTGCTATGTTCCATGGCGATTCAGATCGCGATTATCTTTGTGTTTCCAAGAGTACCGACGGATGACTCCCAGACGGTCGTTTCTCTCGCGATGAGCATGCTCTACGATCAGGATTATTCCTCGTTTGAAACGGGTGGATATCTTCACATGTTCCCGTTTAACTTTTCCATCGTGCTCTATTTAAAAACACTGCTGTACCTCTTTCCGGATAACTATCTGGTGATCAAGCTGTTTAATATTCTGTTTTCAACGTTGACCACGTTCATGATTTATCTCATTTATAAGCAGCTGAACCCCAAATCTACGGAACGGGATTACGGCGTTTTGATTTTTGCAGCGACGTACCTGCCTTCCTTATTCTTGAACAACCTGATTTATAACGATGTTATTGCGACGGCATTTCTGACATCCTGTTTATACTATTTGCTTCGGTTTGTACGCGAAAAATCATGGAAGGCTATTCTCTGTGCTGCGATTCTTCTCGCCATCGGAAACTACTTCCGCAGTATCGGCGCCATTGTGCTGATTGCCGCTATCTTGTACATCCTGTTGAACATGCGGAGTATCGGGTTCAAGAAGGTGCTGGGCTCCATCGCCGTACTGGCTATTCTGTTTAATGTCCCAGGTTGGGCCCAGAATGCCGTGCTGAAGTCCACAGGTACGGTAAAAGAACCGGTCGGCGAGAATTCGGCCCCCGTCTATATGTGGCTGAACATGGGGATTAACCTCGAACGATTCGGATTCTGGGACAATATGGAGAGCTACCAAATCTATCAGAGACAGGCCAATTACAATAAGGCCGAAAGCACTACATTATTTAAACAGGAGATTGAATCGAAGCTGTCGGAAGCGAGTGCCAGCGAACTGATTCAGATGTATTACAAAAAGATCATATGGACCTGGACTGAAGGCACGTACCAGATGGATCGATATGGAATCGGCAATGAAAGTGCCTCAGGCATGGGAAGAGGAAGAGCTGGCGGAATTGCGGGCTCCTATAGTTACACCAATGGGGTAACGGACTTGTTCCAGGGGGACTCTCTCTATCGAACGGGTGTGCTTTGGGTCGTATATGTAATGAACTTCCTGATGTACTGTTTTATTTTCGTTCGGTTAGTCCTGGGGATTCGTCTTAAGCGATATGATGAAGTCTCCCTGATTCTGGTGGTTCTCGGATTTATCGGATTCTATATCCTGTGGGAGATCAAATCGCGCTATATCTATCCGGTATATCCACTGCTTATCGTGTTGTCCTATATGGGATTCAAAGATACGTATGAATTGATGTTTCAAAGTAAACTCGGCTGGGGACGGACATCCCTGGGAAAAAGGTGATCTTATGCGAAAAAATATGGTTTTCATATCCGTTCTGATTCTACTGGCAGGCTGTGCTGTTCTGCTTGCCGCCTGTGATGTCATTACAGCCCAAAACATTACGAATACCGGTACTGCGCAAGGCATGAATGGTGGGGGAATGATGAATGGTGGCCCAGGTATGAACGGAGGAATGCAGAGAGGCGGAGGCATGAATGACCGAACAGGTGGAACGGATGATATGCGTGGTGCAATGAATGCCGATCTTACAGGCAGGATTGTCTCCATAGACGGAGATACCGTTACTCTAGCATTACTTGAGTTTCAGGGCTTCTCTTCACAGAACTCCACTAACCAAGGTCAGCAGGACGGTGCTCCTGGCAGCGGAAGCAGGGGGATGAATGAAACTGGCGTTGAAATGAAATTAAAGCTGAATGCGGATGTTAGCATCACTGAAGGTATGGAGATGGGAGGACGCGGTAACACCAGTTCAGACGCCAACGGGGCAATTCAGGTATCTGATCTGAAAGAGGGAGATGTCGTCATGGCATGGTATAAGGAGAACACAGAGACAGTGGAACGGATGAGTGTTGTCCAGTCTGAATAACGATTACTTATATTGCTAAAAAAACCAGCCGGGATTCACATATGGACCCCGTCTGGTTTTGTTTTTGTTCTTATTCACTATAATTGCTAACGGAAGTACGCCCAGACTCGACACTGATCCAATACGAATAGTCCTCTCGCACATCGACGTACAGATTCAATGCCTTGGCTTCAAGTTGACTTACAGTCAGAGTGAAATTGCCGTTACGATCTGTCGTGACCTGAGCGGTCTGTATAAAATTGACGGATGGCGAAGGTCCGTGAATCTGAATAGGGATGGTTTGGTTGGCATAGGCCTTAAATGTCCCACGGAGTATCAGAGTTTGATTCGTGGAGTAATCCGCCTGAATGGTTCGATCAGGCAAACCTCCGTTCTTTTCATTCTCGGATGCTTCCGTGATTTTCTGAGGTCTGGACCATAACTCCAAGCCCTTATTTTTCAGATTTTGCAGGAAAACAACGGCTTCTGCACGAGTCAAAGATGTTTCCCCTTCGTAACCTTCCACGGTAGGAGCTGTTTTGCCGGACGAGTAGCCCATGTTGAGTAGATATTGAATGGCTTCATCGTCGCTGGCATAGTTCTTTCCGCCAAGACCAGCTACGATCTGTGCAACTTCAGACCGGGTCAGGACATGATTTCGCAGCTTCGGATTGTTCTGGCTTGCATCCAGACCCAGGTTAAAAGAAGCTGCATAGGCATAGTAACGATCACTCCAGAGGCTTCCCTTGATAGCTTGTCCTCTCGCTGCGTCGATTTGCTTGATGATATTGGAGCCTGAATACAGCTTGAAGAGCATGGACAGGAATTCAGCTTCAGTGACCTGATGATTGGGTTTAAACGTACCATCATCATATCCGCTGACCATGTCCTGCTGAACGGCCCATAGAATTGCATCCTTTGCCCAATGTGAGCTGATATCCTTAAGTTCGGGGATACCGGTCACGGTGATCGGAACGACGATTTCCTTGCCTTCAAACCGGATGCGAATCTCGTCTTTCCCTGCCTGAACACCCTGGATCTTCCCGTCCTTTATGGCCACATGGCCTGAATTGGTCGAATATGTAATGTTCGACTGTGGAACGAAGGATGTTCCATTATCATAAATGGCGGTGATGGAGGGGAGATCCATCCATTCCCCGGTACGGATATGAAGATCCTTTTGCTCCGATGTAATTTGGACGAGCTGAGCTTCCTGTCCAGCTTCGATATGGAAAAAACGCGTTTGATATGAAATCTCAGCTGTGGTTCCATCTTGCTTTTTCAGTCCGGTAATCCGAATGTTGAAGGTATCGCCGTCCTTTAACAGCTGTACGTCATCCGGCCGGAAAATGATGGCGTAACCATAGCCATACCCGCTTGTTTCTACATTGAAGTAAGCCTGGTTAAACCAGGTCTTATTCGTGGGATCGACGTTGTAATACCCGGAAGGGAAGCCGGTATTTTGGTTCTGTTCATTAAAGGTCCATGTTCGCTGGTCGGATAATCGGGTCATCTCAACCTGAACTTCAGACTGCGAGGGTTTGGCGAACACATCCCGATTCAACTGGACCGACCAGGCTTGTGTGCTGCCAAAAGCCTCAATTGGAAATGCACCCTGATTCGGAAACAGACTGTAATTGAAAGAGGTCCCACCGGTTCTGCTCTGATCAAATACCTGCATGGCACTAAAGTATTTCTCATATGTACTTTCTTCCTGGCGATTGGCGGCGATACCGAAGCCGACCCGCTGTAGTTGTGGACTCAAAATCCAGCGCCGGTGACCCAGTCGATCGATATTGGAGACATCGGAATCGTTCATATAGGCCTGGATACTCTTTGTAATTATATTGCCTTCGGCACTGCTGGTCATATACAGATTGGAACTGCTGGCAGAGGTATAACCCATTTTATAAAAATCGGTTGGCATATCTGCCGGTTGTTTGGGATAGTGTGTCAGGGATCCTCCAGTGGAAACCACGACAGCACCGTGCTGGGCCTGGCGATTCAAGGCTGGATCGAGAACTAGATCGCCCTGCATGCCCGCAATAAAGCGATAGAAGTTGGCCGCATTCAGACCTTGTGCGAGATACGTATCACTAACCGCACCGGCAGAGTAGGGTGCATTTACCGAGGGGGCCTTCGTGAACAGCGTTGAATTAGGATCATTCTTCATCCACTCGTTCCACTTCTGAATGATCTCTTGTTCACTTCGTTCCGGGAGCAAGCTGTCGATCTGTTCTGCATGTGCCGCGTGGGCATTCCACATGAGAAACAACAGACACGTTAAAGGTAGGGTAAATAAGGTGTGCATCCATTTTTTTCGGTGAACCATGTTCTAAAACTCCTTCTGATATCAAATAGGAAGTAAAATACACTCTTGTATATCATCGACATAGTGTACGAATTTGGTTAGATGGACTAGAGAGAATGGGAGAATCAGCACAGAAACAACTCAAAAAGCACAGCCACTCCCTATAATAGAGATGGTTGTGCTCTTTCTCTTTATATATGGTCAGATCTAATCCAGACTCAGGTCAAAATCAGGCTCACACATGTAATCGATCGGATAGAGATCATCTCGGGCTGAAATTAATGCACGAAGGTGAAGATAAACATGGTTGGGCTGTATGACCACACCATCAATTCGATAGGGAGCAAGTTCAGCAACGACGAACACGTCTTCCGCAGCGTTACATTTGAAAATGACGTTATTCGGGTTACATACCTCCTCCATGTAGCTGTAAGTCATCACGTGATGAGCTTGTCCACGCCAATTGGTTTTGATGACTTTATAGGATTGTGTTGCCACAAGATCAATATATCGTTCCAAGGAAAACGTGTGTTCAAATTGTGTGATGTACCCTTTTTCATCCACATCAATTGTGAATTCTACATCGTAGCTTACGTGAAATTCTTCCTTATAGGTTCCCTTCATGATTTTCATAGCATCCAAATGCGATCCAAAATCAGGGTCTTCTATGTAGGGGATTGCAATGCGCTCAGGATCAACATGATCGGTAATTTGGCTGTTGCTTGAAATCCCTTTGATATACTTTGATGGCTGTAGATTAATAGAACCAATCATTTTCCCAGCATATGCAGGGCTGCAGGTTATTCGCATAGTCATCTCCTTTGTTGTTGTTCAGTAATTAGACGAAAGGCTGTAGAGAAAGTTTCACCAGAATAAGCAAATCGACATGAGTACCATTTTGATAACACAGTAGCTGCACGGAGCAGCATTTAGTTGTGTGTAGGCAACTTGTCCATTTCCAAATAAATGAATTAAACATTTTTGATCTTTTATGGCCAAGTTATCGTTAATTGAATTGAGGGGGTGAGGGAGCGTTGGATGATGAAGAGTTGATTCATGAGATTCGCAAAGGCAGCCGGGCTGCAATGGAAGTATTGGTGAAGCGGCATTATCATTCGATATTTACTTATGTGTACCGGAAAACGGGAGACTATCATACCGCTTATGATCTGACCCAAGAGGTATTCGTAAAAATGATGAAGTCACTCGGCAGTTACCGTGATAACGGAAAATTCAGTCACTGGCTGCTGAAAATTGCAGTGAATCATTGCATGGATTATTTTCGCGGACGCGAATACAAACAGCAAAACAGGGAAAGCGAGTTAACGGAAGAGGCGCTCCCTGCCAGTGAGCATCAGAACGTGTGGAATATCTTCTACAAACGGCTTCAGAATGACCAAGTTAGGCAGGCAGTGTTACGTTTGCCAGAGCAGCAGCGGGACGCGGTCATTCTGAATTATTACAACGGGCTGAAGATCAGGGAAGTCGCCGAACTGACGGGGACCAACGAATCGACGGTGAAATCACGCATACGCTTGGGGATAGCGAAGTTGAAGGAGATCATTGTGGGAGGTGAGCGGGATGAAACGTACCGAAAACCAAGATAAAAAGAAGCAAAAAAATGAATTCGAAATCGAAGAATTCAGCGAGATTGCCCCTTATCTGGATCAATATGCGGTTGAATTTCCATCCGAGATGGAGATTGATCAGACGATCCGGACACTGGAGGCATATATGCCTGGACAGGCGGACCAAATGAACGAACATCTACAGTCATCACCTGGGAGGTCGTTTACAGAATTGTTCCAGATCGTTCGAGGAGAGGTCGCGATTTTTCACAGATCCTACTGGGTAATATGTGCATTGCTCCTGATCATTGGCTTCTGGTTAGGGGGGCACAGCACGATCGATCCCTACATGAGCGGGATTGTTATGGTACCTGTACCCTTTATTCTGGGGCTGCTGGAAGTATTTAAAGGTCGTGATCAGGGACTAATGGAAATGGAACTCACCTGCAAAATAACATCGCAGCAGCTAATGCTCACCCGCTTGATCGTTGTACTCTCAGCAAATATGGTGTTTGTACTGCTGCTTATGCTGGCCATTTCCGGGGGGACTGGTGGTTCCATTTCATGGAGCGCCATGGCTCTCTGGTACGCCCAACTGATGGCTGCTGCAGGAGCTAGTTTGTGGCTGGCCATGCGTGTCCGGGGTGGTACAGCCGTTAGCCTTTTTTTGGTCATATGGTTCGGACTCATCTGGCTAATATTGAGCGATCCACGATTCATCAGTCTAATGCAGTCGATTCAAACGCCAGTGCTTATAGTGCTTGCCATATGCGGAATCCTGCTGTTGATCAGCCAAATACGCCAGATGTCGCGTAAATATACATCACAAACAGAAAGAGGTTATTCCTTTGATATTGACCATGGATAACGTATCCAAGAAATACAGGAACAAGTGGGCCGTGAAATCATTCTCGCTGGAGCTGTCCAGCGGTGGTGTTTACGGTCTGCTCGGACCGAATGGAGCGGGCAAAACAACGCTGCTTCGCATGCTTGTCGATATCGCCAAGCCAACATCCGGCCAGATTTTGCTGGATGGACAACCGATTGAGCGGATGGGAGATCGCTATCGAAGTCTACTGGGCTATATGCCGCAGCGATTCGGATTTTATAACCGTTTCACTGCTCATCGATTTCTCATGTACATGTGTTCGCTCAAAGGGCTGAGTGTGCCTCAGGCCGCTGTGCGCGTGCAGGAGACATTACGGATGGTGGATCTGGAACAGCAGGCCCAGCATAAAATCCGTACGTTCTCTGGGGGCATGAGGCAGAGACTGGGTATTGCTCAAGCCTTGCTGAATGATCCGCACATTCTGGTTCTCGACGAACCGACGGCTGGCCTGGATCCCAAGGAGCGTATTCGGTTCCGTAACATTATCGGCGAGCTGGGAAGAGACCGGATTGTTCTGTTATCGACCCATATTATTTCTGACCTGGAGTTCTCTTGTAAGGAAATGATTCTGATGAATGATGGTCAACTGATCACTCGGAACACACCTGAGGAGATCATGAACAGGATGCAGGGCAGTGTGTGGAAGGCAACGTTAACACAGCAGCAGCTTGCTGAGCTGACCTCGCATTTCAAGGTAAGTGGCTTGTCCTATCAGTCGGAAGGCATCGTAGCCAGAATCTTGGCCAAAGAACAGCCCGTACCGCAAGCTGTACCGGAGACTCCCCGTCTCGAAGACGTATACATGCACTATTTTGACGAGGAGGCGACATCGTGATTCGTTTAACCCAATATGAATTTGCTAAAATCATCACGCGTAAAAGCGTTTATCTGGCACTCGCCGGACTGCTCGTGCTTCTTGCTTTATATGCCTGTTTCGGGCATCCCGGGCCGTTGAACGGTACAGCATATTATAAGCCTTACGAAGGAGCGATTACGGAGGAGAAGGTTCAGGCTGCGCAGGATCAGAAGCAAAGCGAGGGTTACAGTGAAGAAAAGAATCAGAATCGATATGGTGTATTTTATGACATTTCCATATTTTCGCCGGAATCCATCAAAAACTACGCCAGATATGATGATAGCGGGAATGTCATGGAGCGGACGGTAACCGTCTCCGAGATTCACTACAATAAACCATGGGGCTATCTGCTCGAATACATTGATCAATTTGGAGTGCTCTTCATGATGATCATCATTCTGCTCGGACTGGCGCCTGTATTTGCAGAGGAATATGCACGGGGAACCGCAGCATTGCTACGCAGCAGCAAACGGGGGAGAAGCCAAGTTGTATCGGCTAAATTGATGGCTTCCATGCTTTATGTCGTGCTATGCGTCATATTGTTTACAGGTATCAACCTGTTGATCTACTGGTTAAGGTTTGGAAATTTGGCTGGTGCAGATACACCTCTCCAGAGTGTTGGAATGTATTTTCAGGGCTTTTATTATGAGTTCTCTCCCTATCACCTATCGGCGCTTCAATATTATGGAGTCCAGTTGGTCACTCACTTGGCAGGCAGCATGATCTTTGGATGTATCGTCTTATGTGTCTCTGCGCTTAGTTCAACATCGTTTGTTGCCATGGTCATTAATGTTGCGATTGTAGGTGTGCCTTATCTGGCATTCGATGTGCTCAACTTCAACCCGGGATGGGCCAAGTGGATTGAGGAGTTTTCATTCAGTACCATGATGCGGGTAACGAGGTTGTTTCAATCACCGGCGAGTTACTCCGTATTTGGAATGGAGCTGTCCTATTTAAATTTGTATATGATCATCATGGGTGTAGTTACGATTGGAGTTGTATTTGGAATGTATCGTACATTCCGTACCCGCGAAGTGTTTTCCTGATTGAAGCCTTCTAGGGGAGATGAATATTTAATTGGGGTCCGCAGACATGTGGGCTTCTTTTATATGGAGGAACAGGATGTGATATTTCCAAACGTTCTTCAATTTTGATACATTATTTATATACGTTTCGGAGTTATAAAACATATGTAACATTCGCTCCAGGAGCTTATGCGCAACGCGCGAGCGGAAGAGAATACCTTTTTGTACATGCTTCACGAGGAAGCACGTTTTGATCAGTCGTTATTCTGGAAATATGTGAATAGCATAATAGAACTGACCCTTCTCACTGCGGACCACCCGCTGAATCGGGAAGCAGCGGGGGCTGTCAGCTTCACCTATTCCAAAATCATGGAGTACCTGCAGTGGCATCACTCGGACTCCGATGTCTACGAAATTGAAAATTTCCCTTACGTTTATGCTCATCACGTAGTGAGCCTTCTTGGCGAAGTGGTTAACGGTTTTTATCAGGGAGTTGTCCCGGATGAATCCCGTTTCGATGAGGACTTTCCGAACCCGGCCTTCGCCGGTTTGGTGGCGAACGAACAACCAGCGATATTGCAGCTGGGCTATTATAAACAAGAAACCAATGTGCATGCTCTCGGCTTCCGCGAGGAGGATGGAACGTACCGAATTGTGTTAAATGAAGAAGAAGACAGAGATTTGGTAGATTCCAAAATGAGCCGCCGGGAGGTGGAAGGAACCTATCTCTTCCATGCCCCGGATGCCAGCAGTGCTCATCAATTATTTCACGAATGGGTAATGAGTACTTGTGCACCTTACCGTTCTGCACTAAATCGATCATAATTGCGCCATCAGTTGATTAGGAGGATGAATATGTTATCTAGTAAAGTTATTGAGTTTTGCCAAGGTAAGGGCTGGTGGCATGAAGAAGTACCGAAGGAGTATGAGGAAGCACTGCAGAAGCTGAATATTGATCTTCAGTCGGATTTTGCGCAGTTTTATCTGCATGCAGATGATGGCCCCACCTTCTATAGCAGGCATCAGGAGATCTATCAGATCTGCTGGGTCATGGAGAATACCGTGTATTTGGAAGACATGACGGTGGCCCAGCTCACCCTCGGATTGCCTGAAGCTTACATACCGCTGGATAGCTTTGAAGGGGAGGGGGGATTTTTCTATAATCGGCAAACCGGTGAAGTGGTGCTGGTAGAGCTTGGTGAGTCGATTGAACTTTTCTTGAGCGGGGAGAGCCGCCCCGAGTGGCCTGATTTTAATACATTTCTGGAGTGGTACTTCGAACTGGAGGAGGAGAAGGCACTATGAAGGAATTGACATCGGAACATCCCGAACTGGAGAAACAGATTATGGAAACCGTTGAAGCAGGCAATGTGCTGGACGACACGCAGCAGCATGAACAGGCACTGATCTATTATGATCAGGCCTGGGGGATGCTGCCTGAGCCGAAGACCGAATGGGAAATCGCGAGCTGGATTGCATCCTGTCATGCGAATGCACATATGGACTTGGGACAGTATGCGCTGGCGAAGCCTTGGGCGGAATTATCGCTGCAAACGCGAGAGTCGGATGTTAATACGGGTCCGCTCATTGAGCTGGGGACCGTTTGCATGAGACTGGAACAGCATGAAGAGGCGTATTCTTATCTGCATCAGGCCTATGAGTACGGCAAGGAACGTGCATTTCAAGGCTTCCCGCCTGACGTGTTGCACTATTACAAGGAACAGAAGATGGTGCGTGAACGAAACTGATTCTACTGGATCACAAAAAGAAAAGGGTACCCGGTCTGCCAAATCATGATTGGCTGTGGGTTACCCTTTTTTATTTGATCGTACGATCGTTCACTGACTTAATTGTTCGCCCCGTAAGGGAAAAATTCTTCCACCAGATCCTGTGGCGAGATGGATACAAAGACATGATCCAGCTCGGTCTTGCTGGCAAAATCCATAATGTCCTCAGTATAATACCTCGGATCGATGACGTAGATTTCGGACACGACCGTGGACAGGAAGGAGATCATCGGCACGGCGAGGGAGTCCTTGATGAACATGACTTTTAGCCCTTTCGGGTTGTCCTTGTTCACCACATGAACGATCCCCTGATTGCCGTACAGATACGTGAAATACTTGTCCGCAGTCAGATCGTACGTGGCTCCCTGCACATTAAGTGGATACGTGGTGAGCAGCGCATCCTCGAAGCGTCCATTAAGTGCAGCTTCGGTCTCGCCTGTCTTGAAATAGAAGGAATAGTTCGTTTTGAACTTCGGATAGATCAGGTCGAAGTCATCTGCACCCGCGAAGTATTTACCAGCCTTGCGGCCCTGCGATCCAATAAAGATGTCTTCATATGGAATCACATTGTAGTTACGGATATCCGTGAAATAATGATCCGGGTCCAGCGACTTCGAGTACATGCCGTCCATATGATTCACGAGCTGGATGAAGGCCCAGAACGCCGTCCTGATTTTCCAGTGATGGTCGGTTGTAAAGAACAGATCCTCCGGCGGAATGCCGCTCTCCAGCAATCCCTCCCGCAGATCAAGGGTATCAATGCCGTCCTGTTTCAGATTGGCTAGGAAGCCGTCTGCAGTCTCATTGTTATAGTTGTACGGAAGGCCTTCCGGTAACGTGGTATAGCCACGCACGTATTTGTCCGGAGTCATGACATAAGTCAGCTTCGTTTGTGGATCCAAATGCGCTCCAAGCGCCGCAACCCGGTCGGACAGATCCTTCGTATACGTTGGCCCGGTGGCAAAATAGGTATAGTGCAGCTTGCCCTCCATGTCTTTGACAACTTCAAAGTTGTTCTCCTCGTTTTTCCACATCAGGGATTGCAAATATCCATAGGCCTCCACGAAACCAAACTTCTCGAAGACATGTTCATTGATGTCCGCATCCAGCTGGTGGATCAGTCCTTTGGTTTCAGAGATATCGTAGTCTCCGGAGGCCAGTGTTTGCTTGATCGGGCCGAAGGACTGAATGATATTCAGAACAGAGAGCGTCACCAACACGAGAATGAAGAGGAAAGCGGTGATTCTCTTTTTGGCAAGAAAGTTATGCATGCTTGTGTGCCTTCTCTCAGAAATTAAAATAGATAAATGGATTGTATGTACCCTTAACCAGATACGATACGCAGACCAGGAATAATAGAATGATCGTCAGCGGATAGACGAGCTCCAGCGGTTTGCGGAAACGGGCGCCATCGACCATGAGTTTGTTCATCCGGGTGGCAATTGGCATGCAGAACAGGATACCCAGAATGAAGAAGAATGCATATTCCTTGAGGAACATCCCTGTTGTATCGCTCCAAAATCCATTGCCGTATAGTCCAAACATATTGCCCAGATAGTGACCTGCCTGCAGCAGATCCGGCGACCGGAAGATGACCCAGCCAATCATAACGATAAACATAGCGTAGAGATGCCGCAGCGGGATGAAGCGTGTTCCTTTGTCAAAACTGAAGATTTTCTCCAGCGCGATGAATGCGAAGTTAATTAATCCCCACACAACGAAAGTCCACTCCGCACCATGCCATACGCCGGTAAGTCCCCAGACGATCAGCAGGTTGCGAATCATTTTATCTTTATTGGTAACGCGGGAACCGCCCAGCGGGAAGTATACATATTCCTTGAACCAGGTACCGAGTGAGATATGCCAGCGGCGCCAGAATTCGGTGATGGATCTGGAGATGTACGGATATCTGAAGTTCTCCTCGAACTTGAAGCCGAACATCAATGCCAGACCAATGGCCATGTCGGAGTACCCGGAGAAGTCGAAATAAATCTGCAGCGTATAGGCAATCGCCCCAAGCCACGCCAAACTGGAGGACACTTCGGATGTGCCTCCCATGCTGAAGATGTGATCAGCGACAATAGCCATGCTGTTGGATAACAGCACCTTTTTGCCCAAGCCCACAACGAACCTGCAGCAGCCTACCGCGAACTTGTCCCAGCTCTCTTTACGGTTCACCATCTGATCTGCAATCGTGTTGTACCGCAGAATCGGTCCGGCAACGAGCTGTGGGAAGAAGGAGATGTACAGTGCGACGTAAAAGAGATTTTTCTGCACAGCGCCGTGTCCACGATAGACATCAATGACGTAAGAGATGCCGTGGAAGGTGAAGAATGAGATACCCAGCGGCAGTGCGATGTTCGGAATGCTGAGTCCGAAGCTCGTATTTTCGTTCACAATGCGCAGGGCAAAAGCCAGATATTTGAACACAAACAGCATGCCGAGGTTGACGATCAGCATCATCGTAATGATGGTATAGGCTGCATTGCGCTTTTCTCTGAACTTGTCCACGAGCAGAGCGAAGACATAGTTGAAACAGATGGAGGCAAGCATGATCAGGACGAACCAGGGTTCACCCCAAGCATAGAAGAATAAACTCGCGACAAGCAGCAGCATATTTTTGAGCGTGACCGAGAATCTCAGTACGTAATAGAGCCCCAGTACAAGCGGCAGAAAATAAAATAAAAAAACGACACTGGAAAAGAGCACTGCCTTTCCTCCTTGAGGATCATATAAGAATGCAGCATGCGTTCACGCAAAGTAGAGACAGACTATGCCGCATCCAGGGATATGGCATAGTCTGCCTTCGTTAGCTACATGCTGAATGGACGTCTTGCCCGGCGCTGCTCCCGGCGGGAACGCCTTTTTTGGGCGCGAGGCGAGATCCTGCCTTTTCGCCAGAGTCCGTAGGCAACAAGCGTGAGAATGCCGGCTGCCGACAGGATGATGCGGATAAGCCACTGCATCCACGGCTTCATCAGCGGATCGGTGGGGTTTACCACCTTTGTGACCTGATCAGGAGACGGAATGGCACGCTTCGTCCCATCCTTCTCCTGTACATTCATGGCTGTCGAGCGCTCCACCGTCACGGTGTAGGTCAGGTTCCATTTTCCGTTCACGAGTGCGCGTATGGTGAGACTTTCAGGTTGAACGGCAGGCTGGAGTGTAAGTAAGCCATCCGGTGTAATGGATGCCCCTTGCACAGGACTATCCAGTTGAAAGGATGCCTTTGAAATCCCTTTGCTGGAAGAAGAGCGAACTTCATATTGTGCAATCGATTCACCAGCCTCCGGCTTCACCATTCGCTCTTCGCCCGTGATCTGCAGCGTGGTTAGCTCATTCTCTGCAGCGGCTTGCTTCTGGGATACCGGTTTGATGTTTCCGACCCGTAAGTTTAGCTTGGCATTCTCGGTGGTGGTCGTCGTAATGCCCCAGCCGGTGATTTTGCCCAGCTTGACCTGACCTGCCGTCTTAGCCTTGTCCTGAACCATCAGACTGGAGAAGGGGATGCGGATCTGCCCGACAAAGCCTGGCTCCAGTTCAATCAGACCTGCTGAAGGGTGAACCAATGTGGCTTTCTTGGTTGCCTTCGGAACGACGATCACATTTCGGTTATCCGCTAAGGTAAGGGAGCTCTGATCTGCCCGTGTGATAACGACATTGAACGGCAATGTCATCTCCGATTCATTGCGAATGGAGAAGGTCAATGCACCGTAGCTTGACCAGTCTCTGTTCCGCAGTTCATAGATGTAAGCGGAATAGTAGCCTTTTTTGAGTCCCTCGGTAGAGGTTTGAATCTGTACACTGCCGTTCTTATCCATATGGGTATCTACTTGGGTCCCGTTATTCCATTCATGAAGCGTACTTCCGCTCAGCTTAAGCTGTTCTGCTTGAACAGCCTGGACTGGAAGCAGGCTCCATAATGCAGCGAAACTGGCGGCAAGTATAAGTTGTTTCCACTTCTTGATCATGTGTACTCTGCCTCCCGCTCTATAAATAAGCCATCTCGTTGAGTTCATCATTCGAGACGTTTTTGTCTTTGGTTATGACATTTGGCCGACCTGTCTGCCGTTGCTCCCTGTTCCACTGCGTAAACAAAGCCTCGAGGGTATGCATCTGCTGATTACGGGCAATGTCCTGGATGTTGGTCACCCGGTACAGGTTACCTCGTTTGTTCCGCAGGGATTGTACCCATACACACTCCAGTGTCAGGTCGTCGCCAATGGGCAGATCGATCTCATAGCTCAATTCTTGGCGTGATGTCTCCAGCAGAACATATTCATAGTTGAAATCAAGCAGGGTAACAGCTCCATGCGTTGGCGTGTCCACTGTACGGTTGACTGCAATACGTGCCAGCTTCCGGTTGGACATAAACTCACTCTGCCCCCGGCGCACAAAGTTCAGGCGAATGTCCTCGAACGTACTGATATCCTTGTCCAGCTTCTGAGGAAGCGTAGGCTCGCGGTCATAGATCATGTGCAGCAGCTGCCGCTGCTGCTCTTCTGTAATTTCCTTGATGATAAAAGCATATTTCCAGCGATCGCCGATGGATGCAACGTGAGCGACCCTGCCTGTAAATTCACTTGCATATCGATCGTTAACCAGCTTGATGCCGACCTCCATATCACTCGGAATATATTTCGGTGTTTCGAGCATCACGGATATTCCACCTTCGGAGAGATCATGAGTCAAACAGGAGATCGTCTCGCCTTCGGTCGTAATCGTGCAGTCCACAGAAGCGAGTGTACGCTCGTGGTTTCGGAACACTTTACGTCCGGCCAGGAAGAAGATGGACATCATAATGTTATAGAAGTTGATCAGCAGCCAGTAGAGCACGACCAGGAAACCGATGGTACCCTGATTGAACGTCCAGTGAATGCAGTTCACGATACCAATGATGGATAGGACAGCCAGAATCAGATGGGGAATCATTTGTTTAATCTGATAGTTCCGATCATCATTTTGCGCACCGTCCTTTCGGGTAACGACGAATTTGTTCATCGTAATGCCAAGCGTCTCCAGAATGACAGCAGGCAGCAGGGACGGGAACAGGATGGTTTCATAGACATTGGTCCATTTGGTTGTTCGAATATTGCCCGACAGCATGCGTAGACAGGTATTGGTCAGGAGATACATCGGCAGCCAAAATACCAAAATTTCAAGTATTGTGCATTTCACAACAAGAATGCCGAAGACGGCAAACAGAATCGGCGACATGATATACAGCAATCTCTTCAGCCCGGAATACCAATAGGTTATGGAAGAGATATAATTTAATTTTTGGGCAAAACTCAAACCTCTCTTAAACAGCAGATTCATCTTCTTGCCTGTCTGAATACAACCGCGTGCCCAGCGCTGACGCTGCTTGATTAAGCTCTTCAAGTCGCCAGGGGCAAGCCCGGATGCCAGTACCTTGTTGGTTGCGAAGCAGCGATACCCTTTGCTCTGCATCTCGATGCCTGTTGCAAAATCCTCCGTAATGGAACCTGTGTAGAAGCCGCCTACGTCTTCCAATGCCTGTCTGGAGAGCACGGTATTGGTTCCTCCGTAGATCACGGAATTGGATTTGTTGCGTCCAACCTGCACGTCACGGTAGAAATAATCCTGCTCATTCGGAATCCGGTTCTCGGAGTACAGATTGTACTGGAATTGATCGGGATTGTAGAAGCTTTGCGGTGTCTGCACGAAACCGATCTTTTCTCCTGTCAGAAAATACGGTACACAGGACGTCAGAAAATCATGCTTCGGAATCATGTCGGCATCAAAGGTGACGATCAGGGGGGAAGAAGTATGTTTCATGGCGTTGTTGAGATTACCTGCCTTGGCGTGTTTGTGCTCTGTCCGGGTCAGGTAGTTAATGCCCAGATGGTCGGCAAGCTTCCGCATCTCGGGACGATTGGAATCATCACACAGATGGATATGTACTTTGGAACGGTCGGGATAATCCATATTGAGACAGCCGTTAATCGTTTTGAAGAGAAGGGAAGTGGGTTCATTGTAGGTCGCAATAAAGACATCCACATCCGGATATAACGACTCGTCTACTACGGGAAGCTCAGGGTATTCAAGCCGGGTCATATTGTAAAAGTGGACGGCCAGTTCGAACATGCCGATGAGTTCAACAATAAGGAGGGCAAGACCAGCGGTCACGGCGAGAGGGCCATGGCCGAAAGGAATGGTGAAGAATGTACGCCAAATGACGTAAATACAAGACATGATCACTGTAGCTGTGACCAGAATCTTGTTGCGTGTACTTAAATAATTCAATGGAATACCTCTCTCTGATGTTTCTGAATTGGAGCCGCACTGAAAAAGGACGAGCTTATTGTACTAAAGCATTCTGAACAAATTCTGAAAAAAACAGTAGGACCCTCGCAGTGTAATGTTAAAATAACGCGATTTATCTCCTCGGATATGCCGTATAGTGATAATTATTGTAGTTATTTGTCGAATAATGCGCAATATGTTTGTTGTTTTCTGATACTAAAATAGCTTGAGAACGAAGTGACAGAAGAGATGATGAGGAAGTAATAGGAATAATTCGGGCAACAAAAAAAGCGAGCAGAGGCGCTCGCCTTTTTACATCTGTCTGCAGGGAAAACCGCAGGTGGCATTCATTCATTACATTAATCAGAAATATTGCGCGTGTAATACTCAATAATATCCTTGCGCCGGATAATGCCAAGGAAGACGCGGTCCACGTCTACTACAGGCACGAAATTCTGGTCCGCTGCCAGCGTCAGCATATCCTCCATTTCAGCCTTGATGAAGACGCATTCATTATATACCCGGTTGCTGATCTCATGCACCTGAACCTGATCCATGTTATCAAACGTCAGTCCGGGGGTGCTCCGCATTTTCCATAACAAATCGCCTTCGGACAGGGTCGCAACATATTTTCCGTCCTGATCAATCACGGGAATGGCGGTATAATGCTGTGCTTCAAGCTGTTCGAGTGCTTCCTTCATGGAAGCGGAGGACTTGATATAAGCCACTTCGTCTTTGGGGAGTAAAAAATAGCTGATTTCCATCATCGGGCTCCTTTGCCTGTAGTTTCACTCTCCTTATTTAAACATATTATGTGAGCATTCGGCTATTTTTAATGATAAATTCGTCAGATTTGTTCCATTGTTTCAGGGGCTCTGGAAATCTATAGTATATAGTAGAGGTGATCTGACTATGAAAAAATCAAAACGAAAAATCATATATGGCTTGCTCCCCCTTCTGTTTGCTGGCGGAATAGGAGCGTATTTATACATGCAAAGCAGCAAGGCAGAGGAAGCGAAACCAGAGGCAACCGTAGACCAATACATACAGCATCTGCAGAAGCAGGAATTTGATCAGCTATATACATTAATGACGCCAGCGTCGCTGGATGAGTCCGGGATGAACCGGGAACAGTTTGTAGAAAAGTACAGTGCCATCTATTCGGGAATGGAGGTCTCAGCCGTGAAGGCGGAAGTGAAGCCCAAGGTAACGGATACGGCGGAAAGTGGCAGTACATCAGAGAATAAGGACAAAGGGGAGCAGAACACGGGCAAATCGGATCAGAATCCGGATGCCTATGAAGTGGATTATCACTTGCAGCTAACAACCTTCCTTGGGGAGGTAAACGAGACACAGACGCTCAAGCTTGTCCGGCAGGAGACCGAGGACGGCACGAAAGTGTGGCGGATTAACTGGCAGCCTTCCATGATCCTGAGCGACATGATTAAAGGAAGCAAAGTCAGGGTGAGGACACTCCTGCCGGAACGCGGTGATATCGTGGACCGGGACGGTTTGCCTCTGGCTACCAAGGGAACGATGAACGAGTGGGGCATCGTGCCGGAGAAGCTGGGTGACAACCCGGATGCAATGATTGCCCGAATTGCGAAACATTATAAGGTGTCAGAAGATGTGATTAACAACGCCTTGTCCCAAAAGTGGGTGAAGCCGGAGTATTTTGTCCCCATCGGTTCAACTGAGGATTACAATATTCCTGAACAATTAAGTGGAGTAAAGCTACAGTCCAAGGAAATCCGCTATTATCCGCTTGGTGCATCGGCTGCACATCTGATTGGTTATGTGCGCAAGGTTACTCAGGAAGATCTGGAGAAGGATACGGAAGGATATTACCGTGCCGAGGATTGGATCGGAAGAGCCGGTCTGGAGCAGTCAATGGAGAAGCAGCTCCGGGGCGAACGCGGGGGCGTAATCGAAATCACGGACGAAGCCGGCAAAGTCCTCTCGGAGCTCATTCGCAAGGACGCAGTAAACGGACAAAAGGTGCAGTTGACCATCAGCGCGGAAACGCAGTCGGAACTGTACAAGGCGTTAGCGAGTGAAGGAGATGCCGGAGCGGCCGTGCTTATGAATCCGGCCGATGGGCACCTGCTCGCCCTGGCCAGTGCACCCGCCTACAATCCGAACAAAATGGTCACAGGACTCACTCAGGCGGAGTGGGACGCGTATTCAGCAGATGAACGGCTTCCTTTTATCAATCGATTCACCAATCGGTATGCACCAGGTTCAACCTTCAAAGCAATTACGGCAGCAGCGGGACTAATGGAAAAGGTCACAACGGCGGATAAAACCCATGAGATCTCCGGTCTGCAATGGCGCAAGGATGAGAGCTGGGGCGGATATTATGTCAAGCGGGTGAAAAGTTTAACTCCGGTAAATATGGTTGATGCACTGGTCTATTCGGATAATATCTACTTTGCTCAAGAGGCGCTGGAGATGGGCAGCGAACGGTTTATAGAAGGAATCCAGAAATTTGGTTTTGGAGATAACTTCGGCCTGGATGAACTATATTTGAAGCCGAGCCAATACGCGAATGAAGCGAATCTGGATCTGGCCTCTGAGGTATTGCTTGCCGACACGTCCTATGGACAGGGCGAAATGCTGATGTCGCCGATTCATTTGGCGTCGTCCTTCACTCCTTTTATTAATGAAGGAAAAATGGTAAAGCCTGTTCTGATTGAAGGGAAAGAAACCTCTGAACCCGAGGTGATTATTACCCCTGAGGCTGCGAACACGGTCAAGGATGCTTTGGTTCAGGTGGTGTCTCGTTCGGGAGGAACGGCTCATGCGCTGAACTCGCTTTCAGGAGAGCTGGCGGCCAAGACCGGCACGGCCGAGCTGAAGGCGAAAAAGGGCGAAAATGGCCTGGAGAATGGATTCGTTGTTGTGTTTGACACGCAATCCCCCAGCTTCCTGATCTCGGCGGTCATTGAAGGCGTGAACGGCCGGGGCGGCAGCCACTATGTGGTGGATAAGCTCAAGCCTTTCCTGGAGAAGCTGGAATTGACTCCGTAAAACCTTGGCGTTGACAGGTCATATTCGGGATGTTATTTTATGGTAGAATCTACTCTATTGGATTGAGGTGGTCGATGGTGGCTGTTCGCGCCAAGCAGATTTTTGTCAATTTACCTGTCAAGGATTTGAAGAGATCGGTTGAGTTTTTTACCAACGTAGGATTTGAGTTTGATGCGAATTTTACAGATGAATCTGCTACCTGCATGATCATTGGAGACAATATTTATGCCATGCTGCTGGTGGAGGAACGGTTCCAATCCTTTATTTCGAAAGACATCTCGAATGCGGCGAGTACGGCAGAAGTCATTGTAGCCTTATCGGTGGATAGTCGCGAAGAGGTGGATACCATCGTCCAAGCTGCTCTGGATGCTGGCGGCAAGCCATATAATGATCCCCAGGATCATGGCTTCATGTACGGATGGAGCTTTCAGGATCCGGATGATCACCTCTGGGAAGTTACCTATATGGACCTCAGTGCATTTCCAACACAAGAGTAGAGTAGAACATACATGGATAGATCACGCCTCCCTACGATATAGTAGGGAGGTTTTTTGTCTATTTCTATAAAACTACACATTCACACATCCAGATCGATATGGACATGAATAGGATAACGCAGGTTTCAAAACTGATTGACAGGGAGATGGCCATGACTCGTTCAAACGTGAAAAGTTATCGTTACCGTGTGGGGAAAAGGCAGTATATTGTCATACAGATCCACCAAACCGCCAAAGGGTATGCCGAGACAGGCAATGTGCTCGCAAGTAACGCCGTAAATATACAGATCAAGAAGCAGAAGGGCCGTCGTTCTTCGAGCAAAAGATAAACGGGTCGCTCGGGGGGATTGATGAGCAGATCTGGAGCAACGTAACTTTACGGAATATATCATCTTAGGGGGATGGTACGATGAGCACACGAAAGAGACAGAAGCATGCGAAACAGGTTAACCGGGTAGAGGTGGACAAAAGCCGTTTAAAATTCCAGGCTCGTCAGTCTGCCAAAGCTTCTGTTGGACAGGGCGGAAATGCATTTGCCATCAATGCGAATGAACTGGGCAACATTCGGGTACGTGCAGGACAATAGGGGTGAATTGCAAAGGGATACCGTCAGGCGGTATCTCTTTTTTTATGTCCATGGCAAGGCACCATTTACATTGGAATAACATATGGTGTATTTTACCTTTTTGCTATATGATAAGTGTCGATTCATGTAAAAACAGCAAACATACATACGTTCTTTTTGATGGAGGGATCAGGGTGTATTGTCACGTATGTGGGACCAAAAGCAGTCCGGGGGATAGCACGTGCAGAAAGTGTAGAACGAAATTATTAGATCCAAGCTCTACAGAGGAACAGATTTGGGCCGAAACGGCAGTGGGTCTGGAGACCGGAACGGGAGACACCGATCATTCGTTATCGAGACAACAGCAGCCTGCACCCAAGCAGAACGATAGAGGTCCGGGGCGCGCATTCAGCTGGATTATCCCATTGCTGCTGGCAGCGGTGATGGGAGCCCTGCTGACGTATTATTACAACCAGGAGAGCAGTGTGAATGCAGAGGTACAATCGCTGCATCAACAAGCGGAAAAGGCTGCGCTGAACGGGGAATATGCAGAAGCTCTGCAGCTGCTGGATACGGCCATCGCCAAACGCCCGAACTACAATGCGCTGATTCAGGATCGCCAGATTACGGCGAAAGCGTCCAATCTGATGAATCAGTTAGATGAAGCAGCGGTGAGTTTGAAGACGGGCAAGCTGTCCGCAGGGGATAAAACCATTCAGGAGGTAACCAAAGAACTGAAAGAGCGGGAGGAACCCGTTTTTGGCAAGGTGCGAGCAGCATTGAACAACAGAAAGGTTACACTTTCCGTATTGAAGGTGAAGAAGGAAATCGATGGTTTGACCACTGTAGAGGCTCTTGCGGAGAAGCTGGATACAGTGTCGAAGCTGAAAGGCAATGAAGCCCAGGCCGTGCAGAAACAAATTATCGACAAGCTGGCGGGGATTAGTTATAAGCAGGCTGAACAGCAAGTGAAGAAGAAGGATTTTACGGCTGCTCTGCAGACCGTGGATCAAGGACTGTCCTACGCACCGGAGGATGACAAACTTACCGCATACCGGGAGCGGGTGCTGAGTGAGAAAAAGGCGTTTGAGAAAGCGGAAGCGGAACGGATTCAGTTGGCTGAGCAGCAGGCTGCCGAAGAGGATTTGAAAAATCGGACGGCTGCCGTAAGCGTCGTAAACGTGGATGCGGCACTGGATAACTATGGAGACCTGTACATTAGCGGTTCAATCGTAAACAATGCGACGAGACCGATCTCCTCCGTTACGATTATGGTTGATATCTATGGAACAGATGGCACCTATCTGGGTCAGACCTATGTCGATGTGTATCCAAGCTGGCTGGAAGTGGGCGAAGAAGGTTTCTTCGAAACCTACTATTATGGTGTGTACGAGGAAGCACAAGTCTCTGTTGTGAATGCAACGTGGTATCTGGAATAGGAGGACAGGTTGGAATGGCCAAACGAACATGGAGTACGATCATATCCTGTGCCATCATTATTGGTGCCGGAGCAGGAGGCGTGTTCTGGATACATCAGCATTCGGAGAATCAGCTGCAGGGTGGCCCCAGACTGGCTGTCGTCGCAGCGCAGGAAGCAGAAACGACGACAGCCAAGACGGCTTCCGATTCCAATGTGAAGAAGACACGCAAACAGATCATTGAAGATAGCCAGAAGAAGGTGGTCACGATTGAGAGCGGCAGCGGGCTGGGTTCGGGATTTCTCTACAATGACAAAGGCGATGTGATAACCAACGCGCATGTGGTGGAAGGCTCCAAAGAGGTAACGGTCCGCACACTTAACCATGAAGAATATCAAGGAACGGTGATTGGAATCGGGGAAGAGACGGATGTCGCTGTCATCCGAGTGCCAGGTTTACAAAAGCTTACGCCGCTAACCATCGCCAAATCCAAAGCCGAGACCGGGGACGAGGTATTGGCATTGGGGAGTCCGTTAGGGCTCGAAAATACGGTGACCACAGGTATTATTAGCGGTGTGGGCCGGAGCTTCGAGATTCCGCCTTACATTTACAGTAACCTGTATCAGATCTCGGCTCCCATTACCCATGGTAACAGCGGGGGACCGTTGATCCACGCAGAGACAGGTGAAGTACTCGGCATTAATTCGGCTGTTGTGGAGCAGGAGGGCGGCATTGGTTTCAGCATTCCAATCACCAGTGTATTGAAGCAGGTTCAGGCCTGGTCCGAGAAGCCCAACGCGACAACGGTGGTACAAACGAATGGTGGAGGTAACAAGGCAGCATCCGGAACCTCTGCTGAAGCAGAGGGATTGGTGACCAGCTTCTATCTGAGTCTGAACGAGAGTGATTATGTTACCGCATATGCACTGCTGGGCAGTGAATGGCAGAGCGGTACGAGTTATGCCAAGTTCCGTGAAGGATACCTGAATACAAGCTATGTAACGATTAGCGGAATTTCTTCCTCCACTAATGGGAATGATGAGATGGAAGTTACGGCTACCATTACGGCAGATGAACGCAGGGACGGCGAATATGTGACCTCGAAGTACAAGGTAACGTATCAGCTCGGTTACGAGAATGGTCAGTTGAAAATATTGCATGGTCAGGGAAAAAAGATTAAATAATTAAATCACAGGAGAATCGGCATCCGGGCCATTCTCCTTTTGTATTGCTAAAATTCCAGCGATCTGTTAAAATACAGAACGAATGTTCAGTATGTAAGAGAGAGAGTGATGGGATGAACAAAAAGCAACTTCAAACCGAGCAGACCAAGAAAAAACTTGCGGATGCCTCAAGAGCTCTTTTTGTACAAAAAGGCTATAAAGCGACGTCCATTGAAGATATTGTGGCTGCGACTGGCAGCAGCAAAGGAAATATTTATTACCATTTTAAGAGTAAAGAAGGCCTGTTTCTCTATCTGATTGATGAGTGGGATCGGGAATGGGAAGAGAACTGGGCTTCCAAGGAACATCTCTATAAGACATCTACGGAGAAAATCCATGGACTGATGGAGCAGCTTGTTCTGGATGACATGAATCACCCGCTGACGAAGGCAGCCGATGAGTTTTTCACGGGGGAAAAGAAGGAGAACGATATTGAGGAACGCATTGCCTTGATGTTCGAGCGGCATATCCAGTTCAACAGACAATTGGTTCAGCAGGGCATTGAGAACGGTGAGTTTAAGGAAGACAATGTCGATCATCTGGCGCTGATTCTGGAAAGTGCCATTATTGGACTTAGCCAATTGTCCCGCGGGATGAAGTCGGAAGAGGCCGTGGCCTTATATCGCCAAGCAGCAAATGTATTCTTACATGGAATCTCCATAAGCAAGGATTAAGATGGTTTGAACACACTCACGACACCCATGAAACAATACGTTTGCTCATCTATATAAACAGCAACATTTTGACAATTTACGGAGGATACAATCATGGCATTACTGACAAGAAACAGGGGCGCACTCCTGCTGTTGATGTTTAATATTTTTCTCGTATTTACAGGTATTGGCTTGGTCGTACCAATCATGCCTGCGTACATGGATCTGCTGCATATCACGGGGTTCACAGTTGGTTTGCTGGTCGCGGCATTTTCCTTTACCCAGTTTCTATTTTCTCCAGTAGCGGGCAGGTGGTCCGATTCATTCGGCCGTAAAAAGATCATTGTCGGTGGTATGCTGATTTTTGCCGTATCGGAATTCATGTTTGGTGCGGTCAATGCCCCCGTACTGCTCTTCGCAGCCCGAATGCTCGGCGGGGTTGGTGCAGCGATGATTTTCCCTTCCATTATGGCCTACACCGCAGATATTACGACGGAAGAAGAGCGCGGCAAGGGGATGGGATTGATTAATGCAGCCATTACGACCGGATTCATTATTGGGCCGGGTATCGGTGGATATATCGCGGATTTCGGTATTCGGATTCCATTTTATGCGGCAGGGGTTGCCGGATTGCTGGCAGCGATTATTACCCTGATTATCCTGCCGGAATCGACAAGAAGCACTGGAGAAGCAAGTAAACCCGCCCCTGGTGCAGCAAAAGCCAAAACGCCGGGCATGGTATCCCAGCTGCTGAATTCCTACCGGGAACCTTACTTCTTCAGTCTGATTATCGTATTTGTCATGGCGTTTGGCCTGGCTAACTATGAGACAGTATTCTCTCTGTTTGTGGATCACAAATTCGGCTTCACGACCAAGGATATTGCATTTATCATTACATTCGGCTCGATCGCGGGTGCTGTAGTACAGGTATCCCTGATCGGGTGGCTGCTGAACAAGTTTGGGGAGAAGAAAGTGATTTCGGTATGTCTGTTCTTTGTGGCGGTATTTGTACTGCTAACCCTGTTTGTGCACACGTACTGGCTCATCCTGGTGGTCACCTTTATTGTATTCCTGGGGATGGATATTTTGCGTCCTGCCATCAGCACGCAGATGTCCAAACTGGCAGAGGAACAGCAAGGTTTCGTGGCTGGATTGAACTCCGCCTACACAAGCTTGGGTAATATCGCAGGTCCGATTGTGGCTGGTGCCTTGTTCGATGTAAATATCAACTATCCATATGTTTCAGCTGCTGCTGTTCTGGCGATCTGTTTCCTGTTATCCCTCCGGGTTCTCAGAGGGGTTAGACCCGCAGGGCAAGCGAAGACGGAAATGTAGTTGCAATCCGTTATTAATAACTGGGATGAAGAGCTTTAAAAAACCAGTCGGTTACACATGATACTTTGTGTAATCGACTGGTTTTATTTTGGATGCTATGATTAACGGACTTCACCGTTGGTCTCAATCAATTTTTGATACCAATAGAAGCTTTGTTTACGGATACGTCTTAACTCCTTAATATCAAATTCCTCGCGGTCCACATAGATAAATCCATATCGTTTGCTGGACCCCTGATGTGTACTCACCAGATCGATCGCAGACCAAGGACAGAAACCAAATACATCCACACCATCCGTGATGGCCAGTTGAATCTGTTCAATATGTTTATTGAAAAATTCAATGCGGTAAGGGTCGTTGACCACGTCGCCTTCTTCCAGCTTGTCAAAAGCGCCGAGACCATTCTCTGTAACGATCAATGGCAGGTTATAGCGGGAATAAATCTGACGAAGAGTGGAGCGGAAGCCCACCGGATCAATCTCCCATCCAAACTCGGTCTTCTGCAGATTTGGATTCACAGATCCTCGGTATGCACCAGGTTCACCCACAATTTCATGCTGATCTCCTGTGTGGGAGAAATCATTACCATCATTCAGACTTTCGCCGACGGTCTGCGAAGTGTAGTAATTAAAAGCAATAAAATCAGGGTTTCCCTGAGCCAGAATATCCATGTCGCCATCCTCAATGACCGGAGTATACCCTTTCTCTTCAAGATAACTCCAGGCAATATGATTGTAGCGACCGTATACGGCCATATCGAGATAGAGCCAGTTGCGGATTGCTGCATAGTTATCGGCCGCGAGGGTATCTTCCGGTCTGGAGCTTGCCGGATAGATCACGCCAATATTGGGAGCCGGACCGATCTTCGCACCTGGAAGCATCTCATGGCATAGGACCATTGCTTTGGCTTGCGCGACGAGCATGTGAT
Source organism: Paenibacillus sp. 7516 (assembly GCF_002272715.1). NCBI lineage: Bacteria > Bacillati > Bacillota > Bacilli > Caryophanales > Paenibacillaceae > Paenibacillus > Paenibacillus sp. 7516. The sequence continues at coordinate 72,696 of NZ_NPBI01000012.1, forward strand.
GATTTTGCTGATACAGTGTTTTTTGCGGATCAATCATCGTGGCATCCAGTGTGCCCAAAGAGCCAGGATGCAGGATGAGCATATTTTGTTCATTAATGGTCAGCCAATACTTGACCCGGTCCCCGTAGTTCTCGTACAGGGTTTTGGCGTATTGCTCAAAGGCATCGATTGTTGCCCGATTGGACCAGCCGCCTTGCTCTTCCAGCGCATAAGGAAGATCAAAGTGATACATGGTCACAATTGGTTCAATACCGTGTTTGATCAGTTCATTAATTAGTGAGTCATAGAAGGCAAGTCCTTTGGGATTAACCTCGCCTGCGCCTTGCGGATAGATCCGCGTCCAGGCGATGGAGAAGCGATAGGCTTTGAAACCCATCTCTGCAAGCAGGGCCACATCATCCTTATACATATGATAGTGATTGCTGGTCACCTTGAAGTCGGTTACACCTTCCACATGGTTTCCCATGTCAATAACGGAAGGACCTTTGCCATCTTCATTCCAGGCTCCTTCGATTTGATAGGCTGACGTTGAACCTCCCCAGAAGAAGTCTTTGGGAAATGGTTTGAGTTGAGTATGTTTCATTGTTCGTTCCTCCTAGTTGAGTTTTGAATAAGTAAGCTGATCAGACAACAAGAGTGAGCAGGACATCATTTTTCAGTACATGTTCCTGGGATGTTTCGAATACATCCACCTCGTGTTGTGTGAGGGTAACAATGACTGGAGTGACAGTTTCGTACCCGGCCTGCTTAATTTGTTCAATGTCAAATTGAATGAGCAGATCGCCCTGTCTGACGATGTCACCTTCCTGCACGACAGGAGTGAAATGTTTGCCTTTTAGCGCAACGGTATTAATCCCGATGTGAATCAGAATCTCGGTGCCCGCGCCTGTTGTTAACCCGATGGCATGCCCCGTTGGGAAGAGTGAAGTGACTACGCCATCCACGGGAGAAACAACTTCGCCAATCTCGGGTACGATAGCTAGTCCCTTGCCCATAGCACCAGTGGAAAAGGCAGGATCGTTGATCGTACTCAAAGCAACAGCTTTGCCCGTAAGTGGGCTATGAATTTGCTCTTTTTTGACCTCGGCAGTTTTTACCTCTGGAGCAGCAGAAACTTCTTTCGTTTTACTTTCGGACATTGCACCTGTGTTCGTATCATTGTCCTCCTTGACTTCTGCAACGGTGGCCTTGGTTTTGCTTTCGTACCCGAACATGACGGTTAATACCGCGGCAATGGCGAAGGAACAAACAATTGCAATGACGTAAACTACGGTTGGTGTGTATACCGGTATAGCAAAAATATTATGGAACACATATGCCGTCATTTTAACGCCAAAATGACCATTAATGGCACCACCGATTGCACCTGCGATGACAACGATTGGAATGACGCGTTTATAACGTAGAACCAATCCGTAAACGATAGGTTCCGTCACACCTGCGAGCAATCCCGTAAGGCTCGTTGAGCCTGCAAGTGTGCGGAGCGTTTTATCTTTTTTGGCTTTCAGGAAAATACCGAATGCAACACCGATTTGGGCAAATACGGCTGCAGCAGCCATCGCTTCGATTGGATCTCCGCCAACCCCGATATTTTGGATCGTGATCGGAGTGAATCCCCAATGGAGACCGAAGATGACCATGAAGGTCATGAATCCGCCCAGGACAATCCCTGATAATATCCCGCTGACGTCAATGAGCCACGTTACACCAGAGGAAATCCAGTCTCCTACGTTGGTGCCAAATGGACCAAAGGCCATCGCAGACAGAGGAACCATAATCATGAGGGCAATCATTGGAACCAGGAACAATTGCAGATCCTTCAGAATGATTTTCTTCAGCAGCCTATCGAGAAGGGCATAGATGCTGATGGATATGAATATCGGAAATACACTGGCTGAGTAGTTCATCATGACGACAGGTATGCCCAGGAACGATACATCGGAACCCTTGTCCATCAATCCGGTAAAGTTCGGTTCTAGCAGGGCGGCACCGATGACTCCGGCGACATAAGGATTGGCTTTCAGCTTCATGCCCAGCGTAATGCCGAGGAAGATAGGCAGAAAGTAAAATACGGCATTGCCGGCTGCGGATAAAATAAGATAGGTATCACTGGTGTCTGACATCCAGCCAAGCATGGTTAGAACGGTCAGCAGAGCTTTCAACATGCCTGATCCCGCCATGGCTGGAATTAACGGAGAGAAGCTTCCCGAGATAATTTCAAAAACTTTAGATAAGACCGAGGTTTTTTCACCTGTTGTCTCTGCGGTGGAGGAGGATTCTCCTCCAAAATCCCGATTCTTCATAATCTCTGCATATACATGAGCAACATGACTCCCGATCACAACTTGAAATTGTCCACCACTTTCCACAACGGTAATTACGCCATCATGTTTTTCAAGCGTTTCGCGCTCGGCTTTTTTGGAATCCTTGAGGTTAAACCTCAGCCGGGTCGCACAGTGGACAAGTCCGTTGATATTGGCTTCACCGCCGACGAGGCGTACGATGTCATCTCCCATTTTTTTATGATCCATGTTCATTCTCCTTTGTGGTCGAACTGCCCCTGAAAACAAAAAAATACCTAAACGGAGGGCAATGGCCATCCAAAATGGATGGGGTGCCAATCGTTTAGGTATCGCCTGCTTGACCAGTAACAATCCTTGTCGTTAAGTTGTGAGACCTACTATAAATGACAGCGAAATCGTTTGCAAGCTTTTTTTATTTCGTGTCCTGCATTTCATTTCGGGAAGTAACGCGGTGAATATGGATCGTCAAATACACCTTTTCATCAATGGACATCGCACTTTCGAACTTGTCCTCAAGGTAATGGTTGATCAATTGGGTACACTGAAAAGCCTTGCCGTATTTGTCTTTGACCTGATCATACAGAAAGTTATCACCAGACGCCGTCTGTTCCTGTTCATTGCTCACCATGCGCTGGACGAAATATTGCAAATGGGTAATAAACCTGGAGTAATTAAACGAATTTTCATCCAGGGTAATGCCATATTGATTGGTCACGATGTTGAATATGTCATCGATCACTTCGGTAATTTCAACCGTTTGCTGCATGCCCTGACCATCCTGTCTGGCGTTGACAAAATGCATGGCGATAAAACTGGCTTCATGTTCGTCCATCTGAATGCCGAATTGTGAATCGATCAACTCCAGCGCATTCATGCCGATCATGAATTCCTTTTTATAAAACTTTTTGATCTGCCATAACAGCGAGTTCTTCAGCCCGACGGACTTCCTGTACCGTGAGATGGCAAATTGGATATGGTCAATGAGGGAAATATAAATATTGTCACTAAAAATATCGCCCATTTCCCGTTTGGCATAGCCTACAATCTTGTCAGCCAATGTTAGATACTCCACGGAGGTTTCGCCCATCAGGTCGATCAGTTTCTGGGGGATCTTATCCGATTTGAGAACAAAGGTTTTCTCGATCTTATCCTCATCAACAGGCTGCCCATTTTTCTTCTTGAAGCCCAGACCATTTCCAATGACAACAAATTCATGACCCACCTGGTTCTCTGCCCGGATGACGTTATTGTTGAAAATCTGTCGAATGATCATCGTTGTTCACCTCTATTGCCGTTATTAATAACAAAAAACCCAAACAAAGGCTTATCACACAGCCTTTATTTGGGTATCGCCTGCTTACCAGTAACAATCCCGAAGAAGACGCGGCTTCTTCTTTCAATTATGTACACTATACCGCTTTCATAACAGAATAACAATAGAATCATTTTTGGAAATGAACGTAAAGATGTTTATTTTTGTTATAATAAGAAATGCTGGAAGTGAATACGATGGGCTGGGTTACGATAAAAGGTACCGAGGACGGTCATTTTTAAGCATATACAGGATTATTGGAGTGATAACATGAGCAAAGCAAAGGGTAAAGGCGGCACGGGCCGTGGTACCGGCAAAAAAGGCTGGAATCGCTGGCAAGCCAGTGCCAATCGGGCGAAAAGTGCCCCAAAGCCTTATAAAAGCAAAGGTACGAAGAAGAAAGACGATGCCGAAACTTCAAGTGACAAGTCCCAGTGAATGGGCACAAGATAAGATAGAAAAAGAGATCTTCCGTGAAAATCGGAAGATCTCTTTTTTTTTGTGAATGGCATCGTATATTCGATTAATTTGCTTGCTTAACTTTGAAGAATGATATCAGCTCCTGCAGCTGCTTGGACACGGCAGAGAGTTCATCCGAAGCACTGACAATGGATGCCATGGAAGCTTCCTGTTCAGCGATCGACTGTTCAATCTGCTTGCTGCTGTTAGCTGCCTTGCTAACACTTGCGGACAGCTCATCTGCTGTTGCAGACATCTCTTGTGTACTGGCGGAGATTTCCTCCGTAGAACTGGAGATATCCTGGATCTGATTCGCAACTTTGTTGGTGGCTGTCAGGATATCGCCGAAGAATTCACCTGTCTCCCGGGTAACCTGAGAACCTTTCTCTACTTCACGTGAACCAAGCTGCATAGCTTCAGCGGACTGCGCGATATCCCGCTGAATCTCGTCGATTAACGAGCGGATCTGATCGGCTGATTGCTGCGATTGTTCTGCCAGTTTGCGTACTTCTCCTGCCACGACGGCAAATCCTTTTCCTTCTTCACCCACACGCGCTGCTTCGATGGAAGCATTCAGGGCGAGCAAATTGGTTTGTCCTGCAATGTCAGTAATGAGATTGACAATACCGCTAATCTCATTGGAACGGTTTTCCAAAGACCGGATGGACTCGGATGTGTGTTGTACGGCTCCCGAGATCAGATCCATTTGCTCAATGACTTGCTGCATAATCTCATGGCCCGAATGGGACCGCTGTTCCATGCTCTGCGCTTCATCGGCTACCTCCGAAGAGCTGCTCGCGATGGTTTGGATAACAGTGGACATTTCCGTCATGGCACGTGCATTTTCTACAGAGGCCTGGTCCTGAGAGCGAAGGCCAAGGGAGATATCCCGAATATTCGTACTGATCATTTGAATATTACCATTGTTATTTTCCGAGATCTCCAACAATTTCTTGGAGGAGTTGGACAGGTGATGTGAAGTCAACTGGACTTTGGACATCGTATCGTTGAAACGTTCAATCATTGTATTGAATTTCTGATTAATGATCCCCAGATCATCTCGGCCTGTCTGGATGGATACATCCAGATTCCCCGAGCTGGCAACATCAATGCCCTTCATCAGGTTACGGATCGGAGTTAACGTTTTCTTCAACAAGACATATTGCAGGATCATGAACAGAAGCAGAAAACCTATAAGGAACATGCTGCTGTATGTAATCAGTTTATGAAGACCACTCGGGATTGCATTGGCATCGACATCGAAGTAAATGGCGGCGTACGTTTCACCTGCAGCATTCTTGATCGGATACATAATGGTAGTCCAGGTTCCATATTCGTCCGTATAAAAGCTGCTTAGTGCAGGTTGCCCGTCCTTCTTCATACCTTCCAGTGCTTTCACGTTTTCTTGTGGGAGTGGGTACATGGAGCCTACAGCCAGATTCAATTCTTCGAAAGGCTGAACCAGGTTGGTCGGAACGGCGATGATGGACGTTTGGTTGCCTTCCGCCAGCTCGGTTCCAAAAATATAGGTCTGGGCAATGTTGGGATACAGTTCATGGATGGAATCCAGATAGTCCCGCAGTTCTTTTTGCACCGGACCGTCATAGCTTTTTTCATTAATGGCTTCAAGCACTTTGGCTGTGTCCAGATCGTCCGACCACTTCTGGGTGGTCACTTTGGCCTGATCATAGAGCTGCTGGCTGAGTACGTTTTTCTGCAGCTGATATCCAGCTGTAATCAGGATGATTCCAATCAACATAATACTACCGAAAGATATAACGAGGTTTTTGGCAAAGAAAGGCATGGTGCTCCATCGAATCTTAGCTAACAACTTGCTTCTCTCCTTTTTTCTGGTTAAATTGTTCTATTCGTATATGTGAATCGTTCCAGACTCTTCTAGGACCTCCAGACATATCGTATTCATGGAATATATCGTAATAAAGTCATATGAATGTTAGTAATGAAAATAAAATGATGCTTTAGCACTAAAGCTTTCAGCGTCTTTTTCGCGTTTTTCATCAAAGGTGGAGAAGGATCGGAGCAAGAAAATGATTCATTATGCAAGCAGTCCTCTTCATCGTATGGTGTAATCAGGCCATTCGCGGGAGGGCTATTTAGTAGAGAATAACTTTACATAAAATACTGGCCTTCGACTCTACGGGCTGTGATACAATAGGTGAGGTCTATACAGAAACGGAAACACGCATGAGGTCGAGGAGGAGCAGGAACACGATGAAATCAGCCCCGTTTATTGCGGTGGAAGGTGCGATTGGAGCAGGGAAAACCACGCTGGCAACGATGCTTTCCAAGGAATTAAACCTTCCGCTGGTGAAGGAAATAGTAGAAGAGAATCCCTTTCTGGCTTCTTTCTATCAAAATATTGATGAGTGGAGCTTCCAGCTTGAAATGTTTTTTCTATGCAACCGGTTCAAGCAATTGGAAGACACAGGTCTGCACTACATTGCACAAAATACTCCCGTCATATCGGATTATCATATCTACAAAAATATGATCTTTGCCGAACGTACCCTGAAAGGGACCAAACGGGACAAGTATCGTCAAATCTATCACTTGTTAACCGACGATCTGCCTAAACCCAATCTGGTGTTATACATCGAAGCCGAGCTGGACACATTGATGTATCGCATTAACAAACGTGGACGTTCCTTTGAACAGGACATGGACCCGGCATATATGGAACAATTGATCGCGGATTACAAAACAGGCATGGCCTACCTGGCAGATGGTACGAACCCGCCAACCATTATTAAAGTAAATGCGGAGCAGCTGGATTTTGTGGAGCATCCTGAACATTTCAAGCAGATTGTTAATCAGGTAAAGGAGTATATCAAATGAATAACTATGGCATTCCGGCGAATGCATTAATTACGGTAGCAGGTACGGTTGGCGTGGGCAAGTCCACGTTAACGGCAGCACTTGCGCAGCGTTTGAATTTCAAGACATCTCTGGAGCAGGTCGATCATAATCCGTATCTGGAGAAGTTCTATCATGATTTTGAGCGTTGGAGCTTCCACTTGCAAATTTACTTCCTGGCGGAGCGTTTCAAGGAACAGAAGAAGATCTTCGAGCTTGGCGGGGGGTTCGTGCAGGATCGCTCCATCTATGAAGATACGGGAATTTTTGCACAAATGCATGCGGATCAGGGCACGATGTCAGCCACAGATTTCGAAACGTACAGCAGTTTGTTTGAAGCGATGGTGATGACACCGTATTTCCCTCATCCCGATGTGTTGATCTATCTGGAAGGCAGCCTGCCGTCCATCTTGAACCGGATCACGGAACGCGGACGTGAAATGGAAATTCAAACTGACCGCTCATATTGGGAACATATGCATGAACGTTATTCGGTATGGATTGATCAGTTCACCGCTTGTCCGGTACTGCGTCTGAACATTGATCATTATGATGTACATGATCCGGCTTCCGTTGATGCGATTCTGGCACAGATTGCTGCGGTCATTCAGCCGTCCAAAGAAGCGCAAGCATAAGATGTCAGCAGAGTTTGGATTATAAATGATCCGGAGTTAAAGATCCCTTCTTCAGCTTAAGGCTGGCAGAAGGGATCTTTGCGTTGCTGTAATATATAATGCGAATCGCCGTGCTTTCTTTCTTATAATTTTCAGAAAAGAATAGAAATTTGTTGAAAGAAGGCACATTTTGTGGTTTCATAAGAAAGGTGAATTCTGGAAAATAAGCATAAGCATGACTCAGGAGGGAAAAGCACGTGGAAGAGAAACAAGGAATCCGAATTGGCTTGCCGATCATCGGTGGGTTGATTGCAGCGATTGTTGGGGGAGCCGTGTGGGCAGCAATTGCAGCATCAACGGAATATGAGGTGGGGCTTATCGCTATCTTGATTGGGGCACTTACGGGGTATGCGGTTGTGTTGTTCTCCAACAAACGGATTGCAACGGTACATAAAATCATTGCGGTTATTTTCGCACTTCTCGGCATTTTGCTGGGTAAGTATCTTACCGTGGTTTATTTTACATCCCAGTTGTTCGGAGATATCGGAATGATGGAACTGGCGTTTGATGTTGAGATCATCCGCGAGTTCTTCGCAACCATTACCGATTACTTCAGTGAGCCGATTGATCTGTTATTCATCGTGCTGGCTATTTTATCCGCATGGCGGATTCCGGCACGCATGGCGAAGACCAGCCTGGCATCGACGGCTTCGTCATCCGATCAAGCGCCCAGAGCTTAATAGGAGAACGCTACCTCGGTAATCAGAACGGTGCAATGTAGTCACTGGTTATATCATGTAAAAAGTACTCAGAGTGAAGGGCCGGAAGGGGTCCCTTACATTGCGGCTGAGATACAGGGAAAGGGACGTAACGCCTACTGGCGTACGTCCCTTTTTTATACTTGGAGTAGATCGGATGTCATGAGAAAAGCATATAGCATTAGCTCTTACGGTCAGCAAAGACCGCCATCGCATCCCTCATGAACAGGGCCAAGCCTTCGCCAAATTGATCGATATTACGCGTGAAGCGTTCGTCTTCCACATACATCTGTCCGAGTCCTCTGAAAGCCTCCGCGGAATAGTTCCCCATAGTGTTCAGGTAGGCATACCATTCGGCGATTCCTGCCTGAGCCTCGTTCGAGGCAGGATCGTTGTGACGTAGTTCAGCCAGTCGTGTATAAATTTCATTCATTTCATCAGACAGGGCTTTCTGTTCTTGGGCAGATTTGCCCTGAAGTTTCTGGTTTGCTTTTTCTACAGCTTCGTCTCCCCAACGCTCTCTGGCTTCCTGTTCATACGGATTTTTGCTGAAGTCGAATCCTTCGAACTGTTCTTTCGTTGTCATGTGTATCTCTCCTCTCATATGCAAAACGCTTCGATCAATGGTGGCGATCATTTGATCAAGTCGCTGACGCTTTTCTAGCAAAATACGGCGGTGCATCTGCAGTGCTCCTTCCCGGTCAAAGGAAGGATTCGTGATAATGCTTTTGATCTCTTTCAGGGAGAAATCAAGCTCTCTGAAAAATAAAATCTGCTGCAGTGTTTCCAGATTGGCATCCGAGTACAGCCGATATCCGGCTGAAGTGACTTCGTCCGGGGTCAATAATCCGATCTCATCATAATGATGCAGTGTGCGCACACTGATCGAGGCAAGCTCGGCAACTTCTTTGACTTTCATGGCCATGATCAACACCTCCTTACACCACCGATTGTATAGCGTCACGTAACGTGAGAGTCAACAGGCAAAAAAAGATGCGAGCCAGGAGGCCGCATCCGGAACAGCATGGAACAATAATGTTGGGTAAACGGTGAGGCAGTCATGCTGGTAGGGGCAGCCTGCCCCAGCGTGTGGGGAGGGGAGGCGGTGCAGGGAGGCACGGCTATGCCTGCATCCCACGCACCGCCGTAGCGAACTGCGCAGCCGCTGCGCGCACATCGGCCGCGCCCGCGATGGCGGAGATGACGGCTACGCCGTCCGCTCCTGCCGCCATCACGGCGGCCGTGGTATCGGGCGTAATGCCGCCGATACCCACCACCGGAACTGCGATGCCTGCGGCGCGCAGTTCCGCCACCCCGGCGGGGCCCAGCACAGCGTGGGCATCCGCCTTGGACCGCGTCGGGTACATGGGCCCGACGCCAAGGTAGTCGGCGCCCGCCTGCACGGCACGGCGCGCCTCAGCCACGGAGTGGGCGGATACGCCTAGCATCCGCCCGGCTCCGATGCGGGCGCGTACCAGCGCCGCGTCCGCATCGTCCTGGCCGACATGCATGCCGTCGGCCTCCACTGCCACAGCCAGCTCCACATCATCGTTCACGATGAACGGAATCCCGTGCTGGCTGCACACCTCGCGAAGTCGCATCGCAAGCGAGATGCGGGCTTCGCCAGCAAGGGCGCCAGTTCCCTTCTCGCGGAACTGGAACAGCGTGATGCCGCCGGCGATGGCTTGGCGCAGCACATCCACAGGGTCCAGCGTGGTATTCACGCTGCCCATCACCAGGTACACCTGCATGGCCTGACGTACCGCCTCTGCATCCCATCTGCGCATTACTGCTCACCCCGCTGTCTGCGCTGATACGCAAAATGATTCGTTGGCCCGTGTCCGGCCCCAATCCCCAGTTCGTCCTCAATGGCCGCCTGAATGAACGCTCGCGCGGTTGTTACGGCAGCCAGGACAGACGAGCCCTTGGCCAGTTCGGCCGTAATGGCGGCAGAGTACGTACATCCGGTTCCATGGGTGTGGCGTGTCACAATGCGTACGTTCTCTAGATAGTGAAAGGACGTGCCGTCATAGAGCACATCAACAATCATCCCGTTACCTTCAGCATGTCCGCCTTTGACCAGAGCATACGCAGAGCCCATATGCACGATTCGTCTGGCAGCTTCTTCACGATCCGCCAGATTGCGGATGGTCATTCCGGTGATCAATTCGGCTTCCGGAATATTCGGTGTTGTGATTAATGCATGTGGAAGCAGATCCGTGACCAGGGCGTGCACCGCCTCCTGCTGGAGTAACGGGGCACCACCTTTCGCTACCATGACCGGATCAATGACCAGATTGGTCCAGCCGAATTGCCGCCACTTCTCGGAAACCAGGCGAATGGTTTCTGCACTGAAGAGCATGCCTGTTTTTACCGCTCCGGGCTGGAAATCTTCACCTGTAGAATCCAGCTGCCGAGCAATGCCTTCCAAGGGAACCGGATAGACTCCCTGAACGCCCAGTGTATTCTGTGCGGTAACGGCAGTAATAACAGACAAGCCGTAAGCGCCCAGCTCCTGAAAGGTTTTCAAATCCGCCTGAATGCCGGCCCCGCCGCCATTATCCGACCCGGCAATCGTGAGTGCCTGCGCCATACTCATTGGGTATCACCGCCAAGCTGTCGAACCTGAGCCTGCTGAGCGACCACGTCCGGGGTTACCAGCGCAAGCTGGTTTAGCAGCTCGATCTGGAAACTACCTGGCCCGAGATTGGCCGTGCGCGCTGCCGCGATCTCGGCTGCAACGCCATAGAAGGCAAGTGCTTCAACAACACTGCTTAGCAATTCTTCTCCTGACGGTGCAACCGCAGCAAAGGCACCTATGATGGAGCTGAGCAAACATCCTGCACCAGTGACCTGGGTGAGCAGGGCATGTCCATTTTGCGTAAGGAACGTGGTCTGTCCATCCGTAATGACATCCTCGCGTCCAGTGATAACGACAACACAGCCAAGCTTCTGCGCTGCCCGCTCGGCGATCCCGATGCGGTCCCCTTCGCCCTGGCCTGCATCGACACCCTTGATGCTCCAGTTCTCGCCTATGACATTGGCGACTTCGGCTACGTTGCCCCGCAGTACGGTAAGTCGAAGCTCACGCACGAGCATCTGAACCGTATCCGTGCGATAGGCCGTAGCGCCAGCTCCCACCGGGTCGAGTACAACTGGCACATGATGGGCATTGGCCGATTGTCCGGCGATGCGTATGGCCTGAACGACCTGGTCATCGAGTGTGCCGATGTTGAGCACGACCGCTCCGGCCATTTTGGCAACATCGGCTACCTCTTCATGCGCATATGCCATGAAGGGAGAGGCGCCCAGAGCGAGCAGACCGTTGGCCGTAAAGGGAGCAACCACGAGGTTGGTAATATTGTGAACCAGTGGATTATGAGTACGAACACGTGCCAGATATGACATATGAAATTCCCTCCTGATAAGCCATTATTTTTATAGCAGCAACTGAACGTTTTACTTCTCCTGCAAGTTGATAAACGCATCCTCGGCTTGAACCGACTCCGGAACCAACTCACGTTGTACCAGCCACTTCCGCACGTTTTCCCAGGAGGAGGTCTCCTGCCAGCCAAACGAGGTACCTTCTTCGGTCATGAGCGGCAGCAGAATGTCCAGGCTCTTTGTTTCAATATCCCGATCCAGCGGGGACGTCTCATTTTCGTGTGCGAGCAGGATGTTCAATGCTTCTTCCGGATGCTCAGTCACATAGTTCTGACCTTCCTGGATCGCTTTGACGAAGCGGGTGAGCTGTTCCTTCTTCGCCTCAATTCCCTCGTCGCTTGCCGTGAGAACGAGTTCGTAATAATCCGGCACGCCGTAATCGACGGGATTAATCGATTTGACGGCATGACCTTCTTTCTCGAGAATCAACTGCTCATGATTGATAAATCCACCCATGATCGCATCGGCCTGACCGGAGGCCAGCGAAGGGATCAGATCAAAACCGACATCCACCAAATTCATGCGGTCCGGATCACCGCCATCCTGACTCATCATCGTACGTACCATGGCTTCATATAGGGGAACGGAGGAATACCCTACCGTCATTCCTTCAAGATCTTTGGGTGAGTTAACCTTCCCGTCCGTTTCCGTCAGCAGATGAACGAGTGGATGCCGAACGACAGCGGCAATGGATCGAACGGGAATGCCTTCTCCACGGGCTAGCATAATTTGCGGCTGATAGCTCAGCGCCAGATCCACTTTGCCAGCAGCTACAAGCTTGAGCGCATCATTCGTATCGGCAGGCATCTGAATGTCCACATCGAGACCTTGGTCTGCAAAATATCCCTTTTCCTGTGCTGCATATATAAAGGAATGGACTGCGTTCGGATACCAGTCAAGCATGATGGACAATGAATCATGGTCACCAGACGACGATCCGGTTGTTGTTGAATCTGTGCCCTGTATCTGGGGATCGGGATCGGACGATGAGGGCTTGGCACCTGTATTGCCACAACCGCTGACGATCAGCAATAAACAGATGAGGGCAGGAAGCAGGATGTGAATGATTTTCTTTTTTCTCATGGATAAATGAGCCTCGTTTCGTTCATTTTTGTTTGGTTCCAATTGCTGATATGTTCCAAAGAGATCGACAGGAAGGAGCAGCACTTGTTATCTCATTGCGATTGCCTTTTCATCGACGTTCCTCTGCGTGCATGGTCTGCATTCCGCTTCAATCCGAGGGTTCGCTCCAGCCAGGCAATAAGCACGAACAGACCGATGCCCAGCAAGGATAACAGCAGAATGGAGGCAAACATCGCATCCGTATTCATGTTGCTTGACATTCTGCGGCTGAAATAACCAAGACCTTTGCTGCCTCCGAGCCATTCGCCAATGGTTGCGCCGACCACGCAGTACACCACTGACATCTTCAATCCTGAAAAGAAAGAGGGGAGCGCAAGAGGTACCTGAAGCTTGCGGAACAGATCCCACTTGCTTGCTCCCATGGTCATCAGCAGTTCGCGCTGTTCCGGGTCGCCTTGACGGAGACCATCATAGGTGCTGACCACAATCGGGAAGAATGCGATCAGAAACACCACAGCGACTTTGCTCCAGAGTGTGTAGCCAAACCACAGAATGAATACAGGAGACAGGGCAATCAGTGGAATCGTCTGGCTGATTACGATGAAAGGGTACAGCGCCTTTTCAATCGAAGGGCTGAGGTGCATGCCCGCTGCCAGAGCGCTTCCGGCCACGATGGACAAGCCGAAGCCAACTGCTACCTCCATCAATGTGGCAGGTAGATGGGTTCCGAGGAGCAGACGCCGATACTCAACTAGAGAACTTACTATCGATGTAGGTGCAGGGATAATGAAAGATGGAACCCAGCCTAATCGAACGATGCATTCCCAGCTGGCAAGCATCAGGAGGAGAAGCGCAGCGAACAGGCCATAGCGGGCAAACCATCTGCTGACATTAAAGCTTCGCATGTAGTTGTTCCTCCAACCGTTGTCGCATCTGTATAAGATCCGGATCATAGACCATGCCCGAATGTCTCGGACGGGGCAGAGGCACCGTCATGTCCAGCAGCTGCCGACCGCCAGGAGTTAGTAGGATAATCCGGTCACTTAATAAAAGGGCTTCTTCAATATCATGCGTGATGAACAGCACCGTTTTGCCGAGGCCTTCCCACAATTCAAGCAGCCAGCGATGCATCTCCCGCTTGGTCATGGCGTCAAGCGCGCCGAAGGGCTCGTCCAGCAGCATCAGCTGTCCTCCCGTCAGCAAGGTGCGCAGCAGGGCGACCCGCTGCTTCATGCCGCCGGACAGTGCGTCCGGGTAGGCATTCTCATAGCCGGATAAGCCGAATCTGTCGAGTCCGGCCATAATGTCAGTGCGCAGCTTCATCTTGTCCTGCTTCCTCGGAGCAAGCTCCGAGGGAAGCAGGCAGTTCTCCATAACCGTCCGCCAGGATAACAGCAAATCCTTCTGCGGCATGTAGGCAACCCGCCCGAGTCGTTGTCCTGACGGCACCCCAGCAATTTCGATCGTGCCATCTGTCGGTTCAAGCAAACCTGCCAGCAGCTTGAAGAGCGTGCTCTTGCCCGATCCGCTGGAGCCGATCAGCGAGACGAATTCTCCCTTTTTTACACACATCGACACCTTGGAGAGCACGGGGGAATGTCTCTGATCCGGAAAAGTGAAGGTCATGTTGTTAATCTGTACATCGTTGCTCATCTGGTTCCTTGACCCCCTTGGAATAAAAACTGCCTGAACGGAAATGCACGTTGTTTGCGATCTGTATTTAAGTAAACGCGAAAAAGCCCGCCCATTTCCGGAGAAATGAGTGGGCCTGTTAAGTTCAACCGACATTCATGTTCATATGAATATGAAAAAAATCCGTTAACTGAAAGTCCGCTCCACTTCCCTCCGCTGGTATGATCCAGATCAGGTTCAAAGGGTCCGAATACATTCATTCGTCTCAGCCGCAAGGCTCCCCTAGTGCAATCGTTCAAGATATGCAGTTGTGTACACAGCATATATCACATTCACGCGAGATGTAAAGAGGGCGGCTTAAAAGAAGTGTGCGTAAAGAAGTTAGGAAAGTAACCTATTCTAATTGTTTGAATGTAACAGTGAATCAAGCTCACCGATCAGACGGGCAATCTGCTCAGGTGTGCCAATCGTAATCCGAAGCCAGGTAGGCATACCGAATTCGGCACCGCCGCGGACAGAGATGCCTCTGTTCAACAATTCTTTGGTAATCGGGCCGCTATCCTGCAACAGATCCACCATGATGAAATTGGTTTCGGAAGGGATGTAGGGTAATTTCCACTGATCAAAGGATTGCGTTAACGTTTCCCGTCCCTGACGATTGTAGTGCAGGCAATGAGAAACAAATTCATGATCATCCAGGCTGGCCGAAGCAGCGGCTTGGGATGCGGCTGTCAGACTGATGGGCAGCTTGACCCGGTTAATGCCTTCAATGATGCTTTCATTCGCGATGCCATATCCAATTCGCAGGCCGGCCAGTCCATATATTTTGGAGAAGGTCCGCAGAATAATCAGATTATTATACTGCTCCAGCAGCTTAACCGTATCAGGGTAATCCTCACTTTCCGCGAATTCATAATACGCTTCGTCCAGGACAACCACGACATGGGAGGGCACATATTCGAGTAAACCAAGCAGGGCATCTGCCGTGAAAATGGTTCCGGTTGGATTATTCGGATTGCACAGCCAGATGATTCGGGTAGAAGCATTGATCCGCTGCCGGAATTGCTCCAGGTCCAGTGAATGGTTGACCAAAGGCACTTCATGAATAGCCCCGCCTGCAAGCAGCGTAGCGCCCTTATACCAGTTAAAGGAGGGGACCGGAATGAGTGATTCCTCGCCGGGATTAAGATAGGCTTGAGCGGTAAGGGTTAGGAGCTCGAATGATCCACTGCCAAATACCAGTTGGGAGGTACGCACACCCAGACGTTCCGCAAGTTTGTCACGCAGCAGTTGGCTGGAACCGTCGGGGTATTGAGCCAGAAGATCGGAGCTCAGCGATCTGACTGCTTCCGCTGCCAGGGGAGGAGAGCCAAACGGATTCTCGTTCGCTGCAAGTCGATCTACACTTTCCAGTCCCAATTCCCGCCGGATCTGTTCCATGGATTTGGCAGGTGTATAAGCCGGAATTTGATTTAACAGATCTTTAACAGGAGGAGAGGGAACGGTTGAGAGGGATTGCATAGTCATACCTTCTTTCCAATGGAATTAGATCGAGAATGATATCTGTTTCTGGGCTATCTGCTGTGGTGTCTCTTGTGAAGGAGTCAACAAGCGATTTAGAATAAGATTTTCAAAATGAGCAAACCCGCTGTCCCGAACACGTGGACGTTCCAGCGTAATTCGGGTATCCATCGTTATATGACCATCCTCGATTAACAGCACCCTGTCAGCCAGCGCAACCGCCTCACTGACATCATGAGTGACCAGAATGACAGTCAGATCTTCTTCTACCCACAAGCGTTCGATTAATTGCTGCATCTCAATTCGGGTCAATGCATCCAATGCACCCAGCGGTTCATCCAGCAGCAGTAAACGCGGATGACTTGCGAGTGCCCGTGCCAAGGCAACACGTTGTTTTTGTCCGCCAGATAATACCCCCGGCCAGTCACCTTCACGCTCTCCAAGTCCTACATTGCGAAGTGACTGGCGTGCATCGTTCTTGTCGGGGATTCCCAGCCGTACATTGTCCAGCACGGATTTCCAAGGCAGCAGTCGGGCTTCCTGAAACAGAAACCGTGTCTCTGGTGCTGTACTGCCAAGCTTTCTGTTGCCCAGCATAACGCTTCCGGAAGAGGGGGATTCCAGCCCGGCGATCAGACGCAGCAAAGTGCTTTTGCCACAACCACTTCGTCCAACGATGGCTATAAATTCCCCTTGTCTTACATTGACATTGATGTCGGATAGAATTGTCCGCTGATCATACGATTTCTGAACCCTATCTACTTGAAGAAAAGGACTGATCTGACTTGTGCTCATGGATCAATTCACGCTCCTTTGGCTTTACTTGCGGGATAGAGCCGGGTTCCAGCGCAGCCAGCGCCGTTCCAGCCATTTGGCGATGGTATCGGACAGCTTGCCCAGCAGGGCATATAGCAGAATGCTTAAGACGATTACATCCATCTGCATGAATTCCCGCGCATTCATCGCCATGTAACCTATCCCCGCATCCGCCGCAACCGTCTCGGCTACGATAAGGGTCAGCCACATAATGCCAAGTGCATAACGAATACCCACGAGAATGGAAGGCAGTGCACCAGGTAGGATAATGTCTTTATAAAGGGACCAACGGCTGAGGCCATATACTTTGCCCATTTCAATCAGACCGGGATCGACCGATCGTATGCCGTGGAACGTATTCAGATATACCGGAAAGAATACACCCAGGGAAACGAGAAATAATTTTGCTTCTTCACCGATCCCGAACCACACAATAACGAGGGGGATCAAGGACAGATGCGGAATGTTACGGATCATCTGTACCGAGGAGTCGGCGATCTTTTCCGCAAGGGAGGAGATGCCGTTCAGCACTCCCAGCAGAAAACCCAGACCCCCACCAATGAGGAATCCTCCCAAAGCTCGTCTGGCACTAATACTGATATTGTTCAGTAGTTCACCGTTACCAAGCAGACGAATGAAGGCCTCCAGTACTTGAGCGGGACGGGGCAAAATATTGGCTGCAACAATTCCGGATGCAGTCAGCCATTGCCACAGAGCCAGAATGAGTAGTGGTACAACAAAAGGAATGAACTGGTTAAACCATGCCCGGTTAAAGGTTTTAGACCGCACGTTATGCCTACCTCCTTGCTTCCTTCGTTATTGACTACCTGGAGCTGGAAGTTGATCTTGAAGTGCATCACTCCAGAATGTGCTCACATCGACTGCCTGCCCAAAAATTCCCGCTTGCTGAAACGTATCTGCTACGTCCTGTTCGGACTTGATGGCCTCATCAGAAATGGCAACAATACGTGATGGGCGTTGTGCTTCTCCATCCGTGTAGGTTTTAAGGGCTTGTTCCACCGGCTGGTGGGTATTGTCTGCTGTAATTTGAGCCCACGCATCCTTATTGGCACGAGCCCAATCATTGAATTTGTTGATTCGCTCCAAATAATCGGCTAAGGCCTCTTTCTGTTCCGCATTTGCAATAGCCTGATCGGAGGCGGCTACAAGGAAGCTGCCTGACAGGATATCTTTGGCGCTGGCGAGCGTTGTTGCTTCATTCTGATGTGCGGAGATGATGGCATTGCCGTAACTGGCAAGGGCATCCACTTTCCCGCTAATCAGGGCGCTGAGTCCGTCAGCTGTTGAAAGTTCGACCGGACTGATGTCACTCCAGGTTAGTCCGGCTTCCTCCAGCATTTTGAGCAGGAAATAGTGGGCCGTTGTATTTTTTACGAAAGCAACTTTCTTGCCTTTCAGGTCAGCAACTGATTTGATAGAAGAACCTTTGGGAACAACGACCTCCTGATTTAAGGTGCTGCCTTGTTGTACCGCAATAATTTTGAAGTTTCCACCATTGGCAGCCTGAGATGCAAAAATGGGTGGAATTTCACTGGTCACACCAAAGTCCAATTGATTTGCAGCCATCGCTTCGAGGATCAGGTTACCTCCCTGAAATACGTTATAAGTGACTTTATAGGGGGTGTCATCGAGTCCGGCGGCTTTTAGCCCCAATTCGAGATTTCCCCATCCGGTCTGACCAACACGAATAGTAACGTCTTTATTCGAAGCAGCTGATGCTACTGTCGGTGTTGTGCCTGTACCCGCGGCCTGATTGTCAGTTCCGGCAGAGCAGCCGGAAATCAGCAACAACAGAAGCGCGCTCAGAAAGGCAGTTAAGGGAAGAGTGTACTGGCGGTTTGGACGAATCATAGGGAGGAAACCTCCTTGGTGTATGTACTGCTTTCACTGGACTGACTAGATTCTATGAATGTTTGGCCGATGCGGTCTGCCTGAAGGATGGCTTCGGTTACCTGCGCCGTGCTAACTCCGAAGGAGAGATGTGCTGCACTGCCTTCCCGCAGCTGTAGTCCTGCTGCAATGCGCGCAGCAGCTTCCTGAGGCTGTTGTTGTATGCCGAGTTGGGCAAGAGTGATAGGCAGATTCAGCTTATGTAACAGAGTGGTCAGCTTCTGAAGCTCATCCCCTGCTTTGCCTTCAAGGATCCACTGGGTGAAAAGTCCAAAGGCTACCTTTTCTCCATGCAGTGAAGCGTGTGTTTCGGGTAATTTGGTGAGGCTATCATGTAGCCCATGAGCAATTGCGGCATGAAGTGATCCATCGCTAATGCTGCCTACAAGGCCTGCGAGCACAATAATGGCATCGGCAACATCACGGAATTGAGGTGTACTACCGGTTGTATCCGTGGATTCATAGACATCGATGGCGTGCGCTTCGAGAATATCGAGTGCAAGCTTGGCAGTGCTGACACTGTTTCGGAGAGTGAGGCTGGTGGCGTTGCCACTTAGATTAACGGCGAACTCATGCCATTTTACGAGTGTGTCACCGATCCCAGCGGCCAAATACCGCCTTGGTGCACTCGCCAGAATATGAGGATCAGCCAGAACAAGATGAGGCGAACGGCACAGCGGACGATATCCTGCAGATTGGCCCTGTTCATCATAGAGCACGGTTAAGGCGGACCAGGCAGCGCAGGTTGCGGCAATCGTTGGGACCGTTACAATGGGCAATTGGGCTTGCTCGGCCACCGCTTTGGACAGATCGAGCACTTTACCACCACCGACGCCGATAATCAGATCAACATCCAGATCGAAAGCTTGCTGCGTAAAAGTACCAATCTGTCCTGTCGTAACCTCACCGTAAAACAATTGCACATGGAACTTGATCTTATGCTCTTCCAGTGAAGGAAGAAGATAAGGTTTTACTGCTTTTAATGCAGACTCACCGGCGATGATCAGAACATGCTGCCCAAGCTGAGCAATCCGTGGACCACTTTGCTCAAGAATGTTAGCTTCGTGTACATATACTGCAGGTGCCTTAACAGTAATCATCAATACACTCTCCTCATAGCTTATTATTCTTACGTTTTAACTTGGTTTTAAATTGTTTAGATTCTAGCATTGCGTTTCGGCAACCACAATAACCCGGACAATCAATACATCCTATACTTCGATTGAAAGAATCTATAAGTGAACGTAATTAATAGATTCGAGGAGAAAAAGGGAATTAACAGTCTGGTCGATTTACCTCGGCTCCCGAACCCGATATAATGGTGATGGCACATATGGCCGGATTACAAATGAGGGTGGGACTGTTCTCCCTCCTAAGCAGAATGGGGACCCCGAGTTGAAAACGTTCAAGAAAGTATATATTGAAATTACAAGCATATGTAACCTGGCATGCAGCTTCTGTCCGCAGACCAAGCGTGCCAAAGGATTCATTGACCCTGAAGTCTTCAACAATATATTGGATCAGATTAAGCCACATACCAAACACATTTATTTGCATGTCAAAGGGGAACCGTTACTTCACCCCAAAATTGATTTGTTACTGGATTCCGCACACGAGAAGGGATTCAAGGTAAACATAACAACGAACGGAACGCTGCTGCCCAAGACCCAGCATAAACTGCTTGGCAAACCGGCATTACGGCAAATGAACTTCTCGCTGCACAGCTTCGATGGGCACGAGGGATCGACGGACCGTGAGGGATACCTCAGCAACATTCTATCTTTTGCCCGGGAAGCTGTGAAACATAACGTGATCATCTCGTTCCGGCTCTGGAACCTGACGCAGGATAACTTCACAAATGCCCAGATGAATCGGAACCGGGAAACACTGGAGGTACTGGAGCGCGAGTTCAACCTGGATTTCCGCATTGAGGAAAAGGTGGTTCCAGGCAGCGGCGTCAAAATTGCGCCGAATGTCTATCTCAATCAGGACCATGAGTTCCAGTGGCCAAGTCTGGATGCACCAGAGGATGATGGTAAGGGCTTCTGCCATGCACTGCGCAGTCAGGCGGCCGTTCTTGTGGATGGCACGGTTGTTCCGTGCTGCCTTGATGGCGAAGGTGTCATTAATCTTGGTAACGTCCATGAGAAGTCATTCTCGGAGATTGTTGAAGGCGAGCGGGCGAACAATCTGGTTTATGGTTTTTCCAAGCGGGAAGCTGTGGAGGAACTATGCCGGAAATGCGGATATCGTCAGCGGTTCGGAGCCTAGTCAAATAAAAATGTGTTTAGAGCGCGCCATTCGAATGTTTATTTCGGGTGGTGCGCTTTTCTATTTTTATTGCAGAATAGTTTAGATGATAAAAATTGAAATCAATCCAGGATAAAAACTTTTTTGTAAAATCATAGTTTAATAATCTTGTTTTTATGAGTTTGCATGGTATTATTATCCTATTGATCAGGAGGTGATATAGTTCCATAGATTCACATATTATTGTTTTTTACCTACTAGAAGCCTACTGAGGAGTGTGTTTTAGTTTTGAATTCAAAATGGAAAAAGTTTAATCGCAAACTATCATTAATGCTTTCTACGTCGCTGGTTGTCTCCATGTTATCTCTTAATTTATCCGTATCGGCAGAAGTAGCTACTTCTAAGAATTCTTTTACTGATATTGATAAATCGTACGCCAAAACTGAAATAACCAAATTGGTGGAACAAGGAATACTTACAGGTTTTTCTGATGGGACCTTTAAGCCTTCTGATTCCGTAACAAGAGCTCAACTGGCAAAAATCATGGTTGGTGCGCTTCATTTAAATCCGGATACTGCTGAGGCAAGCCAATTCAAGGATGTTAAGGAAGATAAGTGGTATGCCGGGTATGTAGGCGCACTTGTCAAATCTGGTATTGCTCAAGGTACTTCGAAAGATAGCTTTTCACCTAATAAGAACGTAACACGAGAAGAATTAGCTGTATTTTTCGTTAGAGCTTTTGGTTGGACACAGCAAGACGTACCGAACCAGTCATCCAAACCTCAACTTTTTGATTTGGATCAAGTATCGAATTGGGCAAAAGATTCTGTGTCACTGGCCTACCAATCTGGTTTCATCAAAGGATTAGTTCAAAAAGATGGAACAGTAAAATTTAATCCTTCGGGAATTGCAGATCGCCAAGCATTAGCGAGACTTGCATATGAGTTTGTAATGAATAAGTCTACATATGATAGTTACATGACTCCTGCCAAGACAGGGGATGAAACTGAAGATTCTAATGAAGCCAAACCAGAAACGACTAAACCTTCTGAAGGAAGTAGTAAAGGAAGTAGTGGTAGCAGTTCTGGAGATAAAGGGAACGGTAGTAACAATGGTGGAAATAATGGAGGCGGGGAACAAGCTCCTAGTAAAAATCTTACCGCTCCAGGTGAATATACGCTTGGGGATGTAACTGGAAATGTAACTATTAGCTCGCAAGGTGTCACTCTAAAAAACACCAAAATAAATGGTAATTTGAAAATACTTGAGTCTGTAGAAAACGGTGACGTGACTCTTGATAATGTTAATGTTACGGGAACCACTGAGATTTATGGCGGAGGCCCTAACAGTATTCATGCGGTGAACTCCGTTCTAGCAACAGTGATCGTTGACAAAGCAGATGGCAGTATCCGTCTGGTCCTTGAAGGTGGAAGTGATGTTCAGCAGATTGAAATTAGATCTGGTGCGATCGTACAGAATGTTTCCACGGGTCAGGTCGGACCAATCGATATTGCAGAGTCGGTTCCGCATAATGCTTCGGTAGCGCTGAGCGGAAGCTTCGACTCCGTAATGGTTCATGCGGAGCAAGTTTCAGTGGAATTTGGAGATAACTCCACCATTGGCAATCTCGAAGTATTCGAACAAGCATTGAACACCGTGTTTAAAATTAACCATGGTGCTTTAGTGAATCGGGCGATATTGAATGCAATCGTACAATTTTCTGGAGAGGGAGCATTAACTTCGGCTCTGGTTAATGTAGAAGGTATTGATTTCAGTCAACTTAATCAGCCCCCAACCATTGAAGCAGATCCTACGGTGACGAGTGTCGTTTATTCACCGGAAGCAGCAGAGTTTTCAGCAATTGACTCGACACGTCAGATCGTGCTCACGGGGAATGCTGGCTCAGCATTCAAAGATATTACTTCCTTTGCAACATGGAAAGTCGAAGATAGCAACATCGCCGTCGTTAACTCAGGCAAAATTCAGGCCAAAGGTAACGGTACGACTGTTGTACAAGCAGAATACGGAGATTTCAAGATTCATGTTCCAGTAACCGTTGCAGTTTATAACGAAGGAGCAGCCTATCCAACACTCACAGGGATTCAAGTTACCAATGGAAGTGCCAAATTGGTATTTACTGAAGGGTTTGAGATCTCTGAACTAACAGCAGATGATTTTGTAGTTCATGCCTATTTGAATGGCACAGAACAACAATTGAATAATTTACAGTACCGTAATGGGGAGTTTACATTTGAACCTGTTAACCGTTACGGAGCCACATTGTATATCACTGTAGAGTCTGATGAGAATAAAACACACTTTGCAGGAAGCCAAAGTGGTGCAATTAAGCTGACCGGATTCGGCGGTCACATCAAGGATGTTGCTGGAGAAGCAGTTGCTAATTTGCAAATTGCATTTAGAAAAGGTCTGGATAACAAAACAGGTGAAGTTGTGGGTACTGTAACAACGGATACTTATGGTAACTATCGCATTTATCTTCCACCAGGCATCTATACAGGTGAACTGGGAGGGGGAGATACGAAATATATTAAAACGTATCTGATTGGTGTTTCGGCAGTAAATATGGAAAATAGTAATGAAAATCAAACAGCTATTGAAATACCTACGCAAGATGAAACACGTATTGTTATGACATGGGGGAAAGACCCAGCCGATTTGGACTCACACCTTGTAGGTCCTGCAGGTGACAACGGCGTGTTCCATACGTTCTTCGCGGATAAGCAATACTATAATAATGACGAACTTATGGTAGATCTGGACTTGGATGATGTCACGTCCTATGGACCTGAAACGACTACAATACGTCACCTGCTTCCTGGAACATATACGTTCTATGTGCATCATTTTTCAGGAGTGAGTACGATCAAGAGTTCTGGAGCCAAAATTGAAGTGTTCCACGGAGCTGTCGCTGCACCAAGTGCCTCGTTTACAGTAGAGGAAGGAAGCGGCAACGAGAGATACTGGGTTGTTTTCAAAATGATCGTATCGGATAACGGTTCAGTAACATTTGAATCTGTGAATGAATTTACGGATAATAACCCCCTCTATTCGCTTCAACCATCCGTTGGAAATAGTGAGGAAGAATTGTAAATATAATTAGCATTTGGACACTGTAGTATCTATAGAAACCCTGTCTTTCATAGACGAAGGGTTTCTTTTTTTATTCTACGGTTTTTACAGACTGTAAATGAAGCATACCGAAAGTTAAGATCAGCACATTCCATGCGGAATGGATCGACAAATAATGCGAAGAATGCAGGTATTATGCCGACAATTGGATACCTAATCTAATGATTATTATCATTACACTCCTGTTTTGGTAGGATCAGGGTAGGGTCCAGGAAAGAGGTGCACCTCTTAAGGGATCCGGGAAGACAAGCTGGCTTCAACACCAATATATCCGTATAGGGAGGATTTACGCATGAGAAAAATGTTATCGCTGCTGCTCTCCGCAGGTCTGGTCGCTTCAGTATTTGGTGCATTACCCGTGTCTGCTGCTCCCGAAATTGTGAAGACAACGATCATTGTCAAAGCAGGTGAGACTTATGATGGCAAAGGGAAAAGCTTAGCCGCAGATCCGAACACACTGGGAGATGGCAGTCAGGCCGAGAACCAGAAGCCCATTTTTCGTCTTGAGGCAGGAGCTACACTGAAAAATGTAGTGATCGAGGCCCCGGCAGCTGATGGCGTCCATTGTTACGGCAACTGCAATATTCAAAATGTAACCTGGAATGATGTCGGTGAAGATGCACTCACGCTTAAATCCGCAGGTACGGTTAATATTACGGGCGGTGCCGCATACAAGGCATATGATAAGGTGTTCCAGATGAACGCTTCGGGGACAATTAACATTAAAAACTTCAGAGCTGATAATATCGGTAAGCTGGTACGTCAAAATGGAGGAACCTCTTACGCGGTTACCATGAACGTGGACAGCTCCAACATTTCCAATGTGAAGGATTCCATTCTGCGCACAGACAGCAGCTCTACGGTCGGCAAAATAACGAATACCCGTTATTCCAAAGTGCCTACCCTGTTCAAGGGATTCGCATCGGGTAAAACAAGTCAATCGGGGAATACGCAATATTAAGGATAGACATGTCAACGAAAAGATAGAGCGGGGACAATTGCATTGTTCAGACCCTCTTAAATTTATATTACGCAAAAAGGCACCCTCAAGGATGCCTTTTTGCGTTTACCATAAAACTAGATGAAGAGATTTTTAAAAATGCTGCATGTCTCTTATATTTCTCAGTAGTCATTCGTTTTCTTCTGGAACGGTAACGATGATTTTGTCTTTTTCCGGGGCAGTGGAACCCGAATCAATGGAGCCGGACTTGTTCATGACCTCATAGGAAGTTTCTTCCAGCATCTGAGAGTATTTAAATGATACAAGAGTTTGGCCTGCTACCGATGGTCGCTTCCCTGCTTCTGCTACAGCTTTGGTTTTGATGAAGAACAGATCTCCGATTGTTCCGGCTGCACTGCTCACGTTGGCCTGCCATTTCAGCAGGGCAGTTCCATTTTTGATTTCGTAGTAACTGATGAGATCATTATCCTCGTTGACGAAAAAGCGATCCTTCTGTCCTTTTTCAAAAATGTAAGTCATCGATGAGTCGACAGGACCCAGTGGATTACGGATGTCCAGGCGTGCCTGCTTTAAATCCGAAAAACGTGGAAGACGGAGTGCAGCTTCACGTGCAATCGTCAGGTCAGAACTGTTGTATTCCTTAATAATCGATGCATCTGGCGCATAAATATAAGCTTCCTTGGCGGCCTGATTCCATCGAACTTCTGCACCGAAGGTTTCACCGATTGCACGAAGCGGCAGCATGGCTTTGCCTTTTACCAGAATTGGAGCGGAGGACAGTGTTGCAGCCTGGCCGTTTTTCTTGATAGTTTTACTGTTAGGGGTGAGTACATACTTGTCGCTTCCTGTACTAATGCTAATTTGTTTTGTTTTGTTGTTGTACCCAAAAGTATAGTCACCCAGAAATTTCAGTTCAGTGAGCGCCACATACGTAACTCCCTGGCGAATAACCACATCATATTCAGCAGGAACATTGTTAATATAGGCTGTAGGCTGGTGTATCGCTGCCGCTTTCACCACATTGGATGACATCAGTGCAGGTGCCGTTCCTGCGGTAACGATCGAAGCGGCAAGGATCCATTTCCACTTTTTTTGCTGCCAGGTTGTGTTGGTTGTATTCATATCATCAATCCCCTTTCCCGTATATAGACGGCCAATATCTCCTAAATGTTTCATATTAATGGAATTCGCATCCTTTCTATAAACGGAATTAACCAGTGTGAAACCTTGTCCGACTTATAGGTTATTGCCACAAATACCCATGTGGTGTACATTAGTAGCAATGAAATAAAGTGAACCGGGAGCTCAATGAAGTTGGGCTGAGATTGGGGCCTTATGCCGCTGACCGTATATCTGATCTGGGTAATGCCAGCGTAGAGAACATGAATTCATGATAAGTAACTAGGTGGACGAAAATGGGAAAGATCGATCTCGGAATGCGAGCGGAAACAGGCTTGCCTCGTGAATTGAACCCGATTCCATTTTATTCTGAGTTACTTCAATCATGGTATGTGACACTGTGCATAAGGCTTTCCCGGAACCGGGGAGGCTTTTTTTATTTTCATTTCATAACCTTATGGGGAGCAGAGAAAGGAAGTCGAGAACATGTCAACAACAGTGCGCAGCAACAAATTGAAGTTAACCGATATTTTGGTGACGATCGTGATCGCGGTTGTATTCGGGGTCATCTACAAGATATGGGGACCGACGTATGATCTGATGAAGCCTTTCGGCGTGCATGCGGAACAGATGATCTATGGCATGTGGTTTATGGCGGGCACGTTCGCTTATGTCATCATTCGCAAGCCGGGGGTGGCCATTCTGGCTGAAGTTGCAGCCTCAACCGTCAGTGCTTTTCTCGGGAGTGAATGGGGGATGTCCACCTTGGTTTACGGTCTGTTACAGGGGCTGGGCGCAGAGATCTTCTTCGCCGCGTTTTTGTACCGCAAAACGAATCTGTTCGTCACCTGTCTTGCAGCTATTGGTGCAGCAGCAGCTTCACTTTTGCTTGATTACCAGTATGGTTACATTGACTCGTTATCGGCGTGGAATTACACATTGTTTATCGGTTTCCGCTTCATTGGAAGCATTCTGATTGCAGGTGTATTTGCGTATTATCTTGCGAAAGCCCTTGAACTGACAGGCGTCACCCGGTCATTGAGACCGGTCTCCAAGCAGGATTATGAGGCACTGGACTAGATGAACGGAGAAGGGAATTCGCAGGCGGTAGGCGTTACCAATCTAAGATGCAAGTTCCCGGGAGAGCAGGACCTGGTATTCCAGGGCTTGTCTCTCTCCGTGCGTAAAGGGGAAAAAGTGCTGCTGCTCGGTCCAAGTGGTTCAGGCAAGTCCACGCTGCTGCAAATATTGAGCGGTCTTATTCCACGGTCCGTGGAGATTCCGATGAAATGCGACGAGATTCAGGTGCCGATGCAGCCGGGCATTGTATTCCAGGACCCGGATACCCAATTTTGCATGTCCTATACGGATGAAGAGATTGCGTTTGTGCTTGAAAATCGGAATATCCCAAGGGACCGGATGCCTGAGATGATTCAACATTATATGGAGCTTGTTGGCCTTTCTTTTGAACATAATCGTGCGTGGATTCAATCGATGTCCCAGGGGATGAAGCAGCGCCTTGCGATTGCCTCCATTCTTGCCATGGAGCCGGATGTTCTGTTTCTGGATGAACCAACAGCACTGCTGGATAATGAGGGAACCACGCAGGTGTGGGATACGGTGAAGCAGGTCGCACAAGAGAAGACACTCATTATCGTGGAACACAAAATTAATGAGGTTGTGGACGTGGTTGACCGAATCATCGTGCTATCACCCGAAGGGGAGATTGTGGCTGACGGCCAGGCGGATCAGGTTTTTGCGAACGAGAGGGATATGCTTAAGGAGTATGGCATCTGGTATCCGGGAGTATGGGAGGAACGTGGTGCCCGGAAGGTTGAAGCGAAGCGACAGGATTCACAAGATGCCTTTAAGCATGTGACGTCCGGATCCGGCAGTCGCGCAGAAGTCGAAGAAGATGATTCCAGGGAATCAGGTTTATACCATCCAGCACTCGAATTGAGGCAATTCACAGGGTGGCGAGGGAAGAATCCGGTTGTACAGATCGATCACGCTGACGTATTTCACGGGGATTGGGTAGGAATCGTTGGAGCAAATGGCGCTGGAAAAAGTTCATTATTGCTTTCCCTAATGAATATCCTGAAAACGACGGGTCATTATCGTGTTGAAGGACAACGGCCCGGCAGGACCAGAGAGCTGGCTGACCGCATTGCATTCGTGTTTCAGAATCCGGAATTTCAATTCGTTACGAATTCGGTTCTGGATGAGGTGGAATTTTCCTTACTCGGCGGAGAACTTGCTGCGGAAGAGCGACGGGCCAGAAGCATTGAAATGCTGGAGCAATTTGGACTCAGGGAGCTGTCTGGGAGGCATCCCTATCAATTGTCGATGGGACAGAAACGCCGTCTGAGTGTAGCTTCGGCTATGGTTCGCAGACAGCGGATATTGCTGCTGGATGAGCCCACATTCGGACAGGATGCACGAAATACATTTGCCATGCTGGGACAACTGGAGCGCCTGCGTCGTGAGGGGACGGCCGTTGTCATGGTGACACATGATCAGGAGATCGTGAACAGATATTGTACGAAAGTGTGGACTGTAGAAGAGGGGAGGGTTACGCATGCAGCTGTCGTTTCCCCATCGTGAAACCTGGCTGCACGCCGTGAATCCGGGCCTTAAGGTTATTTTTCTGACGCTGATGTTTGTATTCGTTATTCTTATTCACAATCTGAACGTCATGATCAATGTAGCGATTGTAATGCTCCTGTTACTATGCTGGACGGGTCATCCTTGGCATCGGCTGCTGCTCTATGCGTCGCCTTTTATATTGATATTTATCTCCACCTCCACAGGCATGATGATGTTTGGTAAAGGAGAAACGACGTGGTACAAATATGGACTGATACATATCACGGAGGAGAGCTTCTATCGCGGGTTGCACCTGGGGTTCCGTTCTCTTAGCATGGCGGCTGCAGGATTGTTGTTTGGCCTGACCACACGTCCGGTTCGTCTATTCTACTCGCTCATGCAGCAATGGCGTCTGCCGCCCAAGTATGCCTATAGCTTTTTGGCTGCCATGCGCATGATTCCCATTCTGCTGGACGAATTCCAGACGCTGCGTTATGCCATCCGCATTCGCGGTACGCAGCAGCGTGTCTCACACTGGAACGTATATGGGACATTGAAGCGGTATGCCATTCCCCTGCTTGCGCAGAGCATCCGGCGGGCAGAGCGTATGGCCATCGCCATGGAGGCCAAAGGATTCGCAGATGGCGTGAGTCGGACGTATTACATCCAGACCGGGTATTCCCGGGCGGATCTGTATTTTGTGTTTTATTTTATAACAACCCTTACTATGGCTTACACACTAGGCTGGCAATTCCCTTATTACCCGGCGATGCTGGATGTCAGATGAAGAGAAGGGACGGACATTTTATTTTGGCAGTACAGTAACTTTTTCTTGTTCAAAACGTCTTTAATGGAAATAACTTCAAATGGATGGAGTGAACCAACGTGAAGACAGGCGGGAACTGGCGAAAAAAGGGTTACAGGTGGATCACCATTACCGGAGTAGCTGCTGTGATCGTTACAGGATACATGCTGCTGGATCTGAATGTGGCTGCCCGTGAAGGCCAAGCCTCAGAATCAGTTACACAAGCCCTATCGGCATCCATAACCTATAAGGCTGGAGAAACCGTAACTTTGGGAAAAGGCCTGCCTATGTATGACCAAGCTGTTGATCACAAGGTTCCCATTGATCTGATGAGAATATCTACATATACCTCCGGCGGGGATAAGATGAAAGTACAGGTTGTTCGCGGAGAATGGATCCGATTGAATCATAGCGAGTTCGCGAGTTTCTGGGTACCGGGATGGTACGCATCCAAGGAAAGCCAGACGATGAAAAGGTCCACTCCGCAGAACTTTACACTCCGGGCGGGAAGTAAACTGTATCTGTATCCTGGAAGCCAGACAAGCTGGCCTTCTGCCGGTTCAATAACGGATCATGCGCTAATTGTTGCAGCGACGAAGGATTGGTATGGTGTCTCCGTTCCTCCGCGGACCTGGAACAAAGAGTCGAACGTATACCGTCCAGCCATAATCTGGGTTAGGGCGAAGGATGTACAGCAGCGCGTGAATGTAACGGACGGCTGGTTCGGGAAGCAGGCCTCCATGTCTACAACGGATGTGCGTCATCTGACGGATATCTTATTAAATAATAGCACTACTTCAAAACAAGTTGCCCAGTGGCTCGGCGAGCCGGATTGGAAAGAGCATTCCCAGAATTTGAATGAAACCAATGTTTCCATGAGCATTGGACAGACCTGGCGATATGAGCGGGAAGACGCACAGTTTCTGGTAACGTTTGGCAAGACAGGAAAGCTGGTGCAGACACGCTGGAACATCCCGGTGGATGATCGTAATAATGTGGTCCCTTCGGATTGGCATTTCAGTCGTTCGGACGACTATCAGTTCACAACCAAAATTCTTGGCCAAACACTCCCTGCAACGTTACCGTGGAAATCCACATGGACCAATCAGGGCAAGCTGAATTATCCCTTTCTGCAAGCCGCAACAGCGGATGTGCTTCTGATGAAAGGAGACGACGGTGGATTTAGCGGCATGCATTATGACAAATCCGTGTACGCCCTTGATCGACATACCGGGGAAAATGTGTGGGAGATCCATGCAGGCTTCGGTGCACTCCAAGCGCAATTGGATGCGAAACGCGAGGGCGTAACGCTCTTTACGTCTTATGCTCCGGGAGATAAGGAGTACAAGGATCGCGTACGTCACATCAAACTATCGGATGGGAAAGTGCAGTGGGAGTACAAAGCCGGCTCCAAGCTTTCACTTCGTGGTATTACAGCTGCGAAGAATGTTGTGGTGGTGGATAGCCCGGTTGCGGAAGGCTCCAGTCAGGGACGGATCACCGTGCTGAACAGTTCTAATGGCAAAACCCTCTGGACTAAGAAGCTAAGTGCCGGATATCAATTGTTCAACCAGACGGCAGCTGACCCGTATGTGATGTATTGGGAGAAAAATCAACTAGTTGCAGCTGACCCGCTATCAGGTCGTACGGTATGGAGGATCAAAACCGGTAAGCCTACTGTGGATCATATCGAGAATGATCCGTACTTCGACGGAATCACCCGTCTTGATCCATTTGCGGAGGCAAAGCCTGAACGTTGGATGCTGCTAGGGGATCAGTGGGTGTTAATCGATCTGAATTCAGGCAAGAAACTGGCTCACTTTCAAGCCCGGAACGGACAGCGCTTCGAAGTGCTGAATGATGGCATGCTGTTGATCCGCGAAAATAAGCAAGGTGAGCATTACGGGGATTATTCCGATTTTACAACGACACTGTATGATGCCAAGAACGATAAAAAACGATGGTCGTTAAACGACAAGGTTGAGCGAGGGCTTGTGGCAGACGATCGGATATATGTAATCAAGAACGGCTATCCGGCCGCACTGGATTATCATACGGGAAAAACGCGCTGGGACGCACAATATACGATTTCTTCCTTGAGATACCCTACCAACCAGGGAAGTTACCTGGTTATCGATGATCAACTCCTGTTACCCATGGGTGAGGATCTTCTGATCATGAACAAAGAGGATGGTACACTGGTCGGCCGAGTGCATGACGTGGTCATGGGATCGCCGGAACATCGGGATCGGGATGCCAAAAATGGCACAATAAATCGGGTAGGAGATGAAATCTACATCGGTTCTTCGAACGGCAGATTCAGCTTGTATCATGTAAACGATTTAAAAACAGATATCTCTCGTTAAGGCTTGTCTCACACGGAATGTTGCTTTATTATAAATGAACAGGATTGCTCGCGCTCCGGTTATCGGCTGTGCGGGCTTTCTTCATGTGTTCTCGAAGGACCATGCATGATTAATCGCAGGAGGAATCTCCATGATTTCATTATACGGCGTAAGCAAGCGTTATAACGAACGCGGGTCCCGGGCTGATCAGGGATTCGAGGCGTTAAGCTCTGTCTCGCTTGAAGTGGGGCAGGGGGAGATTCACGGTATCATTGGCTCCAGTGGTGCAGGCAAATCAACGCTTCTCCGCATGCTGAACGGGCTTGAAAAGCCGGACTCAGGTGAAGTAACTGTTGGCGGACAGCAGCTGACCCGAATGAGCGAAAGAGCCCTACGTCAGGCGCGTCGTTCCATCGGCATGATTTTTCAGCACTTTAATCTGGTGAGCAACCGAACGGTGATTGGCAATGTATGCATGCCTCTTGAACTGGCGGGTGTTTCCCGGAGAGAACGGGAAGAACGCGGACTTGAGGTGTTGAGATTCGTGGGTCTCGAGGATAAGGCGAAACAATATCCCGCCCAGTTAAGCGGAGGACAGAAGCAGCGCGTGGCCATTGCGAGGGCTCTTGCGAGCCGGCCTGATGTATTGCTCTGCGATGAACCAACGTCCTCGCTCGATCCTCAGACTACGAACGGTATTCTGGATGTGCTGCGCCATGTGAATGAAACACTGGGTGTGACCATCGTGCTGGTTACGCATGAGATGGAGGTTGCGCGCAGACTCTGCCACCAAATTTCCGTGATGCAGGAAGGGCGCATTGTCCGAACGCTAACGGAAGCGGAAGTGCGCAGTATTCCCGCACCACAGCCGGATTTGCTAACCTCCTTGCTTACAGGTGAAGAGGCGGCGCCATGGGAAACGGAGGACGAGGAACAATGATACCTGAATCCATATTGAAGTACCAGGATGAGATATGGAAGGCGATCGGAGAGACCTTTGTCATGGTTGGCATTTCGATTGGAGCAGCTGTCCTGATCGGGCTTCCACTCGGCACGCTGCTGTATCTGTTCCGAAGAGGACAACGATATGAGAACAGGCCGCTGTTCACGATTCTGGGCAGCCTGGTCAATATTATTCGTTCGTTCCCGTTTCTGCTGCTGGTCGTATTCATGATTCCGTTCACGCGGATGATTGTGGGAACGGCGATGGGGACATTGGCAGCGGCAGTGCCGCTTTCCGTTATCGCGATTGCCTACTATGCCCGACTAGTAGAGCAGGCACTGCTCGATGTGCCTAAAGGTGTGGTTGAGGCGGCATCCTCGATGGGTGCATCAACCATGCAGCTTGTGCTGAAATTTTTGTATGTTGAAGCACGTTCAGGCCTTGTACTCGGACTGACGACTGCAACGATCAGTTTTATCTCCTATTCCACGGTGATGGGCATTGTCGGCGGTGGAGGTGTTGGCGATTTTGCCATTCGTTACGGATATCAGCGGTTCGAGACGGAGATCATGGTATTTACGATCATCATTATGATCATTCTGGTGCAGATGATCCAGTTTACCGGAAGCAGATTATCCCGCTGGCTTGATCGCAGATCATGAGGCAAACAAGGTTAAAGGGCGAGAAGAATTTAGGATGACATTACAGATTACACGATGAAGGGGTTAGAATGAAAATGAAATCAAAAATGATCCTTATGCTGCTTGCAGTTATGCTGGTTGTATCCGCGTGCGGCAAAAAAGAAGAGACACCTGCTGCGGAGGGTAATAATGAAGGCAGCCAAGCGACTCAGGAAGTGACGTTGAAAGTGGCTACATTGATTCCACCAATGACCGATGTACTGGATATTGTGAAGCCGCTGCTCAAGGAAGATGGCGTGAATTTGGAAGTTGTCGTCCTGTCCGATAACGTTCAACCGAATACGGCATTGAAAGACAAGGAAGTAGACGCTAACTTCTTCCAGCATGTGCCTTACATGAACCAATTCAACGAAGCCAATAATGCGAACCTGGTAGCTGTACAGCCGATCTACAACGCGATCTACGGTGCGTACTCCAAAAAGTACAAAACCACTGAAGAACTGCCTGAGGGGGCAACGGTCGCTATTGCCAATGACCCTTCCAACATCGGACGTTCACTCGTGATGATGGAACAAAACGGTCTGATCAAGCTGAAAGAAGGCGTAGGATTCAACGCAACACAGGCGGATATTATCGAGAATCCGAAGAACTTCAAGTTCCAGGAAGTAGACCTGCTCATGCTGGCCCGCATGCTGGATGATGCAGATCTGGTTGCCATGACACCGGCGTATGCAAGCCCGCTGGGACTTACACCGAAGAAGGATGCACTGTTCACGGAAAAGGATGACTCCCATTTTGCCATCACTTTGGTTGCACGTGAGGACAACAAGGATTCCGAAGCCATTCAGAAGCTGGCCAAACGCATGGCAGGCCCTGAAGTGAAGGCTTTCTTCCAAGAGAAGTATGCAGACATCGCCATTCCGGCGTTCGAATAACATCTGCTATGCATAGAGTGATCTGATCCATATCCGATGAAAAGGGTTGGATGATCACCAAAAAGATCCGAGCGAAACCGCTCGGATCTTTTTTTTCGTTTGGTTGCATTGGAATGCCGCCGTTTAAACGTTAGGTCTGGCTTGACGTTCCTTCTCACGTTCCATAAGGCGCACCAATTTCCGCTCGGTGGCCGTATCCTGTGCAGGAGTGTATATACTGCAACGCAGATCGGTATTCCCCTGAACCTGTAACGAGGTCAGATTGAACAACATTTTGCCGGCTCTGGAATGTCTGAATTCAATCAGTACGTCTGGTGCACTGCTCACGCTGCTTTGCTTCCACAAGGACTGGAACTCCGGATATCGATCCATCATTTCATTCAGAAACAGATTGTACCATTCATCATCGACATATTGGCCATAATAGGCACG
Source organism: Paenibacillus sp. 7516 (assembly GCF_002272715.1). Taxonomy (NCBI): domain Bacteria; kingdom Bacillati; phylum Bacillota; class Bacilli; order Caryophanales; family Paenibacillaceae; genus Paenibacillus; species Paenibacillus sp. 7516. The sequence goes on from NZ_NPBI01000012.1 coordinate 107,590, forward strand.
GAAGATCGCAAGGTATCCGAGGACAAAATCCTCCCAATTGACTGCCAGTCTCCGAAATTCCTTTCGTTCAAATAATAGGCTAATCATGTTTCGCTGTTCGGCAGGAATCTGCTCAAAATCAATGAAGACATGGCTGGCTGCTTCATTCCAGCCAACAATGTAGCAGCGGCGATCGGAAATAATGGTGGGACAATTCTGGAGCTCCTGCAGTATTTTTTGCAGGGAAGGATGGAGCTGATAGGGTTCTTCCTCACGGATATGCAGTTCGGAGTAATGCTCCATGGCAAGGGAGAACAAGTACTTGCGTTCATCCGGGGTCAGTTTGAGTGCGGAAGCAATATTATCCAGCACTGAATGGGATACCTGAATATCCCTTCCTTGTTCCAGCCAGGTGTACCAAGTCGTGCTTACGCCCGCCAATTGAGCGACCTCTTCTCTTCTTAGTCCCGGTGTTCTGCGCCGGGTGCCTTCCGGCAAACCGACCGCTGCGGGAGCTATTTTGGCACGTTGAGTCTTCAAAAATACGGATAAAGCCTGAAGTCTGACATCCTGGTTCATCTCTTTCCACCCCAACCTCATTTATCATGGTAGTCATTATACTATTATAATTCACAACTTGTAATAGGATACTGCACGTGCCAATATAAATGCAGAAGTTCAGTCGGATAGCCTGAATGGCTAGGGAGGATGAGTTAGATATGGAACGCGAACGTGTTGTGATTACCGGCATGGGAATTGTCTCGCCGCTGGGCAATGATGTAGATACATTTTGGAATGGACTTGTGAAAGGGCAGTCAGGAATATCATTAATTGAAAGCTTCGATACCACTTCATATAAAACCAAAATGGCTGGTGTTGTCCGAGATTTTGACGTAGAGGGTCGCTTCGGACGCAAGGAAGCCCGCCGTATGGATCGATTTTGCCAATTTGCTGTAGCGGCAGCTGACGATGCTCTTGTGCATTCGGGACTGGATATGGAGAAAGTGGACAGGGAACGGGTTGGTGTATACATTGGTTCCGGCATCGGCGGCATTCAAACACTGATGGAGCAAGGAAAGCTCTTGTCCGAACGTGGTCCCGGCCGAGTTAGTCCGACCCTTGTGCCAATGATGATTTCCAATATGGCAGCTGCCATGGTGAGCATGAAATTCGGATGTTGGGGACCGACTCTTTCACCTGTGACTGCCTGTTCCATCGGAAATACAGCCATAGGTGAGGCCTTCCGGCTGATTCGTGACGGAGGTGCAGATGTCATTATTGCCGGGGGAACTGAAGCAGCCATCACGGAAGTTTCGCTGGCCAGCTTCGGTAATGCTACCGCGTTATCAACAAGAAACGAAGCCTACGCAACGGCGAGTCGCCCCTTTGACGCTGGAAGAGATGGGTTTGTGATGGCAGAAGGTGCGGGGATTGTGGTGGTAGAGTCTCTATCACACGCTCTGGCTAGAAACGCAAATATCCTGGCTGAAATTGTTGGATATGGTGCCAGTTCAGACGCATATCATATGGTAGCAACCCATCCGGAAGGCCGCGGAGCATTCCTGGCCATGAGAGCTGCGCTTGCTGACGCGAAGCTTCAGCCGGATGACGTGCATGTGATTAACGCCCACGCAACAAGTACCGAAGCGGGAGATCTCTCGGAGACCCGAGCGATTAAACAGCTCTTCGGTGAAGCTGCCTATCGTATTCCCGTGACGGCCAATAAATCGATGACGGGGCACATGTTGGGAGCCGCCGGTGGAGCGGAAGCCATTTCACTGATTCAAACCTTGCAGCATGGCATCATTCCACCGACCATGAATCTGGAGCAGCAAGATTCGGAGTGTGATCTGGATTATGTACCTAATGAAGCCAGAGAGGCAGAGATGCAGATCGGAATGTCCAATTCGTTTGGTTTTGGCGGGCATAATGCCGTCGTTGTTTTTCGCAAATATCCATCCTGACAAAAAGAGAACAGCAGCAGCCGAAGGGCTGTGCTGTTCTCTTTTTAGGTGTGATTAGTCACCTGTATTCTTTATGAAGAAAGGGATGTTGATTCCGTTTTGCTCGTAAAAGATTTCTTCAGCCATTGGCCGCGCCATTTGGACTGCATAACCAGTACGAGCAGCATGGATGCGGCTGCAATCAGACTAAGGATGACGAATCCCGGCGTATAGGACTGATAGGAACTGTACAGTTGACCAAGAATCAGAGGGAGTGCGTATCCGCCCAAGCCACCTGCCGCGCCGACAATGCCTGTCATCAGGCCGATTTCATTGCCGAAACGTTGTGGAACCAACTGGAACACGGAACCATTACCAGCCCCAAGGCACATCATGCCCAGGAATAACATGACGACGACCACAGGAAGTGGAGGGAGGAAGGATACACCTACAAGCATGACACAGGCACCAGTGTATAGGAATGTCAGCATTCGCGTACCACCGATCTTGTCAGCCAAGTAACCGCCAACAGGTCTGAAGAAGCTTCCGGCAATAACGCAAAAGGTTGTGATATCAGCGGCTCGGACAGGAGACAAGCCATATTGGGTGTTGAAGAAGATGGTCAGATAGTTACACAATCCCACGAAACCGCCAAAGGTAACACAATAAAATGCACAGAATACCCAGGCATCCCTTTGTCTCAGCAAGGTGCCGTACTCAGAGAGCTTCTTCGGTGCTGGTCGGTTGGGACTGTTACGGGCGAAGATAGAAAAAAGGATGAAAACGACCACGATTGGAATGATGGCGAGTCCGAAAACAACTTCCCAGCTGCCGAAATGAGTAGCTAGTCGATTGGCAAAAAGGGTAGCGAGCACCGTCCCGCTATTCCCTGCTCCGGCAATTCCCATGGCAAGTCCCTGGTGCTCCTTGGGATACCATTGTCCAGCGAGTGGAAGGGCGGCGGCAAATGAGGCACCTGCAACGCCAAGCAGGAGGGCAACAACGTACAGCTGGCTTAACGAGTCTACCCACAACCAGCCTAGCAATAACGGAATTAGCGTAATCGACATTCCGATCTGGGCCGTAAGTTTTGGACCAATATAATCGGACATAAAGCCAAGCACAAGTCTAAGAATGGAGCCGCCAAGGATGGGTAGTGCTACCAGGTTGGCTTTTTCCAGAGGGGTCATCGGGTAGTCCATGGCAATAACGACCGCGAGGGGGCCAAGCATGCCCCAAATCATAAAACTGATATCAAAATACAGAAATGCCCCGAAGAGGCTGGGCTTATGCCCGCTCTTCCAAAAACTTTTGCTCTCCACCATTCAGCATCGCTCCTCATCCAATTGAATAATCTTACCCTGTCTTTGTGCAGTTCAGGCAGAAAAAGGCCGCAATTCGTCCAGATGATGAACGATTTGCGGCCTCATTGCCGGCAGGCAGGACACGTCATTGTGTTCCTGCACCTGATTTGATCACAGCACGGTGATTTTGATTCAAATTATAAAAAGAGAATTTATGTATGTCAAGAAAAATAACATTGAATTTTTAAATAAATCATTTTGAAAGTTAATCCAGAATTATGTGTTAATTTTGTTGACATATAATATGGTTTGCCGTAATCTGAATCTTATATGAAATCACACAATGGCGTGTGAATTCCGGAGGCAACGGTGCCCTTTTCCGATCCATGGAGAAGGGATTTTTCTGTTTATTTTTAACTCAACATGTCACAGAGACAGGGGGCAGCCCATGAGCAAGAAGAAACTGGTCGTTATCGGAAACGGGATGGCAGGTGTTAGGTGTGTGGAAGAGATTGTAGCCGTATCTCCGGATACATATGAGATTGTCATCTACGGAAGTGAACCACGTCCCAACTACAATCGGATCATGTTATCCAAAGTGCTGCAGGGTGAGCACGATCTGCAGGACATTATCATTAACGACTGGAGCTGGTATGAGGATCATGGCATCCGGCTGTGTGCGGGAGAGACGGTCCACAAGATTGATACTCCGTCCAAAACGATCGAAACGTTAACTGGGATGAGGGAGTCCTACGATATTCTAATCCTTGCGACAGGGTCAGCTCCGTTTATTCCGCCCATTCCTGGTGTGGATAAAGAGAGAGTGATGTCTTTCCGCACCATAGATGACTGCACACGTATGTCCGCGTATTCCAAAGTACATCGTAAGGCGGCCGTTATTGGTGGCGGATTGCTTGGGCTTGAAGCTGCCCGCGGACTGCTGCATTTGGGAATGGAAGCCGTTGTGGTGCATAACGCACCTTACATTATGAATCGGCAGTTGGATCTGCAGGCAGCGACCATGCTGCAGCATGAGCTGGAAGCTCAGGGGATGTCTTTCCTGTTAAACAAAAACACACAAAAAATTGTGGGTCGGTCCCAGGCTCAGGGGCTTCAATTTACAGATGGAACCAAGCTTGAAGCACAGGTTGTCGTTGTGGCCGTGGGCATTCGCCCCAATGTTGATGTGGCCAGGCGGAGCGGAATCAGGACCCATCGGGCGATTGTGGTCGACGATTACATGCGTACCAGTGTACCTGATGTGTATGCTGTCGGTGAATGTGCCGAACATCGGGGAATCAGTTACGGTCTGGTAGCCCCCTTGTATGAGCAGGGTAAGGTACTCGCACGTTTTTTATGTGGGCAGGAGACAAGAGAGTATAAGGGTTCTATTCCATATTCCCAACTGAAGGTCTCTGGCGTTGACGTGTTCTCGGCCGGAAACATTAGCGGGGAAGAAATGCGGACGGCTGTACAGATGTTTGATGGTATTCGCGGTACGTATAAGAAAGTATTGATGAAGGAAGGGCACATAAGTGGAGCGATCCTGTTCGGGGATACGACGGAGAGTGCCAGCCTATTGGGGCTCGTACAGCGTGGGGCTGGCATCGAAGAACTCGCTCCGCGCGAGGAAGGGACGAATCCAGTCGAGAAGGCGGCAGCAGCATTGCCTGATCATGAGACGGTGTGCGCCTGTAACAATGTGAGCAAGGTGATGATCATGAGGGCCATACAGGATAAAGGGCTGCAGACTGCTGAACAGGTTAAGGAGCATACCAAAGCCTCCGGTTCCTGCGGCGGATGTCGTCCAATGGTTACCGCCCTGGTGAAGCACACCCTGCATCTCCAGAAAAATGGCGGTAATGCAAGCGAAGCAGCAGCTGCGGCGAAAACGACAGAGTGGCCCGTTTGCAGTTGTACGGATCTGGGCCATGCCTCGTTGAAAGAAGGGCTCAATCGGTTGTCGGATGGAGATCCCTCTGAGCTTGCAGCTTCAGCAGACCATCACCATCTGTATGGAATTCAAGAGGGAGATGGAATGAGAAGAATCATGCAGCAGCTGGACTGGAGAACAGAAGAAGGCTGCGATATCTGCCAACCTGCACTTCGTTACTATTTGAAGATAACCGGAAAGTGGATAAGTGTACAGCAGCCTGATCAGGCTGGGAACCGGAACGATATCCTGCGGGGTACGGTTGTGGGTATCGAGGTCCATGCAGGTGATCTGACGTTCGAAGCCATGGCAGAGGACCTTCAATTCAGGTGGGTTAATGCAGATATGCCTACTCCCGTGAGGGTCGTATTGTCGGGTGGAGCAAGCTCATGGGTAAGCCCGATTGTGCAGGATATCGGTTTGCAGGAATCTCCCGCCGGCTGGGAAGTTTACGCGGGTGGTCATGCGGCCCATCCGGTAAAAGAAGGGGGACTCCTCGGACTTGCCGAGACGGAGAAAGATGCAGTGCGGCTGATCTCGGCATGCCTGGAGTGGTATCGCCGAACCGCCTGGTACGATGAACCCCTCTGGGCATGGGTAGAGCGATTGGGATTCATATCAATCCGCGAAAATCTGCTGGATCAACAATTTCAGAACGAGCTGGCGGGCAGAACGGTAAGCGAATTGACTCTTACTTGATCAAAAAGGTAGGGAAGGGAGTGAAGATGGGAATGAAGACATCAATGGAACACAGTTCGTTTGTTTCAAAACTGCATGTACGGGAGACTCAATGCCCCTATTGCAGCGTACAGTGCAAAATGACCGTCGAGGAAGTTGCTGGGCCCATTGCTGGTGAGCGCCGTGCCACGTATACCGTTGAAGGCGTGCCGAATGAAGCTTCACAGGGAAGATTGTGTGTCAAAGGCATGAATGCACATCAGCATGCACTGAGTGGACAGCGACTTCTGCAGCCTCTCATCCGCCGGGATGGTGAACTGATACCTTCTTCATGGCCTGAAGTCACTGCATATATCGCAGGGCGTTTTACCAGTCTTCAGAATCAATACGGTGCCGATGTAATCGGTGTATATGGAGGGGGCTCCCTCACCAATGAAACAGCCTATTTGCTAGGAAAATTCGCAAGGGTTGCTCTTGGGACACGATATATTGATTATAACGGTCGTTTCTGTATGTCTGCTGCTGCCTCTGCAGGAACTAAGGTGTTTGGCATGGACCGGGGGCTGACATTCCGCTTGTCCGACATCCCCCGGGCCGAGTGCATTCTACTTGCAGGGACCAACGTTGCAGAGTGCCAGCCGACCCTGCTGCCTTATTTCAACAAGGCGAAGGAGAATGGGGCCTATATCATCGTTATTGATCCGCGCAGGACAGCTACTGCAGCCATTGCCGACCTTCATTTGCAGATCAAACCGGGTATGGATGCACTGCTTGCGAACATCATGCTGAAGATCATTATGGAAGCTGGGCTTGTGAACGAGCATTTTATTGATGCAAGAACCCAAGGGTATGAGAGTCTGCAGAATGCACTGAGCGAGATAGACCTGGAAGAATCGGCAGTACAATGCGGGGTGGACTTGACCCTGATCCGTCAGGCTGCAATGGCCTATGGTCAGGCCGAGACAGGCATGATCATGACTGCGCGTGGAGTGGAACAGCAAACGGATGGACATCTTGCGGTCCGTCATTTTCTTAACTTGGTACTGGCGACTGGAAAAATCGGCAGACCAGGTTGTGGTTACGGTGCGATCACTGGACAGGGAAACGGACAGGGCGGAAGAGAGCATGGGCAGAAGGCCGATCAGCTGCCGGGATATCGTTCCATAGAAAATGCACAGGACCGCGCACATGTAGCATCCGTCTGGGGAGTTGCGCCTGAAACCTTGCCAGGAAAAGGTGTATCTGCCTACGAAATGATGGAACGGGTTCATGAGCAGGAGATCCGTGCATTGCTTGTGATGGGCTCCAACCCGGTTGTATCCAATCCCAATGTGCGCCTGGTGGAAGAAGGTCTTCGCAAGCTGGATTTTCTGGTCGTGGCAGATATGTTTCTGTCCGAGACAGCGAAGATGGCTGATGTGGTGCTTCCGGTCACGGCTTATCTGGAGAATGAAGGTACGCTGACCAATCTGGAAGGCCGGGTGCTGTTACGTGAACAGGGCAGACCGGCACCGGGGGGGACCCGCCACGATTGGGATATTCTATGCTCCATTGCCAGCGGACTCGGCAAAGCGTCTTATTTTCAATATGCATGTGCCGAGGATATCTTCAATGAACTCAGACTGGCCAGCCGGGGCGGAGTTGCAGATTACTACGGAATGACCTACGAGCGTCTGCGGAGGGAGAAAGGCATCTATTGGCCATGCGCTTCTCTGGAGGATGCGGGTGAAGGATTGCTGTTCAGTGAGCGGTTTGCCCATGAGGACGGCAGGGCTACATTTACAAGTGAATTAAGTGCTGGTTGGCAAGATGTCTCGCGGGAATTCCCTCTGATTCTGACCAATGGCCGCGTACTTCCTCACTATCTGACTGGCGTACAGACGCATCGGAGCCCAACACTGGAAGCCCGTGAACTGGAGAATTTTGTTGAACTTCATCCGGGTACAGCTGCGCGTAATCGAATTATGGATGGAGAGTGGGTCGAGATTCAATCTGTGCATGGGAGCTTCACGGTACGTGCCCGTATTAAGGAACATATTCGCGAAGACACGCTGTTTGTACCGATGCATTGGGGTGGCATTCAGAACGTCAATCGGGCGACAAGGCCCGATCTGGACCCTTATTGCCGTATGCCAGGCTTCAAAACGGCGGCTGTGACGATTCGCCCCATGCGATTGGCCAGATGAATCCAATGCTGTTCATTTTCTCATAACACAATTCAGGTCTGCATAAATATTGATGTGGCTGGGAGTTCCAAGGTTATTGGAACAACCCGGCTTTTTTTTGCGTAAGTACGTTGGGGGTGCAGTAGTTCGCAGGTTTCAGGTAAACGTGAGGAATGGCTCATGATTGTGGCGGAAATATTGGTTATGATGCTAATAAGGGGTACATGTGTACGTATTTTTAGTGTTTTTACTAGACTGGTGAGACGTAACTAGTCAGTTCATATAGAAGAAGGAGGGGGCGTTGTGAACGTATGGGTCACGGTCAAAAGCCTGGGCAAACGCAAGCCTGCACTTGCCAAGCAAGCCACAGCACTTCCGGAAACAACCGGAACGTTACGAGAGCTAATCAAACATATGGTTCACGTGCAGGTGAACGCTCTTCAGGAGAAGAGAAACAGTGCAGCGTTACTCACCTATCTTATGCCTGAGGAGATTCAACGTAAGGGATCAACGGGAAAAGTCGGTTTTGATGAAGTGTACAATGAGGAGATTCAAGACCTGGAGCATGCGGTTCAAACGGCTATGATGGCTTATGAAGATGGATTATACAAAGTGTTCCTCAATGATGAGGAATTGCCCGAGCTGGATGCACCACTGGAGTTGCAGGAAGGTGACGAATTGGTGTTTATCCGGTTTACCATGCTTGCCGGCCGCTTGTGGTAATAAACGATAAGGAGGAGATTGGATGAATCAGAAAGATAATGAACAGGTGTATATCAACGGAATGCAAGAGAAGGCAGAATCATTGAACGGGGCCTGGCAGGAGCTTGCAGGATATGTGGTGGAGATGGCTGGTTCCACGTATTTGCGTGGAGATGAAAAAGTATATCTGAATACAGAGGAATTTCTTCAAAAGCAGGCAGCCGAAACGGGAAAGCCCATATTCGAACCCTTGCTGAACGTGCTTGAGCAGCTGACGAATGAATGGTTGGTCGAACGATTCCGTTATATTGCTGACCGCGCTACCAATTTTCCATACAGTGTCATGTACGAACGCCGTCCTTATCGAACTGCCAATCCTGAGCAGCATTTTGGACAGGTAATCCGCAAACTCATTGGATTGCTGCGCATGGAGATTCGCCAGTTCTCCCTGGACGAGTATGTATCGGTTCGTGAATACAAGTTTGATCATTTGTTTGAGGTTCGATCCGTACTTCCGGATTGCATCGCATATGAACTGGACCATGACAACGGAGATATGAAGCTGGCATTACACGAGATCATATATGGCGATAATCAGTCAGCGTTGCTTACGGGTGAGATGATCAAAGGTATATTCATGAGTGACCAGTCAGAGGCGTACCATATGGTGGGTGAGCTGCTTGTGGCAGCAAGGCTGCAGGAAGGACTGCGCCAGAGTATCGTTGAACGGATGGATGAAGGAACCATTGAAGCATTTATATACATATTAAAAGTAATCATCGATCACAATCTGATTCGTTTCAGTTCAGTGGTTAGAGCGTTAGCCATATGGACAGGGCTCGGAATTGAAGCGGCCAATTCGCGCGTTGCATCACAGTTGATTGAGCAAGCCTATGAAGCGCTGACCGATGCAGCTGTTCGTGAGGATTGGGAGCAGGATACAAATGCCAATAAGATATTTATCAGTCTGTGGGCGACGGCTGTTATTGAAGAGGACCGTCTCAATGACAAATTGATCCGTATTATGGATCACGGCCAACTGTATCAGAAAATCGTTGCGCAATATGTGCTTGCCAACAGTCAGAATCGTGACCTGCGACTAAGCATTGCACGTCGATATTTGGACGTACAGGATCTGGAGCTGATGCACTGGATAATCCAAAACTATGATGCCATGTACATGCATAACTGGCACTTCGAGGATGGAGAGAATCTGCGCAGCATTCATATTTCGCCCCTGCCCATCTTTGAAGACAAGGAAATTCGGCGTCAGGACTTCGATCAGTTGAAGCAGCTGCTGGACCGCATTCCTCTGGGAGGGGAAGGTGGCCCATCTGGCGTTCTTGAATATGTCCATTACCGGATTGAACGGAATGATGTGGTCAAAAAAATGCTCTATCTGGCTGCGTATGATATGGACCCTGATTGGATCGGAGAAGTCATTGCAATCAAGGACATGCTGAGCCCGGAACTTCGAGGCGAGCTGTTATCCCAGTTCGTTCAGCAGCCCGATAACGAGGTGCAAAGACAGTTTGTGTTTGAGAGCCTGTCCGACAAGAGCATGACCAACCGGGAGATTGCCCTAGTCAAAGTGAGGAAGCTTGAGCTGACTACTGACGAGATGAAACAGATGGAGGCCTTGCTCAAACTCAAGACGGGTTCACTTCGGCAGAAGGTCATTCAGGTTCTTTTGCTGCAACCTGTGGATCAACTGGCGGTTTCACTGGAACGTTTGCTAAAAGCGAAGAATGAATTGCAGCGTCTTGGTGCACTTGAGCTGTTGACCGAAATTTCGGCGGATCCGGAACGTGCAGATCAGCATGAGCAATTACAGCCGTTAGCCGGACTGATCCAGAAGCCTACCGCGAAGGAGCAAAATCTGCTGGACAAGTTAACGAAAGAGGGCAGCCGGTATACTTCTTCGAATGGTTTTGGATTGTTCGACCCATCCCGGGTGGAGCCGCTGCTGCAGGAGAAGCGTGATCTTGGTGATTTTAATCCCAAGGAGATTTTTACGCTTTCGCTGGAGAAGGCCAAACGGTTTATGGAAGGATTAGATGCACTGGTTCACCAACACAGGGATCATGAGTATGAAGTGGAATATTATGCGGGATACCGAGAGACGCTTTTGATTGGAGTGAGCTTGCGCTCCATGGTCTCCTATGCGGAACGAAGTCAGATGAAACAGATGGAGCAATATCCTCTCCACGATGTTTGGGAGGCGTACATTGCGCAGAGTAATCTGAACAGCCAGGAACTCATGCAGCTTTATTTTATTTTGCAATTCAGCACACTGAGCGGCAACTTGGATGAACATTACAGCTATTATCACGACCAATATGATTATAACGAATTAAGCAAAATCCCATTATTGGAAGGCTGGCGCAAGTCTTTTGCCGAACAGACCTATCCTCTTTCCTATATGGAAGAAATGAAACAGATGGCGGCTTCGCTGACCTATAAGGATCAGGTTGCTGAATTGATTGCAGCAGCGTTCAGGGACAGCAACCCTGCAGATACATTTGAGATCGCGGAGAAGACATGGGCTGCCATTATCGCCAGTATGCCGGACGATCAACTGGAGAAGGAAGCTGGCATGCTTCATATCCTGACGGAACGGTGGAACTACCTGGTAAGAAGCAGAATATATGATGATGCCAGTTTCCAACGATTCTTCCAAACGGCTTATCAGTTCATCAACCTTGTGGGAAAGACACAGCGTTTCTCCCTGTTATCATTAGAAGATTACGTGCGGGCATTCAAATTGCGTTTGATTGATGATCAGACCATGTATCGTCAGTTGCTGACGGGCGGGGATCGTTTTGCATTCATTCGTGAGCTGACATCGACACGCACCGAAGGCATCATGGATGATCCGGAACTGATAGAGCTGCGGAATACCGTCGTTGAACGAATTCTGGAGATCGAACTGACACGAGGTGAGCTTTCCACGGAAGTCAGCACACTGGCCATGAAGTTTGAACGCATTGAAGGCATGGAACATTGGGTGCATCTGGTCTCAGCCATGGATAAGGATACGTTTGTACGAGGCTACATCTACAGCTACGGAGATCACACAACACGCAAGGAGACGTTCAGTCACCTGATTCAAGTTTGCCATCCACGTGAGGGTGAGGATGATACTCTCCTGGGTCAATTACTTAAGCAATATCCGATTCAAGAGAAAAAGCTGTTGGAAGCGGCCATGTACGCACCGCAGTGGATGGAGATTGTATCGAAGCATCTGGGATGGGAAGGACTTCGAAGTGCGGCATGGTATTTCCATGCCCACATTAATGAACGATTTACGGCTGAAAAAGAAACCATCGTCGCTCACTATTCACCGATATCGCCGCAGGAATTCAACGAAGGAGCATTTGATATTGCCTGGTTCGAGGAAGCTTATGCTGCTGTCGGCGAGGAACGGTTCAATCTGTTATATGATTGTGCCAAATACATTTCCGGTGGAGCAAACCACCGCAGATCCCAGTTGTTCGCCGATGCAGCGTTAGGGAAGCTTCGTCTGGAGGACATGCGTCAATCTGTACAGGAGAAGCGCAATAAGGACCATCTGCTCACATACAGTTTGATTCCATTTCAGGCTGAGCAGGAACAGGATCTGCGGGAACGTTATGATTTTATTCAGAAATTCCTGCTGGAGAGCAAGCAATTTGGAGCCCAGCGTCGTGCCAGCGAAGGTGCAGCCGCGCAGATTGCTCTTGGCAACCTTGCCCGTAATGCAGGGTATACGGATGTCACCCGGCTGATCTGGAACATGGAAGCGAGCAAGCTGGATGAGATGAAATCCTACTTTGAACCGAAGGCTCTGGATGAGACAACGACAGCACAATTGGTCATTGATGAGGATGGTCAGTCCGAGCTGGTTCTTGTAAGTAAAGGGAAGACACTCAAATCGGTACCTGCACGATTCAAGAAAGACGGATACATTACGGAACTGAAGGAATTAAAAGGGGAACTGGTACAGCAGTATCGCCGGGCAAAACAGGAGCTAGAGCGTTCCATGACGGCAGAGACTGCCTTTACCGTCCAGGAAGTGGCCAGCCTCATGCAAAATCCGGTCATTCGTCCGCTGATTCGCACGTTGGTGTTCCAGTCAGGTGACCGTTTGGGGTATTTTGATGCGGAATCTGCCTGCCTGATTGTACCTGAGGAACATAGTACCACACATGTATTGCAGGAACAGGATACACTGGTGATTGCCCATCCGCTGCAATTGTTCCGCAGCGGGACATGGAGCGAATTCCAGCGGGATCTGTTCACCCGTCAGGAACGTCAGCCGTTCAAACAGGTCTTCCGTGAGCTGTATCTTCCAAATGAGGATGAGCTTGCGAATGGAATCGTCTCCCGCCGGTACGCCGGGTATCAGATCCAACCGAAAAAGACGGTTGCCCTGCTCAAGGGTCACCAGTGGACCGTCAGTTATGAAGAAGGCTTGCAGAAAGTCAGCTATGAGCATGACCTGATTGCTAATCTGTATGCCATGGCAGACTGGTTCTCTCCGGCAGATACGGAAGCACCTACGCTGGAGACAGTACAATTTTATGACCGCAAAACGTATAAGCCTGTAGCCTTGCAAGATGTACCGAAGGTCTTCTTCTCGGAGGTCATGCGTGATGTTGATTTGGTGGTCAGTGTTGCGCATGTGGGCGGTGTGGATCCGGAAGCCAGTCTGACAACCATTGAAATGCGTCATGTTATCGTGAATGAATCCCTGCGTTTACTCAAGATAGACAATGTACGACTCGATGGCAATTATGCACGGATCGAAGGTGAACTCGGCGAATATGCCGTTCATCTTGGCAGTGCCAATGTGTTTAAACAGGCAACTGGTGCGCTATATATCGTACCTGTGCATAGTCAGCATCGGGGGAGAATCTTCCTGCCATTCCTGGATGAAGACCCAAGAACAGCGGAGATTTTATCCAAAATCATGCTGCTTGCGGAAGATAAGAAGATCAAGGATCCACAAATCCTAGCGCAGCTGAAGAGCTAGTAGGAACTCTCTTGAGATCGCAGGCAAGATTAGGACAGAGTAGGTGACACGGTTAGTCAGAATAGATGTAAGATTAAGTAAGTTCGAGTGGAGAAATGCGACACTAGTTAGAAGTGATTAATCAAGAAATAGCAGCCGGGGTACCTGTTAAACGGGACTTCGGTTGCTTTTTATTTTTCATGTAGAACGAAGGATTTTATTGCATTCGTTTTCAAACAGACTTTGGGCCCAGGTGTTCAATCGAAATTCCTAAATATGATAATTAATTGAATTAATTGTTAAATCAAAAGTGGGTCATAACGACTGTTTTTAAAAGTAAATATTTTGTATGATTAAAGTTACAAAAATGTAATTAACTCGTTTTCATGTGTTGTTATACGAATTATTCCTGACATCATACCTGAGAACTAATTCACCCCTTCCGGCTCTATTTCCATATTTAAGGGGATGCAATTAGTTTACAGGTCGGCTATCGTAAGAAAGCGAAATTGCTCGCTCGCTTGTCGAGCTGCACTTTTCGTAGCGATGTGCAAGGCTGCCTGAATGCTTGAAGGGCTGGGACAAGCCAGTTTGCATTCCCTTGTATACATGTATCCAAACAATGTGTGCAAGAAAAATGATCAAGAGAGAAGGAGAGCTTACAAACATGAACAGAAGACTCAACCTGATTTTCCTTAAACGATGGTTTATGCTGTTAATCATCGTGGCGGTTGCGGCCATGCCGTTACACGCCTTTGCCGCAGAAGCGGATTCCGGGGCTGATCGCCCTTGGATGAACAAATCCTTATCTGCGAAGGAACGCACCGAGCTGCTGCTCAAAGCGATGACGCTGGAGGAGAAAGTCGGATTCGTTACCGGTAAAGTAAATAACTATTATGGTTTCTATAATGATGGATTGGAGCGTCTTGGCATACCGGCCCTACAGATGGCGGATGGACCAGCAGGGGTACGGGTTGCCAATCCGGATGTGCAGGGCAAAAAGTCCACGGCACTGCCTGCGCCGATCGCCCTGGCAGCATCCTGGGACACCGATCTTGCCAAACAATATGGTGATCTGATCGGACAGGAAGCCCATGATACAACACATAACGTTGTTCTTGGTCCTGGTCTGGACATTGCACGTACACCATGGGGATCACGCAACTTCGAATCCCTGGGTGAGGATCCACTGCTGGCTTCCGGCATGGGTGCAGCGTATGTCAACGGAATTCAGAGCAACCCGGTGATTGCAACGGCGAAGCACTACATCCTGAACAATCAGGAAACGGAGCGTTTCACAACGAATGCAACAGCGAGCGAGCGTGCCATCCAGGAAGTCTATGCACGTCCATTCCAAGCTATGGTTGAAAAAGCGGATCTCGGTTCCGCCATGTGTTCATTTAACCAGGTGAACGGTACATATGCTTGTGAGAACAAGGAGATGCTGACTGATCTGCTCAAGGACCAGTTTGGCTTCGAAGGGTTCATCATGAGTGACTACGGTGCCAATTTCAGTACAGCCAAATCGGCTAACGCGGGTCTGGATCTGGAGACACCAGGGGAGCCTTATGGCAAATGGGGAACACAGCTGCTGGAAGCCGTGAAAAAAGGTGAAGTCAGCGAGCAGACCATTGATGAGAAGGTTCGCCGCATTTTGCTCCAAATGTTCGAGAAAGGGCTGTTCGACAACCCTGTAACCAATACGCAAATTAATGCGAAGGCAGACGGTAAGCAAGCACGGGAAATCGCTGAGCAGAGCATGGTGTTGTTGCAAAATAACAATGACGTGCTGCCACTTTCGAAGAAAGAACTGAATTCCATTGCAGTAATTGGACCGGATGCAGACACGGCTTCTGCAGCAGGTGGAGGCAGCAGCCTCGTTAACCCGACATATACCGTGAGTCCGCTTGAAGGTATTCGTAACCGTGCAGGCAATGGCGTGGAAGTGAAATATGCAGCCGGAACGGATCCTATCTCCGCCGGGGATGCATTTAACGGTCCTTCCGCAGTACCATCCACACTGTTGTCTCCGGCAGATGCCGAGAAGAGCGAGCAGAATGTTGGTACAGACAAAGCCGAATATGGTCTTCATGCCGAATACTGGACCAACACGAACATGGAAGGTGACCCTTCATTGGTTCGTACAGACAATCAGGTCAACATGAATCTTGGATTTTATAACTATGAAGGGTTCAACGCCCAGTCATCCAAGCTTCCGGTTACACCAACGGAATTCAACAGTAAAATGTCCGCACGTTGGACAGGTTCCATTACAGCACCCAAAACGGGTGATTACAAATTGTCTCTGACCAGCCTGGGATCTGCGAAATTGTACGTGGATGATCAGCTGCTCGTAGAAAATCAGGGTGAAACGCTGAGCACAACGAAGAAAGCAATTACGTTAAAAGAAGGCGAATCCCACAACATTAAGATTGAATACCGTACCGACTTCCCGGTACAGACAAGCCATGACATGGGTGCCCAAATGCGTTTCGGCTGGGAAGCACCTGAAGATGCCGTGGATGTCAAAATGCAAAAAGCAGTGGATCTGGCCAAAAAATCTGATGTTGCCGTTGTCGTGACACGTACGTATGACAGCGAAGGTTATGTGGACCGTTCCGATCTGGAACTGCCAAATAACCAGGAGCAATTGATTCGCAAGGTTGCAGCAGCAAATCCGAAGACGATTGTTGTACAAATGAGCGGCCGTGCTGTGGAAATGGATTCCTGGCAAAAAGAAGTTCCATCCATTGTTCAAGCCTGGTACGCAGGTCAGGAACAAGGTAACGCGGTAGCTCGCGTTCTGTTCGGTGATGTGAACCCTTCTGGTAAATTGCCAGTGACGTTCCCATCAGACGATTCGCAAACGCCGATCTCCACCGCGGAACAATTCCCGGGTGTGAATGGCGTAGGCACATACTCTGAAGGCATCTTTGTAGGCTATAAAGGGTATGACAAAGAAGGCATGACACCAGCGTTCGCATTTGGACACGGATTGTCTTATACTGACTTTGACTACCGCAACCTGCATGTGAAAAACACAGGTAAAGGGGACGATGCTACCGTAGAAGTGTCTCTGAACCTACGAAACACCGGTAAAGTTTCTGGTGCAGAAGTTGTACAAGTCTATGTAGGCAATCTGCCAACGAGTGTGGAAACACCTGAAAAACAACTTGCTGGCTGGGCCAAAGTCGATCTGAAGGCAGGCAAACAGCAGCGCGTTAAAATCAAACTGGATCGCAGTGCACTGTCCTATTGGGATGAGAAGTCGCATAAGTGGGTAATGCCTAAGGGTAAAGTATCTGTTTATGTCGGCAGTGCGTCAGATGATATCCGTCTGACAGGCAGCGTGAATATCGGAAGTCCATCCGGTAAATAAAAGGAAGAAGCTAAGAGTCGTGGCCGAATGGCCGCGGCTTTTTTCCACACTTGGAGAGGGGGGACGAGATGAACGCGCGATGGAACGAGAAGAAAACAGGATGGATGATCCTGCTGCTCGCGGTATGTATTCTGGCTGGTTTCGGCGCATGGTGGATGGCAAACCGCAGCGAAGAAGATGCCATCCCGCCACCACCTATAGGGAAAAGCCCAGCAACAGTTGAAGCATGGCTGACAACCGGAGATCAGCAGCATCTTCTGGAACCGCAGCAGCCGATTCCCTGGACAACCACGGCAACGGAATCGAACCATACCGAAGCAGATCATACCATCACCATTGATCCATCCCAGATGTATCAAACGATGGATGGATTTGGTGCTGCCATGACAGGCGCAACCGCCTATTTACTTCATCAGCTTCCGCAGGAACAGCGTGAACGATTACTCAAGGAGCTGTTTACAAGTGAAGGATTGAATCTGGATATGGTGCGTCACACGATTGGTGCTTCTGATTATTCGGTGAATGCATCTGGTGAACCATCAAGTTATACGTATAATGATATCGAGTCCGGCATGGATTATAATATGGATCACTTCTCGATCGACAAGGACCAGGAAGTGGTAAATATGTTGAGACAGATCGCTGTGCTGAAACCGGACATCAAAGTGTTGGGCACACCCTGGACCGCCCCGGCCTGGATGAAATATGGCGAGAAGACAACGAATGGCTGGTATCTCGATTACAACAATCCTCAAGTTTATGAAGCGTATGCACGTTATTTCGTAAAATACATCCAGGCTTATCAGGCACAGGGGATACCGATCTATGGAATGACCTTGCAAAATGAACCGGAGTTCACTACAGCTAATTATCCGAGCATGAGTATGGGAGCCGAAGAACAGGCCATGTTCATTCGGGATTACCTTGGGCCTGCCATGCAGGATGCAGGACTGCACACACGAATCATCACGTATGACCACAACTGGGATCAGGCGGTAGAATACACGGGCCGTGTGCTTGGGGACGAAGCGGCTGCGACATATATTGATGGTTCGGCATTCCATTGTTATGAAGGGGACCCGTCCTCCATGACGGAGGTACATGATCGCTTCCCGGATAAACATATCTATTTTACCGAGTGCAGCGGGGGGGATTGGAGTCCTGATTTTGGCGAAAATTTAGGCTGGCAGATGTCCAATCTAATGATCGGTGCTCCGCGAAACTGGGCTCAAAGCGTACTGCTCTGGAATATTGCACTGGATCCGCAAGGTGGACCGACCAATGGCGGCTGTGCGAACTGCCGGGGGGTAGTGACCATTGATCCGGAAACGGGTGAAGTGACACGCAATGTCGAATATTATGCACTTGCACATCTTAGCCGTTACGTTCGTGCAGGAGCTGTAAGAGTGCAATCTACGGAGGAACGGGACGAATTGAAGAATGTGGCCTTCCGCAACCCGGATGGAACCATGGTACTGGTTGCAGCTAACACAGGTAACGAAGATACTGTTTTCCGTGTCGTCATGGAGGAAGAGTCGTTTCAATATACACTGCCATCTCAATCCGCTGTCACGTTTCGCTGGAAGCCGGAGGATACTCGAATAGCGGAGTCGGGATGAAACGTAGATAAGACCGATCATTACATCAACTTTTATGTCAGCAAAGCATCATTTGATTTGCCCACTCCTTGGAGTTATGCAATATAATAATCACTACATCGGAGGGGAGGAATTAAAAATGATGGTTACATCATACCGGGCACTGGATCATGCCAAGCTGGTTGCCATTTGGGAACGAGCTGTACGGGCTACTCATACATTTCTGGCCGAAGAGGATATTGTCTTCTATAAAAGTGTGGTGAGTGAAGCTCTGTCAGGCATGGAAGTATGGGAAGCGGTGGACTCGGCGGGAGAACCCGTTGGTTTTATGGGGCTGGATGGCAAGCACATTGAGATGTTATTCGTGGATGTGGAGCAGCATGGGCAAGGGGTTGGACGGATGCTTGTTGCGCATGCCATTGACCTCAAGGGTAACGATCTCAAAGTGGATGTGAATGAACAAAACGAGGGAGCTGCCCGGTTTTATACCCGAATGGGATTTGTGCAGACAGGCAGATCGGAGCTGGATGGCTCAGGTAATCCTTTTCCTCTGTTACATCTGGAATTAAAATAGAAGTCCCCCGTAACCAACATCTTGAGATGAATGGTCGCGGGGGATTTTTCATACGTTAGTGAGTTTCATCATCGAGAAAAGGTTTGTTCACCGCATAATACATGAAGCCCATCAGCAGCACGCCCCCCACCAGATTGCCAAGGGTTACCGGAACGAGGTTATGGATGACCCCGCCAAACGAGATCGTTCCCGGATGATTCAGTACCAGCGCGATGGCAAACGTGCACATATTGGCTACGCTGTGTTCATAGCCCGAGATGAAAAAACAGAAGACAAACAGCATCATGGCGAACATTTTGGCGCCGTTCTCCTTCATGAACATCGGCACGAAGAACGCCAGGCACACGAGCCAGTTACATAGAATTCCCCGGAAAAAGAGCTGCATCGCCGGTGCCTCCATCTTGTGCTCCACCACACTTAGCAGAAATCCATTGACCTGAGATGAATCGAATAATCCCGTCAGATAGATTAATAGAGCAAAGACGGCCGCGCCCATCAGATTCCCGCTGTAACTGGCAATCCACAGCTTCACGACTTCGAGCCAGCGCAGCTTCTTCCTGAGTGCAGCATACGTGTAATAAAACGTATTTCCGGTAAACAGGTCACCCCCGCCATACGCAATCAGAATAATAGCCGCTCCAAACGTAAGTGCTGCCATGGGGTATGTAAATGGGGACTGCTCCATATAAAAGAAATTACCAGTCTTAAACGCCACGATCACACCAAATCCGATAAACATACTGGCTAACATGGAACGTGAGAGGTACCTGATTAAACTTTGTTTGTAAATCTTGTGCTTCTTCAAGGCTAGCTGTTCAACATTGCGTAAACCTTCGGTTTCCATAATTCGCCTCCCGTTTCTCGGTGTAATGCTTACATTATAACGAAAATTTGGAAGAAGTGTGGTATGAGTTTAAACTACCACAGCAGCAGTTCAGTTAAACAATCACTATCCAATCATGCAGATATTCAGACATAATGAATACTATTTCACTGGAAAAGGGTACATGCAGGCGCCTAGAATTTCAGCCAGTTGTTCTGCTGTTCGTTCACGCGGGGCCAACTCTTCTGCGTAGGAACGCTCCAGTTTGGCTCTCATAAAACGTTCGGCATATTCATTGGGACGGGAGTGAAAGTCTTTGGTGTACTCGGCATAGTCATGCGCATCCCGTACCTTTTCCAGCACACTGTTCAGCAGAGGACTGCCCGCGTAGAGCAGGGAGTCGGTTTCCTCGCATTCAAACTTCAGGAACATGATCGCTTTCTGCAAAGCATTGATCTCACCCTGGGTCAGGTAGACAGGCTTCACGGCATGTTCTCCCGATGCTGCTTTGGTCTGATCCATATTTTTATACGCTTCATGTTCATGAGAGGAAGATGGGTCATGTTTGTTCATGGGTTATCACTTCCTTGGTTCGATTGTAGTACCCGCTTCGCGGAAGAGCCGAAATCGGGATTGGATTGAAGTGATTCTAGCGAAGCTCGAGCACCGGAAACGTGTTGATGTGCAGCAAGAACGGCAAAGGCAGCTCCCTTGACCAGGATGTAGGCCTTGCCCTGCAAAACCTCAAGAGCCAATTGAATCTCGGCTTCAGTGATGGGCAATATGGCTAGAGTCTGCAAGGCGTAGTTTTGTACATCTTCATCTTCGTCGGAATCACGAACAAGCTGCGCGGCAGCATGCAGGACTTCATTTAGAAGTCCAGAGGGGCTTGCCATACCAAGGGCACGCCAGGCTTCGATGCGCACCAGATCATCTTCTTGAGAATTCATTCCGATAGCAAGAACTTGCTGCGTAAGGTGCTTATCCGTTAGCTCAGTCAAATCACGAAGAGCCTGCAGCTTTTCTTCTCCACTGAGTGCGTCGAAATCTAGTTGTTCAAAGTTACTATAATTCACATCAGACATAGTAGATCATTCACCTCCTGAATGAGAAGCTAGGATTGGGGCGGAAGCTGAATAGGACGGGCTGCCAGTGCCTCTTCCACGATCTGTTCGGGGGTCAGGTCTCGATCATCCCAGAAAATCAGATTGCTGATCTCCGCATAGGGCAGCTGCTTCTCCAGCTCAGTCAGCATATCATCCAGTTCCGCTTCGGTTCCTTCGGCATTCATCAGCTTGCGAACCTGTTCTACCAATTGTGCATGGTCGGACATAACAAAACCTCCTGAATAATTCATAGTATAAGTTATTACTCAATCCGTATAGCAAGATTGCCAAACTGCTCACCCTTTTCCATCCGTTCGAACGCCTTAGCTGTGTCCTGTAGCGCATACACTCTATCGACTACAGGATGTATATTATGATGTTCCACCCATTGCAGCATCCGGACAAACTCTTCATGGCTTCCCATGGAAGTACCGATCAGGCTTACTTGAGGGAAGAAGATGGATCGGATCGGAAGAGTCAGATCATCTCCGGAGCTTGCGCCATACATAACGATTCGGCCACCGGGTCGGATAATATCGAAATATCGGGGGAAAAGGGCTTGTCCGATGCTATCCAAAATCAGATCCACAGGGTTAAGTTCGTTATGCTGACTCCAATCCTCATGACTGCTGTAGGCTTGTTCAGCTCCCAATCGAATGGCATCATTTCGCTTGAATTCGCTCCTTGAAGTTACGGTTACCTTGGCTCCGGCTGATACCGCCATGAGAAGAGCATAGGTGGCTACACCACCTCCAATGCCGGGAATCAGAACATGTTCTCCCTGCTGAAGACCGCCACGGGTGAATAACGCACGATAGGCTGTTAATGCCGATAGGGATAACACTCCTGCTTCCTCCCAAGTTAGATGAGATGGTTTCGGTAAAGCATTTTCGGCAGGGACGGTAATATACTGTGCAAGTGTTCCATCCGTTGGTCCACCTACGATCTCAGGTACAATCGGAACATCTGCTGCACACTTCCAACCGAGAGTTGGATGAATAATGACTTCTTCACCTACAGAAGGGTGTACAACTCCTTCGCCAGTTTCTACTATTATACCAGCCCCATCGGAGCCTGGAATGAGCGGAGCGTCATGGGTTGTGCGACCTGCCATAATGAAGAGATCGCGATGGTTAAGACCGGCGGATTTTAACTGGATTTTGACTTCGCCGAACCCCGGTGCTCGACTTGTGAATGATGTATATTGGAGTCCCCTGAGGCCACTTCGGCCTGAATGTATAATAGCTTTCATAATGTTATTCCTCCCGTTGATGTAATTAAAGGTCATGATTGAACCTCATTGTACAGTTGGGGTGGTTTCACGTAAAATGAACAGAATTGAATGTGGGTATCAATAAAAACAATAGCTAGCAAGCAGGTGATTATCATGGATGCAGGAGATCTGAAAATATTTCGGACAGTCGCTCGAGAGGGAAGTATTAGTAAAGCAGCATTGGCACTGAATTATGTGCAGTCCAATGTTACAACGCGGATTAGACAGTTGGAAAGTCAACTTCAAGTTCCACTTTTTCATCGCACGAACCGGGGAATGGTACTCACACCTGCTGGAGATCATTTGCTCGGGTATGCAGATAAAATACTGGATTTGCTGCATGAAGCAGAATTGTCGACTCAAACAGGAAGTAAACCTGCAGGAAAGCTTCGTTTAGGTTCCATTGAGACAGCGGCCTCCAGCTTCCTTGCTCCATTCCTGGCTAAATACCATTCCTGTTATCCAGAGGTACAGGCTTCACTTGTCACAGGAGGGACCCATGAGCTGAATCAGAGGGTCATGCAGCATGATCTGCAAGGTGCTTTAGTCTATGGGCCAGTCGATCATCCTGAACTGAACTATATCAAGGTGTTTGATGAAGAACTGGTTCTGATTGCGGAACCCGGCTTGCATCAGATGGCCGAAGTATTAGGTAAACCGATGTTGTTCTTTGAGATTGGGTGTACGCACAGAATTCAGGCTGAAGCTTTTCTGCATAGCCGTGGTGTCCATACGCTCAATGTAATGGAATTTGGAACACTGAACATGATCCTAAGTGGTGTATCTGCCGGAATAGGGGTATCTTTACTGCCACGATCTTCGGTTGTTCAATCCGAATCAAGAGGGGAGGTTTCAGTGATATCTTTGCCAGAGCCATACTGCAGGTTGGAAGTGGGACTTGTACATGCCCAAAGTGAACATCTATCGGCAGCATTACGTGGCTTGCTGGAGATGATAACAACCAGGAATAACGAAGGAAATTAATTTTACTTCACAAAACTAAACGGGACCAAGCACTGTTAGTAATAGTGAAAGACAAAACTATGAATAGCAAAGTGAGGTTTGATGATGAGCATGGGGTTCATACCCAAACTAATCTGTGCAGCAATCATTGCTTTACCGAGTTATCTTCCTGTTCCGAATCAAGAACAAACTGTATTGGCAGAGATCAAAGAAAATCAACAAGACATTACATTAAGCGCAACAACCAAATCTGTTCCAGGGATGTACTGCGGAATTGCATTTACGTGGAACAACCGAACAAAAATATTTCCATGGGAAAGCATTAGCGAACCAGCTTTTTACCCGGAAGTGATTATCACCAATATAGATGACAAAGGTCAGGATGAAGCCATCATTATACTTACGACTGGAAAAGGTACTGGGGCGCGGGGCTCAGCCATTCATGTGTTACAAGAAGATTGGACCGAAATCCCCGTCGGGGACCCGATCGTGAAAGCTCAGAATTCGTTGTCTTCAACGTACAAGGATCACGAGGCAACGGTTGAATACACGGTGAACATTGCAGGTAAAGAGTATGTCTATTCTTATCCTTTTGAAGATGCGGAAATGTGGTTTGATGAGGCAAGCATTGGTCGTATTCTCAGGTACAGGGTTCAGGAAAACAAGCTGATTGCCGAAATGCCGGTGCAAGTTTCTCCGGGTACATATACAGGTACGATTGAAGTTGAATACAGGGAGTACAATGGTGAATTGCTTCCCTCAGAAGTCAGTTATATTGAGGACCTCTAGTCAGTAACTATGCTCATATCGAGGCCATTTGGAGGTCTTTATCTTACTAATAAAGGAGGATGTTTCGTGGAATCAAAGGCACTAGAACCGATTCGGACTCTTTTGGATCAGGCATATCAGACCGTGATGGGGAAGAGCTGTACGCCGGAATCGGAGCAGACGATTGTTGATTTTGAGCAAAAGCACAACGTTATTCTTCCCGAGCCTTATCGGGACCTTCTGCTGTACTATGGTGCCTGCCACTTCGGTGATCCTGCGCTCTATTCCGTACAGGAATTGGACTGGGCATACCCTGCTTTTGTGGAAGCGTATCATGAGTATAAGAAAGAGTACGACCTGCCTGAAGACCTGAATCCGTTCCCGATTGGCGGTTTTGGGGAAGGAAGCATTGCTGTTCTGGAACAGAATTCAGGTAAAGTTCTGATGCTTATCCACGACTATGCAGGGGACCATCCATTTCAGGAGGTGGCCCCTCACTTTAACGGATTGATGGAGATGCTGGCTGAGTCTGCGATCTGGGTTCAGGAACAGATGAAATAGTCAGACTAGGTAACAGATTGCTCTTGAATGTATTTGCGATATAGGGCCGGTGTAATCTCTTCGAATTTTTTGAAGATTTTAATAAAATACCCGGATTCGTTGAACCCCAGCTCATCACTGATCTGTGAGATCGGCATGTCGGTAACCTCCAGTAATTGCTTGGCCCATTTGATTTTGAGCTTGGCCAGATAGGTTGTGAAATTCTCACCGGTTTCCTTGGCAAACAGTCTGCTGAAATAGCTTGGACTAAGGTGGCATAGATCTGCCATATGTTTCAATGTCACCTGTTCACTCTTGTGACTGTGGATATATTCAAAAGCAGGCTGTAACGCAGGGCTGGTACATGCATTATCGCTTGGACTGTTTTTGAGATAGGCATCCGCAATCGCATTGGTCATTTCCTTTTTAATGGATTCAATATTGCGAATGGAGTACCCGGGCAAAATCGTGGACAGATTAACGGATTCCTGGGAGCCGGAAGCCTTCTCGAACATCTCCACTAGCAAATTTTTATTGAGAGCTTCCTCTACAATATAGTTGCACAGCAGGGACAGCATGTTGGAGATTTTTACAATCTCTTCATAGGTCATTACAGGTAGTTGATCATAATCATCCTGAAGTTCCTGCAGCTTCGATTCATGCATGGGCACGTTTTTCGAAGAGACGATCTGTTCCAGATCGGTGCCTTTGTCCGGATCTGCAAGTTTAACTTGCCCTGCCATTACGGCTCCGATGTATTTTCCATCGATGGTGATAGGAATGGCGATATCGATAATATTAAAATGACACAAGTATACATAAGGTTCATTCAACCGAACCGCTTCCAGCCCGCCACGCGAATCGCACTTTTGGCAGTAGGGAAGAAGCTCGGGATCTTTGCGTACATTTTGGCAGAACGCTTGGCAGCTGCTGTGACTGGTCACCGGAATGCCTTTGTAGTCGACGGTCAGGATGGCCAGTTTGGTTACATTCGCCAGTGAATCCTGTAGGCGCTTCCATTTATTTAGGTCGAGGATTTTATTAATGTGCAAGTATTCTTTAATCATTGTGTGAACCTCCATAGCTAACCTGATGAATGACCCTTAAGCGCTAAAAAGTTAGCAAGTTGTACATATTAGAATAGGATGCAAACGGGTAATGTAAGATGATGTCAACATTCAACCATCCAATGACAATAACATACCATGATTTCAGAAAAAAGCAAAAAATTACGATTGGAAGTTATAATAATTTGTTATCAAAGTCCAATGTGTCTCTCGCATTCATGAGATATATTTAGATTAATTGTGAACCATTCAAATTTGATGCATTGACTCGACCACCCTATTAACTATCTTTAGGAGGCATATCATTATGAGAAAAGCATTTATCAGCCCAACCAAATATGTGCAAGGCGAAGATGAACTGTTGAACCTTGGTTACTTTGTAAAATCCTTCGGAGATTCCGCTTTGTTGATCGCACATCCGGATGATGTACAGCGTGTAAAGGCGAAGCTTGATGCAACAGCAGAAAAGTTCAATATTACTTTTGTTGAAAGCGGTTTTAGAGGGGAGTGCTCCCGTCAGGAAGTGGCTCGTCTGCAGGAAATTGCGAAGGAAAAAGGATGCACCTGCACCATCGGTCTTGGAGGCGGTAAAGCCATTGATGCAGCCAAATGCGTGGCGGAAGGCGAAGCGTTGATCATTTGCCCAACCATTGCTGCTACTGATGCGCCAACAAGTCACTCGGCGGTATTGTATACACCAGAAGGATCTTTTGATGACTATGCATATTTCAAACAAAGCCCAAGTGTAGTGCTGGTGGATACAACCGTAATCGCTAACGCACCAACACGCTTCCTGGTATCCGGTATGGGAGACGCGCTTTCTACGTACTTCGAAGCAAGAGCAACAGCGAAATCGTATTCCCGTGTAAACGCAAGTCTGCCAATGGGATCCCGCGAAGGGTATACTCCGTCTGCTGTAGGTACGAATGCAGCACTGGCGCTGGCAAAATTGTGTTATGAAATGCTGCTGACGGACGGAGCAAAAGCTAAAGTAGCCAGCGACAGCAACGTTGTAACTCAAGCACTGGAAAATATCGTTGAGACCAACATTCTGTTGTCAGGTCTTGGATTTGAAAGTGGCGGTCTGGCCGCAGCACATGCCATCCACAACGGATTGACGGTTCTGGAGGGAACACATCACTTCTTCCATGGTGAAAAAGTATCCTTCGGTACGATTGCACAGCTCGTCCTTGAAAATGCTCCAACCGAAGAGCTGCATGAAGTCATGGACTTCTGCCTCGCCGTAGGACTGCCTGTAAGCTTGGCGGATATCGGTGTAGATACCATTACTCAAGAAGAGCTGCTGAAAGTGGCAGAAATCGCATGTATTCCGGAAGAATCCATTCACGCTATGCCGTTCCCGATCACCGTTCCTGAAGTGGCTGCTGCCATTGCAGCGGCTGACCGTATGGGACGGGAATACAAAGCTCGCTGGGAGGCAATGTAATGAAGAAAATTATCAATCAGGCTGAAAATGTCGTGATGGAAATGTGCAACGGGATTGCGCTGGCGCACCCGGAGCTTGAATTTTTGAAAAAGTATAAGGTCATTAAACGCAGAGAGATTAATGCGGACAAAGTCAGTCTCATCAGCGGCGGCGGCAGTGGCCATGAACCGGCTCACGCTGGCTATGTGGGGAAAGGCATGCTGGATGCTGCGGTATGTGGAGATGTATTCGCATCTCCCTCCCAGATTCAGGTGTACCAGGCAATTAAGGCAACGGCCAGCAGCAAGGGCACTCTCTTAATCATCAAGAACTATAGCGGTGACATGATGAATTTCAAGAATGCTGCACATCTGGCGGAGGAAGATGGTATCGATGTACAGTATGTGCGTGTTGAAGATGACATTGCTGTGCAGGACAGTCTCTACACCGTAGGACGCCGCGGTGTAGCCGGAACGGTTCTGGTGCATAAAATTGCCGGTGCTGCGGCTGAAGAAGGGCGCAGTCTGGCAGAAGTGAAGCTGGTTGCCGAGAAGGCAGCCCAGAACGTACGCAGTATTGGTTTTGGATTCACGTCCTGCACCGTACCTGCCAAAGGAACACCAACGTTCGAAATTGCGGACGATGAAATGGAGTTCGGTGTAGGAATCCATGGTGAACCGGGAATTCGCCGCGAGAAAATCGTTTCTGCCGATGAGCTGGCCGGGCGGATGGTTGAAGCCCTGCTGGCAGACATGAAGCTGGGTGGCGACACATCCGCAGAGATTGCCGTCCTCGTGAACGGATTTGGTGCAACACCGCTGCAGGAACTATACTTGCTTAACAATTCCGTTCAGCGCGAGCTGGCAGGCCGTTCGGGGCTGCAAGTAGCCACCACCTTTGTTGGCAATTACATGACCAGCATCGATATGGCTGGCGCATCGCTGACGATCCTGAAGCTGGATGATGAACTCAAGTCGTTGTTATTTAAGGAAAGTGACACACCTGCATTCAAGGTTTCCGGTCCTCCGGCTGCACAAGCAGCCTACTCTGAAGCACTTGAAGCAGTTGTAGGTGAAGACGCTCCGGTTTCCTATGAAGTGGAGACACCTACATCGGCTGCAGTTATTAACAACAACCAATTCTCCCTGGACAACATCGTGTACCTGATCGATAAGATGGGTGAGATCATCATCAAGAACGAGGTACCGTTCTGTGAGCTCGATTCTCATGCGGGAGATGGCGACTTCGGGATGAGCGTGGCGAAGGGATTCCGTCAGCTGAAACGCGAATGGAATCATATTATCAGTGAAGAGAAGAAGGATATCGGTTCGTTCCTGGATGCATGTTCTCTTGTCATTATGGAATATTGCGGCGGGGCATCCGGCCCAATCTGGGGTTCGGCATTCCGCGCAGCGGGCAAGGCTGTAGGAGATAAACAGCAGCTGACGATATCCGAATTTGCCGAAATGATGCAAGCAGCCGTGCAAGGCATTCAATCCACGGGTGAGCGTTCCTTCGGACGCGGCGCAGTCGTAGGCGACAAGACGCTGATTGATGCACTCGTGCCTTGTGCCGATTCCTGGACACAAAGTGCAAATGCCGGTGATGACTTCAAAACCGCATTTGCCAAAGGGGCACAAGCGGCAGTTGAAGGTGCGAAGAAAACCGAAGACATCGTGGCACGCATGGGCCGTGCAGGTACGGTTGGAGATCGCAGTCTGGGGTATCCGGATGCCGGTGCATACGCACTGGGAGTTATTTTCACAGAGCTGTCCGAGTCAATGAAATAGAGAGAGTCGGTTAAATCAGATCGTTTATAGCAAAAAAAGATGTGGAAGCTAATGTTAAGCAAGAATAAGCAGCAAGCGACACAGGTAACGGCGCCGGACGTCCGGCGTCTTTATGTGTGCCTTTTTCAACCATACTTAAGTCTATTTTTACATGTGTATTGTTACATTATCCAAGCATCACAAGAGTAAGTCCGTTCATACATTCATAGGATTAACATTTCATAGCGATAAAGGAGTTATTATGAGAGCAGTCACATCATTCTTGAAAAAACCGCAGGGGTTGCTGGTTTTATCACTAGTTTTGGTCATTTTCGGCAGCTTGTTTGCCGGGATGTTCAACACATCCTTTTATTCCGTTAAAGTCAAAGAAATCAAATTCGAAGCAGATCACGGTACCTTGTCGGGCCTGCTATACATGCCAAAAGGCGCGGGTGCGGATGACAAACGGCCTGTCATTATCACGACTCATGGGTATCTGAATACCAAGGAAATGCAGGACGCCCCTGCAATTGAAATGTCGAGACGCGGTTATATTGTGCTCGCACTGGACATGTACGATCATGGGGATTCACGTTGGAGCGGAGATATTCCGGTCAAGGATCTGTTCAGTACCTTCTGGATCTATTCCCAGTATGACGCAGCAAAGTATATCTATGAACAGGATTTCACCAAAAAAGATGATCAAGGCAACGCCTATGTATCTGTCAGCGGCCATTCCATGGGTGGTTTCTCTACTTTGTTATCCATGTATATGGATGAGATGAATGCATTGCAAACAGGTTACCGGATGATTCATGCCGGAATCTCGGTTGGTTCTGACTATTCTTATGCAGCAGCGGTCGCACCACAGGATCAGCTCCAAGCTGCTTACGGCAGCCGGACAGTGGGCATGATTGCCGGACAATATGACGAGTTTTTCTTCAACAAATCGGATGAAGAGAAAACGGCTGAGGAAAAAGAAGTTCAAGGCACAGTCACACGCAAGGACTTCGCGGCAACAGCTTCTGGTAAAGCCTTCCTGGGACTCGCGCCTGATGCTGCAAGAGGAGAGACAGGCAAGTTTATCCCGGTGGAGTCGGGTGATTTGACTGTAGAAGGTACAGTCGTACGTCCATCCCAAACAGGTGAACATATCATGTTTACACCGAATCAGACCCACCCATGGAATCATTTCTCGGGAACGACAACCGGACATTTGATCGACTTCTATGCGCATGCATTCGAAGGTGTAACTTCACCGAATCAAACCCATGTCGATCTGGATTCCGGCAATCAGATCTGGTGGGCGAAGGAAGCCTTCAACTTTGTAGCCCTGATCGGTTTCTTCCTGATGATTGTTCCGCTGGTAACGCTGCTGCTCAGACTGCCATTCCTGCGTAATGCGATCAGCGGTGAGATTGCAACAGTATCGGCTGCAGTTGGGGGCGTGCAGAAGACAATCTATTGGATTGCAATTGTTTTCAGTACTCTAATTCCGGCAATTCTGTTCCCGACTCTGATGGACAAAGAAGCAAACGGATTGAATGTGCTCCGCATCATTGCCCTGGTCCTGTTGATTGCAAGCGTGCTGGGGGCAGTGATTGGATTCATCCTGGCGAGCAGCAAGAAAACCGACTATCAGGCCAGCAGCCGAATGAAGAATATCGCTGTAGGCAGCGTGCTTCTCGCCATTGTATCTCTTGTCATGTGGCTTGTATTCAATTACGCCGATCAGATTGTGGTTACAAGCACGTATTTCAATGAACCGACAACGAACCAGATTGTTTACTGGGCTCTGGTATCCGCGCTAATTATGATTGTAGTGACGTTTGCCTTCCATTATTTCTCCAAAAAGGATGCAGGAACCCGTTTCAGCGATTATGGCATTAGCCTGAATGTGGTCACGATTATTGCCAGTCTAGTCACTGCGGTTCTTGCGGTCGTGATTGGTTATGCACTACTGTTTGCAGTGCAGGCGATCTTTGGAACGGATTTCCGGATCTGGACGTTTGCAGTACGGACGTTCGAGAGCGAGCATTTCATTACAGCTTTGCGCTATGCACCGTTTTTCCTTGTATACTTCTTCGTAAGTACAGTAGCGCTCAATGCCAATACACGCGGCAAACGAGGAGGCATGTTCCTGTCCATCGTCTTGAACGTTGGGGGACTGGTCCTCTGGATGGCTCTTCAATATGGTTTGGATTTCACCACGGGTGTAGCCATGTACCCTGGGCAAGCGTTGAATGCCATTCTGCTGTTTGCGCTGATTCCGTGCCTGGTGATTGCAGCCGTGTACGCACGCAAATTGTTTGAAAAAACCAATAATGTGTGGGTTGCTGCTCTGGTAAATACGCTTCTGTTTACGATGATTACGGTAGCCAATACAGCTCTTTTCTGGAATCTGGTTTAATTCAATCGAATGAAGGTTTGGATTTATATCCAAAATTTTGTTAAATGTAAGTAAGAAAGACCACTCTGTAGCTTGGTTACAGAGTGGTCTTTTTGTTTAAGAAGCTATAGCGGCAGGGCAGAAATTTGGTGTCTTAATACCAAATAGTGTAATCTGTAGAACAGATACGTAAGGAATGTGAATGGATCAGCACTCAAATTGAACGAGAAGGGATCAGGATCAGTTAATGACACAAAAGTTATATTACGACTCCGCATATACGCGGAATTGGCATACACAAATTACCGGCAGATTGGACAAGGAAGACGGTACATATATTACACTCGCGGAGACGGCATTTTATCCGCATGGGGGTGGACAACCCTGTGACCTGGGCCGAATCGGAGGTGTCGCTGTTCTTGATGTAAACATCGAAGATGGCGAGGTATGGCATAAAGTCGAGCAGGCGCCTGAGCAGAAGGAGGTTCACTGCGAGATTGACTGGGAGCGCAGATTCGATCATATGCAGCACCACACAGGGCAGCATCTGTTGTCAGCCATCACGTTGAAGCTGGCTGATGCGATGACGCTCAGTTTCCATCTGGGGACCGATTATGCAACGATTGATGTAGCCGCTACAGAACTTCGAGCGGATCAATTGACAGCCATTGAGCAAGAAGTGAACCGCCAGATTTACCGCAATGCCCGCATTAGCAGCTCCTGGGTCACTGCAGAGGAAGCAGCGCGTCTGCCGCTCGTGAAGCAGCCTTCTGTGACAGAGGACATTCGTATTGTCGAGATGGAGGGTGTGGAATACAACGCTTGTGGCGGCACACATGTGGCGGCAACAGGCGAGATCGGCATCCTTAAGCTGCTGAAAACGGAGAAGGTTAAAGGTGGCACACGCATCTATTTCAAATGTGGATTCAGAGCATTAAACGAATTCACGGCAGCACAGCAGGTGTTAAACGGGATTTCGGTGAAATTAAAAACCAGCAGGGAAGAGCTGCTTGACCGTATCGATAAAATGGAAACAGACCAAAAACAGCTTCTGTCCGAGCTGAGTACAGTCAAATCGACCAATGATGCGTATTATGCGCAGGAACTCCTATCTGCACGGGAAGGTTTGGTTATTGCCCAGGTATTCGAGGACAAATCCCTCAAGGACATGCAGAGCCTGGCGACCAAGCTGACGGAAGAACATGAGGGCATCGTGCTCTTTGCCAGCATCTCGGAGGCCAAGGTTGTTCTGGCTCAGAACGGGCAGCCGCCGGAGTGGTCTTGTGGTCCATTCTTCAAGGGCAATCTCGGAGCCTACCAGGGCAAAGGCGGGGGCAGTGACAGAATGGCTCAGGCAGGCTTTGCCAGCAGTGAAGATGCCGTAGCCTTTTATGAATTTACCAAGGACCAGCTGGGACATCACTAAGGTGAATTGTGGTTTCGGGACGAAGCGATATCAGTAATAAGCGGCACGCCACAAATTGTGGCGTGCTTTTTCACATGGGGGATACTCTGAGCATTAGGGTCTATTAGAACCCATGATTTTCCTGTGATATACTCGGGGGTATATCGATCAGACGGCAGAGGAGGCACAAAGGAATGACAGAACGCATTCCATGTATCCGTGAAGGATGCACCAATACGATTTTACCGGCAACCGCGGCCAAGACAGGTGGGTACTGCATGCCCTGCAAGCAGGAGATGGAGCGGGAGGAACGACGGAAATACATTGAAGCGAATCGACGGGACGTGAATTTGTATGAGGGAGTGCATGACCCGGTGGAGATTCTGAAAATCATGCATACACCTCATGTACGCGATCCATTAATTCAATATTTGCCTTATGAAGGCTCTCAAGAGCAAGTCTACCTGTCACTTTCTGCCGAGCAGCAGGAAGCGATGACAGACTATGCAATGGAGTTGATTCGTACAGATGATATCGATACCGGCAAAGACATTCTGCTGTATCTGGTCTGTTACCATGATATCTCGCTCGCTGCACAGATTCCCGAGCTGTTGGAGCAGGAGATCTACTATCCTGCCATCCTGTATAAAAGTGCTTCAGCGAAAGTGCGGGATCAGCTCCTGCAGCAGGTGCACAACGATGACGAGAATCGTAACCATATCCTGATTATGTTAGCCTATATCGGCGATGAGGTAATCGTGGAGCAGTTCTGGCAGTGGAAGCAGTCTCCGCCGGCCTGGGCAGATCAGTTATATGTGAGACCAGAACAATACACCTTAGAAGCTGGGTGGGAACTCACCAAGGACGGGAATCGGAGAGAATTGTTCATCAGCCCAAGTTATTCATTATATAAAAGTAAGGATGAGGATGGAACGATTGCGGCTTCAAGCGGCGTACCCATTCAAATGCTTCAAACAAGTACCGACAGTTGTCCATGGTGTGGAACCGCTTTAACCACTTTGGTTGCTCTGGATGTCGGACATCCGGCCTTGCAAAATGTTTCCTGGCAAGCCGAAAAGCTACAGATTCGAACTTGTGTTAACTGCAGCTGCTACGGTGTGGTCTATATGGAGACAAGATCAGCAGGGGAGCCCTTCTGGAGTTCCCACAATGTCATGCCAGTAGGAATGGATGACATCGATCCGGAAAACTCGTTTGAACCTGCCCCGGATGCTGGTGATTCATTCTACATTGCGACAGAGCCCCGTCAGGCCTTCCATGGCAGTGAGTGGGCCATGGAACCATCACTATCCCAGATTGGCGGTCATCCCGGATGGGTTCAGGATGCAGCGTATCCGGTCTGTCCCTGCTGCTCCACAACCATGAAGGCGGTTGGGCAGGTAGACTGGGCGCAGATCGAGGAGTATGGCGAGGGTATGTATTATATGTTTCTATGTGAGCCGTGTCAGATGACTGCGGTGACGTATCAGCAATCTTAACTAGATGCCGAATGATGAATCTATATTGCTTCTCCATCCAAAAAACTACCTACAACTAAAGTAACACTTTTGATACCGATCATCTGTAGATTGACTAAAGGCTTGTCCCAATCCACCCCTGTCAAAGTTGTTCTTCTAAATATGAGATGAGGGTGTGATATTATGAACGTGATGGGCTATGAAAGAATAAAGGATGCAGTAGTATTCGGTTTTGAGGAATATACAGAAGAGGAAGGTTTAAATGTAGCACAGACTTCAGCGAAAATTTTAGAGGAGGAATGGAGAAGAGTAAACGATAGTTTGTTTACTAAAACGTTATATTTTATTTCAATTGCAATAGAAAGTTTGAAGTATAAAGAAATTGCTGATTTTATATATTCTAGACTAGATAGTTACCTGGAAAATACTAAATTTGAAGAGCATATTGATAAAAATGAAATTGAAATGCTGATGCAAGACATTCAAAATTGTAAAAAGTTAATTGATAATAAAGGGGAATATACAATCAGGGAAACAAGCGATTCTGCTAAATCAAGAGTAGAATATATCTTAAGTTTGAAAGCTGATTAATTTCTGTGCGACTTAATTATTCTACATCTATACATTTGCTTTAATCTTCCAAATAACTAATCGGGTACATCAACAGGTTGATTAGGGTGAGATTCCCTCATGATTAACCTGTTTTTTTGTTATCTTCGAATTCTAACGGGATCTCCCATATTGGCCGTGAACGTCAGTGGGAATTAGATAATAAGAATCATAAATATGATTCAATTAAAGTAACAATCAAGCTGACGCTCACGTGCAGGAATAAGATCTCGCCCGCTCACTAGATCTGATCAATTACAGCCCCCAATTGTATATCCTTCTACAATTCTGCAGATGCCTGCGTCAGGAGACCAGCTAGCCATTCATAATCCGGCGTATCCTTTTCCTTGATTTTAATCGTTTTGCGTTCTGCTGGTCCTTCAAATACTCCATCGGGCAGATCAAAGAGCAGCCGCATTAAAGATGGTGAAGGATACCGCCTGCTTGGAAGGAGAGATGACCGCGGCATATTTGCCGTTCTTCAGGAAGTGAGGCTTCTTGTATTGTATGCGCTCCTGCGCGTCCGGAATGGAATCGTGCACGAGCTGGCGTAATTGTCCTGCTACGGCGATTTGCCAGGGGATTGAGATCTGTTCGATAAACTCCGTGACTTCTGTATTCAAGGTCATTATTGTTCATCCTCCATTTGTATTGGATTAAGTGCTTCCCACTCCGGCTTCAGAATGCCCATCATCAGGCGGTCATAACGCCGTCCGTCCCGGTATACCGCAGAGCGTGCTCGTCCCTCCAACTGAAAACCGGCCTTCTCATAGGCACGAATCCCTTTTGCATTATAGGAAATGACGTCCAGCCCCACACGATCGAGGTTCATCTCATGGAAGGCATATCGCAAAATCAGATGCAACGCTTCTGTTCCATACCCTTTGTTGCGATGTTCGGCGAGTCCAATGCCGATGGCCAGCTGCCCGCAGCGATTATTCCATTCAATGCTGTGAATGACGACAAAACCGATCAATGTATCCTCTTCGTGTGTTCGAAGCCTGAAGTATACTTCTTTGTTTTTCGTTTCCCCCTCATCCTCCAATTGCTTCTCCGAGTAGGGAATGGCGATATCGGTATCCACATTACGAAGATACTCCGGATCTTCATTCCATTGCAGCATTGTCTGCACGTCTCCCTCACGTGGAGGTGTCATTTTCAATCGTTTGCTATAGAACAGGTTGTCCGTTGTCAGTGTCATGTTGGTCTCCTTTGAAGATAAATGAAGCTCGCTTCACCTCAGTACGAAAATGAACTGTATGGTTGCTGCTCGATATCTTCGCCCCTTTGGAAAAATCAGATAGCCCCATCATACTGGAAATTTTAGGGGATCACAATATGCATTTCAGTGGGTTTTCTTAATCTCTTGTCAGTAAACCTGCCACGGTAGTAAGATGAAATCATAAAGTTTAAAAACAGCAATGGAATACACCAAAATTGTTGGCAGGAGTGGTTGTTATGGAGATCAGAGTGGATGATTTGAGTGGGGATCAGGTTAAGGGGTTAATCGCAGAACATTTGCTGGGCATGGCCGAGGATTCACCGCCAGAAAGCATACATGCACTGGATTTGGATGGGTTGAAGAAACCCGAGATTACATTCTGGTGCGCATGGGAAGGTGAAGAATTGCTGGGATGTGGAGCCATGAAGGAATTGAGCGCCGAGCATGCCGAACTGAAATCGATGCGTACAGCCAAGGCTCATCTCCGAAAAGGCGTAGCGAGACAAATCCTGACTCACATCATTGAGGTTGCCAGAAGTCGGGGGTACAAGCGCATTAGTCTGGAGACCGGGTCGATGGATTCGTTTATCCCGGCACGCCGGATGTATGAAGACTTTGGATTCGAATACTGCGAGCCTTTTGCCGATTATGTATTGGACCCGAATAGTGCATTTATGACGAAGGAGTTATCACCGCTCGAATAGTTCTCCTCGTTGTTTCAATTTCATTTACAAAAGGGTAATCAACCAGGATTCTGCCTACGTCGGGTTCTGGTTTTTTTGGCGTGGCCGATGAATTGAATGAATTTGCCATAACGAATCTCTGTGCTGAGGCATGAACAATAGGGTATACTGGAAATTATGTTATAAAAGCTTGAGAGAAGATTACAGACGTTGTTGACATCAGGAGGACTTGAATTGGCTCAGACAGAAGGAACATTACAGAAAAAGCTTAAACCAAGACACATCAGCTTCATGGCCATGGGCGGTGTCATTGGAACCGGAATTTTCAAAGGCAGTGCCGAAACGATCGGACTCGCAGGTCCGGGCGTTATTCTAACGTACATCTTTGCAGGACTGTTACTGCTCGTTGTAATGGCAGCGATGGCGGAGATGGCTACCGTCTATAAAAACAAAAACATGAAGGACTTCGTGCAGGAAGCATTCGGTAGCAGGGTTTCCTTCGTTATGGGGTGGATGTACTGCTTCCTATGGTTATCCGTATGTGTCATTGAGGTAATTGCTGCGGGGAGCTTCTTGCAATATTGGTTCACGGAAGTGCCGCTATGGATGCTGAGTCTGGCATGCGCGGCATTTATTATGCTCGTCAATCTGCTGAGTGTTGGGGTGTTCGGGGAGTTTGAGTTTTGGCTGGCAGGCATCAAGATTGCCATGATCATTATATTTATTATGCTGGGTGCTGCATTGATCTTTGGCATTATTCCAAGTGATAACACGCCTTATCTGCAAAATTATTCGCAAGCCGGAGGTTTCCTTCCGAATGGATGGTCATCGATCTTCTCCGCGCTGCTGGTGGTCATGTTCTCGTATGGAGGTTCGGAACTCATTGGTCTGACGCTGACGGAGACGGAAAATGCGGACAAGGTCATGCCGAAAATTGTGGGCAATTTCATGCTCCGGATTATTTTGTTCTTCACGCTGCCGATTCTCATCATCTGTGGTCTGATTCCATGGAATGAGCTCGGACCAGACAGCAGTCCGTTCGTACAAGTACTGGCTTCCACAGGTCTGCCTGGTGCAGCGCATATTATGAACTTTATTTTGGTGACCGCAGTGCTATCGGCTGCCAATTCCGGCATCTACGGCGCATCCCGGATGCTTCACTCCATGGCGGTGGGTGGTGAGGCTCCCAAAGCACTGTCCAAAACCAATCGGAGCGGCAGTCCGGTAAATACACTCTTGGTCTGTTCCGTTATTTTGCTCGGAGGCTCCATGCTTGGACTGTTCGCTCAGGATCAATTGTTCCGCGTATTGCTCGCAGTGCCTGGGTTCGTCGTGATGCTTGTATGGATCTGCATCGCCACTTCCCAGTTAAAATTGCGGAAGAGATACCCTGTCACACCGACATTCAAAGTGTGGGGATTTCCTTACGTAACTGGACTGGCCGTACTGGCCCTTAGCGTGATTGCGGTGATGTTCATATTCGATGAGGGCAATCGATTCAGTATCAGTATCTGCCTCGGTGTCCTTGCCGTATTGATTATCTGGTCCCTGATCCGGTTTAGGAAGTTAAGTGGACAGGAAGTTTAAGGTTTGCAGAAGTAAAATTGAAGAGCAGAGGTATGTACCTCGAAATGGACCAAACATCTCGGCATGTATGCCGGGATGTTTTTTATGTGCAAAGGAATGAGCTTAGAGTATAAGGGAAGATATGATCTGTTACATTTGGGAGATATTGGGGGTAATACGAACTATGTAAATAAACCAGCAGTCGCTACGAAATAATTTTGTTCCATTTTATAATAGAAGGCCAAGTGTATATATTTGAATCAATTCAATATTTCGTGCCTGCCGTATTCTTATAACAACGTAATACATATTTCGAACGAGGTATCATATGACAACGATAAAGGTAACACCTGAACAATTATCATCTGTTTCTAAACAATTTGCAGTCGCACAGAGCCAGGTTTTTCAGATGAATAGTATCCTGAAACAACATTTATTCGAGATCGAAAGACAGTGGGATGGAAGCACAAAGGAAAAGTTTTACGTTGATTTTGTGGTTGCCCAAAAGATAATGGATAACTTTGTTTCATTATCTCAGTCGATTTCGAAAGAACTCGAAGGACATGCAGAAAAATTTAGACTTGCAGATCAGCAAGCAGTGCAATCTTATGATTCGAGGTGTGCACCCCCACCGCCGGATGAATGTAGGGGTCCGGCAACGGACAACCGTAATGCATTCCAAAAATCAGCTGACAGCTTGGCCGAGTTGGGTCGTGCATTTATGCAATCTGCGGACGATCGATATCAAAAACGTTATGATAGTGTAGGGGGATTCCTGGATTACTGGACGTTTGGTATTCCGAGTGGACTGGTTCAGGGATATGTAGACCGGGCGGATAAAGCATTTAACTCCCCCAATGATACAGCAAACTGGCTTACATTCGGTATTCACGGCACGATTAGGGAGGCTACTATGCCAACCAATGCCTGGTCCAGCGAACACTGGGCGAATATGATTGGTATGGGAGGGCTGATGGTTGGTACCGGATATGCCTCTTCTATGATCAAACCGCATAATCTACTGACATCTTCAGGAGGGGGCGCGAAAATAAATTCGTTCACACGTCCATCGGGTACAGGACAAATGACGGGTGGATTTAATGGCTTTCAGGATCCCCGCATTCGAGTATTGGACAATATTGCCGAGAGTAAAAAGGCGAGAGAATCATCTGGATTTTCCGAGTTTCTGGAGAAGGAAAAGGAAATAGGAAAAGGGGATCATCGTCAGATATCTTCAGACGGTTTGAGGAACGAACTAGAACTAACAGATGCCCAGAAAACCGAACTGGTTAATTACTCTAAAAGATTAGGTTTCCCAGAAGAGAATATAGTGTTTCGGGAACATTGGAATACCGGAATGATGTATGACAGACTGTATATCAATACAGACGTTCTACCTGCAGAGTCCCATGGAATTGGCACATTGAGTGCCAACGCACGTGTTTCGGGTAGAGCTACTGTAGCTCATGAAATTATTGGACATTATGAAGCGTTTAAAAGCGGAAGAGCCTTTGAACTATATAATCTTGATGATAATACGTATACACGGAATTTTGCTTTAGACGAAGCTCAAGCCAGCATAAGAGCAGCGAGATTTGCTCCCGAGTTAACTTCTGTAGAGAGAATAACACTATTAAGAGATGCAATTACTAGATTGAAAAATGCAAATCTCCGTGTACGAGATGTCAAGAATGAACTTTATATTCAACATAGATAGAAAGGAGATTAGTATGTATAAATTGATGAATGTTGGAGATGTTTTTGAATCATTGGAATATGGCACTATTTTAGTGGGGATCAATCCTGAACTTGATGATCTCAGCCATGATCAAATTAAAAATCGCATCG
Organism: Paenibacillus sp. 7516; assembly: GCF_002272715.1. NCBI lineage: Bacteria > Bacillati > Bacillota > Bacilli > Caryophanales > Paenibacillaceae > Paenibacillus > Paenibacillus sp. 7516. The sequence goes on from NZ_NPBI01000012.1 coordinate 147,773, forward strand.
ATAATCGTATTGTTATTAGAACACCTGATAAAAAAGAATTTTCAATAGAAGTGGTTTCAATACAAATCTCAAGTTCATTAATGAATAAGAAAAGCATTGGTATCTGTGTTGGTAGATCAATCAACCAATCTGAAATTCCCCTTAACTCAGAAGTGTATACAGACAAATCTTAATGAATTTAATGTCATGATTAGATGATGGTTGCCTTACACAAAGAAAGATGAAAATATTGAATAAAGGAGGTTTAGTCTGACTAGTTCGATTGAGGATATTTTAATTATAGCTTGCAAGGGTAAGTATGAAACTTTAGGACTTTAAAAACTTACCTGATGTAATGTCGAAGGAAACATTAAATAAGTACTTTAATGCTTACTTGGATTTAATTGAAAACACCGATGATTTGGACAGCATAGACGTTTTAGAAACGATATCAGAATTAGCTGATAGAAAAGTCTATACTCACGAATTGTTAGAATCTAATCTAAGATCAAGAGTCGATCAATTGTTCTTAATCTTAGGGAGGTTTCATCTGGGGAACTGGTCGATAATTATGCCTATGTAGTTATAAACCGTGAATTATTTAACGAAGAAATTTTGTCAGATCCAACGGGAGTTGGTCATCGAGCTGCACTGGACCCAACATCTCGGCATGTATGCCGGGATTTTTTTTTTTATGTGCAAAGGAATGAGCTCAGAGAGTCTAGATTAGGCGGCAACGTGGGCTTGCTCTTTCATGTGCTTTTCTATGTTGAAAAGGGAGGCGGAGATCCTTGGCCAGCAAGAAGCATTTAGAGATCATTGAAACCAGATATGAAAATAGAAGTATATATTTAGAAGAATTAAATATTTTAGTTAACGATTAGGAGAAGGGAGAGACGGATGTAATAACATTTTTAATAAAGTTTGGTTACGAAGGACTAGCAGGGGGAGAGTTTAAGCAAAGTGTAATTCTAAGTGTGCGAGTTGCTACGTGATGATGAAATTTGTGTTTGGATACAGCCATAGAGAGGGAGGACGAGTATGCCATTCATTGGAGGAATGATTTTAATCTTTATCTTAGCGTTTATTCTATGGTCATTAATGTTCCCGCTATTCAATATGGTAGGTAGGAGAGTGTTGAAAAGATACAACAAATTCAAACAAGAGGAGAATGTAAATGAAGAATCTAAAGACGTTTAAGGTGGGAGCAATCTCAGTAGCATTAGTGATCATTGTAGGAGTAGTATTGATAAGCTTTTTTGTGACACGAATTCCTAACGGTTATGTTGGCGTTGTCTATTCACCAAATGGGGGGGTAAAAGATAATACGCTGAGTCAGGGATGGAAGTTAGTTGGTGCTTTTGATAAGGTAACCAAATATCCAATTAGAATTCAAACCGTTGAATACAAAGATATTCAGATTGCTACGTCTGACGGAAAAAACATCACAATCGATTTTGCTTACAACTATCAAGTAGAACCAAGCCAAGTGTCTTCGATCTTTAATACCTTTGGACCCATTAGCATTCAAGAAATTGAAGATACATATCTGAAAACACGTTTTCGTGATGCTGCCCGGAAAGGTATTTCTAAATTTACTGTAATTGATGTATATGGAGAAAAATCATCTGAGGCTGGCGTAGACGTTCAACAACGTTTCGCAGACGATGTCAAAGAACTAGGATTCATTGTTTCCAATGTCACCGTTGGTGTTCCTCAACCAGATGCAAAAACCCAAGAAGCCATAGATAAACGCGTTGAGGCATCTCAAGAGCTGGAACGTAAAACGACTGAGCTTGAAATTGCGAAGAAAGAGGCAGAACGGAAACGTGTGGAAGCACAAGGTAACGCAGACAAACTATTGATTGAAGCAGAAGGTCAAGCCAAAGCAAATAAAGAGCTTCAACAATCACTTACAAGCCAACTTGTGCAATACGAAACAATTAAGAAGTGGGACGGTGTGCTGCCATATGTCAGTGGATCCAATACACCAATGATTCAGTTACCAACTGCAGCTGCAAAGACAGAAGAGGTAAAATAAATGAAGGGGAGTTTGTCTCCCCTACTGAGGTACAGATATTCCTTAAAAAATCCAGCGGAGAGGTGCCCATTGAATCTACTTAACATTATACCCCCTGAATCATTTAACGAAGAAACCTTTGATCAGATCCAGCGCGAGCTGGTGACAAGAATACACTTGCAGAACAGCTTCAACATGGAGGATGTCCATCTGGTGGCAGGAGTGGATCTGGCGTACTGGGAGGATGGAGACCGGACATTTGCGGTGTGCTGCATTTGTGTAGTGAATTACATTACCCATGAGATAGTGGAAACGAAGTCCTTGCAGGATGAGATCAAGGTGCCCTACATCGCAGGATATCTATCCTTCCGGGAGCTGCCGCTCATTCTGGATACATTCAAACTACTGGAGAATGATCCGGATCTTGTCATGTTTGACGGAAACGGCTATCTGCATCCTCGGCATATGGGGATCGCCACACATGCTTCGTTTTACCTCAACAAGCCTACCATCGGCATCGCCAAGAGTTATCTCCGAATTCAAGACACGGACTATGAGATGCCAGCGAGTGAATCGGGTGCATTCACGGATATTGTGATTAACGGTGAGATTTATGGGCGCGCACTGCGAACGCATGCAGAAGTCAAACCGATCTTTGTCTCCTGTGGCAATGGGATCGATATCGATACCTCTACCGAAGTGACCCTGGCGTTAATTAACAAAGAAAGTCGATTACCCATCCCTGTAAGGCAAGCAGATTTGGAAACGAAAAAGCACCGGGCTGCACTGAAACAAGCAGACGGTAATATAGGCGATAAGGGCCAATCATGCGACGAATAATACGGAAAACTCTAACGACTACGTTGGAGTTTTTTTATTTGCATTATAGCGTAACCATTTTATCTCAAGCAGGCAGCGACAAAGTTCCGTCTAATCGAAGCTGACACAGTGATGATAGCGTTTTAAATATATCCAATATTTTCTTGCTTAATTCGACATATTCATATACTATTTTCCCATACTTAGTGCTTCAAGCCTATGACTTTTGGGTAGGACCGGTGATAGAGGCTTGGGTTTCAGGGGAGAGGAAGAGGAACGGATGGTCAGGTTTTTCAGAAAGCGTTTGGTTGTGCGAATTGTTGCAGTTGTTACACTGGTCATGTTGGTGATCTACACGGGGAGCATGCTGCTTCAGTTGGCCAATATGAAGTTAGCCGCGCAGGAGGCCATTTCAAGTTACAATATCCAGATTGCTCAGAGCTATGTTCAGCAGATGGATACTGCACCCTATGCCGAGTTTGCCCAAGAGCCCAAGGAAGATGAGTTGTTCCTGAAGATTCGTGATGAACTGGACGATTTTCGCGTAAGCATTGGGGCCATGTATGTGTACTTTGTCAAAATAGATGATCAAGGCACGCCGCTTATTATGGTGGATGGCATGAAAGATGCCGACAAGGCTTCTCCGATTAATGAAGTCACCGATATTCCAAGCGATGCTGTCCAGCGGCTGCTGCAAGGGCATACGGCTAGCTCACCGATCATTAACAACGAGGAGTACGGCGAATATATCTCGTCCTATGCTCCGATTCTGGATCAGAATGGCGATATGATTGGTGCGCTCGGAATTGACACGGCTGTATCCGTTATTGGCAGCATCGAGGTAGATATCCTGAAGTCGAGTATACCGTTCTACGGGCTTTTGTTATTCATTACCCTTGCAGGCATTGGTGTGGTCCTTTGGTTCATTGTAAGAGGGCTGCGTCCGCTGCGGCCTTTGAAGGCAAGTGTGGAACAGATGGCACAGGGGGAGCTTGCAGAAGCCAGCCGCATATTGACGTCATATCGCCCGCGCAGCGAAGACGAGATTGGCACGACATATCAGGCGATGACTCATATGTCGGGTCATCTGAATAAAATCGTTAGTGATATGGTCGCAGGTGTATCCGCTACCACCAATATGCTCGCCCAATCGACCAAGCAGTTTAACCAAAGCACCGATGAGATGGTGGGGATGAGTCAGACGGTTGATCAATCCGTTGAACAGATTCGCCAAGGAGCTCACACGCAAAAACAGGGGGCAAGCGACAGCGCCCATGCCATGGAGGAGATCGCTAAAGGCATCACCGACATATCAGAGTCGTCCATGGCTGTATCCGATGCGGCAACCAGTGCACTGACCACGGCGCAAACCGGTAAGCTGAGCATGTCCCGAATGAAGGAGCAGATGCAGAGTATTTCAGCCGTTTCGGATGAAGTGGTGGCATTGGTACATGTGCTGAATAATTACTCCCAAGAGATTGGCGGTGCGCTGCATACGGTAAATGACTTTGCGAGCCAGACAAAGCTTCTTGCACTGAATGCTTCCATTGAGGCAGCTCATGCAGGGGAACATGGCAGAGGTTTTGCCGTTGTTGCGGAAGAGGTCCGCAAGCTGGCCGAAGCCTCGAGCACATCCATGCAGCTCATTTCGGATTTGCTGCTTCGTATCCAGCAGGAGTCCCAGCAGATCGGTTCACAGATGGGAGTGGCCTCCAAGGAGATTGGGCAAGGAGTTACGATCACAGCGGAGGCGGAGCTTGCCTTCTCCCATGTGGTTGAAGCTTTCCAACTGGTGACCAGCCGTATTCAGGAAGTATCAGCAGCAGCAGAAGAGATTTCGGCAGGCTCGGAAGAAGCTGCAGCTTCAGTGAATACCATTTCGCAGATATCTTCCGGGGTTTCGGATCATTCCGATGACATCTACTGCCTGATGCAAGAGCAGAAGATCCTGTTCCAGGAAGTGGCCCGGACATCCGTTTTGCTGGAGCAGCAAACCAATGAGATGAGCGAAGCTGTGAGAAAAGTAAAAGTGTAGGCATCACATAAGAGAAGGTACCCATGCTACTGGAGGAGTTGAAGCAGATCATCCCCAGCGTGTGGTGTACCTTTTTGTTTGGTTTGGACCCTGATTAATGATGCGAATTCTTAGTGAAATTAAAAAAACTTAACTTTTCAAATAATCCAGCTCGATCGCCTGTCTGAACTTCTGGGCAAATCGTTCTGCGGCTACGGCAACCTCCTTGGATTCGGTCTGTACGAAGCCGATTTGCATCTTGGGCTGGTCGATGGAGGCAATCTCGATCATCTTCACAAGACCTTCTTTCCATAATGTATTCTGGTAAAAAGAGAAGTCGTGACCGATGCTGGCTGCTATGTTGTTTCTAAGCACCGTGTTGATCGCTTCCGAATTGTTGGTCTTGAAGAGGATGGATAATGCCCCATAATCGTATGTGAAATCCTTAATGAAATCTTCTATGAAGCCATCGCGGTACAGCGCAAGGGAATGCTCCTTCAGTTGATCCGGCGTCACCCGACTGAGCTTGGCCAGATCAGACTGGTGATGGGTGCCTACAACCAGTTTGCCGGAATACATTGGGCTGAAATGCAGTCCGTCGAATTCACGCAGCTGTTTCGTGTAGATGGCGATGAAGCCAAGGTGTGCCTTGTTGTTCCGGATATCTTCAATAATCTCCATGGAACCTTTCTCTTCAATGGAAATGTTCAGTAGAGGATGCTCCCGTTTCATATCGGCAGTGGTCTGGACAAGATAGTGCATGACACTGGGGAAAGTCGCTACATGCAGGTCGCCTGTGAGGCAGGACGCTTCCACATTCAGCGATTTCAATTCATCAACCCGCTGCAAAATGTCCAGGGCCTTGGCAATGAACTGTTTGCCTTCCGGTGTAGGATGCGTCCCCTGACGGGAACGTTCGAACAGGATCAAGCCAAGCTCCTTTTCCAGACGATGGATGGACTGACTGATGGCCGATTGGGTAACATGAAGGTGTTCCGAAGCGGCGGAGAACGATTGGGTTTTGGCAATTTCAACGACATATTCAAGCTGTTCCAGATTCATGGGCTCATCTCCGTTTTAACATTACTGCTACTAATATTAACATTAGTATCTATAAATATGAATAATAAGTGAACGGCGATATAATATATAGACAAGCTATGTATAAGCTCAATAAAAAGGGGATGGATTTACATGAAAGCAGCAGTATGGTACGGCCATAAAGATGTTCGAGTGGAAGAACGTGAAGTTCCGGTTGCTGGATCCGGACAAGTCAAAATTAAAGTGGAATATGCGGGGATCTGTGGCAGTGATTTGCATGCTTATCACCATGGTGTAGGGATTCAGGAAGGTGAAAATCATCCGCTCTCCGGTCAGAAGGCACCCTTGACATTGGGACATGAGTTCGCCGGAACGGTCAGTGAATTGGGAAGTGATGTAAGCGGTATCAGCGTAGGTGACCGTGTTGTGGTGGAGCCATTGTATCATTGCGGCAAATGCGAATACTGCATCCAGGGACGCTATAATCAGTGTACCGAATTTGGTTTCGTAGGTTTGAATGGTGATGGAGGTTTTGCGGAGTATGTTGTTGTTGAGGCCTATATGGTACACTCATTGCCAGACCATGTTTCTTTTGAAGAAGGAGCACTTGTTGAGCCTACAGCGGTAGCCTTCCATGCCGTTCGCCACAGCAAGCTGAAAGTGGGACAGAAGGTAGCCGTGTATGGTGCAGGTCCAATTGGACTACTGACCATTCTATCTGCAAAAGCGGCAGGAGCTTCCACGATCTATGCGGTTGACGTGTTCGAGGAACGCCTGAATCTGGCAGCTAAACTGGGAGCCATTCCGGTGAACAGTGCCAAAGTGAATGCAACGGAAGTGATTCTGGAACAATCTGGAGGAATTGATGTCGCCTATGAAGCAGCAGGTGTACAACCTACGATGGATAGCGCTGTAGCAGTAGTCAAAAAAGGCGGAGAAGTGGTTGTCATTGCAGCCATCCCTAACCCACTGCAGGTGAACTTCTTCGATCTTCTGGTGAAGGAAGCGAACCTGACGGCTACACTGGCATATCGTCACATTTTCCCTGAAGTGATCTCCCTCATTGCTGAAGGAGCACTCGATGTGAAACAGGTCATTACGAAGAAAATCAAACTGGATAACATCGTGGAAGAAGGACTGGAACTGCTGATGAGCGACAAGAGCCATGCGAAAATTTTGGTGGAGATCGGCGGTTAATAAGCAGTATTACATTGCTGCATGTTCCAATAGTAAAGGCCACTCGGATGAGTGGCCTTTTTGTCATCTTTATCACATCATATGAACTGAAGTTTATAGCTTGCGCTCAATAGTATGTGTTCTCATATGAATCAGGCATCGTAACGATAACAAATGGCATTACCGCCGCTGCTGCGTGTACTGAATTCTTCATCCTCCACAAAGCCAAAGCGTTCATATAAACGGATGGCATTCATCATCTGCCCGCCCGTGAACAGGTACACCGTATTTTTGCCCATGTCCTTGGCGGATGCAACACACTGACGAAGGAGCTCCCGGGCAATACCGTGACCCCGCCACGCAGGATCCACGCCAAGCAGGCGAATAAACGGATAATCAATCGGAAGTTCAAAATTGGGATAGGCATTGTGTGCGGTTTCGAACAATTGCACGGTCCCCACAATATGATCGTCCACTTTGGCGACCCACAATTGCGTGAGGTAGGGATTATCCAGTGATTCCTCGATGTCTTTCACATAGGCTTCCCACCGTTGTTGATCCTGAAAGGTGTCCTTGTATTCTGCGTAACTTGCAATGAGGATATCTACGATCCCTTTATGATCAGCTTCTGAAGCGGGTTGAATCGTGACTGCCGTTGTCGTCATTCCAATTTCTCCTTCTTAAATGGGGTGGATGAATTAGAGTTATTTCACATTTTAACACAACTAAATTTATCGGAATAATCAAAATATTCTATAGAATACGCATGAATTTCTATGAGTCAGTCTATGCGATAATCTTATGTTCTCATACTAATCCATCGATTATAAACGATTGAGCTGAGTGGAATACAGGTTATTCCGATATTCGGTTGGTGTGCTGCCTTCGTATTGCTTGAACATGCGTAGGAACAGTTTGTAATCCGAGAATCCGCATTGTCCGGCTATTTCCTTAACACTGGCATTGGTATTGAGCAGCAGCTGTTTGGCCCGGTTGATTCGCTCGGTAAGGATGTAGGTTTTCAGCCCGATGCCTTTCTCGCGTTTTACCATTTTGGAGATATAATCCTTGTTAAAATTAAAATGCTCCGCAATCTTCCCTACTGTAATATCGGTATGAAGATGAATACCAACCCACTTGCAGATATGGTCAACAACCGCATTATGAGGGCGATAACCAGCCTCTGTGTTGCGTTCCAATTCCTTTAACAGCAGGAGAAGTGCGGCATTGGCCTCTTCGGTGGAGAAGGATGAGACATGCAGCAGCTGCTTGAACAGCTGATTAGCCGTGGAGGGTACCGGGATGGTCGCATGTGTGGGATAACGATCGAACCCTTCTGCCAAGGTGTCATAGTGAACCCAGTAAAAGCTGACAGGAGCATCGCTGACTTGATATCCGTAATGGGTATGGCCGGCTCTCAGAAACAGCAAATCATTGGCGCGAACCACGTAATGCCGCTCCTCCTCCGCAATGTACATTTCTCCCTCCAGCATCAAAATGATCTCATGCACAGGCATGATCCGTTTCATATGTGTCCAATTGCCTTCCGTGATGAACTTGCCGCACAGATAAAATTCGAGTGGCTTCTGCATAAGACGGATTTATCCACCTTTTCTTGGATTATGAGTCTGATGTAGTTGTATTTTATTTGATAATATGTGGATATTCAAGGGTTTGTATGAATTGGGGGTTATGAAGCAGCTGGTGGGTAGAACGGATTTTACCCTCTGTATGGTGCCGGAAAGATATCAGGAATCATAACATTCTTTACATAATAAGGAGGAGCATTGGTCATGATCGAAACGAAACGGGGATTTTTGGGTCCGGAGCACGTGCAGCTATTAAACGGGGTTTTCCAAACGTCTCAGGAGGTCGGGAAACGTTACCTGTTATCGCTGGATATTGATCGGTTTCTGGCTCCATGTTACGAGGCCCACGGGTTAACAGCGAAGAAGGAGCGGTATGCTGGCTGGGAAGCACGGACGATCAGTGGACATTCCCTGGGGCACTATCTGTCGGCTCTGGCTGTGACTTATCAGGCAACAGGTAATGAGACACTCAAACAAACATTGGATTATGCGGTCACCGAGCTTGCGGGAATTCAACAGGCAACAGGCAGCGGATATATCGGGGGATTAACCGAGGAGGCCTTCGACGCGGCATTTCGGGCCGAACGCATTGGCAGTTTTGATATCAACGGATTCTGGGTTCCGTGGTACAGTGTGCACAAAATTTATCGTGGTCTTCTTGATGCTTACAAGCTCACAGGCAATCAGCTCGCCCTGGATGTCGTTATCCGGTTCGCTGATTGGGCTGTCACAGGCATGAGTGGCATGACAGAGGAACAGGTACAGACGATGCTCCAGTGTGAGCATGGCGGCATGAATGAGGTATTTGCTCAATTGTATGGCATCACGGGTAACCGAGTATATCTCGATACGGCCAACCGTTTTACCCACCAGATGATCCTTGAGCCGTTGGAGCAGGAGCGCGATGACCTTCAGGGCAAACATGCAAATACCCAAATTCCGAAAGTGATCGGTGCAGCCGAGATTTACAATCAGGATCATTCCCATGAGAGCTATCGGACAGCGGCGGAGTTCTTCTGGGACACAACGATTCATCACCGCTCCTATGTGTTTGGTGCTACGAGCATATCAGAACATTATGAAGCGAAGGGCATGGAGAGTCTTGGCATCAAAACCGGGGAGAGCTGCTGTACCCACAATATGATGCATCTAACGAAGCAGCTGTTTGCCTGGAACCCGGACAGTGCCTACATGGACTATTATGAGAACGCTATCTACAATCACATCCTGGGCACACAGGACCCCGATACAGGGAACAAAACGTATTTTGCCTCAACCCTTCAGGGCCATTACAAAATCTACGGTACACACGATACCGCATGGTGGTGCTGCACAGGCTCAGGTATGGAGAACCCCGGGAAATATGCCGAGGCCATCTATTTCGAAGATGAACAGGACCTGTATGTGAACCTCTATATCGCATCCGGGCTGGACTGGACGTCACAAGGGCTATCCCTGAAGCTTGAAACCGACTTTCCTTATTCGGAAAAGGTAACCCTGACGATTACCGGAGGCCATGCCCCGGCCAATCTAAGACTACGCGTGCCCTCCTGGCTGCAGGAGCCAATGACGGCAACCGTCAATGGGGATACGGCTCATCCGTATACATGTATGGAAGCCGGCTATCTCTCCATCCAGCGCACATGGTCCGCCGGGGATGTCGTGACCATCACCCTGCCAATGTCACTGAGCAGATACACGTCCAGGGATGATACCCACAAAGTGGCCTTCCTGTATGGCCCCATTGTGCTCGCGGGCGCACTGGGAAGCGAAGGGCTGCCGGAGGATACCATTGTGGATGAGACTGCGCTAAATCCGAAGACAGCACCCGTGCCTGTGATTTGGACGGAGCAGGAAGATGTCCGGGAATGGATTAAGGTGGTGGATAAAGGGACGTTAACCTTTGAGCTAAGCAAGGATGTGACGTCTACGGGTGAAGCCGTGAAGCTGATTCCGTTCTACGATGTGCATCACGAGTTTTATACGGTCTATTGGCCGTTCAACGATGAAGGCGATGCACTGGAGAAGGAACTGAATGCAATTACGATCGACAGGGTGCAGCCAGACGGTCAGCAGGACGAGATTGGGCACCATCTGGATAGCAACTGCCGTGCAGAACAACACAATGGTTCCTACACGGATAGCCGTAACAGGCTGCATATGTGGCGGGAAGCCTTTGGTGTCAGCGGAGCCTATTTCAGTTACCGGCTGGCGGTGGATGGTTCCGGTACCAATGTTTTGTGCGTCGGCTACTGGGGAGGGGATCATTCACCATTTGAACGGGAAGGGACGAGGTATGACAGAGTATTCAACCTGGTGGTGGATGGAACTGTAGTTGGCGAGCAGCGAATTCATCTGAACAAGATTGGTGAAGTGTTCTATTCGACCTATGATATTCCTCAGGCTGTTACCTCCGGTAAGGAGAGTGTGACAGTTACGTTTCAGGCCATGGGTGATCATGGATGCGCAGGAAAAGTCGTAGAGGTGCGGACAACCCGAAGCAAGCCAAACTTTGCGATCTCATAAACGGGCAGAGCATGGAAGGCAGCTAACACAAAACACAATGGGATAATGAGGACAAAGTTGTACCCTTTCATCAGCTGTTCAGACTGAAATAGAATTAAATTTAAGATACTCCGGAGCCCTGTGCCCGGAGTATTTTTGGTTGCTTTTTCGGCTCGTCCTATATAAAAAATGACACGTAACCTCCAGATTCCACGTATTACCTGTAAATCTTTCTTTTTCCGTTAACGGATATTTTCGTTTGCCTCCTCCGTCGTAAATCGGTTTAATAGTGAGCCTGTCAAAAATCCGTCCACATGTCCCTATATCGATGAAATGGGATGAGCTTGCGTCACGTATATTAGGAATATCCATATTCATCGACCGAATCAGGGCCACATCATGTACAATAAGTGATATACGCTAGTGGGAAATATCGACAATTGGACCATCATATAGCGAGAAAGGAGGTCAGCGGATTACAATGACCAAATACATAAAATGGCTGGGCCTGATCTTCGGCGTTGTTGTCCTCAATATTCTGTTATTTTCACCAGGCTTCATCGGTCTTGGCTTCGGTGGTGGAGCCTTCTCCACTGCTCTGTCCGTTACCCTGCTGTTCGGAAGTGTGATGGCCCTGTTTTACGGAAGTTACACCCTGCTGTTCAAACAGCCTGTAGTCTTGCCGGTTAAGCAGATCGAGACGCATGAAGATTACGTGGAAGCTTTATCCTTTTACAGACGAATTAAAGTGCTTGAAGAAGATATTACGCTGGGATTGTCCCAATTGAGCCGGATGAAGAAAAAGAAAGAGACGCTCCTGAACGTACTGAACCAGCGGTTCGATCCGGGGGAGCTGAGTTATAAGAAATTTGCCTCCGTCACGCTTGAAGTGGAGAAGCTGCTGTATCTCAACATTCGAAGCGTGCTGAACAGACTCCATGTGTTCGATGAAGCCGAATACGCCACCCTAATGAAATCCAAATCCTCTAAGATTCCACCCAAATTAGTCCAGGAAAAAACCAAAGTGTATAACGACTATTTATCCTATGTAAAAGACTCGCTCCATACGAATGAAGAAATCTTGCTCAAACTTGACCAGCTGCTGCTGGAAATATCACGCCTGGACAGCTTTGAAGCCGGGGATATTGAACAGATGCCCTGTATGCAGGACATTGATCAGTTAATCAAGCACACCAAATTATACAGACAGTGAGGGGTTGCATTTATGGCGAAGAAGGGGAAGTTTTTTCTCATATCGATTGTGATGCTGGTGCTCGTGTTCGGATTGGTCTATGCAGGAATTACATTAACATCGAATTTCGGCAAATCCAGTACACAGGTGACAACAGAGAATGCAGGCAAAGAATTAGGCAAGTTGTATGCGGACATTGCGCCAGCAACGGCTGAACCCGTGAAGGGACAGATTGATCTGGATCCGGTTGATGTGGCAGATTCCCTCCCGGACATCTCGAAGTTCCCGATTACCGTTGAGAATACGACGAACGAGTATGTCGAGATTTTCTCTTCCATTGAGAAGTCGGGCACCGGAGCAGACGGCTGGTTAACCGAGGTTAGTGAAGAATTCAACAAGGCTAACATTACGGTAGGCGGTCAGCCGGTATCGGTAAAAATCCGGAATATTGCTTCCGGTACGGCAGCCGATTACATCAAGTCTGGCAAATACGTGCCTGATGCATACACGCCTTCCAACGAACTGTGGGGCGAGATGGTAGCCGCAAGCGGTGTGAAGACCGAAAAGGTGTCCGACAGACTCGTGGGCAACGTCCCCGGAATCGTAATCTCCAAAGCCAAATATGATTCGCTTGTTGACACGTACGGCTCCGTCAACGTCAAAACGGTCACCGAAGCGATTGCCAACAATGAACTCGCAATGGGGTATACCGACCCGTTTGCCAGCTCCACAGGACTTAACTTTCTTGTAACGGCATTGAACACGTACGATAGCTCCAATCCGCTGGGGGAGAAAGCGATTGAAGGCTTCGAGAAGTTCCAGGCCAATGTGCCATTTACGGCTTCCACAACCATCCAGATGCGTGAAGCCGCGAAGTCGGGCCGATTGGATGCCTTTGTGCTTGAATACCAGACATACGTCAACACCGCAGACCTGAAGAGTGGATATGTTTTTACCCCATTTGGTGTAAGACATGACAGTCCGCTGTATGCCCTGGGGCAGCTGCCGCAGAACAAACAGGAAATCATCGAGAAATTCGCTGAATTCGTCACTCAGGATAAGTACCAGAAGTCGGCAGAAGAGTTCGGATTTAACGGTTTGCAGGATTACAAGTCCGAGCTGGCAACCGTCGATGGGGGGACTCTATTATCTGCGCAGAAGGTATGGAAAGAGAAAAAGAACGGAAGTAAACCGATTGCTGCCGTATTCGTAACGGACGTATCCGGAAGCATGGATGGAGAACCGCTGAACCGGTTGAAGGAATCCCTTCGCAAAGGTCAGAAATATCTCGGTACCGACAATAGTATTGGCCTCGTTTCTTATTCCAGCAGCGTTACGGTGAATCTGCCGATTGCCAAGTATGATACCAACCAGCAGTCCATGTTCGTCGGGTCTGTGGATAGCTTGCAAGCAGGCGGCGGTACAGCGACTTTTGACGGTATCGTGGTAGCCATGAAGATGCTGGAGGACTATATGGCAGCTGATCCGAACGTGAAACCGCTGATTTTTGTCCTGAGTGATGGAGAGACCAATGAAGGACATACACTGAAAGATATACGTGAATTGGTCGAGACCTACCAAGTGCCGATCTATACGATCGGATACAACGCCGACATCAAAGCCTTGGAGAGCATCTCCAGCATTAACGAAGCCGCCAGCATCAATGCCGATACCGACGATGTCGTGTACAAGATCGGAAACCTGTTTAACGTTCAGATGTAAGCAAGTAATCCACCCTGAAAAAGGGAGATCAAGAAATCTGGGGATAACAGCGATCGGAAGATGGTACTGCATTCGTATTGGCCGAGTGTACTGATCGTTAGTTCATTTATATAGCTCGTAATTTAAGGGGGAGTTCGGATGTCGTTTTCGATGGAAATACCCAGCCAGAAGGAGATTCAGAAGGTTATTGAGGAAGAGGTGAAGCCCGTTCCGGCCGAGGTGGCGGAGCTGCAGCAGGTGGCGAACGCCAACGTGGAGATGATCATGTCACTGGATCTGGAATCACTGGATAAGCGCAAGGAAATTTTGCAATCCATTGAAGGCTTTGGCATGAACACGATGAGATCCTCTTCGGAGAAAAACGCGCTGCTTCAAGTCTCTGTTGGACATCTGTCCAAGACGGGAGACGAAGGCGGTCAGGTCGCCAAAGGCTTGACCGAGCTGCACATGCAATTGAAGGATCTCGACCCCAGCGTGGTCGATTTCGCCAAAACCGGATTCCTCGGCAAATTGTTCAATCCGCTGCGGGCCTATTTTCTCAAATACCAGAAGGCCGATGCAGTCATCGCCGATATTGTGACCTCGCTGGACAAAGGCAGGGCAACATTGCGCAATGATAATACAACACTGGAGATCGAGCAGCATACGCTTAGGGAACTGACCAAACGATTGCAAAAGGAAATCCAGCTCGGCGTGCTCATGGATGAGTCGATCGACGGACAGATTGAAGCCGCGAAGGTCCGGAATGAGGACCCGGAGAAAGTCCGGTTTATTACGGAAGAAGTGTTATTCCCGCTGCGTCAGCGGGTCATGGATCTGCAGCAGATGCTGGTCGTGAACCAGCAGGGCATCATGGCGATTGAGGTGGTCATCCGCAACAACAAGGAATTGATCCGCGGAGTCGACCGGGCCAAGAATGTGACGATCTCGGCATTGAAAATTGCCGTCACCGTTGCCAGTGCGCTGTACAATCAGAAGATTGTTTTGCAGAAGATCGAGCTGCTGAATCAGACGACCAACGACCTGATCGCAGGCACGTCCAAGATGTTGAAGGATCAGGGTATCGCCATTCAGAAGCAAGCGTATGATGCCAGCATTTCCGTCGATACGATGAAGCAGGCCTTCACGGATGTCCTGTCCGCACTGGATTCCATCAGTGTATATAAGCAGGAGGCATTACCGCGGATGCGGGAGACGATTAATCAGTTCCGTGAACTCGCGGATACCGGTGAGCAGCAGATTCAGCGCTTGGAGAAAGGGCAGAAGCTGGGGTTGTGATCAAAAGAGAGAAATAAAAACGTATTAGATTGTTATCTTTATTTATAATTATTAAAAGGCGACCGTTCTCCATTAAGTATGGGGAATGGTCGCTTTTCTTGATTTCTATGAAGATCGTTACTAGCTGCCATAGCCCAAACTTCTTGCATAAGCGTATAACTGCTCTTCGCATTGGTCCATTAGAAAATCAGCGGTGTTTACTTTGGCATTACCCTGTTTTAGTAACGTGTAGTTTACTTTTTTCTTGGATACTGCCTTTTGGTACAATAGGTACCCTTCAAGCTGAGTGTAGCTTGCCTTGATAAATGTGGCGTGGATTTTCTTGAGTTGTGGATTGGTAGGCTTGATTTGTTTTGCCTTGGATACCAATTTCGTATAATTGGGGATCACCGTATTTGTAAGTTTAAGATACATGGACTTGCGATTCGTTGAAGTTACCTGGGTGTCGATGCTTTCCAAAGCAGTAAAGGCTTTGGCCTCATAAGTTTCAAGAGCAAATAACTGAGTAGTGTACTCTTTAAATTCTTCATAACTCTGATCTGAATATGTAGATGTTGCTTCTTTGGCTGCATTGGCAGAAGTGGCTGGAGAGAGAAACACTCCGACAAGCAAAACAAAGCTGGTAATTAATGATATAATCCACGACTTCTTCAAATTTAATGTCATCCTCCTTTTGTTTGTATTCCATTGGATAACCTAACATATAAATACCAGAAATTACAGGAATGCATTTACATATTTTCGGTGGAAAAAGCATTCTCCGAATTCTTCTCGATCCCCATACTATGGGCAAGTATAGCGATATTAAGTTTCATTCACTCTTTCAACACGACATTGTCAGGCCGGTAATGAATGATCTTGAACAACTCCTCGGCCATGTAAGCAGGGGAGTGCTTGAAATCCTGTCTGATCCATTCCAAGATCATGCCGAATATCGCATGGGACTGGTAGCTTGCCAGCAGTTCAGGGTTGATGTGTTGCGGGAAGATCTGATACAGATCCTTTAAGGAGAGATCTCGAAGAACATCACAGATCATGCGCTGAAAGTTGGAAGAAGCCTCGGATTTCACAACCAGCGTGTAGAATTGTGCGTGCTGGTGCACATGCTCAAATATGGTGATTGCCGAAGAGGGCATCAGACCAACCTCGAACTTTTTCATACCTTGATAGGGTTTGCGAAAAGAAGTCACCAGATCCTGTATCACATCATCAATAATTTCATCAAACAGGTCTTCCTTGTATTGATAATGTCGGTAGAAGGTGCCCCTGTTCAGATCTGCAAGCTGCACAATATCCGTGATGGAAATTTCTTTGAATGAGCGTGTTTGCATTAATTGAAGAAGGGCATCCTTCAACGATGCTTTTGATTTTTTGATTCTTCTATCTGTTGAACTGGAAATGTCGGACATGTGTAATCCTCCTGAACAGGGTCGAATTGAAGTAAACGTACATTAACGTTCTAGAGTGTTCATTAACGTACAATCGGGCAGGCTTTTACTGATTGAACCAGAATGCTATGACTTATTATACTAAGGATAAGAGTTAATGAACATTTGTTTGTTAACTTATTGTAAACGAATACACAAAGGAGGATACTTGGGATGAAACTTCAAGATAAAGTAGCTGTTGTTACAGGAGCAGGTTCCGGTATGGGAAAGGCTATTGCCTCGCTATATGCGCAAGAGGGTGCCAAAGTGGTTGTATCGGACATCAATGAGGAATCTGCACAGGCGGTTGTAAGTGAGATCAAAGCGCAAGGCGGAGAAGCGATCGTGGTTCTGGCCAATGTGGCCAAAGAGGAAGATGTGCAAAACCTGATAGATCAGGCGGTCAGCACGTACGGAACCGTAGACATCCTGGTGAACAATGCAGGAATTATGGATGGCATGGAGCCGGCTGCAGAGGTAACGGATGAGAAGTGGGAGCGACTCTTTGCGGTGAACACCACCAGTGTAATGCGTACAACGCGCAAAGTTCTGCCCATCTTCCTGGAGAAGCAAAACGGTGTCATTGTTAACGTTGCATCGGCAGGCGGCTTGCATGGAGGACGTGCGGGAGCGGCGTATACGGCATCCAAACATGCTGTGGTCGGTTTTACTAAAAATACAGGGTTTATGTATGCAGGACAGGGCATTCGCTGCAACGCTATCGCTCCGGGTGGGGTAGCAACGAATATCGGTTCCTCCATGGCAGGGATCAGCCAATTCGGTGCGTCGAGACAACAACTGGGCATGGCGATTAACCCGCGCATAGGAACAAGTGAAGAGATTGCCAAGGTAGCCCTGTTCCTCGGCTCGGACGAGTCCAGCTTCGTGAACGGAACTGTGATTGAAGCGGACTCAGGCTGGAATTCCTATTAATCCGTCCATAGTATAACTCGAATATGGATATGTAAACGAGAAGCCGCATGCCGCGGCTTCTTTTTTTGCTGCCATCCATCACTGCAATGGATGATTATTTCAAGTCATAGGACAAACGTTTGCATTGCTGGAAAGAATCTCAAGAATCGTTCAAATAGAGGCCGGTTTAGACTTCGAAAAAAGCGAAGATTCGCGCACAATTAAACGATGCGGAATAATGACCGGATTCTGAGGCAGCGTTTCCCTGTTCAGAATTTTCAACAACACTTGAACAGCAGTATAACCAAGCTGGTAGGTTCCAATATCGATGGAGCTTAAAGGCGGAGAAGCCAGTTCGGATAAGGCGATGTTGTTAAAACTGACGACACTGATATCCTCAGGCACACGGTAACCAAGTTCGGCAAGAGCTCTCAGTACACCAAAAGCAACATTGTCATCAATTACAACGATGGCGGTAGGTCTGTCCGGCAGGGCCATGAACAATGACATGGCTCGGAATCCACTCTCTTGTAGGAATTCGCCTTCCACAATCCAGTCATTATTGGTATGAAGTCCCGCTTCGGCAAGTGCCTTTTGGTATCCTTGCATGCGGTCATGCGATAACGTAATGTCCGGCGGGCCGCTGACGAATCCAATCCGTGTATGCCCTTGGGCGATTATATGCTGGGTCGCGTCATAAGCGGTCTGTACGTTGTCGTTATCAACCATGGGTGCGTCCGGGTGAGCTTCGCTGCGTCCGATCAGTACGAAAGGAAACTTCTCCTCCTCCAAAAAGGAGATGATTGGATCATCCCGTTTGGAGCCTAGCAGCAGAATTCCATCCACTCTTCGTCCATGAACCAGGCGGGAAATCGCGTGCAATTCATTGTCTGATGACGTTTCGGTGGTTAGCAGCAGTTCATAATTCATGCGGGTGGCATGCGTAATAATTCCTCGCAGCAGTTCTCCAAAAAAGTAGTTCTGAAACAATTCCTCTGCAGGACGCGGAAGCATGATGCCAAGGGTTTGGGTCGTCTTGGATACAAGGCTCTTCGCCATGATATTGGGATGGTAATTCAGTTCTTTCATAATTTGCTTTACTTTGAGAGACGTCTCGGTGCTGATTCTGGGATGGTTGGAAATCACCCGTGAAACTGTAGAAGGGGAAACACCCGCCATTTTGGCAATATCTTTGATCGTAATCATGTAAAAAATCCCTTCTGATCCATCATTTCAACATTCTCCTATGGTAATGCAACAGATTCGATAAATCAATTGCAAACTGCAGCATGCAGGATACAGAAGAAGTAAAAATAAGGAAGAAGAAGACAGATCAAGCAAACAGGAAATTACTGGCGTTAGAACAAGAAATATGGATGAAATTGAACAAATATGGCTTGTGCAAACGTTTGTGCAAAGAAAGCCTGATATTGTATGATTTGATTGTTGTTGTAGCGCTTACATAAGTGGATTTAGCCTGCATCTTAGAATATTTCTCCCTGAATACATACTTAGAAGTACCCTTGTCTTCCATTTGAGCAAACGTTTGTGCAAAAGCGAACATGGATTGCAAAACCGCATCATTCGTACCAATCAAGGGTGGAAAGCGCGAGACTGGTTGTACCAAACAGAGGGAAGGGGACATTTATATGAGAAAATGGCAAGGGGCAACATTGTCCGTCATCATGGCCTTTACATTGGCCGCATGCTCGGCTGGAGGTGGAACGACCTCTCCGGAAACAGGGGGAACCGGGAATACGGAGGAAGTTGTGGAGCTGACGGCAGAGAATCTTCAGCCGGAAGAAGGCGCAACATTGGTCATCTGGGAAGATAAGAACCAACAGAGTTTTGTAGAGGAGAGAGCCAGGCTGTTTGAGGAAAAGTATGGTGTAACCGTGAAGATGGAGGAGCTGCCTCCTACCGATCAGGTAACCAAGCTGACAACGGACGGTCCGGCAGGACTCGCAGCAGATGTTGTTGTATTCCCGCATGACAAGATTGGAAGCGCTTCAGAGGCGGGTCTCATTTTGCCAAACGATATATTTGAGGCGGAGACGGTAGCGAACACCAGTGAAAATGCGCTGAAGGCCGTCACGTTCAAGGACATTTTATATGGATATCCGTACAGCGTGGAAACGTACGCTCTCTTCTATAACAAGGCACTTTATCCGGAAGCACCGAAAAATTTTGAGGAGATTGTCAGCTTTGCCAAAACCTTTAATGATGTGAAATCCAACCAATATACCCTCATGTGGGAACTGCAGCAGTTCTATTACAATTATGCCTTCCTAGCTTCCCAAGGCGGCTATATTTTCGGGGATAACGGAATGAACAGCGAAGATCTTGGCCTGAATAACGAAGGAGCCCAGAAGGGCGGGGAGTTCCTGAAGACACTGAAGTCGGAAGTGCTGCCGCTCAAGATGGGTGACGTGAACTATGATATCAAAAAAGGATTGTTCTCGAGCGGCAAACTGGCTATGGACATTAACGGTCCTTGGACGATTGCCGACTATCGCAATGCAGGTATTGATTTCGGTGTTGCACCGCTCCCTGCGATCGATGGCAAGCCAATGACATCCTTTTCTGGCGTGAAAGCCTATTACGTCAATGCATTTACGCAATATCCGAATGCAGCCAAACTCTTTGCGGCTTTCCTCTCAAACGAAGAGGCCCAGATGACCAACTTTGAGATGAACGGCACGCTTCCTGCCAACGCCAACGTGGCAGCCGATCCGAAGGTACAGGAGGATCCAATCAACAAGGCGTTCCTTGAGCAGTTCAACAATTCAACGCCGATGCCTTCGCTTCCCGCGATGGATAGCGTCTGGGGCCCGATCACTTCAGCCATGACCGATATCTGGGATGGTGGCAAGGATGTGAAGGCGTCGCTGGATAACGCCGTGAAGCAGATTCAGGAGAGTCTGGCAACGGTTCAATAATCGGACGGAGCACCTGGTAAGGAGAAGGTGGAGAGGAGAGAGCGAATGAAACAGCAGCATGTCCCGGTGTCTGCTCCGGCCAACAGGGAAAAGCAGCACCGGATGACAGCGGCCATATTATCCATCATACTGCAGGGTCTAGGACAGCTGTACAACCGGCAATGGATCAAGGGAATTTGCCTACTGTTACTGGAGGGGGCAGGTCTTGCTTACCTGCTTCCCCGCCTGTCGCAGGCCGTATGGGGAATATGGACACTGGGGGAAAATACGCAGCGTTTTGTCAAAGTGAATGGGTCTACGGTGCTTCAGCGGGGCGACCATTCCATCTTTTTACTTTTAGAGGGAATTATTGTGCTGCTCGTGTTTTTTGTGTTTATCGTGGTCTACATCCTGAACATCCGTGATGCGTACCTGACGGGACTGGCAAGGGAGGAAGGAAAGAAAACACTGGGAGCGGCAGCTTCACTTCGTAACATGGTGGACAAAAATTTCCCGTATCTGTTTTTGTCCATTCCGGCTCTGGGGGTACTGTTCTTCACGATCATGCCGATCCTGTTTACAATCACCCTGGCGTTTACCAACTACTCGGCACCGGATCATATTCCGCCTGCCAAGCTCGTGGATTGGGTAGGGTTCAAGACATTTAGCGACCTGATTCAGCTCAAGTCATGGAGTCACACCTTTTATGGCGTATTAACGTGGACGGTTATATGGGCGGTATTAGCCACAGTAACCACTTATTTTGGCGGGGTACTTGTAGCGCTGCTGATTGAGCAGCGGGGCATCCGGTTCAAAAAGCTGTGGCGGACGATCTTCATTCTCCCTTATGCCATACCACAGATCATTTCCTTGCTGCTCATGCGGAACCTGTTTAATGGTCAATTCGGTCCAATCAATACGTATATGAGAGCTTTTGGTCTGGAGGGGCTGCCCTGGCTGACCGATCCGTTCTGGGCCAAGGTCACGGTCATTGTTGTTAACATGTGGATCGGTATTCCGGTCAGCATGGTGCTGATCCTTGGCGTTCTGACAGCGATTCCACGTGATCTGTATGAGGCCGCCGAAGTGGATGGAGCATCCGCATTCCAGAAATTCCGGATCATCACCATGCCATTCATCCTTTTTGCAACAACTCCGGTGCTTATCATGCAATTTGCCGGAAACTTCAACAATTTCAATGTCATATTCCTGCTGACCAACGGTAATCCGTTACGCGGCGACTACCAGTATGCGGGAGCAACAGACCTGCTGGTGACCTGGCTCTACAAGCTTACGCTGGACAACAACAAATACAACATGGCTTCAGCGGTGGGCATCATCATCTTCATTATTATCGCGTCGTTTTCCATCTGGAATTTCCGTCGCTCCAAATCGTTTAAGGAGGAGGACATGATTCAATGAAGAAACGCAATAATCCGCTGCGGCTAACGCTTAGTTATGTGCTGCTGATCATCATTGCCGTGGTCTCCGTCTATCCGGTGTTGTGGATTTTTCTCTCTTCTCTGCGACCTGGGGCGGCACTGTACAGCGAGCGCTTATGGCCTGAAGCCTTTACCTTATCCCACTATGGTGAATTGTTCAACAATCCGTCCTTTATGTATGGCAGGTGGTATCTGAACACGCTGAAAATTGCCTTTTTCACCATGATCTTCTCCACGCTCATGGTGACGCTTGGGATGTATGCCCTATCCCGTTTCCGGTTTCGCGGGAGGCAGACGATTCTCTCCACCATGCTGATTCTCGGCATGTTCCCGAGCTTTATGAGCATGATTGCGATCTATATCATTTTGCTGCAGATCAAACTGCTCGATACGCATGCCGCGTTAATTCTGGTTTATTCTTCCGGAGCGGTGCTCGGCGGATTTATCGTCAAAGGATTCTTCGATACGATTCCGCGCAGTCTGGATGAGGCAGCACGTATTGATGGTGCGAGTCATCTGAGGGTGTTTACCAGCATCATCCTGCCGTTATCCAAACCGATGTTGACCTATGTGGCGCTAACCAGTTTCACTGGCGCATGGATGGATTTCATCTTCGCCCGCCTGGTTCTGCGGACGAAGGAAAACTGGACGCTTGCCGTAGGCATGTGGGATCTGGTCAACCGGTACCAGGACAGTAACTTCACCATGTTTGCTGCAGGGGCCGTGCTGATTGCGATTCCAATTACGCTGCTGTTCGTGTTCCTCCAGCGCTTCCTGGTTCAGGGGCTCACAACAGGGGCTTCCAAAGGATAATGCCGTGCCAGTAACAGCATAGATGGCCGCCTCTACGCGGCCGTACATTCAGGCACTTCCGCCATGTCATGTCTCTTTTCGACGGACATGACAACGGAAGTGCCTGATTTTGCATAGGGCTCCATCATAATTAGGGGAGGAAAGGAATGTATGGGAATAATACCGTCCACTGAGCCCGAGGCGATTGGATATCAAGATGGACAAGCCGTGCTGAGCGAAGAAAACAAGGTTCCGCCAAAGCTCTGGCAGCATGTCACCTTCCGCAGGATTTTATATGGTTACGGCATCTCCGTGTTCGGAGACTGTTTCAACGGTATTGCCATCAGTCTATGGGTGCTCCAGACGACTGGAAGTGCCAAGAGCATGGCTGCCGTACAGATCTGCAACATGGCGGTCAGTTTTTTATTTGGATCACTCGCAGGTACCGTTGCTGATCGGTTGGATCGCCGGAAGCTGATGCTGACCTCGGATGTATTTCGGGGCGTGATGGCCATATTCATCGCGGTTAGTTTGTTTGGGCTGCATGCACCATTTCCTGTGCTGCTGCTGATGCTCTCGCTTTCCATGTTCTCCAGCCTGTTTCAGGCGCCTGCATTCCACGCATCTGTGGCAAGCATGGTGGGTAGGGAGCATATTCAGCAAGCTACGGGGGCCATTCATCTGGTGGATAACCTGGCCCGAATTAGCGGACTCGCGGCAGCCGGAATCGCCGTTGCCGCCTTTGGCGGGTTTGTCGCCATACTGATTACAGGAGCCACCTTTCTTCTGTCGGCGGTATGTGTGCTGATGGCCGGCCGTTTCCCGGAGGTAAAGCGATCGGTCGATAGGCATGCCACTTTCGTTCAGGAATGGCGGGGATCATTCTCCTATATCTACCGCAGTCCTCTAATTCGGTCGATTGTATTGCTTAATCCACTGCTGATTTTATTTTTCATGTCGGCCATGATGCTAGTTCAGGTGATGGCAGTCAAGGTATGGGAGGCAGACCCCGTGCAGTTTGGGCTGATTGAAACGTGTATTCCGCTTGGTTATATGATTGGATCGGGCGTGTTGATCGCATCGGGGAAGAGAATGAAGCGAAGAGGGCGATGGATATTCATCGGTCTGCTGGTACTGGGGCCGCTCTATATTCTCCTGTCCCAGGTAACTTCGCCCATGATGGCACTTCCGCTCATCATGGGCGGGGGAGCGATGTTTGCCTGCTGCACGATGCTCACCCAGATCGTGCTGAGAACAGCGGTACCCGATGAGCTGCAGGGGAGAATCTACGGTGTTGTCGGTACAATTACAAGCACGGCGCCCATCCTGGGATTGACAGTTGTCTCTGTGATGGCTGATCAGTGGGGGGCAGCGGCGGTGCTGGAGGGACTCGGCATGCTGCTGCTCACAACCGGAATCCTCGCGGCAACCACATTGAAGTCCATTCGAACTTACCGTTAAACCAGAAACAGATTAAAAGTCAAAACCCGGAGCATGCGCTGCATAAGCGCTGCTCCGGGCTTCCTTAATGGATTATGGCTAGTTATTGCCAGTTTACCGTTACAGTGGCAGTACCACTGGTCGGTGTTGTAAAGGTGTGATTGGATCCACCCTCCCACGTAATGGTAGCGCCGTTTTTCTTGAAGAACTTGAATTCTAGCTGTTTCCCGGCTGGAACACTTACGTCATAATACCAAGTCGGGTAGGCATGAATGACCTGATTGAAAGCCGGTCCAATAGAAGCTGCACCTGTGGTCCAGTTACCGAGTTCGGACACGTTGCCCGTCAGGTAGATATTCTCACCCAGCGCAGTTGTGGCATTATTGATGACGAACCGAACTGAGACCTGATCGCCGCTAAGGATGGTGAAATCGTTATAGGCGTTGCTGTTCACACCATTGGCAGCTACTTTCACTGCATAGTCACCACCTGCTACTTGTGGAATGGTGACTTTGATCTGAGTGTCTTCCCATGAAGTAATGGCTGAGCCCGTAACGGCTGTTGTACCGAAGTAGACGGTACCTTTGGTGGAACCGAACCCGCGTCCATCGATGGTAACGACGTTACCTGGTTTACCCATTACAGGGCCAACGTGACCTATGGTTGGCGTCGTTTCACTTGCCGTATACTGCCACACAGCGGTAGCTCCTGCTGCGAGCGTGAAGGAAGAAATATTGCCTCCACTGGACGTGATGTTGTTTCCGTTTAGCACGCCGCCCAGCACATCGGTATAGGTTCCGGATGGAAGCGACGTATTCAGGTTAGTGATATTGGTTGGCGTCGTTAAATTGCGGTTAACGGCAACGACGGCAACGCTTTTGCCAAACTTGCGCTCATAGATATATACATCATTGTTGATCCAGCGCTGCTGTGTGGAACCGTAGGCAATCGCCGGGTTGGATTTGCGCAGAGGTGCCAGCTTGCTGATCACGCTGAACGCTGTGGTCGATTTGGAGAAGGAAGGCATTTTGCCCCGGTTATCCGGGTCGCCGTTCCCGGTCAGATACTGCTCGGTACCATAGTAGATGGCAGGTACGCCGCGTGAGGTCAGCGTGAAGGCCAGAGCCTGTTCCAGACGGCGGTTGTTCACCGCACTCGTTTTGAAACGGTCCATGTCATGGTTATCAATGAAAGTGACTTGGTCACTCACCTGATTGTAATCTGCCGCCGTAGCTGTAAGCATGGAATCCAGCGCGTACATGTTGGATGTGTTATCCCGGAACACGTTGCGGACAGCCGAGTTGAAGCGGAAATCAAGCAGACTCATGCCGGATTCGTTGGCAAATTCCGTGTTATCTGCATCGGGTGCAGCCGATCCCAGGAACCATTCGCCGAAGGTAAATACCGGCTTGTGTGCATAGATGGATGACATCCAGTTCTTCTGCCAGCCCTGAGGCATGTGCTTCACCGCATCAACACGGATGCCGTCCACGCCCATATCCAGCCACAGCTTGATGGCGTCTTTAAAATATGTATCGATCGTGCTGTTATTGTGATTCAGATCAGCCAGATCGTAGAGGTTTTTGTAAATGCCATTCTCAAGAGTGGAGAAATCGGAGCCGCCATTGTGGTGGAAATATCCGTTCGTATCATTGGTGTACCCGCCAACCAGGTTGCCGTTATCGTACAGTTTGCCGTTCTCAGCGAAGGAGGTATCGGTTTCCATGGCAGGGGATGTATGGTTTGGCGCGAAATCAATAATGATTTTGATGCCTTTAGCATGGGCAGTGGTTACCAGATTCTGAAAATCGGTCATGGTTCCGAAATACGGATTGGTCTTCTTGAAATCCCGTGCCCAATAGCCGTGATAGGCTGTATTGGTTACACCGCTGTAGTTGATGGTAGCGAAGATATTTTCGACAGGCTGGGAGATCCAGAGGGCCGTGACACCCAAGTCACTGAAATAGTTGTCATTGATTTTGTTAATCAATCCCTGCCAGTCGCCACCGCAGTACAGCTTCAGGTTGCTGCATGTGCCATCAAAGGCAGCCCCGGTAGGGTTGTTGGATGGGTTACCATCCAGAAACCGGTCCGTAAAAACTTGATAGATGACATCGGTACTGAAATTCTGCTTGTTGGTGACAGCCGTATCCGCATCGGCATAAATCGCGGAAGCAGGCAGGAAAGGCAATGCACTGCCGGCAAGCAGGCTGAACGTTAGCGTGGTACTGAGGAGAACGCGTTTGGCCATTTGAAACATGGTAATCCACCCTTCATGAATGTAGTAGTTTTCAACAGAAACAACTAACCTGGCTCTTGAATAATAGCGCTTACAAATGTACGAGGAGACATTCAGTGGCTTACAGACTTCCCTCCTTCGACATGCCAACAACCCCGGTATCTCCTGGGGAGTTACCGGGGTTGTCCTAAACCGCTTGGGTTTAAAAGCATGGCCCTCGAGTTATGATCACATCGTTATCGTAAGAAAAAATTACAATTATGTCAATAACTTTCTCGAGAGAATTTTTTTTCTATTTGTATATTTACAAATGACGATCCGGGACTTAAACTATTCGCAGATCCACCAATATGAGGGCCATGTATTTTAGGACATTGATGTGTCTTGAAACAACCCCGTCTCTACTGAGGCGGGGTTGTTTGTGCATGCAGCCATGGCGGGGATGGAATGAGGGGAACGTAGGGTACCTGAATCATGTATGATTCAGAGCAATTCGGAGATGAGAGGCGGTTGATGATCCATTGAGCACGCATTCGGTCATAGAATGTCTGGAAAGTATTCGTGCGTCACAGCTGGGCAATGTCCGCAACATTTATGTGTACCTCCCGCCAGGTTATCAGGAACAGACGGATCACCATTATCCTGTTCTGTATGTTCATGCTGGGCAGCGGGCTTTTGGTCCATCCGGACCCGGCAATGAAACGTGGCATATGGATCGAGCGGTGGACGAGCTGATTGTCTCCGGGCGGATCGAGCCACTAATTATGGTTGGTATTGCGCATGTCCGACCGGTTACACACAACGAGTTCTATCACTTCATTGCACCCGAGAGGGAAGCGATAAGTGTGGGTTGTTCAGGGATCGCATACGAGCATTTCATCATTCATGAATTGAAGCCCCTGATCGACCATCGATACCGTACGCTTCCGGACAAGTCCAATACAGGGCTGCTTGGTTCATCAGCAGCGGCACTATGTACACTTCATATGGGCATGCGGAATCCGGAGATATTCGGAAAACTGGTAATGATGTCGCCGTTTTTGGTAGATGTGCAGCTGGATGAATGGTCGGACAGCGGTCTGTTGGAAGAAGCCATGTATCGCTTGCCGAATGAGGTGCCAGACGTGCACATGTGGATGGACATCGGGGATGCAGAAGGACTCTTCCTCCCCTCTCAAGTAAGAAAGGTTGCTCATGAATTACTTGAGAGAGGGACAAGAACTCGGGATAGCATGGCTTTTCTGGAGCAACCGGAGGCCTGCCATCAGGAATCCGATTGGGGCGCACGCGTCTACCTTCCGTTACTGTACATGTTCGGCGAAGTAGGCCGACCTGTGGCATTGGAAATGCAAGGCAGAGAGATCATCGGTTTATCTGGTGGAATGAACAGCTGCATTAATGCACGGCTTCACTATGATAGCGGCTGGGTGCAGAGCCTGCTCGAAGGGAGCTATACGTCTAGCCACCCGCATGTGCTTCAAGTACGGCCGAATGGTGAATTGGTGCCTGTCGGCCCAGGCAGTGCGCTCATCACCCTGACCGTAGGAGACTTATCAACGACTCGCCAGTATACCGTTATTCCCGAACTCTCTGCTCGCGTTGAGGTATGTATCTGTGCCAAAGTAGAAAATGAAGAGGAACCAGCTGAATCCATATACGGAGGGATGGGCATGAAGTTGGTTCGTACGGGAATGGGGCGTTATGAAGGCTGTTACCTTGTTCCGCGCGACAGCGGTTTTTCCTTCCGGTTCACACGTGGTTTTCGGCGTTTTGAGACGGATAAAAATGGCATGCCAGTAGCCAATCGGGTCATTCGGGCAACAGATAACATGTCAGTACATTACCGCATCCAGTCTTGGGGCAGTTCAACTGCCAAAGCGGGAACAGGAGGTCAATGATCATGATGATCCAATCGTTCGCTCCAGTAATGGACATCCCGTATTACTATCCCTGCAACTTTCCTCTGATTCATGAGGTGCTTCTGCGGCAAGGTTCGATCAGCAGCCTGGCTCTGCTCGCCGCAAGCCGATTGTACTGCCTCCCTTCGTGCGC
The DNA here is from genome assembly GCF_002272715.1 of Paenibacillus sp. 7516. NCBI lineage: Bacteria > Bacillati > Bacillota > Bacilli > Caryophanales > Paenibacillaceae > Paenibacillus > Paenibacillus sp. 7516. Next base: position 176,330 of record NZ_NPBI01000012.1, read on the forward strand.
GGATAACGGACTGGTGAAGCCTTATTTTCACAAGCTGGACTATGAGGAACCGATCTGGGAGATGTATGGCCAGCGGGAGCTGGGCAGCTTCGAGGAGGGGAAGGTGCATATGCGGCAGCATATAAGCGAAGGGGGACTCTTTCTTGCTACGGGTACCAGTTATCACCTGCCTTATTGCGAAGATTATCAGAACCAAGAGTACATCCGCAAACATGTCAAACCAGACTCTCGTCTGCATCTGGTAGATCACTGGATTGCAGTGTATGGCATCGATGATGAGCATATTCACGTCTATGATCCGGTTCCCTCGAAATATAAGGGAAAGATCTCCCAAGAAGCTTTTCATGAATTCTGGAAAGGAAACCAAAGCATACCCGAGCTAGCTCCTGCCAAGCGTAAGGAGAAGCTGCGTACCTATGGCACCATGGACGTGCGTGCTACCGGAAAGCTTGATTCCTCCGGTTATCGTGAGATGTTAACGCAGGCGCTGGGGACACAGATCAGCGAATTTATGACGGGCAGGACCATTACCCAAGGGGAGTGCAGTTATCATTTTGGACAGGGCGTGTCCCTTCATTTGATGAAGGCACTGCAGGAAGAGAACGAAGGAAAGCAAGCCAATGACACGCTGGTATCGAATCAGCTGTTTGATATGCGCTGGAGCCGCTATTTTCTCCGGGATCTGCTTCAAGAGGCTGCGCTATGGCTCGGTTCTCCACTGGATCAACATTCTGTAGCGTATGATGCAATCATTGAACGTTGGGAGAAAGCATACCAATGGCTTCAGGTCAGTCGGATCAAGCAGCGGGCGGATTGGCGGGTGCAGCTAACAAGCGTAATGCATCAATTGATAGCGGATGAATGGCGCTGGTACGAAGCTCTCCGACGTGCTGTGCCGCAGGAGGCTTGCTTCAATCGGCAGATGGCCCCGCGATCCGGAGAAGGCTACAGGGATGCCCTGCTCCGCATTGTGCTGGATAGCTGCCGGGAATTGAATGCGTACCATAATACCACCATACCCCTCGACAAGGGTGGGAACGCACCGCTATATGGCCGGGATGGACAACTGGATTCACTGGAGCTGGTGTCCTTGCTTGCTGTCGTCGAACAGGGGCTTGAAGACGAATGGGGAACGGGAGCAGGAGCCGCACTTTCCGAGATGGCCGCAGCTTCATTGCCGGAGAGTCCGTATCAAACGGTTGGTTCGCTGGTGGACTATCTTGAACGACAGTGGCTGCCTGATCAGGAGGAGGATGCGGGATGAGCATTCAATTCCTGCTGGAGCGATTCGCAGAACAGGGAGAACGTCCCGCATTCATCTGGGAAGATCGGGAGTATAGCTACGCATGGCTGCTTGATCAGATCATGATGATGGAGGAATGGATTAAGGCAGAAGGACTGCGTGGACAGCTCGTGACGCTGGAGGAGGACTACTCTCCCTATGCGGCCGCAGCGTTCATCGCGCTTCTTGGAAAGGGATGCATTGTGCTGCCCATGGACCTTCATCTGGTTGAAGCCAAACGGCAGGAATATATTCAACTGGCACAAGTGAAGTGGCGTCTTGGCATTGAAAATGGCAGGTTATCAATTCGGGATAAGTCTAATGCCAGTTCGCGTCCTGCTTTACTGGCTGCGCTTGAGCAGGAAGGTGTGGGTGGACTCGTGCTCTTCTCATCCGGATCGACAGGTGTGAGCAAGGCCACGGTTCATCGTGCAGATCGGCTGTTACAGCGTTTCCGGCGGCAGGTGCGGCCATTACGGACGATTCCGTTCATGATGTTTGATCATATCGGCGGGGTAAATACGATGCTGCAATCGCTGTCCAGTGGAGGCTGCTTGTGCATTATTGCCGATCGTTCCCCCGAGGAAGTATGCCGGACGATTGAGAAGCATCGAGTTCAGGCTCTCCCGGTTTCTCCAACATTCATGAATCTTCTGCTGCTCGGCCGAAATGATGAGGCATACGATCTATCGAGTCTTGAAGTTGTATCCTACGGGTCAGAGGTCATGCCCGAAACGGTACTGGCAGCCTGGAATCGACGGTTCCCTGGGATACGAACGATACAGGCTTATGGCATGTCTGAACTCGGCATCCTGCCGACACGTTCCAAGAAACCAGGATCGCTGCTGTTTGCCATTCATGATGATCACGTCAAGTTCAGGGTAGTTGAAGGGGAACTTCAGATCCGGACAGAAACAGCCATGATCGGTTATCTGAACGCCCCGTCGCCATTTACCGACGACGGATGGCTGCGCACAGGGGATGAAGCGGTGCTGGAACAGGGTTACATCCGCATCCTGGGCCGACGTTCCGAGATCATTAATGTAGGCGGGCGTAAGGTGTATCCGGCCGAAGTGGAGAGCATTCTGGAACAGATGGACTGCATCCAGGCAGCAGTGGTTACAGGAGAACCAAGCAGCATCACAGGGCAGAAGGTGAAGGCCACCGTTAAACTCGCGACAGACTGCACGCTTGCCGAGCTGCGGCGATCGATCTGGTCGTACTGCCAGGACAAGCTGCCTCCATACAAGACTCCGCAGAAAATTGTCATTACGGAAGAGGGGCTTGTGAGCTCGAGAATGAAGAAAGTCAGAACACCTGCAGCAGCTGCTTCAGCCATGGACGAAGCTGCGGCAGCGAGGGAAGAGACTTCAGCAGATCTGGACCTGGAATAGTCTTAAGCTTATATACTAAGAAGAGGGATGTTAGATATATCATTATTCATTAGACTATTGAAACGTTTAATGGGGACGCTTAAGAGAGAAGGGCTGGACGTTATTCAACGTTCAGCCCTTTTTTTGCCCGGAAGGAGAAGGGGATTAATGAATTTCAATGAATTTTAATGAATTGATATATTGAATTGATATATTGCGATAATGGCATGTCGTTTTGTTCACTCGTTTATCAAGAAATAAGGTGCACAGATGGTGAAATGTCTGATTCTTAGACTGCTGCCATAAGGATGGTCAGGTGATCAGGCTTCTGCAGGTTGTTTCACTTCGAGCTGCAGCAGGGAGAAGCCGTAAGCTTCCAGTTTCAGAGACAGTCTGTTTTGTTTCGCTTCTATAGAAGTGGTCGTAAACAGGTCTCGCCAGACGCTTCGATCCGTCAGCGGCAAGTCTACACTGCAAGCTTCGTCACCAGCGTTCAGCACGATGAGGAAACGTTCCCCTGTGGCTGAATCCACTCGTTCCATGGCAATAACCGGATCTCCAGCTTCGGCATGGAGAATCTTCAACTCGGTACTGCGCAGTGCAGGGTGCTCTTTGCGGAGGGCAATCGTCTGCTTAAAGAAGTCGAGAAGCTCAAGATTCTGCTTGGTTTCATCCCACTCCATACATTTGCGGCAGCCAGGATCATATCCGCCATCCAGGCCCACTTCGTCTCCGTAATAGATGCAGGGTGCACCTGGGTACGTGAGAAGCAAGGTAACGGCAAGCTTCATCTTGCGGATATCCCCGTCGCACAGGGTGAGCAGTCTGGGTGTATCATGGCTGCCCAGCAGGTTGAAGGCAGCTTCGGTCACAGGCTGGGAGTAGGCTGCGAGCAGCTTGCCGATCTCATTCGCGAAGCCGAGTCCATCCAGCTTGCCGTGAACTGCATAGTCCAGCACCGAGTTGGTGAATGGGTAGTTCATCACCGCATCGAACTGATCTCCCTGCAGCCACATCAGCGAATCATGCCAGATCTCGCCGAGCAAATAGGCGTCAGGCTTGATGGCTTTTACCGTTTGACGGAATTCACGCCAGAACTGATGATCCACCTCGTTGGCAACGTCCAGTCTCCATCCATCGATGTCCATTTCCTCAATCCAGTACCGCGCCACCTCCAGCAGATAGGCCTTAACCTCGGGATGCTCCGTATTCAGCTTGGGCATAAGCGGTTCGAAGGCAAAGGTATCGTAGGTCGGTATGCCATCTTCAATGCGTGGCGGCCAATCCCTGATGTAGAACCAGTCCGCATAGGGGGAAGCTGCCCCGTTCGCCAACACGTCAGCAAAAGGCGGGAACTCTCTGCCCGAATGGTTGAAGACCGCATCAAGCACAACCCGAATGCCGCGCTGATGACAGGCATCCACCAGCTCTTTCAGTTGTTCATTGGTCCCGAAATGAGGGTCCACCTTCATATAGTCGGCCGTATTGTATTTGTGATTGGTTGTAGCCTCGAACAGCGGGCAGAAGTAGATTGCATTCACGCCAAGCTGACTCAGATGATCCAGATGATCAAGCACGCCCTGTAGATCACCCCCGAAGAAATTAACCGGTGTAGGCTCCCCACCCCAAGGCTCGGCGTTCTTCGGACTAATGGACGGGTCACCATTCGCATAGCGTTCAGGGAAAATCTGATAAAATACAGCGTCCTTGACCCAGGCAGGCGGTTCAAAAATGTCGACCGGATTCATAAATGGAAAATCGAAAAATTCCAGCGGATGTTCCGGCAGAGCTTCCTCGAATCCACGTTCGGTCATCCAGACATTTTTCTCGCCCTCGACCAGCTGGAAGCCGTAACGCAGTCTCCGGTAGGGAGGCTGGGTTTCGACTTCCCAATAATCGAACAGCTCATCCCGGGCAAAAATTCGCATGGGTGTGTGGGTGATGGTCTGCTCCCAGGCATACTTATCCCCGGTAATGGCAATAACGGCATCCAGGTCTCCGCGTTTGGAACGCAGCCGCAGGTGCATGGTGGACCGGTCGTAGGCATAGGACCAGTTTAATTTGGGACGATGGTAAATGGCTTCAAGAATCATGTTGAATCACTCCTTATACGATGAAATTCAGATGATATTCGGCCATGAAAACGCAAAAAAGGCACAACCTCCATTGTTCACGAGGTTGTACCTTTCGGCAGCATAGCCTTTTGATTATACGGCTATTATACGAATTATCCCGGCAAAAGAAAACACTTTTTTTTCCTGAACTCTCATTTTATTTAAATGGGAAGGCAGGTGGATGTCATGCCTCCGCTCGGGCTGTTCGTCTAAAGTTTGCTTTATTAAAAATCGTAGCCCAGTTCTTGGGCGTAGGCTTGGATTTCTTTTTTGTATTGCTCCAGAATTTTAATGCCTGTGTCAATTTTGGCATTGCCTTGTTTCAGGAGGGCGCTGTTTACTTTGGTTTTGGATACGGATTTCTTGAACAGCAGATAGCCTTCAAGCTGTGCATAGCTTCCTCTGATCAGTTTATTATGGATTTTTTTCAGCTCCGCGTTCTCTGGCTTGATCTGCTTCAGCATGGACACATACTTGGTGTAATTGGGAACCGCAGTATTGTTCAATTTCAGGAAGATGGATTTGCGGTTGGCGGATGTAACATACGTGCTGCCAATGGAATCCAGGGCTTTCTTTTCATAAACAGTTGTCAGATCAAGTGCATCCAGGTAGTTCAGGAAATCTTCCTCATCAGCGCTAGGAATCGGCTCTTGTTCCGAAGTATCCACTTCCGTGTAGTTATCTTCCGAATATGTAGTGGTGGTGTCTTCCGCTGCAGCCGCATAGGAGCCAGCAGGAGCGAATACCCCGCCCAGCAATACAAAACTCATAATAATGGATAATACCCAAGACCTCTTTTTCACGTTACATGTCCCCTATCTTTAGATGTGATTTTATTCCAAGGGATAATCTAACATAGACCCACAAGAAATTACAGGAATAGTTTTACAAATATTTGGAGATCGACGTTGTTTCCTAAATTTGAATCGTTAGACTGATACTTAATATAGGTATAAAGGAATATCCATTTGTTCAAATATGAACGCTCGGCTGAACATAAGTAGAGGTCATCAGGCCCCCATAGAATTAGTAAAGTGGATTGTTCATATAATCTCACCAAAATATGCATGAAATTAACGTACATAGAAACTGTCAGATGATATAATCGGTTGGAGTATTCATGTCCTGCCGAACCGTTTTTCGAAAAGGTTATCGGCGAAAGTCGTCATTTTATGTAACCGCAATCATAAATCACACAGAAAGTGAGAATAGCGATGAATCAGAAAAAGCTTTTTAATGATGGATGGCAATTTGCGAAAACCAAACTGGATGTTACAGAACCTGCGGGACTGGCATTCGAGCCTGTGGAGCTTCCTCATGACTGGCTGATCTATAATACACTCGACCTGTACGAAGACAGCATTGGGTGGTACCGCAAGACTTTCCCGTACACGAAGGATGATCAGCAGCTTCTGCTTTGTTTTGATGGCGTTTACATGAACTCTTCCGTATATGTGAACGGCCAGCTGGTCGGGGAGTGGAAATATGGCTATTCCGCGTTTGAACATGAGATCACGGATGCTTTGGTGGAAGGCGATAATGAAATTATCGTAAAAGTGGTGCATCAGAGCCCGAACAGCAGATGGTATTCCGGGGCCGGAATTTACCGCAATGTATGGCTCAAAACGAGAGATCGCAATCATATCGTAACCGATGGCATCTACGTATCCATCAAGCAGCAGCCAGAGGGCTGGCAGGTTGAACTGGACACGGAGCTGAATATCGATCAGAACGCACAGCTTGTGCATACGATCCGATATTCGGGTCAGATTATTGCGACTAATACAGCGGCGGTTACGGCGGCTGCAAGCGGAGATACGGCAGTAACGGATCGTCAGCAGATCGTAGTGGAGAACCCGAAGCTGTGGAGCACGGATGAACCGAATCTGTATGAACTGGTTACGGAACTGCAAGTGGTGGATGCGGACCAGCATGCACAGACGCTTGAGTCGGTATCGCAGCGAATTGGCTTCAGGGACATCCAGCTCGATCCGAACGAAGGCTTCCATCTGAACGGGGTCAAGATGAAAATGAACGGCGTGTGTGAACACCATGACCTGGGCGCACTGGGGGCGGCTTTCAACCTGACGGCACTTCGCAGAAGGTTCAATCTGCTGCGGGAGATGGGCGTCAATGCGATCCGGACCGCGCACAATATGCCTGCCAAGGAGTTCATGGAGCTCGCAGATGAGATGGGCATGCTGATCGTCTCGGAAGCCTTCGACATGTGGGAAAGATCTAAGACGCCTTATGACTACGCGAGATTTTTCCCGGAATGGGCACATACGGACGTGAAGAGCTGGGTGAAGCGGGACCGCAACCATCCAAGTCTGGTCATGTGGAGTATCGGGAATGAAATCTATGATACCCATGCGGATGAGCGGGGTCAGGAAGTAACGCGAATGCTGATGGAGTATGTACTGGAATTCGATCCAAAAGGCAATGCAGGTATAACCATCGGTTCCAACTACATGCCTTGGGAAAATGCGCAAAAATGCGCGGATATCGTGAAGCTGGCAGGCTACAACTATGCGGAGAAATATTACGACAAGCACCATGAGGAGCACCCGGACTGGATCATCTATGGTAGTGAAACATCGTCTGTGGTTCAGAGCCGTGGAATTTATCACTTCCCGTTCGAGCAATCCATCCTGGCAGATGATGACGAGCAGTGCTCCGCACTGGGCAACAGTACGACAAGCTGGGGTGCGAAGTCTGCAGAATACTGCATTTTGGCCGAACGGGATCGGCCGTATTCACTGGGGCAATTCCTTTGGACCGGGTTTGATTATATCGGAGAACCGACCCCATATCATACGAAGAATTCATATTTTGGACAGCTGGACACGGCGACGTTCCCGAAGGACTCCTACTATATTTATCAAGCAGCCTGGACCGATTACAAAACAAGCCCGATGGTGCACCTGTTCCCTTACTGGGATTTCAGCCCTGGTCAGCTGATTGATGTACGCGTGTGCAGTAATGCGCCGAAGATCGAATTGCAGCTGAACGGCAAGACAATCGGGACATATGATATTGATCATGCGAACGGAACCCAGCTGGTCGGCTGGTGGAAAGTGCCTTACGAAGAGGGCGAGCTGAAAGCGATCGCTTATGATGAGAACGGGGAGATTATCGCAACGGATGTACAGCGATCCTATACGGACGCACAAAAGGTTCGTCTGCAAGCGGATAAAGAGCAGCTGCAAGCGAATGGAAATGATCTTATTTTCGTGGAGATTCAAGTGGAAGATGAAGCGGGCAATCCCGTGCAAAATGCAAACAACCGTGTACAAGTTAAGGTGACAGGTGCAGGACGCCTGCTTGGTTTGGATAACGGGGACAGCACGGACTATGATCCGTACAAAGGTCTGAGCAGAAGATTGTTCAGCGGCAAGCTGATGGCAATCATCGGGGCAACACATGAACCGGGCAGCATCCGGATCGAAGTGACCTCCGAAGGACTCCACGGTGCAGCAGCCGAGTTCGAATCGAAGGCAGTGGATGGCGAAGTCATGAGTACGTCCGCATCCGTTGCAACTCAGGGACAAACCGTGTTAACCAAGAACGAAGAACGTCCGGTCCTCACCGGGCTCGCGCAGGAGATTCCTTTGCGGAAAATTGAGATTATCAGTGAAGCCGGGCAAGCCTTCGATCCGTCGATCCAGGAGATGGTGGTTACCGCCAAGCTGTATCCAGAGAACACATCGTACCGTGACATTGATTGGGCTGTGGTTAACGATGCCGGTATTGAGTCCAACATTGCAAAGGTCGAAGCGAACGGTCTGGAAGTACGCGTGTCAGCGCTGGGCGATGGCGAATTCCGCCTTCGTGCAACGAGCAGCAATGGTACGGACAAAACCAAGCTGATCTCGCAGCTTGAATTCAAAGCAACGGGTCTGGGCACAGCCTACAAAGATCCGTACGGCTTCATTACTGGTGGATTGTACGATTACAGCAAAGGCGATGTCGGTAACGGCAACGAACGCGGTGTAGCGACAAGTCGTGATGGGGAGACGCATGTCGGCTTCCGCAATATCGACTTCGGACCTTACGGCTCCGATACCATTACGATTCCGATCTTTGCACTGTCGAGCGAGGATTATTTCCTGCAGATCTGGGAGGGTATGCCGGATGAAGAGGGCAGCACGCTGCTGGCTGACGTGGTCTACCAGAAGGAATCCAGATGGAATGTGTATCAGGAAGAGACGTACCAGCTGTCCAAGCGGCTGAGCGGCATTACGTCGATCTGTTTTGTATTGAAGCAGAAGATTCATATCAAGGGCTTCTCGTTCGAGCGTCAGAGTCGTGCATTTGAGCAAAACACAGCCGCTTCATGCGACCATCTTTACGGCGACACGTTCTCGATTCAGGATGAGTATGTAGAGGGGATCGGTAACAACGTATCACTGGAGTTTGAAAACATGGACTTTACGGCAGAAGGCACGTCGAAGCTCGTCATCTATGGCCGTTCGCCGATTGACAAAAACACGATTCATATCCGCCTCGCAGGCGAAGATGGACAGAGCAATCAGCTGGTCGAGTTTACGCACTCGGAAGGGTATGAGGAACGGGTATTTGAGCTTGAACAAGTATCAGGCGTGCAGAAGGTGACCTTTATCTTCCTGCCGGGTAGTCAGTTTGACTTCGGATGGTTCCGGTTTGAGAAGTAAGTGGTTTTAAGAGATACACGGCCTTATAGTAAAGTAAATTAATTTTTAAAAAATAAAATCCCCTTCAAGCTGTGTGATTTAAGTTCAAATGAACCTAAACCGCATGCGTGAAGGGGATTTTGGTATGTAACCTATTTGAGCGCGAATGTCTAACGGTATTGTTCCGCACGTATAGAGAGATCCATGTCATGCCCTATTCTGCTGTAGATGTATACTTTGACATCAGTGTCCTGTAAGGCAAGGAGATTCACGGTCTTTTCACTGTTTTTGCTGATCGTGGTCTCCATAGGTTCACTGTAGTCGTCGACATACAGGTTCATATACATGGGATGATTACTATGATTTTCAATGATAATGTCGGCAAGTGTTCCATTGTCAGCAACCATCGTGAAGCTGCCGGTGTATGCTGCACGGCCTTGATGATGAGTTTGACCAATGAGCAGAGCGTTCGGATCCGGCTTTACTGATTCTTCTGCAGAATTGACTGCCTTAGATGACGACGGTTGAGTGGGGGATTTCCATTCCGCATCCAATGTACTAACGGGCATGAGCAGGACAGAGAAAACGATACCTGCACCCATGATCTTTTTTAACCACATTATAGTAATCCTCCTGTACATAATGAATGTTCTCGTTGCTACGTATCACTTTGGATCGTCAGCTTGCTTGTCTCTTCATCCCAGTTCACAGTAAGTCCCAAGGCCTCGAATACTTCAAAGGGAACAGTGGTCGCACCTGAGTAATTACCAATTGGTTCTGGTAATGAAATGGATTGAGCTGTAGAGGAAGAGGTGGATTTCACCATGGCCTCCGTCTCGTTAGGGCGGATTGTGACGGTACGATCTTCATATTGCAAGGAATAAGCTTTGGCTATTCCGTTTACCTGGTTCCTCTCAAATGTTGCCCCAATTGCTTCGGATACGGCTCTGACGGGAAGTTGGACGGTATATTGGGTTTGGACTGCCGAATACGTGGACTGGAGCAGCTCATCGTTGATATACACATCGATGCCCAGCTTGGCCTGAACGGGTTGGTAAACCATGCCCCCAGACGATGTTGCAGATGCTCCAGCCTCCTGATACTTGTCGCTTCCCCAACCCCAGACGGTTCCATTGGAGGATAAGGCAAGACTGTGGTGATAACCTGCCGAAATATCGGTAATACCCGACAGATGCTTAACTCTGCCTTCTTTGCCTGTAACTGTCCTTCCGTAGCTGTACACCTCACCAGATGTGGTTAACAGCAGGATATATTGCGAATTACCGTCCATCTGCTTCACCTTGAGGTCGTCATGCAGAAGAACTGGTTTACCCTTTTCCCCCAGGCCCCACACTTTCCCGTTCTGGTCCAGTACAAGCAGGGACGTATCTGTGCTTGTGATCGATGATATGTTGGACAGACCCTTTAACTTGGCTGGTTTGGAAGGGGTTTTATCTGCTTGGTTTGGTTCATTCCATGTCCACAGGGAGCCATCCTTCTTCAAGGCATAGCCTTGTTGGCCGGATGATCCTACCTGAATGATGTCTTTCAATCCGCTTATTGCGTGTGGACGATGTACCTCAGAATGGTTTTCTTCAGTTCCTGGCCGTAGCCATGAAATAACTGTACCGTTCCGGAGAAGGGCGATATTGAAAGAACCAGTCACCACATCCTTCGCCGAAGAGATGCCTTCGACTTGGTAGGGGAGTGTACCAGCGCCCCATTCCCACACGGTTCCATCCGCCTGAACCGCTGCGTTAATTCCACTTCCTGCGGCTGAAATAGCTATGACATTCGAAATTCCCGGAATGCGAACGGGACTGGACGTATGGCGGTAGCGGATGTCTTCACTGACACCAAGCTCTCCGAACATATTGCGACCCCAAGCCCAGACGGAACCGTCACTTCGCAGTGCGATCGTATAATAATGAGCCGCTTCCACAGCGGTATATGTAAGTCTGTTTTCTGTGGTTGCTGCGGTGGAATGGACCGTAGATGTACCGCTGGGAGGCAGCGGAGTTGTTGCTGCGTATGATATGGAGCCATGGCCCAGCCCCGTTAATAGGGTTGTGGTCAACCAAGTAGAAGCGACCGCCAGGCGCCATCTACGAGCTGGTTTACCTTTTACAGGGGGATCGGGTGACATGAAGGAAGTTTGTTCCGGGTTAGTTCTATGATCAGATGGCTCCGGCCAGCTCATGAAATCGCCTCTTTTTCGAGTGGGTTAGTGGACTAAGGTTTTTCTATATTTCTAAACGTTCTCAGAAGTGATGAAGTTACAGAGAAATGATAAAATTCCTATATATTGAAAATGTTTAGATCTAGCTATGTGAATCGATGGACCATTCAGGTAAGGGAGAACAGGAGGATGAACCATGAAGTTTAGTGAAGATGTACTATGGAATCAACTGCAGGATGTGAGGCAATTTACGCTGGACGTGTGCGACTCTGTGGATGAAGGACAGGTTCATGATGTACCGAAGGGATTCAATAACTCCATTCTGTGGAATGTGGGACACATCATTCTGGACCAGGATATGTGGTTTCATTATCTTATTGCTGATGACTCGGAAGTGCCTGCGGACTACGCGAAGTTTTTCGGTTATGGGACAAGCCCGGCAACGTGGGATGCCGCACCCCCATCCTGGACCGAATTGATGGAGCGTCTAAGGGCACAACCAGACCAATTGAAAAACAAATTCACAGGTCGTCTGGAAGAGCCACTGCTTCGAGAGAGCGAGTTAGGCATGAGTACAATCGGCGAAGTGATACCGCGTACGCTCTATCATGAGTGGTACCATCTGGGATACATTCAATCTATTCGTAGATGTCTGAGTGTATCTTAGCGGGTTGAGGTCTACATATATTAAAATTGTAGATGGGAAAAGCCTTGGAATAGACAATAAGAAAGAGTTAACTCATGGTGATCATGAATTAACTCTTTTTCAGTTCCAGTGTATATGGAGAGCGAGTGCTGTTCCGGAGGTGCTGATTCGTCAGACACTTCAACTGCAAAGTACAGTATGAAGGGGAGAATGAGCACAATAAGGCCAATGAGTATAGCAATGGTGATATTTCTTTTGTTCAAGTGGACAGGCTCCTTTCTGGTAAAGATATTTTTAACTTTTTGGAATTATAATATAAGATTAACCAATTTATAAGTTTGGAGGGTTTTAATTGATAAGAAGGTATGGGAAATTTCAAGAAGGTTGGTTGAAAAATGAATAAAGAATTCCTTTATACCAAGCCATATGTTTCTGGGATTATAGATGATACTGTAGTGGAGTTGGAGTCTTGGTTTCTAGATGATTCAAGAGATAGGATGGAACAGGAATTAAGAAGCATTTCTCTAAGTGATCTAATTATTAAGTTGATTAATATATTTAAAGGCGGCGAACCGAATTATCAAGTACTCTTAAGCCTATTAGGTAGGAAAATGGATAAGGAAGTTCAAGAAAATAAAAATGTCTATAGTTTAAGAGAGATTTTGCGTTCTGACGAAGACATAAAAAGGATTGAGATAGAGGTTGATAATGAGAGCCTAAATATTAAACAAGTGAGGATTTATGTTGATATAATCTCCTTTGTTACATTTGAAAAGGAGGAAATAATAACAAACGTCGATCTTCGCACTGAAAAAACAAGCGATACTCTCTCCCTGTTTATTCAAGGTAAGTCAATCACTCTAATTGGATTGTAATTATAGTTGGAATTTGAAAAATTCTAACACTGTGCGTGAATTAACACAATTGAAAGATAAGATTCATCATATGAAGTACGTGTAAATATTTATGATGTAACGCTTTATTAGATACGCATCGTTAGGAAGGGAGGGAAGACTTTGGATAGTAAGATGAAAGATGTAGAGATATTAAATCGAGTAATTAAAGGAGGGGTAGTGCGTTGTCCTCTTTGTGGAGAAATATTAGCTTATCAAACAGTAGAGCAGGGACTACCTCCGGCAGTGATTTGCCCCAATGGTGACTATCGTCTGAAAATAAATATTACCAGTGGAAATCTGCTAGATAGACTAGGTTTAAATAGCAAGGAAAAATAGTATCGGTGAGCGATTGCAGGGTTGTGCTCAGAAAGAAGATATCTACAAGAGAAATGGAGAAGGAACGTGTCATTTATATTAATTGAAAGAGAAGATAAGCCTGTTCGATTGCGTGGAAACCGAGTGATCCCGTCAACAATAACGGTTCATAACAAGGATGGTCTCATTTTAGGAGACTATGTGGGCTTCAGAAGTAGAATTCAAGTTAATCTGATTAACTATGGAGGGGTGATTCAGGCTGCACCTGAAGCTAAATATGCGTACAAACTTGGAAATTTGATCCCTGCTACATTGAGTGAGGAAGTAGTTCATTGCCATGCCTCCGAGTTGTTTGTGAGGGAGGAGGAGTTGCCTACAGTGCGAGAGTATTCTTTTTCTGTCATACATAAGGAAGATATGAACCAAACGTACGACGAGATAACAACATCGATGTGGATACCAGGGAATATTTACGTGGGACAAGAACAGGAGTTGTTATCTTGGATAAAAATATCAACTCAAGAGATGGTGGTCATTGGTATGATAATATCAGGTGAAGACCGTGATGGGGCTGTCGCCTTTGTTCCCACAATGGATTCGTCCAAGATCATTTCAATTCGAGGAATTTTATAAATTAACATCTCACTAAAATTTAATAAATGATTGTCTGAAGCATACCGGCCAGCGTAAAGACAGATAGAACTCAATATAAAGATTTGATTGCTATGTATAAGAGACATTCTTAAAAATTGTTGTTGTGGTGATGCTTCAAGCAACAAGATTAGATAGCAGTACTGAAGCATGTGTGCATTAATGCGAAAATTACATTTTATAGAATGTTGTTGCTCAACTACTGTATAACCTTAGAGAAAATGAATCCCTCGTTTGATTCCAATCCTCCTTCTGACTTGTTAAAATTTAGGTATATATACTACGGTCAGGTTGGCGGTGAAGATGAATGCAACGAATTGAGGTTCACCCTGATGTATTAGATGAAAAGGCCAGGTTCGTCCAGCAAAAGAAACAGGAACTGGAGCGGATGGTCTGGGAACTTGAAGAGTCGATCTATCTCTTACAATCTGATTGGTCAGGTGTAACAGGAGAACGATTCTTTTGGGACTTCATGCAAGTAAAAGAAGTTTTCCCTACGACATTGGGAATCTTGGATAAAATCCAGAATGAGTTTACCTTTGTAGCCAAAAATTTCAGGACAACAGATGGCTCAGGTGAGGTTGCCCTTTATATTCCTGAGGAGCTTAAACCAACTTTTGCTAAGGGGCTTGCGGATGGTTCAGTTGGAGAAACGGTAACAGGATTTGGGCAGACGCTGGAAGCTTTTATCTATAGTCCGTTAAGTACGGCGGGAAGTCTGGCTTATGCCTTCACTCTAGGTAGGGCGGTTGATGCAGGGCGAGGCATTAAGTTCGCTTGGGATGCATATTGGGGAACGGGAACGGCAAGATCTGATGTGGAGCAATTTGTAGAAGAGCAGAAAAAACAGATCGACCAGGATGGACTTGGTTATTACAGCGGCTCTATGGCGGGCCAAGTGCTGGCCTATGCTTTATTTGGCAGAGCACTTCATTCTGTTGAGAATAAGCATAGTGATGTGGGTGGAGCAGGAGGAGGTAAGCCTGAAGCTGGGAAGGCTTTTGTATATAACAAGAATCTAAATCTCAATGAGAATCAACAAAAGAAAATCACAGAATATATTGGGATCAATTCGGATGAGATTGTCAGTTCGGGTCTAGCTAATGAGGATACATTAAGAAAGATTCTTAAGAATCTGAAAGAAGGTTCGAAGCCCGGTAAAGAAGGTTTTAAGCTTGAGGCCGAGACGGCTAAGCTTTTACTTGAAAATAAAATAAAAATATCAGAAGCAGGCATGACTTATAATGCTAAAGAATTAGGTGGGAGAATAGGGGAGATTGACCTAAGTACACCAAAATATATCATTGAGTGCTTTAACGCTACTGGTGGTAAATCAAAATCAATAAGTGATTTTTACAAGTACTTTGAAGGTGATGTTAAACAGCCTTATATTAATCCTGATCGTAAGGAAGTCATTCTTTATGCTCCCAATGGTATAGATACTGTAAAGGCAAATAATATAAGTTCGATAGGTGTTAAAATCATAACATCTCCAGAGGAATTAATATCTACTCTAAAAGGAGACAAATAATAATGTCACAGACCAATTTAGTAATTTACATGGAAGAAGAACTAAGTAATGAAAAAATAAACAATATACTATCTAAATTTGATGCAAAAGACCAAGTTTCTTCTTGGGCAATGGAACGATTTAATAGCTGGATTTGGGTTAATTTTTATATACTTGAGAATCATGATGAGATAAGGGATATTTGGTTTGATATTTCTAAGGATGCGCAAAATTTAAAAAATAGTAGGGTTAAAACAGCTTTATTTATACAACCAAGCAGGGATAGAAATGCTGTTTTTTTCGCATTGTCATTTTGCAAAGAGATGTATTCTATCCTTGATAAAAGCAAGGATGTTTATTTATATCATGGTGATAGTGGGCTATTTGTTAATGATGAAATAGAGAATCTGAAATTTAAAAACACTCAGCAGTTTTATGACTCTAGGTTAATTGGTGATGAAATAATTGAAAGTATGATTCAATGTCTGCACGATGAGTTTGCAGGTGGAATAGAATGTATTGAAGAAGATGGTGGATGGGACGGAGAAGAATTACAGTATTTAGATTTATTCAAGACTCTTCTTGAGATGAGAGAGAGTTTGAAGCAGCAACCAACGACTAGATCAGCACTGTTTAGAGAAAAGCTACAAGCTGTTGATGAGCTGATTTTGAAATTGATGGAAATCGATGATAACAATTTATTGATTAATGCTGGGAATGATAAAAGAGACATGCCGATAAACAGCTGGTGGTGGCATCTGGATAAAGTTATTACAGGGTCTCTTAAAGTATCTATTAAAGAGGGGGCTGTTATTTACCAAGGCCAGAATATGGACGTGTAGAACCAAACGAAATGAGAAGTTTGAATGTTGATAATTTCATTAATGATTTAAATAAAACCTACTGTAGCCCTTGTTAAGAGATAATTCTTATCAAGGGCATTTCTTCATTTGAGGAGAAATTAATATCAAATATGAGAATGCGTGGTTAACACACAAGGAAAACTATTTCTGGGCGATGGAAAAATAGCTGAGACACAGGGAAAGTTGGTGAATTAGTAGATCTCCATTCGGAGTAACTGGGTTTGGAGTGGAAGTTAAAAATATAGATAATAAATTAAGAGTTACGGATTTGGATGTTACGAACTCGCAAGTTATTGAAGTGAATAAGTCAGCGGGAGCAGTGAAAACAGACCAAATCGATAGACTAGTAGATACAAATAATAAAGAATTTTTTAATTATAATAAGAAGGAAGTTGTTTTATATATTGATGCACCGCTAGAAAATACGGGTCGAATTGCATCTGAGAAAATTGATTATATCAGGAGCAAAGGCGTCAAAGTGGTTAACTCGTTGGATGAATTAAGGGAGGTACTGAAGTAATGGCATCTGCTTTTGTGTTGGTAGAAGAGAACAGTAATATTCCCATAGACCGATTGGTTCGAGACATACAACAAACTTGTTTGGAAGCAAATTTAAATCTAGTTTTTGGGATTCAAGATATAGATTCAGAACAGAACATGAAACATTGTGCCTTAGGCATTTCACTCCCAGACCAACAAGTGTTAGATCATGGTGAGATACATAATAAGATCAGAGTCGATGTATATGATGAACCAACTCCACATCAGTACAGAGAATTAGAATGGAGAGGTACTGGGCAGATATATTTTAACACGCTCATTATCGATGAAGTTAACCAACATGAAGAGGTCGTACTAACCTTTCTGTATCATTTTCTGATGAGGTACCCACAGATGGTGGTATGGATGGAGGAAGAGTGGGTCTATACATTATCTGACCTGGAGAAAGCTCTGAAAACTTCAAATCAATCTGATTGGTGTTATGTGAATCCGAATACTTTATAAGTAATACAAAATCTCTGAATAAGCCTATTGCAACTTCTATTCGAGTAGTTTGGGCTTTCTCTATTTTTTCTAACTGATCCACTACCTTGCATAATCAGACCATCTCTTCCCATGGCAAATGATATAATGGCAAAAGGGGTATTCTGGAAATACGTTGAAAGGCTCCCACAGTAGAAAGGATGCTTTACGATATGCCTACATATAACAAATTGGTACGGGACAAGATTCCGCATATCATCAGGTCAAGCGGTAAGGAATGCCGGACACGAATTCTGAACCCGGATGAGTATAAGCAAGAATTAAGAACGAAGCTGCAAGAAGAGTTGTATGAGTATTTAAGTGCAGTAAGTGATCAGGAAGCATTGGAAGAACTGGCTGACATGCTGGAAGTGATTCGGGGGCTGGCAGAGGGGCATGGTGCGGATCCAGTACAACTCGATAATTTGTGTGCAGCTAAGTCTGAGGCCCGCGGAGGATTTGGGGAGCGGGTATATCTAATCGATGTCGACGAAGCTTAATGTGACTTCATTACAGACAATCTGGCAGATGAACTCATTACCCGGATGCAGTATGCATCCGGGATTTCTATTATGAAGTCCTTTATTATGCAATCCGGGGTGAAGTTGCTGGCAACGCATTTAAAGTGAGCCGCAGAATGTGGAGCTGAGGTGCTATCTATTCTATCATGATAACGGGAAAGGACTGCTGATCGTCGGCTCGTCGAACCCTTCATTTACGGCGCTGAAAACCGGTTATGAATGGAATCTCGCAATGAATGCAGAGGCAGAACCATATACGTTTTAGATCGCTTTGGACAAGTTCATGCAGAGCTTCTATCATGAGACCACATTACCGGTAAACGCGGATTCAATTGCGCAGCATGAAGAGGAGTACTTGTAATATCACCAGAAGAATCCAGAGATGATCCAGCATATTACAAAGAAGCGGAGTTTGAGACGGGGCCGCCAGAGGAAACAGAGGAAGAAGCCCACAAGTTGTCGCTTGTACCGATACAGCTGCGTTTTACGCAGCTTGATGCACTTAAAGCATTGGAAGGTACATTAATATAAGAAAGCTGCTTTTGAAATCAGATGGACTGAATTTTAAAAGCAGCTTTTTTATCATAAATATGTACGAATTAGAAAATTCACTGCGAGTTAATAACCTCTGCCTCACTTTTTCGTTTCTTTATGAAATCTTCAGGTCCACTTTCTGACTTAATTTCGAGAGATGGGAAGTAGTAATATAGTGAAACTTTAGTATAAGGATCCTGTTTAAGGTGACCTTTTAAGACCATAGTTGAGGACATCGGTACATTGATATAAAATTCAGTGAATTCAACTTCAGCGTCGTAATATTTTCTAAAGTAGTCTTGACCGATAGGGATTGCTTTTTGATAATACTCCTTTTCTTCTTTATCAGACAGTCCCCCACAAGCAGTTAGAAGAGTGACTAAAACAATAAAAATCAAGCCGTTACGGATATAAGTAAGCAATTGGATTCACACCCTTTATTGGAAAAAAATAAATACTAAGGTATACTATACTTCAAAAAGAAGGATACATAAATGAAAAATTACATTACAGATAAAACTTATCATTTCATCTCCGAAATGGTCTACACTCCAGGTTTAGAAGCAGGGGAACAACCTAGGGAGATCCCAGGTTGGAAGATAGTTAAACCTCAAACCACATTACACGATAAAAAAACAGGGTTTGACGCTGAAGTATTCCATAATGAGAATACTAACCAGATTATTATTGGCTATAGAGGTACTGAGCCGGGAGATCGTCCTTTTAAGGATAAATTCCCCGATCTAGAAACGGATGCACTGGATGTCGTTTTGGGAAGAGCCAAGCAACTTGAGAATACCTACAATCAATCTCAAAGTGGAGTAGAACGACTCCCCAGCAAGTACGACCAGAATGTAATTAATGAGGGTTACAAGGATACACAATTTTACCAAGCAGAGGAATTATTTAGAACAGTACAGAAAGATTATCCCACTGCTGACATAACAACGACTGGACATTCACTGGGCGGTGGATTAGCTGAGTATGTAGCAGTGAGAAATGATCTATCCGCTGTAACCTATGACCCTGCTAATATATTGCCGGTATTATCTGATGACATTATTAAGCGGATTGATAATGGAGAATTCAAGGATAAGATTTATTCCATATCACATCCTGGTGATATTGTTAGCTCGGGGATTATGAGTCCTAGGAAAACAGTGGGTACAGGGGTCTTTATTGACAAAACATATAATGAGGCAAATAGAAGAATCTATATACCTATTCCTAAATCTAGTAAGAACAGTGAATATAATTTCATGAAGAGTTTCTTGGGTATGAAAGAGAAGTACTATATACCGATTAGTATTCCATTTTTGCATCAAGATCCTATAAGTAAATTCATGAATTCATTTGGAAATGAAAAAACCCATGATTTGAGTTATTTTCAATTTGATGAGCATGGATTTATTCGTAATAAATTGTTCTCAACATCAGATGGACAACCCGTAACAGGGAATCTGCGCTTTGATGCATACTTAAATTCTATTGTTGCCCAAGATAATATGGAAAAAGTAATTGGGCAGCTTTTACATCAATATGGCTCTAAAATGGGCTCGTATGGACAATATGCAGCAGCAGCAACAGGAGTGACCATACAACTTTCTGTTGAAAATTTGAAGTTAGCTGGAAAGAAGATGGAACAGCATGTGCAGGAATTTCAGGCGAATCTTCCAACAACAATTAATTCCATTCTACGTTTGGTTGAAACGAGTCGGAGCCGGTCATTAGAACCGATCACAGATCGACTGACATATGATTTACATCAGTTTAGCCGCTGGTATGCAGAAGAAGCCCATGTTATAGCTGAATACATTAATAAAAAGGCAGAAGACTTCAGGCTGGCCGACGAGGGATAACAAGGAGGATTAGAGATGTCGGGAAGGATTTTAGTAGAGTTACATGATCTGATGCAAGCCGAAAAAGATTTGACTCATTTAATGAATCTGTTAAAAGCGAACAAGGCCCATGTCCAATCAATCGGGGATAGTGTAGGAGACTGGAGAGGTCAAGCGGCAGAAGAACTGAGAAGCAAAATGGATCATTTTCTGACGGTGTTGACAAGAAGGATTGCCGAATTCGAGCACCAACAAATGGATCTAGCAAGATACACCTATCGTATGGAACAAGCGGACCGTGAAGGGTAAGAATATCCATTTGTTTTTTATCTTTCACTGGCTAAAGTAGGTTTCTCCTCTCATTCCATACTTAGTGTAAGAACTGATTACCCGGATGTAGAGCACATCCGGGATTAGTAGGTTGACTCATTTTTGACACTAGATTGAGGAAGGCTACTCCTTTCCTCCACATCTCAAGCTCGAGAGCTTTATAATTCCCCATCTTTAACAAAAATCCTAATAGCCTCATACAAAAACCTCAAAAAGTCCTCATCGCCAAACTGAGCGAAATAACTAGCATATCGGCGATCTGTTACATAGACATCTGCAATGCATGTCAAAATCTCAGCATCACACACCATAAATGTTTCGAGGCAGCTTTTCCATTCCCGAATGTACTTTTGCACCTCAACAGAAGCGGGAGACTGATCTTGGTGTTGAGCCAGCTTACGAAATACCTTCTCCATGTTTAACGAAAACTGCTGGTAGGCTTGTTGTTGCTCCTCGGAAGACAGGCGGTTCACATTTTTCTCAAACTCCTGGTACTTTTCCGTATCTCCATAGACGAGCTTCGCCTCGGAGTCGTATTGCTCTTGAATGGACAGGATGGGGGAGTCGTCAAACATATTGAGATGAACGATATCCGTCCCATCTACATACTCGTCCAACTGGCTGATGATGGTTTCGAGCTTTTGCTTTCGTTGCACAAGTGTACTGCGGTGCTCTCTTAAGATCTCTTTCTGTTCATCCTTGGAGAGCTTCATCATGTCTGCAATATCCTTCAATGAGAAATTCATTTCCTTGAACAACAGAATCATCTGCAGATTCCCCAGTGCTTCCTGATCATAGAACCGATAGCTATTGTCCGCGACTTTGCTCGGTTTTAAGAGATCTGTTTTATCGTAATAATGTAATGCGCGTTTGGTAATACCAGTGATCTGAATGATATCTTTAACGGTGAAATAGGGTGTCTTCATTCCAAAAGTCCTTTGTTTCAGCAAGGATCTCACTTGCCGGAGTGATGGTTGCTTCGGTGATATGTCTGCCTGTTTTGTTCAAATAGTATTGAATTAAGTGATAGCCGCAGGCATAGCCAGCAGCATAGGGCATCCCTACAGGAGTAAAGTTCTGCGTTCTAGCAAGATCGTCCCCGTATAGATAGGGATTAATCTGCTCGAAGCCTGTGACATGCAGTTGGTCCTTCATTTTCGGTTTAATAATTGTATTTAGGGTTTCCATATTCGTTTTGGCCACCCAGGGTCCTAATAACTCTTCACCATACAGAGATGTTGCGAAGCTTTCTGCGAGTCCCTCACTAACAATCATTTCTCCTAGCGTAACATACGGATCCCACTGAATAAATTGATATCTCACGTTATGATTGCACTCATGGGCTAATACGGATTGGATGCGAGGTAAAGTATATGCATTCGGGATCAGGTTCGCGATAATATAGCCGGGGATTCCACCATCTCCGCAGATTCCTTCATTCATTTGCATTGCCTGACTGTTCTGATCTCCTAATAAAACGGTGTATAGATATTCCGATACCGGAAGATCGATGCCATTGTTCGTAAATGTGGTTAGGCTTGCCCTAACAGCTTCATCGCATTGCTGCCAAAATGTTTCAGATGAAATAGCTGCGAGCGGTTCGTTAATTTCGGGCGTAATGCTTGCAGGTGAAATATTCATCAAATTATTCATCGTGATAACGTCAAAGCCATGAGGATCACTGGATCGAAAGGGGATCTGTTGAATGTTCCACTTCGGCATAAAAGGCCCCATCATCTCCTGCCGGTATAACTCCAATTTCTGATCGGGTGACGTATGAATGATCTTCTCGTAAATTTTATCTGAACGTAACGCGGTAATCTTCATTGTAATCTCTCCTTCTTGTAAGCTTGATTTGATTATCAAGTATCACCTTACGTAACAGTCAAGGAGCTAGAAGAAGAAAGTTGTATTCCAATTAGCTGCTTCAAAAATCAGTTGCTTAGCTAAAGAAATGACAATCTCTTTTTATGACAATATGGATACCGATTCGAAACCAAAAATGGATATCTTTGTAGTATAATCCATTTGGCCTTGGTACGGAATCTTGTGTCAAAAGATGAAAGGAGATTTAATCGGTGAATAAGGGAATAGCAGTATGGTTACTGATGGGTGCTTTTTTGGTTGCAGGATGTGAGGCCGACTCTACAGGATCTAATCCGCCAGAGCAATCAGAATCGCCGAGCCGTCAGGTAACAATAGAGCCAAAGCAAGAAACGAATCCAACATTACATTGGCTCGGATCGTCGGAGGGTGAACAAGTAAAACTCTATGATAATCGGGAAGCAAAAGATTCACCCCATATATTCACTCTAGAGATAAATGGAAATATCAAAGACTTTGATTGGTACTATCTTGGGGATATGGGAACCGACCCGCAGGTACATTATACGGATCTTACGGGGGACGGTAAGGAAGAAGCTGTAGTAATCATCCAGACTGGGAGAGGGACAGGCTTAAATAATTACGATATCCATGTCGTGAACGCCGATGACTTCTCCGAAATTAGAGTACAGAGTTACGAAGACATTGTAGCGAATTACATTGAATCGCATGTTAAGAAGAACGGGGATGGCACGTTAGCGATTGCAGTAGAAGCACAAGGACAAGAATATAATTTCGATTATGATTTCGATCCCGCTCCAGATTACGAGCAAGATGAGCTTGGTTTTGGCGGTGTAACAATCTACAGGCTGGAGAATCAGAAAATTAAATTAAATCTTCCCGGATCTGTTGGGATATCTCCCACATATGTATGTGATTTTAATGTGACCTACACATATGACGAGGCCAAGAACGAGTTCATCGTTGATCAGATTGAAGTCGAACCAGTTGAAAATGGAAAAGCTTAACCCTATTGCAGGGCACATCCAATACATTTTATAAAACGTTTACAAACTTTCAATTCTGCCCTACCTTTTCAGGAGCGAAGCTGAGATAATGGGAGAGGAATATGGCTAAGAAACCAAAGGCAAAACAGTCTTCACCCACAGCATAAATAAACGCTACATACCCATAGGAGGAGTAGAGATGACGACACAACCATTACAACTGATCCAGTCCGCAGAAGGCCAAGCATTGCTTGCTCAAATGTATGGACAGCAGCAGGTCGAGGAACAGACTGCACGTTACACGAAGCTGAACGCTTCTTTTGAAGAGTACTTTGGTGTACAAGAGGGCAGCAAATTGTTTAGCGCCGCAGGACGCAGTGAGATTGGTGGTAACCATACGGACCATAATCATGGCAAGGTACTGGCAGGCAGCATTACGCTGGATACGATTGCAGTGGCGGCACCAACCGCGGAATCCGTGATTACCTTCTATTCGGAAGGTTATGACAAGAAATATGTAATCGATCTCACAGATCTGACGCCAAAGGCAGAAGACGACGGTACGACGGCATTGATTCGCGGTATGGCTGCGGGATTCGGAGAGTTTGGATACAAGGTGGGCGGCTTCCAGGCGTACATCTCCAGTAACGTGTTCTCGGCATCGGGTCTAAGCTCGTCGGCTTCCTTCGAGATGCTGATCTGTACGATTCTGAATCATTTCTACAACGAAGGAACGCTGGATGTTGTGGTGATGTCCAAGATCGGTCAGTATGCGGAAAATCAATATTGGAATAAACCTTCCGGTTTGCTGGATCAGATGGCTTGTGCTTATGGTGGTCTGATTGCAATTGATTTTGCGAACCCGGCTGAGCCTGTCATTGAACCTGTGCAATGGGATTTCCAACAGAATGGCTACTCCCTGGTGATTGTAAATACAGGCGGAAACCACGCCGATCTGACCGAAGATTACGCTGCCGTGCCGTTTGAGATGAGAGCGGTTGCTCAGGCGCTGGGCCAGGAGTATGTTCGGGAGATTACAGCCGAGAACATCTACGCGAACCTCAAGCAGGTACGTGAAGCTGCCGGAGATCGTGCGATGCTGCGTGCACTTCATTTCCTGGAGGAAAATAACCGGGTAGATGGCCAGGTGAAGGCATTGCGGGATGGACGTTTTGCGGAATTTCTGAAATTGATTACAGCATCCGGGAACTCGTCCTGGAAGTGGCTCCAGAATGTATATCAGAGTGGTTCTGTGAAGGAGCAGGAGATTGGGATCGCGCTGGCCCTGACTGAAAACTATCTGCAAAATCTGGGCGATGGTGCCTGCCGTATACACGGTGGTGGATTCGCAGGGGTTATTCTGACCATCCTTCCAAACGACAAAGTCGAGGAGTATATGTCCTGGATGCATGGCATGCTGGAAACGCCAATTATTGTCGTGAACGTGCGCGCACAGGGTGCAGTGTGTCTGAATGAATTGATCAGCTAGGCGCAAAGTCATTCTTCTCATTAAATTTATGGGTATCGATGTAAGGCTTCGAACATAAAAGAACGTGAACAAACGAATCAGAAGACTAAATAAATGTTTAACCAAGTCCGGGCCTGCCCGGGCTTTTTGGTTTATGTTAATTTCGACTAAAGTCCAAACTTTGAAGATGATTTACGTGTTGATTAGGTAGAGGGTTATAAACGGCGGCAGTTGCTTAGATGGTATTTAACATGAAACAGAGGAATATTTCAGTACGTTTTGACAAGGGGAGGGTATGAAGGATGACTACATCCACAGTGGCGGCAGAGCTTGAAGAGGAACAATTATATGAAGAGTTGAGGCGTGAACTGGAAGATGTGGAGGATGGTGAGCAGCGGCAAAGAGTCCTGAATCGAATGATCAGACAGCTCAAGTTTGCCAAATGGCGAAAAGGACGAATGCATAAGTTCGACACCTACTTTCAGAATGTAAAACCAGTAACCCTTTGGGTTATTTTAGCGACGGGGGCACTTACGCCCGTACTATTATTTAGCATGTTCATATGGGTGTCGCTGTGGGTGGAATGAGATTGAAGCAGAGAGGGTAATTACCTTGTGTAGGGGAGCAAAAGATTGACATCAAGAGACAAGGGAGGTACTTATGTTATTTGCAGTTTTTTTGTTGCCATTCTATTCAGTGCTCTGCTGATCTTTCGAATGGATGAAGGAAGAAGACTGAGAATCAGTGCACTAACGGTTGTGGTGTACTGCATATTGCTGTGTCTGTTACTTGTATTTCAATCTGTTGACCAGGGTGAAGATTTTATGTATCTGGGTGCGAGCGAAGAGGAGTAGGTGTTGAAGTTATGGTAACGGCGAGTGAGGTTGGATGTATAGATGTAGCTGATTCTACTTCTTTTGATCAAGAATCTCTTTGGGAACAATCGCATTCTGCACTTCAAAAGTATCATAATTGACGAGAATCGTGATCTCTGTATCTTTATTATTCTTTACATGGCCGTTCAAACTCATATTGTGACTCAGGTCGGCGGGAAGGAATTTATAATCAGTGAACTCTACCTCCACACCATAGTTCTCCTTAAAATAGGTGAGGCTTACTTGTTGGGCTTTCTCTAAAGTTTCCTTTTGCTCGTTGGACATACATCCGGAAAACAAAAAAATGCATATGAGAAAAAATGAGAATGTAAGGTGTTTTCTTATGAGCATATTCACTTCAATACTCCTTGCTGCTATTAATTGAGGAGGATGTTGTTATTTTTTTAAAATGAAGCTTTAATTTTCTAATCAAAACTAAAAAACTCTTCTCCATTAACAACGATGCAACCCCTTTATATATAACATATTACAATTACATTTGGAATTAATTAGTGAAAAAAAGAGAACCGCAAATCACCAGAATAGAGCATTCCAATGGTTGCAGTTCTCTGAGTTAACTTTAATTTTAGTGTGACCCTTGCGAGTGTTTCTGTTCGAGAGGTTGCACTTTCCCTTGCATATACTGGTGATATTCACGGAAACTGCTGATATGATGCAAAGCATCGGTTTTGGATGACTGGATTTTGATCTTACCGATTCCAGGGTTCTTTTTCATCTCGGTCAGTGCTGATTTGGATCCTTCGATATCACCTGACATTTCCTGAATCCGCTGCAGCAATGCTGGGTGCCCTTCATGCTGAAGCATCTCAGCAAGTGGTCTCATTTCCTCAAGCTTTTGACTGGATCGTTCGAGTGTGGTCATCACCTGATCCCCATCGGTACGTGCACTCAATGAGACCATTCGGTGAATATGATCTTTCTCCATACGCTCCAGTGCCTCAAGATGAGAAGCCTCAAGTCGCTTGGGGTCATTCCAGCTTTCAACTTGAACCTCAGGTTCATTTTGCTGTGATGCCTGGTTTGCACTATTCCCGTTATTCCCGCATCCCCATAGTAAAGATGAACAGGTCAGGATTGCACCGACTGCAATGATGCTTTTCAAGCTCATGTTGTCACTCCTTCAATTTTTTCCTGAAGGTAGTATGAGCCAACATATATCGAATCATGCTTATTAAGCAGAATTTCTTTCCTGTAATTACGCATATCCCCAAAAGTTTTGGTAACAACAGCCTACATTAATTCTTTAATGATGGTACTTTGATGTTATCAATTGCAGACTTTTAGCTTATTTTTGCTGACCTTTGTTTTCGGTGTACGGCTCTTGATTTATAATTAATTTAATTGAATAAGAGGTAAATATTACAAATTAAATACATCTAACGGTTACACAAAGAGACCCGGGAGTTCTCCGGTTCGATTTTTGCTAATACAGCTGTTCCATTGCAGTGATTCCTTAGGGTGAGGAAATTTCCTTTTTTGGATTACGGCTATCAATAAACCAACCCACTCCTTCGACACTGAGAACTTCCTGTGTGTCGTAGTTATACGAAACTGTAATCCGTTCATCTTCATGTCCAGTTACATAACCGTACAGGTAAAGACGCGAATGGATTGAAGGATTGTCAACATCATGGCTGGTTACAACAAATTCAGCATTGTAATATTGCTTGATGTACTGGGTGCTGATAGGTGTAGCAGTTTCTACAATTTTTTGTTGGTCGGCGGTGGACATGCTCGAACATCCTATTACAAATGTAAGAATGAGCAAAATCAATGCCATAAATAGCTTTATTCTCATTAGCTGTATTTCTCCTTTTCTGGTAAAAGGTACAAATATAAATTTAGTTTAGTTGGAATTTTAGTGTCAGACAAGGGAGGTAGCGATGCACATCTATAACAACCCAATTTGGCGCAGGACCTTTACGCTACTGTATCCCGCCATTATTTTTATCTTTCAGAGCTGGGGACCAGTATTGGAATCGTGGGCGGGTCCCATTATCTTTGTTGCTTTATTTTGCTTTCTGTGGAGCGGGATTGAGGAGATGTTTATCTCGACTGGCCTGACCTGGTTTGTGGCCATCCCGTGCTGGTGGTATTTTATTGAGCGTCCAAAGCCGTCTTTCGGTGCGGAGAATTTTGCGGCACATTTATGGTTAATTGTCATTATATATATCGTTTTCGTCCTCATTCCTCAGGCACTGATCCTGACCACTCGTCTGCAGATCATGGATTATTATAAGAAGTGATGGGAAAGTTACATCGCGTTTCAACGTAAGGAAGGAGTGTACATATGGAACGTAAAAAGAATCGGGGAGCATATATCGCGTTGTATGTTTTGGTACTCGTAGGACTCCTGCTTCTGATCCGTTCATGCGCTCCACAGGACATCAATTCCATGCTAAGCGAGAATGGCATTCATTCAGACCAGGTAATGGTTGTAACCCCCATAGATTCACGAACTCATCTGGTTTTATATCAGAATATTACTGCTGATGGCTTAGCATCCGGATTGATTGAGCAAGAGCCATGGTCATCCCGGGTCACGCTGCCACAGGACATCCTTCAGGATAATCCAAATGAGCCGATATCTTCTCATAGATCGGGATACCAGATGTCCGATGGGAAAACGTTCGATGTTGCTTACGGATATGTCCACGATCCGGAGATAACAAAACTGAGCCTTCGATACGAGCTGAATTCATCGTCTGAGGAAGTGGAAGCAGATATCCTTGAACCCTCGAATAAGAATCAAGAGATGTTATGGTACGCCATAATTCAGCACCCGACAACAGGGATACAGCTCGACATACAGGGATTGGACCATGTAGGCCAAGTGATCTACTTATCGCTCAAGAACGAAGATTAGGAGGCATCTCGTGAATCGTATCAAACGAATAAACAAATCCTACTTTATTTTCCTGGTCTGGAACGTACTTATGATCTTTGCTGTACAAGGGTTAACATTTCAACATGAAGCTGGCAGAGGAGTCTCCGGCAATGGTAACCCGGGGATACTCATCTTGTTTCCGTCTCTTCTTACGTTTCTGATCTTGTGTATCTGGACGGTATCACTGTCCAAGTGGTGGTTATATGATCAGCGTCAGCGCTGGGGCGAGAAAGTGCATGTCATGGTGCCTCTGGCTGCTGTGCTACTATGCATGTTGTCTGTCTTTTGGCAGCTGCTCATGATTGAGGATCTGCGAGCACAGCTAGGCGGTTTCACGAATGATCC
Organism: Paenibacillus sp. 7516; assembly: GCF_002272715.1. Taxonomy (NCBI): domain Bacteria; kingdom Bacillati; phylum Bacillota; class Bacilli; order Caryophanales; family Paenibacillaceae; genus Paenibacillus; species Paenibacillus sp. 7516. The sequence continues at coordinate 205,484 of NZ_NPBI01000012.1, forward strand.
GAGCTCGGCGGTATACCGTTTTGGCTGGTTGAATCAATATACGAATACTCTTTATTACAATGCTCCAATCCTGCTGTTTGGACTGTCATTGTCTATATTCATTGGCTGGCTAATGGAACGCAGTTTACGTAAAAACAGTTCATAAGCTCCTTTCCATCTTCCTTCGCATACCTGAAATAACCCAACTAACACTCAAATAAGCCCTCTTGTCCGGTTTCGACCAAACAAGGGGGCTTCCTGCTTCTACTATTCTATACTCTTCTCTGGAATTTTCCCGTATAGGGGATGGTGATCTTGATGTTGAGGTTCTGAATGGAGTCTTCGGTCAGGATCATCTTCGAGCCATTATTGGATAGCTTACGCCACAGGCCTGGGTTTTTGCGGTACAGCTTCTCCTGAAGGCCGTACACATCCACCCCGCGCCGCAGTCCTTCACGGTACGTTTGCAAGATTTGATCCCGTAACGTTTTCTCGCTATATTGGACCATTTCATCATAGGAAATAGGGGTGAGATATTCGTACAAGGCGGTCAGGTACTTGGCATCGATATTGAAGTGAACCTCATTCCCCTTAACAACCGGCTTGATCTTAAGATTGGGTAGGCCTACACTGAGGACCCCATAGATGGTTCCCTCATTTTCAATCATCAGTGGTGCGCGCCGCATATCCTTGAGCAGCCAGTGGTAACCCGGAAGCTTACTGCGAGGTAAAAATTCGAAATTATCTCCGGTTCGTTCGAAAAAGGCACCCTCGATGACAAACAGTTCATGCTCCTTTTTATTTTGTTTCCAGTAATCCTTGTTGAGGGAAATACTCGGTAAATAGGTGGTCGTCGACGCATCATTATGCGTGGAAATTAGCTTGAAACTAAGCACCGGAGGAAAGAGCGACTCCTCCAGAAACGTAGGGAGCGGGTTATGCAAAATGCTGTCCAGCGGTGACATATTGTAGATGGATGTTGCGCTCAAAATATCCTCCAGTGGCTCACGAGTGCCATACACCCAGGTGGTATATCTCGATTCCGGAAAGCGCCCGAGCATATCAAACACATCCTTGATGCGATTGCTTGTCAGAACGCTTTCGTCCATGACGATGGCGGTGACATGGCCCCAGGCGATATGAAGCTGAGCACTTCGGAACAGTTCGTTTACAGCCAGATTCAATGTTTTCCCAGCCGCATGTCCCACCCATACGGGAGGGGTATCCGCTGTTTTGGCAGAGCTTTCGCTTTTGGCTACACTGGCAAAGTCCATCGTTTGAACATACATGTGGTACAAACCGTCCTTGTATTCTATGCCAATTGCTTTGGCATAATCGACCTGCTGAATCTCATAGGCACTCCAGCATCCGCTGGTCACTAGACATAGCGCAAGGCTAAGTAGTCCTAACGACCACCTTCGCATCTGCCGTTTCATCGATCGTTACCTTCTTTGCGTGGCTTTTGAGTTTCAAGATAAACCGGTCTGCGCTTCATCCATCCCTTCGGAAGCTTGAACAGGGATGCCATGGCCTGCTTGAAATTAAGTGGCGTCAGCGGTGTCAGGTAAGGAATGCCGAACGACTTCAGATCGGTCAGATAGATCAGGAACAGGATGATGGACAGGATGAAGCCGTATATACCCAGGGATGCGCTAAGGACAAAACAAAAGAAACGCAAGATCAGCACCGAACTGGTCATCACCTGATTCACGATCGTAGCGCCAGCGACCACTGTGACGGCAATGACGACAATCATGAGCGGGGAAACCATACCCGCACGAATGGCTGAATCTCCGATAATCAAACCACCAACGACGGTCAGCGTTTGACCAATAGCACTGGGAAGACGTACTCCTGCTTCCCGGAATAGCTCCATCAGAAGCATAATGAGAAACATCTCCACACCCGATTCCATTGGCAGACCCATCCGTCCAACCGAGATCGTGGCTACGAGTGGAAAAGGCAGCTGATCCATATGAAAGGAAGTGAGTGCAATATAAAATCCGGGCAGGAATATGGTCACCAAAAGACCGATAAAGCGCAGCATGCGGCCCATGTTCACCGGGAGGAAAGGGAAGTTTGCATCCTCCGGGGATTTGAGAAGCAGGAACAGATTCACCGGACCAATAATAACACTGGGATTGCCATCTACGATAAGAATGAAGCGACCATTGAGCAGGCATTCTGCTGCAAAATCGGGTCTGCCCGTATAGTGGGTTAACGGAAACAATGTGAGCTTCGCTGGAGATAACAATTCCTCCAGCTCGTTGGCTGCCATAATGCGTTCTGTATCAATCTTGCGCAGCCGATCCTTGACATCGTCAATTAACTCGGGGTTGGCAATATTTTTGATGTACATCAGAGCGACTTTGGTCACCGTACGTGAACCAATTAGTTCGATATTGCAGGCTAAATCGGCTGTACGCAGACGTGTACGAATCAACGTGATATTCACCGACATTCGTTCGATGAAGCCATCCCTCGGACCGCGGATAGATACTTCCGTTGTGGATTCTTCCGGTGTGCGGGTAGGAATATTGGATATATCCATGCTCCACATGGTCTGCAGGGAAGGGATGCAGACCAGCATATGACCCTCAAACACCCGGAGGGATATCAGTTCCGTCCCCAGTTCACCCTGCAAATCCATACGTGTCCATTGCAGGGTGATGGATCTCTCGATATCGGATGTGCGCAGAAAGTGAGTATGCTCGTAAGCACGAGTCAATTCAGGCAGAATGATATCGTAAATGGATTTGCTATCGACCATGCCGCTGCAATACACAAGGATGATCTGTACGGGAGACTCCCCGATCATATGGCTGCTGATGATGACATCATCAGATCCGTCAAAAAAAGTCGTCAGGTTATGCTCATTCATCCGAAAAGCTTCAGCCGGTTTCGGGCCCTTACTGGGTCTTGTTGTGATCGGCATGGGCAGGAGTCTCCTTGTCTTTTTTGTGTATGAACGCGGCCAGGGTTAATAGGACGGTAACAATGGATACATAGATGAGCATCACGGGAAACTGAATGTGTCTCACATAATAATCGACATAATCAATCCGCCACCATTGAATAGCAAGGAAGGACATGATGAATGTGACGGACAATACGGCAATGTATCTCTTCTTGGGTCTGCGAACATCCAGCAGATCAACGATGAGATAGATGGAAATGGCCACTCTGGCAAAAGAACCGCTCAGCCACTGATAAATGGATAGGAAGTCCACGTGCTGGAGCAGTTTCCCGATGTTCACCAGCTTCCATTGCTCATAAGGGCTATTCCGCTGCTTGGCTGCTTCCTCCGGACCGAATTCAACGATGGCTCCGAGAGCAGGTCCGATCGCCATGCTAAGCATAAATAGCCCGAGCAGTAAAAGATGCCACCAGCGAATTTTGCCTTTGACATCGTGCTGAAACAGCATCAAGATCCAGATCTCCATCAGTCCTGCAAGCGAATAGATCATGCCATTCATAACGGGTCCTGCACCATATTCCATGATCGGGAATAACTGGCCGTAGTCCTTGTATTTCATGTTGGCTGACATGACAAAATAGCCGAGTAGGACCACGAAAGGCAGCAGGATGCTCGAAGTCATGGCAATGGAACGAATCCCTTTGGCAGCCGCCCAGGCAGCAACCAGCGCTCCGCCTCCGGCGAGCACGTAAGGCGGTGTAAATTGAAGATACGTGGATACCGTCCAGTTCGTTGTCTCATATAAGGTATGTGTGCCAAGTGCGAGCAGTAAAAGAGAGGCCGAAATACGAAAGATCCAGGAAAAAACCGCTCCGAACTCCCGCGTAATCCAGTCGGTCAGACGCTGTCCCCTCACCCTTCGGATAATAATGAACATCATACATAGAAAAAGCATGAAAAAAGGCGCAGCAGCCACTACAGATAGCCAGCCGTCTCTACCGGCCTGATCGAGAATGGCCGGAATGGATAGAACATGGCATACCAGTCCTGCACTGAGCAAAATGATGGAAAAGGACAGCCATATCGTGATTTCTCCCTTGTCACGGCTCATGGAAATCCTCCTTTCCGTACGAGGAAGTTTCCGTTAGCTTGTACAGCATATGGCGATTCGATTCCTCTAATCTGCTTTTTGAAGCAAAACGTTCCATTACATAACGGTCGGACAATTTTTGTCTCCATTTCCGATGTAATTGCCATCATGCTGCACATGTTCTCCGTTAGAACGGACATAAATTTCCTGCTCCTTATCTGCAAAATATGTCCCTACTGTGCCTGCCGCTCAAGGTATACCGTTAAGATACATCGCAGACAAGAGGAGGATGATGCGAATGAAATGGTGGTCTTCTAACCGACTTCGCCTAATTCAAAATAATCTCCGCGAGATTGATGCGGATATGAATGTGGACCTGTTGATCCAGGAGCTGCAGGAGTTCCAAGCCAATGTGCTGATGATGAATGCGGGAGGAATCTTCGCTTTTTACCCTTCTGCACTGGAGCATCAATATGTCACACCTTATCTTCAGACCGATTTATTGCAAGAAGCGGTATCGAAGACCCATGAGCAAGGAATGAAGTTTATTGCCCGCTTCGATTTCAGCAAGGCGCACGAATCGCTCTTTGAGGCACATCCGGAATGGTTTTATCGTGACCGTAACGGACAGGAAGTGAACTATTACGGCATTGTGCATACGTGTCTGAATGGGGCGTATCAGCAGGAAAAGTCGATTGAGACGATAACGGAGGTACTTGAGAAGTACCCGGTGGACGGCATTTTCTTCAATATGTTCGGATACCAGCATTGGGATTACAGTGGCAACCATTATGGACCTTGTTATTGCGACAACTGCAGGCGTCGTTTTCAGAAGATCTGCGGGGCTGAACTGCTGAACTACACGGGGCCGGAGCATGAACTGCATCGAGCGTACCTTCATTTTCAGGAGATTACATCCAGGGCGATCCTGGAGAATATTGCAGACCGGGTAAAATCCCGTTGGCCGGATGTGGCCATAAGCACCTACCACCCGCACCGGGTTGACATCATTCGCAAGGAATCGAATACATCGCTAACCCGAAGCTTGCCTTTATGGCAGTATTCCGCCTCAGAGAATGTGGCCTCCGTAGTGAGCAGCTGGGACGATAAAATGGTCAGCAATTGCAGTATCAATGCCATAGATCTGACCTATCGGTTCACGGGAGTGTCTCCCTATGAGACAGAAGTAAGGTTATATCAGAACATCGCCAGCGGCTCCGGACTTGATTTCTGTATCATAGGGGCCTTCGAGGGATATCCGGATCGGAAGAACTTTGAAGCAGCTCGGGACATTTTCAGGTATCATGCAGCACATGAACATATCTATGGAAGTCTTGCTTCCATGGCTGAAGTCATTTTGATTAAACCAAAGGCGCCAGAGGCAGGGACTGAATATTTGGGTCTGTTCAAAATGTTAAAAGAAGCCCATGTCCTGTTCGAGGTCATCGTAGAAGACCAGATTACCGCCATGGCTCATAAGCTGGCCGCAGTGAAAGCAATCATCTTGCCTGGTTTGCAAAGGCCGCACACTGATACCAAGGAAACGCTGGGCAAATTGCTCAGCCAAGGCGCAGCGCTGCTTGCTACGGGAAATGCCTTAAGAGAGGATTCAGAAGCATTATCAGACTGGTTCGGTGCTGTGCATACAGGGAATACCAACTTGCTTCCCTCTGCCTATCTTCACGTGGGAGATGAAGAGCGTTTTCCCAGTCTGAAGGACCGGGAATGGATCACGGTTAGCGGTAGTTTTGATCATGTAAAATTTGACCCATCGAATACCGAATGCCGCATGCCGTATATTGAACCTGCATCGTTCGGTCCGCCTGAAAGGGCGTATGGACACCGGGTGGGGGACAGTTACGGGCTGGGAATCTCGGCACCGGCAACCGGCGGTACAGCAGCCTATTACACCTGGAATCCGGGTGTTCTGTATTATAGGCACGGTTTTGAAGATCACAAACATGCCGTGGTGGATATTTTGGCCCGGTTGATCGGAGAGAACATGTTAAAGAATGATTTGCCTGCCAGCACGGAGCTATTTCTGAATCGGACGGAGCAAGGAGATGTGCTTCTCCAGCTCCTGAACTTGTCCGGTTTCAACGGAACGACATATATGGAAGCGATACCGCTATACAACCGCACGATTGAGTTTCGCGATATCGGAGTACCTGTTCGGGCGTACTCATTACATTCGACGGGGACCCTCCCCATCCAGGCCGAGGGAAACAAAGTCAGACTAACCATTCCTGAGCTAAAGCGGTATGAAGCCATTCTAATCGAGATGGAACATGTCCCGAAGAAAGAGGTGACATTAACCGAATGAAACCCCAGATAACGACGGTGAATCGTGCCACGGGCAAGCTGCAATCGGGCAGCCTTCTGTCACGAATGTACAAACACCGAATGATCTATTTGCTTATTTTGCCGGGGCTGCTGTATTTCCTGCTGTTCAAGATTGTACCTCTCTGGGGACTGCTGCTGGCTTTTCAAGATTACAATCCGTTCCTCGGTTTTACGGGAAGTGAATGGGTGGGATTCAAGCATTTTAATGAGCTGTTTGCCAGCTCCAACTTCTACATCATGCTGCGTAACACGCTCGCCATTAATCTGATCGCGCTGGTATTCCATTTCCCGCTGCCGATTCTGCTGGCTCTCATGTTGAACGAAATTCGGCATGAGACGTTTAAACGCATCAACCAGTCGATTGTGTACTTACCGCACTTTCTCTCATGGGTCGTCGTTGCCAGCATGACGTTTTTCTTGCTCTCGACGGACGTCGGCATTGTGAACAAGCTGATTGCACAGAGCGGCAAGGATACGATCTCGTTTCTATCGGAACCGAATTATTTCTGGGGGCTGCTTACGGCTCAGAGCATGTGGAAGGAAGCCGGCTGGGGAACGATCATTTTCCTCGCGGCCATGGCGGGAGTGGACCCTCAGCGATATGAGGCTGCTGTTGTCGACGGAGCCGGACGGTTCCGGCAAATCTGGCATATTACACTGCCTGCCATCAGGCCGACCATTATCATTTTGCTAATCCTGCGCCTCGGCAGCATGGCCGATACGGGATTTGAACAAATTTTGCTGATGATGAATCCGTTGGTTCGTTCGGTGGGAGAGGTATTTGACACATATTCCTATACGTACGGGATTTTGCAAGGCAAGATCAGCATTGGGGTTACCGTCGGGCTGTTCAAGGGACTGGTTGGATTGTTCCTGATTGTGGCGGCCAACAAAATTGTAAGAAGACTTGGACATGAAGGCATCTATTAATCCCCTGGGGTGGGTTGTCTGTCAGAAAGGAGGATAGGTTATGAGCTTTGTTGTACAGAAAAAAGGGCTCACGCTCTTCGACTGGATCAATTACAGTCTGGTTGCTTTGATCTCGCTGGCATGTATATTCCCGTTCTTATATGTCTTCAGCGTTTCGTTTACCGATCCGAAGGTGTATGTGCCGCTCAAGTTTTATCTGTTCCCGGAGAAGTGGTCGCTGGAATCCTACCGGTATATTTTATCAACCAACAGTTTTATCAATGCGTTCAAAAGCACGTTGTTTATTACGGTTGTAGGCACCATACTGAATATTATCGTATCCTTCACCATGGCTTATGGGTTAACCAAACGCTCTCTGCCCGGGCATAAGTGGATAATGGGATTGGTTATTTTCACCTTGGTGTTCAGTGCGGGGATTATCCCGAATTACTTGCTTGTGAAGGAGCTGGGACTGCTAAACTCCTATTGGTCCATGATTTTGCCTGGACTGACGAATGCCTGGAGCCTGATTGTGATCAAAAGCTTTCTGGAATCGCTGCCTTCGGAGCTGGAGGATGCGGCGCAGATCGATGGATGCAGTGATCTTACCGCCTTTTTCCGGATTATTGTACCGTTATCCATGCCAGCGATCGCCACGTTTACATTATTTTTTGCGGTAGGACACTGGAATGCGTATTTCAATGCATTGATCTATTTATCCGATTCAAGCAAATGGACGCTGCAGCTGCTCATCAAGACGCTTGTCATCGATTCGAACTCTGTCGCCGTAGCTCAGGCAGGAGCAAGTGATGAAAGCGTCGTGCCGCAGGAGACCATTCGAATGGCGTCGATCGTACTCGCCATGGTGCCGATCCTGATCGTGTATCCATTTTTGCAAAAGCATTTTGCCAAAGGTGTGATGATTGGCTCCGTCAAAGGTTGAATGCAGCTGAAGTTAAATCGTGCTTTATGTATAAATGCAAACGCTTACCAATATTGACGATAAGGGAGATGAAGGCGAATGAACAAGGGGAGTAAACGATGGGCGACATGGCTCTGCATGATTCTGGCAGTAACCATGCTGGCGGCATGTACGGGGAACAGTGGTTCAGGTGAAACGGCAGGCAGCACAAATAGCGGAGAATCCGGTGGAGACCAGCCGCTGGACATCAAGATGTTTGCCGGATTGTACAATGAAATTCCCGATATGAACAATGAATATTGGACCGAATGGGAGAAGCGCACCAACGCCAAACTCGATATTGAATGGGTGCCTTCAGGCGATCTGGATACGAAGCTGGATTTGCTGCTCGCTTCCGGTGATCTGCCAGAAGTAGTGGCCTACCAGAATCAGATTCGCCCCACGCTGATTACCGCGATCAAGAACGGTGCGTTCTGGGATCTGACTCCATTCCTTGGAGATCTCAGCGAATATCCGAACCTGAAGGAGAATCTGGCGCCGGATGCGCTCAAATACCTGTCGGTGGATGGAGGCATTTACGCCGTTCCACGCTCCCGTTCCCGGGTTGATGGCGGACTGAAAATTCGGGAAGATTGGCTGAAGCAGCTGAATCTGCCGATTCCCAAGACGTTCGAGGAATATAGAGAAGCCCTGAAGAAAATCGTGGACAGTGATATGGATGGCAACGGCAAGAAGGACACGGTTGGCCTGTTATTCGTCAACAATCCACCTGCCATGTTCCAAGCCGGATTCGGGGCATATAACCCAACCTATGATAACGATGGCGGGCTGATGAGCCCTGGTTTAACACCGCAATATGTGGAGATGGTCGAGTGGTTCCGGGAACTGTACGCCGATGGGCTGCTCTCCAAGGAATATGCTGTCATGAAGGAGAGTCAGGCCGAAGAACTATTCAAGACCAACCGGGCGGCTTCTTACGGACGTCCGATCTGGTGGGATCATGAGTGGGAGCAGGCCATGAAAAAATCCGGGCAGCCTGACGCCAAAATTCTGAACTTGTCTCTGACAGGTCCTCATGGAGATGCGGCGGTCGGTCTGGAGACCGGAGTCGCGGGTGGATTCTACATTTCCAAGAAGGTGCCTGAAGAGAAAGTGAAGCAGCTCCTGAAGTATTTTGATCTGACCGCTTCCCAGGAAATGACGGACTTTGCCTACTATGGAATTGAGGGTACGCACTATACGGAACAGGATGGTCAGAAAGTGCTGACGGAGCAAGGCGTTAAGGAAGTGAACACAACGAGCAAAGGGGCAGGGGTACTTGCCTATGCCAAATGGGGCAAAGTGATTAGTGCTTCCGGAGACAAAGCCTATAATGACGCCAAAATCAAGGAAGTTGAGAATTTCGACGAAATTGGAAAGATCGACTTCTACCGGGTGATTACCTCGGAGGCCTGGAGAGAGACATGGCCCAAATATGCAGACGAGTACAGCTCCATGTTGACCCGAACGATTGTTGGACAGATCAGTGTCGAAGAGTTCAGAGCCTATGTAGACAAGTTGAACAGTCAGCCGGACATCAAGCAGGCTTATCAGGAAATGGCCAAAGCTTATGAGCAGTTTAATCAACAATAACGAGGTAAAGGAGAAGCGATGAAGACTCCCATACTGAGCGATAAGGAACAACGTCCCTGGTGGCAGCAGCCGCTGCGCACCATTCAACCTAACATGCAGGTGAAGGACACCGAGAAGATTGATCCCGAACGGCTTGCGGACCAACTGCTCGAGATGGGTGCCAATGCCATGGTGTTTAATGTGGGTGGAATCTATGCCTGGTACCGATCCGATGTCGCATTTCATGTGCAAAATGAATACTTGCCCCGCGGCAGCGATCTGCTGCGGGCTATGATCCAGAGCTGTCATCAGCGCGGGATTCGCTTTATTGCCCGCTTCGATTTCAGCAAGGCAGAGGACTCCGTATATTTGCAGAAGCCCGGGTGGTTTGTCCGCAAGGAAGGTGGCCAGCCGGATATTATCGGCGCCACTAGGCCGGGGGCCTGGCCTCTGTTGATGTCGACCTGCATTAACGGAGGCTACCGCAACGAGGAACTGGCGGTTCCTGTAATCCGGGAAGCACTGGAACGTTATGAGATTGACGGTGTATTCTTCAACGCACCCGGATATGTATTTTGCCAATGTTCCAATTGTCAGAAGAAATACAAGGGGATGTATGGAACAGAGCTGCCGAGTACTTCAGCAGAGATGGCGTCTGATTTTGCAGCCCGCTGCTTCGATGATAATCTGGGCCGGATGTATCAGGAGATCAAGGCTGTTCGGCCTGAGGTGCCGATGATCCTGTACTATAATCTGCATCGGGATAATCTGGAGAAACGGGTGTCCATTACCGACATGCTCTGTACTGAACCGCAGGATGTGTTGTCGCTGGGGCACACCCGTATCCCGGAGTTCTGGCATCCTGCGCTCAGTATCAAGGTGGGGCGTTCCGTTCCAGGTCGCCCTGATCCCTTCGGCATTGTACATTCTTGCCCAGGCATGGACTGGCGGCATACCGGGCTTCCGCCTGCCGAATACCGCTTCTGGCTCTCGCAGATTCCAGCCAATGGCGGTCAGCTCTGGCATTCATTAACCGGAATCCCGGATACGATTACGGATAAGCGGATTTTGCGAACCGTGACAGAGGTCAACAGGGATGCAGCGAAGATTGCTTCCCATATGGACGGCGCACAACCAATGAACCAGGTGGCGCTCATGTGGAGTGCCAATCGTTCAGCAGAAGGCTTGGCGGAGGCGCTCATCCATAAGCACATTTCATTCGATGTGATTCTGCCTGAACAGGTGGCCAGCGTGGACCTGAATCACTATCCGGTCGTTATTTTGCCTGAAGGATTCGCACATTCATCCCATTTTATAGATTTGCTCCGCGATTATGTGAGTCAGGGAGGCAGCCTTATCGCAGAGGGAGAACTGCCGAACGTTGGAAATGAGACCGATTCGATGCTATTGGACCTATTTGGTATTTCCGGGGAAATGCAGGAGAGCGAGTATTTGGCTGCATCTTATCTACGGTTTGAACAGAACTCTATTACAGCCAACGAAGGGAATCCACTGCAGCGGAAGCTGGAGGAAACGGAACTCATACCGCATCGAGGCAAGGTGATGTACTGTCAGCCCAAGGATGTGGATGTGCAGGTATTGGCAACGCTAGTTCCTCCGTTTTCTCCGTTGGAAAGTGTAGGAGCGCCTCCGGAACGGGCCTCACTGGCTGTTAAACAAACCAATCTTCCGCTGGCACTGTTGCGAAGCTATGGCACAGGGCAGATCTTATATTTCCCGTTTTCGCTTAGTGGTCTCATACAGGAATTCAAATTGGAGGAGCATTTCCGGTTGTTTACCAATGCCGTTCATGTGTTGCTGAATAATAGAGCTCTGGTATCGATCACGGAAGCACCCGGTTTACAGCTGACTGTTTTCCGCAAGGATAACGACCTGCTGATTCATCTGGTGAATGGGGCAGGACGCAGACCGCTGTCATCCGTGCTCCCCATCCATGATATTGAGATTACAGTTTGTCCAGGGGAGGATCATTCTGCAGGAGACGCTGAAGCGTTAATCGCAGGAATGAAGCTTAAGACAGATCGTACTGGAAATAAACTAAAAATTAGAGTCCCCAAGCTGGACGTTTGGGAGTGTATCCAGGTAACTCTCTTGATATAATGAACCCGAACAGAGACATGCGAAAATGAGCCTAAGGCAGCATACGGGGGTGATTCCATGAGACGGGTAATGCACACCATCCAATCAGCGCTTGACCGCTGGTTCGCAACGAATGGTTATCTGAAAAGACTGATCTGGTTGGGCTGCATGTCGGTGGTCATCCCGGTGGTGCTTGCCGGAAGCGCGTACTATCATTTCTCGATGATCAAACTGACCGAGCAATTCCAGGATAACAACATGGCCTCATTGAATTTGCTCAAAGACAGGGTGGAGAATATTCTGACCAATATTGAGCATGAATCGATGCAGCTCGCCAGTGGCCCGTTGATGCGAAATGCATTAGGCAGTGCTCATTATGAGAGCGATTACTTTCTTCATCTGGATCTGCTCGATCTGTTTCAGCTCCACAAAAACACCAATAATCTAATTGAAGAAATGATCTATTATGATGCTAAAACAGATATGGTTCTGTCCCATTATTACGGATTGGTCTCGCTGGCAGACTACAAGGAAAAGCAGGACATGGAGGCTGCTCTGGAAGGCCATGCAGCTGCAGGCTGGAGGTATCTTCCCCAATCCGGAGAAGCGGGCTATATCTCCTATGTGAGGCAAGTGCCTGTCATGGGACAGGGGGAACCGCGCGGAGTGGTCATTCTCCAAGTGAAGGAACAGGAGCTGCGGAGTTTGCTGCGCAGCTATTCCGTCAGTCTGGAAGATCAATCCCTAGCCATTCTTAATGCAGATCAGCATATTATTTTGCACACGGACGGCCCTGGAGAGATTGGCAAACGGGCATCGGAGGACGAAGTGCTGCAGCAGATCGCATATGCAGAAGGCAGGGAACGCTCGGGTCATGAGGTACTGAAGGGGGAGCATGGGAATGAGCTTGTGGCATATGCTTCGGCATCCATGGGGAGGACCTATATATCCCAGCTCCCTGAGCAGGAGATGATTGCCCAGTTGAATTGGATCAAGGTGCTCATCCTGATCTCGGTGTCCATCTTTGTGTTGGTCGGTATGCTGCTCACCTGGTTCAGCTCACGGCTGGCCTACAACCCTATTCAGCAGCTGCTGCGGTATGGAGAGCACTTGCGCAGGAACGGGCAGGAAACAGCTCCGCAGGGGAATGAAATTGAATATATCCGGTCTTCGCTCAGCTATCTCAATGAACAGACCGAAACCCTGAATCGGTATATAGAGGGCATACAGCCAGACCTCCGCGATCGTTTTTTGCAGAGATTACTGCAATCTAGCGGTTCATGGACCAGCAGCAGGTTGGAAGAAGAATGTGCCAGACATGAGTTCCGGACAGAGGGACAATTTTTGGTGTTGGTTGTAAAAGTGGAAAATCTGGTCAAGAAGAAACGATTTTTACCCAGTGAAGGTCCCGTCATTGTATTTGCCCTGAGAAACGTCATGGACGAACTGCTCAGCCAAAATACGGATCTGACGGGGTATGTTGTAGACAAAAATGATAGTGATTCGGTGGCAATCCTGCATTTCGATTCAGAGATTTCTCCTCGTGAAGCGAGGCAGAGGGTATGCAGCTATGCAGAGGAGATTCATCATGCACTGGATCAGTACCTGTCTTTCTCGGCAACGGTGGGCGTAGGGCGTCCGGGTCAACTTCATGGGATTGCAGAGTCCTTTCGGGAAGCGCAGCTCGCCCTGCAGTATCGGCTATTTGATGATGCCGAGAACGTTCTGTTCTATGAAGATATTCTGGCCACCCAGCGTAATCCGGTCTTCATGTATCCCCGGGAGATCGAAGAGGAAATTCTTGAATCCCTATGGAACGGAACGCTTACGCATGCGGAGGATGCGCTGCATCGGTTTTCCAAGAAAGTGCGTGCTTCCGAATCCTATACGATCATGATTCAGGGATACCACATGCTGCTGTCGGCCATTATTCAATTCATGGAGACGAAGGGTCCCGGCATGCTTGAACGACTGGGCAGCAATCTGTTCGATCAGCTGCAGGAGAATCAGACATCGAAGGAGATGCACGACTGGTTTATCGGTGTGCTGTTTCCATTATGCATTGAGGCCAGTCAGGATCTTCGCACCAATTCATCCCGCCTGATTGTTCAGCGGGTCTGCGAGCATCTGAGCAGCCATCCCGAAGGAATGCAGTCGCTATCGGATTGTGCAGAACTCGTGAATGTCAGTCCTTCCTATCTAAGCAGGCTCTTCAAGAAGGAAATGGGGGTGTCCTTTATCGAATACATGATGAATCTGAAGGTGCAAAAAGCGAAGCAATTGTTGAAGGATACCGATTGCACCATTACGGAAATTGCCGAACAGGTGGGATATTCGGAACGCAACCTGAACAGGGCCTTTCAGCGGTTTGTTCAGATGTCGCCCAATCAATATCGAATGTCGGTCCGCTAGATTTCATGTAAATGATAGACGGCGGCGTGCGAAAGCTATAACATACAGATATAGCAATCCAAGACAAGCACCTCACCAAACCATAGAGATACAAGGAGGAAACCTACGATGACAAATACGACGAAGGCACCTGGAGAGACGAAAGTTGGCTTTATCGGTACAGGCGTTATGGGGAAAAGCATGGCAGGTCACATCCAGAAAGCGGGCTACCCGCTGCATGTGTATACCCGCACAGCTGCCAAAGCGGAGGCGTTGGTGAATGAAGGGGCCGTTTGGCACGATACACCAGGCAAACTTGCGGCTGAGTGTGATGTCATCATCACCATGGTAGGATATCCGAAGGATGTAGAGGAGATTTATCTTGGCGAGGACGGTCTTGTGGCCAATGCTAAACCAGGTTCATTCCTGATTGATATGACGACATCCAGTCCCATGCTGGCTGCTCGCATCTTCGAGGCAGCAGAAGCCAAGGGGCTGCATGCCTTGGATGCACCCGTATCGGGTGGAGATATTGGCGCACGCGATGGCAAGCTGTCCATCATGGTTGGTGGCACCGCGGAAGCATTCGAAGCGGTACGACCGCTGTTTGAGTGTATGGGCACCAACATTGTATTGCAGGGCAAGGCGGGTTCCGGTCAGCACACCAAAATGTGCAACCAGATTGCCATCGCATCAGGCATGATGGGCGTATGCGAAGCGCTCGCCTATGCCAAGAGTTCGGGGCTTGACGCGGAGAACGTGCTGAAGAGCATTGCTACCGGGGCAGCCGGAAGCTGGTCGCTGAGCAATCTCGGTCCGCGCATGATCGCAGGCGATTTCGAGCCTGGATTTTATGTGAAACATTTTATCAAAGACATGGGAATTGCCCTCGAATCGGCCAAAGCCATGGGCATGAAGACGCCAGGACTGGCACTGGCTGAATCCCTGTATCAGGAAATATCCAGAAACGGTCTGGATGAGAAGGGCACGCAGGTGCTCTATACGTACTATCTTCAAGCATAAATAGTGTTAGTGGTAAGCGGCAGCGTGTTCTTTTTCTTAAATGGAAAGGGATGCGCTGTTTTTTTAGAATTATTCCCAATGGATCGCATGTGTCTAAAGTCACAATATTGGTTAAATATTTTCGTATACTTTGGTTTGTGCAAGGAAATTAGGCCTGATGACCTTTATTTTTACCCGTCTTCATCCGACATAAGTAATAGAAGTTTACATAATGGAAGTCCAAAGATGTTGTTATGTGTTCAATTGTCGTAACCGATCACCTGTAACTCACACTAAATTTTAGAACGGAGCTTGCCCATGTTCAAAAAAATCCTGTCTCTGTTCAAGACACAGCCAGAGCTTGCGAGTTCAATTACGGCTTCGGCCCCCGCGATGCCGGATACGGGCCCCGCACCTGCCCGAATGACGCGGAGCAGACGCAAACCCAAATCCAAATCCAAACATGAAGCCGCCTGGATCAGCGAGCCGGAAGAACCGACTACAGCAGAACGACTGTACAGTCTCCCGGGACAATACAAAGTTTTGAGTGATCTGCTCGTGGCCAATCCCAAGTCCCGTTCTGGCTATTCTCAGATTGATCATGTTGTTATTGGTCCGCGGGGGATCTTCGTCATCGAGACCCGTAACCTGACAACAGGCGAGATTCGGGGTGGGCGCAGAGAAGCCAACTGGACGGTCAGTACCAGTCGCATTAAGATGTATAATCCTCTGATGCAGCATCGGGGTCATGTGGAGGCGGTTCATGCACACCTCGGAGATTATAAGCGGATCCGCATGATTTCCATGGTGACCTTCACCAATCGCTGCCGGATCAGTGTCGATCCTGCGGTGCGGTATGTGAATTCCGATGAACTGGTGATATATGATCACGAATTGGTTGAAACCATTCTGCGCAAAACGGAAAGACTCGAAGCAGAAGTGCCTGAGACGTTGTTTAAGGAGCAGGATATTCAGGCTATCTATTCCCTGCTGTCGTCAGCCAATTGCACAGAGCCTCAGACCCGGGCGGAACATATCGAGAAGGCTAAGGGGATTAAATAGCTTATAGATAGGTTTTCTTGCAGACACTGTTGTCCTTCGGGATGACAGTGTTTTTTTGTACTTTTGTCGGGGGCATCCAGTCATGACAGTTCAAGGAGACAGGTACATCGTCGTATACACCCAGAATTTAACTTATGTTAGAATGTAGACCAATACTTACCTGTGAATACGGCATGTTATCCGAAGATAGATCATAAGGATAATAGGAGTTCAATCGTACATGCCATGGTTAATGTAGATTAGATGCATACATAAGATAAGGGGAAGATTATACCATGAGATGGATACAACCGATTCGTGTGTTTACCTTGATATTCAGCTTGGCTGCAGTTTTATCTGCATGCGGTGGCGGGGCCAAGGAAGCTGCCAGCCCCGAGCCTGCCCAAGAGGCAGCTGAAGCGACCGCAGCAGAGCCGTCCAGTGCCGATACGGCAAAAGAGAATAGTGAGAGTAACGCGGCGGAACCAGCCTCGGATGCTACGGAGACGTTGAAAGAACTGCAGGATCAATACGCTGACAAGCTGGGCTATATCCGCATTCCGCTAGACGACCATCCGGTTCGCCGGGTTAGTGAGGAAGGGTCCAAGAATATTAACGTTGCCAACTACAGCGATACTGTCGTGGATATGAACGCAGAGGTTCCGATTCATGCCAATACACAGCGTTTAATCGATGACGCCTTTCCTTTCTTTACAACTGTACAGGCTCCTGACGTGTCCTATATCACTTGGGATGAAGCTACGAACCTGGAACGGGCCATGGTCAAGACACTGTTTATTTCTCGTGAAGGTCTGCTGATTACAGAAGATGCGATGAATAACAAGGATTACAGCAGCCAATCGTTTCAGGATTCCATGGATTTCTTCAGAGTCACCGCCAAATTCGAATCCATGGCTCCGGTGGCACAGCATCCATATGACATTACGTTAAGCGAACTCTACGACAAGGCCCGCAAGTCATGGGGGGAGCTGGCAGCAATGGACCCCGAGCAGGATGAGGCAGCGTTTGCCGAGAAGTACCAAACGGCGAGAACCGATGCCAATAATGCGATGGGGCTGCTTAATATATTGCTGTCTACGAATGAGGAAGAGCGTATGGAGCAGACATACGGAAAGTAGAAGCGCGGCTTGTCCCATTCATGGATGGGCCCCAACAACTTACCAACATAAATGAAAGGTCCATCCGATAAGCGGATGGACCTTTTTCGGTCATTTCCTATATTCAAGGCAGATGAATGGTTTGAATATGATCGGTATGCATAATCAAGGTCTGACCTTCTGCCTCTACCAGTTCAATCAGCTTATTGTCTGCGCT
This sequence comes from Paenibacillus sp. 7516, assembly GCF_002272715.1. Taxonomy (NCBI): domain Bacteria; kingdom Bacillati; phylum Bacillota; class Bacilli; order Caryophanales; family Paenibacillaceae; genus Paenibacillus; species Paenibacillus sp. 7516. The sequence goes on from NZ_NPBI01000012.1 coordinate 223,124, forward strand.
CTTCAGCAATCCAGCCCGATATGGCTTGTCACCAAGATTCAGGATAACAAGTTCACCAACCATTTTCTGAAGCTGTTGGTCCATTGTCCGGGAAAGAGGCATGGACGCAGGCTGAATGGGGAAATGCTGCTGGCTTAGGGAATAAGGCGTGCTGTTTGTTGGAGAAGGAATGATATATTTCAGATGATTGATGGAGACGTAGACCGAATGATGCAGCGGAGAGAAGAAGATGAAGTAGTCGTTCATAATGTTCGTAATATAACCGTGCAGCGTACGTCCGCCTATCGAAACTTCACTGAATCTGCCACGAGCATTCATTAATATTTTGCGATACGATATATTGTTGTGATCCATCTCGGGATCAGGCGCAGGCACGCTGGAGGTGGAACTGGCATCGCCCCCTTTGGTTATGTGCATGGATTGAAGGTGATGAAGAGGTACATAGGTGAATCGTTGATCTCCGTAAACAACAATTAGGTCCTGACCCATATCAATGATCTCACCCTGAATTGGAAGTTTACAGCCGGATAGTTCCAATTCGATGGATTTTCCAAGCCACATTGTTGGGAATTTCACAGTATACCTCCTCTCAATATAGAATAGACGTCCAAATATATAGGGAAAATAGGCTGACAATTAGACTAATTGGTATCACTATGAAGGTTACTTTCATATACTGTTTCCAAGAGACTCGAACATGGTGGGTCTTCAAAATAAACATCCAGATCAACGTTGCTAGAGTACCTATCGGTGTCAGCAAGGCTCCAATATCACTACCCAGAATGTTGGCGAGGTAAGCCAGATGCAGCTGGGTATCACCTAATTGAAGATCGGTTACTGCAAATGTGCCAATCATGACGGAAGGCAGGTTATTGAGCAGATTGGATAATAGAGTGAGCATTAGACCCGATACGGCAATGAGACTGGCGTCACCACCTTCTACCATGGGCTTCATCCACTGAACGATAACAGCTGTCATTCCAGCCCGGTGAAGACTATCCACGATAATATAAATGCTGAAGGCGAAGAGCAGAATGTGCCAAGGCGTTTGTGTAACTACATCCTTAAGACCAGTCCGGGTGCGATACCAACGCACAGCCAGCATCAGAACAACACCGGTGATTGCGACAATCTCCATAGGAATTCCCCACTGCTCAGCGAGAAAGTATCCTGCCCGAATGAATACAACAATCCCGATACAGACACGGAACAACCACCAGTCTACGCTCTTTCCACTATCCGCTCGTGGTATATCCTGATTTCCTGTTTGCAGCGGATGATACCCTGAACCGGATGTGGGTTGCATGGACATAGGGTAGTGATGAATAACCTTGGGAATACTTTTGCGAAAATAATAGAACAGCAGTATGGTCATCACCATGATCCCCAGCATCGATGGCACAAACATCATCTGGGTGTAGGTGTTCAGGTTTAATCCGACCATTTGCAAGGCGATGAGATTAGCGAGATTACTAAGTCCGATCGGGGCACTGGAAGCTGTAGCGATGAGTGCACCTGAGATCAGGTAAGGTAATTGCTGATGCACTTTCAGGCGAAGGATGGAACAGATTCGGAGAATGATTGGAGTTGTAATCAGTATACTGCCGTCGTTGTTGAAGAAGATGGTCATGAGAAAACAGAGTAATAGAATCAGCCAGAATAGTCGGAAGCCAGAGCCTCGTGCCTTTTCTATCATATTGATGGCGATCCAGCGGAAAAAACCGATGCTCTCGAGAATGATGGACATGACAATGGTCGAGAGAATGGTTACAGCAGCGCCGGAAACAATCCCGAAGATGCCAACAATATGAGCAAAGCTGCTCACACCAGTAATAACAAGAAGAAGGGCGCCAAGCGAAGTAGGGATGGATTCATTTAATCCGCCAGGTCGCCACATCAGGAAAATGACAGTAATAATAAACACCCCGAAGGTTAACCACAACTGGTAATCAGGCATTTACTGTGATTCACCTCCCAGGGGGAGAAGTCCTGGTGGAGATTGAATCGAATGTTCGTGGGTTGGAGTGGGCCTTCCAGGTACAACGATCCAGTAGAAAGGCACACCAATTAAGACAACAGCAACGAAGATCAACATGAGTATTCCCCCCTTTAAACTGGTTGATAACCTAAGCTGTCACGTGATTAACAAGATCTCTTTTTGCCGCCAGACTTGTTGCCACCGGATTTATTCCCGCCAGATTTGTTTCCTTTGGATTGGTTGCCTTGGTTGCCGCGCGAACGGTTACCTTGAGCGCCTTGTTGGGCACCTTGAGAGCGATTCCCTCGAGATTGGTTCCCTTGAGCAGCCTGATTCCCTTGGGACCGGTTGCCTTGAGCCGCTTGGTTGCCTTGGCTCGTGTTGTTACCATTGTTGTTAGTGTTGTTGTTATTATTGTTACTATTATTGTTGTTGCTGCCACGTACAAGGGATACCGATTTCACATGCTGCATGGGAATACGAACAATCTCCTGATTTTTCAAAGCCATAACCAGTTGGTTCTGATTGGCATCGGCCAGGATGCCTTCGACTTTTTCAGGTCCTCCCCGGTTGATCTGAACACGACGGAAGCGGAGTGCCTGCATAACCCCGAGAAACGTATTGGACGGAATTGGGTTCCCTAAGGCTGCAGCTCTGTTTCCACCGGAACGGCCTGTCTCTGTGATGCTTTTGACATGAGTCTCATTGACATAGACAATTCCTTCCTTGCAGCTCATCGCCATATAGTCCCACCGTACGTCCATCAGCGTGCCCGTTACGGAATCTGGGCCACCCCGGTTAATCTTGATCTCTCTTCCGAGCAAACCTCTCAAACCTTGACCGTTCATAGACATAGTGTTGCGCCCCTTCCGTGATATAAGTTCAGATGGACATAAATGGCGGATGTTTTGTTGATCCATTGCATTCGTCATTCGTGTCTGTCTGTAGTTTAATCATATGAAACATGCTTTTGAGAGGGACTAGCCAGTCAACCATTTCTATACTATTTTGGCTATAATCTATGAGAAGAGGATGATAATCATAGATTAATGGCACGATTATTCCGCATCCCGTAAGGTTAGCTTGTAGGTGCTATGAATGGAACTGTGTATCTGCCCTTACGGCTTGCTGTGCTCCTGCATAGGATGATGTAACAGCCTACGGGCAATCTCAGGGGTCTTCAATGAAAGGCGGATGGAAATGGCTCTACCTGTCTACCATATCTCGGTGTCCGATAACGAGTATCAACAGTTAACATCAAATATCTGGTCAGATACGTTTGTGAACGGAACGATGCAGATGGACAGCAGGCAGCTTCCAATCCGTATTCGATACCGGGGAGGGCACACACGTGGCTATGTCAAAAAGTCTTTTGAAATTCGAACGTCCAGCAGAACGTTCCATTTTAATGCCGAGTATGATGATCCCTCATTGCTGCGCAATGCACTCTCGTTCCATATTTTCGAATCCCTTCGTGTTCCGGCTCCGTCAACGCAGCACTGCATACTGTATTTAAACGGACAGCTGAAGGGTGTCTATTTGCGTATTGAGGGAGTTAAATCGTTCTTTTTTCGGCAGCGAAAAATGCCTGTTCGAAGCATCTTCTATGCGGTGAACGATCATGCGGGATTTGCGCTGAATTCGGATTCTACCGAAACAAACACGGATCTACTATCCGGATACACACTGATACGCGGCAAGGATGAGGATCGCACGAGGCTCCGTACCTTTATCCAACAGCTGAATACGAAGTCAAGGCAGGATCTGCTTCGCTTTTTGCAGGCGAGAATGGATACGGATAATTATTTGCGCTGGCTGAGTGGAGCTGTACTTACAGGCAACTTCGATGGATTCCATCAGAATTACACATGGTATGAGAAGATCAAGACCCGGAGGTATGGTATCCTTCCCTGGGATTATGAGGGGACTTGGGGAAGAAACTGTTATGGTGCGAGAGTAGATCCGAACCTCGTACGGATTCAGGGATATAACAAACTGACTGGACGGCTGCTTGCCTTCCGCCTTTTCCGTCAGCAGTACAAGAGAATGATGAAGCAGCATCTGATGAACGTGTTCACCGAGAAACGGATTATGCCGGTAGTATATCGATTACACGGTCAGATCCGTGAAGCTGTGGAGCAGGATCCCTACATGAAATGGCCGATGAATGTTTTTTATGGTGAACCCGAGAAGATTCGTACCTATGTGGCAGAGCGCCGGGGGTATCTGCAGAAGGAAATACATCGAATGTAGATGAACAGGATAAAGACGAGGCGAATAACTTTGGCCACTGCAGACAGGGGTCAGGGTTTTTCTGTTTTTTTGAACAGGGGTGTGATATGTTTTTAAGCATAAGACGGGGACGGGATAAGGGTGAGGTGCGTGTACAGGATATGGTGGGATAACTTTTGTAAACGCTTTAAATTCAGAACGAAACTAATCTTGTTTTTGTCGGCAGCAACGGTATTCATCTCGGGAATGACAGGGCTGATCACATATCGCATCCATATTGCCCTATTTAATGAAGAAGTCAGTCGTCAGTATAGTCTTACCGCAGAACAGGTTCTGGCACGGCTGGATTCGCGGGTCAACGACATGTACAAAGTCACGGATTACATCACACTGAATCCTTCCGTGAAAAATGCCATTAAGGCACAAGCTTCAGGCATCTCTTCCTATGATCAGATGAAGCTTGAGGATGAACTGGATGACCAGTTGTATCAGGTAAGGCTGGATGCACCGGAGATCATGGGACTTCGCATTTATGATCTGAAGGGAAATATATTTAACTTGGGCGCCTTTGCCGGCTCGTTTCAGCAGATGAATCCTTCCTATTTGGACGAGATGGTTCATAAGCTGGAAGGGACGGGCGGCGAATACGTATGGAATCGTCTGGGTCCGGATGCTTTCCTGCAGGAAGAGCAGTCCAATTGGATTTTGGCTGGACGATTAATGCGCTCGGTTGATCTGGAAACGTACGGAGTGATGTTGATCCTGTTTAACACCTCGCTGTTTGAGTCGTATCTCAAGGACCTGCGATTGAACGAGGAAGTTTCCGTTGATCTGTTTGATGCGGAAGGGCAGCTGCTGTATGCGTTTCATAATCAGGATACAGACCCGCCGCCGCTTACACAGCTAAACCTGGGGGCAACCGAGATCAGGGACGAGCAGGGATCAACTCACTTGTATACCAAACAAACCTCGGATAAGGCACGCTTCACACTGGTGAGCAAGGTATCGCTCGCACAGATTCAGAACAAGGGGAAGCTCATCCTGCAAGTCGCCGTGTTCTCTGCCGCAGCCAGCGTACTATGCTCCTGGTTCATCATCACTATCATTAGCGGCAGATTGCTTCGTCCACTGGCCAGTCTGGTCAATGCGATGAAAAGAGTGCGGGATGGCCAGTTCGATACAAGGGTCCGAATAGAGACGCGGGACGAGCTGGGCTTCATCGGGGAACGGTTCAATGCGATGGCTTCCCGGATCGATACGCTCATTCATGAGGTGTACGAGCGAGAACTCAGTGAAAAGGAAGCCGAGCTCAAAGCCATTCAGGCGCAGTTGAACCCTCATTTTCTATATAACACACTAAGCATGTTTTTCTGGAAGTTTTATATGCTGGGCGATGAGAAATCCGCTCGTCTCGTTACAGCCCTGTCTGAAATGCTGCAATATACACTGGAGCCCGTGCAGCGGTTAACGACTCTCCAGGATGAGATGACGCAAATTGATCATTATTTGCAAATCCAACAGGCCAGATATCAGGAAGCATTATCCATTGATATTTCAATACCTGCGGAGTTACTTCGCTGTCAGGTGATCCGATTGCTGCTCCAGCCTATCGTCGAGAATGTGTTTGTACATGCCTTCTCAGACAAGAGGGACAATCGCCGTTTGCAGATTCGTGGTTTACTGCAACTAGGGCATGAGACGAAGACGGAGACAGACATGCTCATTATTGAAATCGTAGATAACGGCTGCGGCATGGATGCACTGGTCATTGAACGAATGATGAAGCCAGTTCCGCATGCGGAGGAGGAACGTCAGCATATTGGCATCCGAAGTGTACTCCGTAGAATCGAGCTGATTCACGGGGAGCCTTATGGCGTACAGATCGAGTCTGCTGTGGGAGAGGGGACGCTTGTACGCCTTCGTTTACCATATCAGACCGGACTAGGAATGATGCCGGGGAATTCGGATGATAGAGAGGAGCAGTGGCTGTGAATGGACGTATGCTTGTGGTCGATGATGAAGCGTTATTCCGTCAGGGGCTGATTCATCTGGTTCGGAACAACCCTCTCGGATGGGAAGTTGTGGGGGAAGCTGCTGATGGAGAAGAAGCGATTCAGGCGGTGCACAGCTGTACGCCTGATCTGATTATTACGGATATTAACATGCCTGTAATGGATGGTCTGGACTTGGCTGAACGCATACATGAGAGCGGGCGGGATATCATGATTATCATTTTGACAGGGTATCGTGAATTTGAATATGCACAGCGTGCCATCCGCTACGGTGCCATTGAATTTTTGCTCAAGCCGTTCTCCCTCGATGAAGCATGTAAGGTGCTGCGCAGGGCACATGAACGGTATCGCCGGAAGCAGTCAGACATGCGAATCAGGGAACAATACATCCAGGTGGACCGTTCCGAGAGATGGCGCGAAGAACTGGCTGCAATGCTGCTCCATCAGCAATTTGAGGAGATGGTCATTTGGGTTGAGGACCAACTGGAAGAGGCCGCCAGGATGCCACTGCCACAATGCAAATCCGAGATCCATCTGCTCATGAAAGTCTTGACGGATATGCTCGCACAGCAGCTTCAGCCACAGGAGTCCGGTGGACTGGACACATTCGGTCCAGATCCGCTGCTGTGGATTCATACCGTGCCCGAAGTCATTGCATGGGCTCGCTCGAAGAGTGAAGAGTGGATGGATATGATAATGCGCCTGACCCGGGAACAGCAGGATCATGTGATCACACGTGTCATTCGGTATATTGAGATGAATTACGCCGGAAGCTGCACGCTGCAGGCAGCTGCTGTTCATGTGCATGTGACGCCAAACTACTTGAGCCATTTGTTCAAAAAGGAGACCGGACAGGGCTTCAGCCAGTATGTCAGCAAACGCCGGATTGAGAAAGCGAAACTGCTGCTGCACAGCACCCGGCAGAGCATGGCGGATATAGCAGAACAGACCGGCTTTGATAACTCAAGCTATTTCACAACCGTATTCAAACAGGCGACAGGATTGTCTCCTCGCGAATATCGTAAGCAGGGAGCTGGAGATCACAACGAGTAGCACATGTTCTTTATGTGTTCTGAAGATCAGATCATAAGGAATCTGTATCCATACACCCCCGTTTCCAAGGACAACCCCACCATGTGGGGTTATTTTGCGTAGAAATTTTAAAAAGCATCGTTAAATAACAAATGTTTACGCTTACATTTTTATCTAAAATACAGCTATAGCACATCAGCAGCAGAGAGGAGTGATGAAATATGAAGGGGGAGCTGGCAGCTGGAACGCCGTCCGGAGTACAACCGCCGGATAATGAAATGAAGCATCGAATCAGGCAGCAGCGGCTGAGACGGTTCAAGACCAATATTCCGTTAATCTTGATGTTTATTCCGGTAATCCTGTTTTACCTGACCTTTCGTTATGCACCCATTGGAGGACTGGTCATGGCCTTCAAGGACTATAACTTCTATGATGGGCTCTGGCATAGTCCGTGGGTTGGCTTCCAACATTTCGAGACGCTGTTCAGCGATCCGCGTACGGTGGAGATTATCCGGAACACTTTGTTTCTCAGTCTGTTAAGCATCATCGTAGGATTTCCCATTCCGATTATCCTGGCCATTATGCTCAATGAAGTGCGAAACATGGCCTTCAAGCGGACAGTGCAGACCGTGGTCTACATGCCGCACTTCTTCTCCTGGGTCATTATTGCGATGATGATCATGACGGTATTCTCTTTGGAGAACGGGATCGTAAACCGCTGGGTCGAAGCTTGGACAGGTGAACCTTACCCGTTTATGTACAACAAGGGCTCTTGGATTGCGGTGTTCGTTGGATCAGGGATCTGGAAGGACATGGGCTTCAATGCCATCATTTTTTTGGCGGCACTAACGACCATTGATCCGAGCCAGTACGAGGCTGCACAGATGGATGGGGCGAGCAAACTGCGGCAGATCTGGCATGTGACCCTTCCGGGCATACGTTCGACAATTATCCTCTTGCTCATTCTGTCGATGGGACGGGTGATGGAGGTTGGCTTCGACCAGGTCTATATGCTCCAAAATTCCAATGTCAACGAGGTTGCTGATGTCATCAGTACGTATATTTATCGCACGGGTCTTCAGGGAGCACAGTTCAGCCTGACGACGGCGATGGGATTGTTCGAATCCCTGGTGGCCTTTATTCTCATCTTTTGTGCGAACTACATTGCACGCCGATTCAACGAAGGTCTGTGGTAGGGAGGGAGAACAGCATGAGAAAAACCAGAGGAGAAAAAGTCTTTTATCTGATCAATTATGTATTGTTATCATTGGTTGCCATCAGCTGCATCCTGCCCCTTCTGAATATCATTGCTCTGTCATTCAGTGATGCAAGAGCCGTCGTATCCGGTAACGTGGGGTTATGGCCAGTCGATTTCACCTGGTTCTCCTATCACAGCCTGATTACGGGGACACCGATTCTGAATGCGTTCTGGAACAGTGTGGAGATTACGTTAATCGGCACAGGGCTCAGCATGGCCGTGACCATTATGGCGGCATATCCACTGTCACGGAGGCACTTCTATCACCGGCGATTTTTTACGATGGCAATGGTGTTCACAATGATTTTTAACGGTGGACTCATTCCGACTTACCTGGTGGTGCAAAACCTGGGGCTGGTGAACAGTTACGGTGCACTCTGGCTGCCTGGCCTGGTGAGCACGTATAACATGCTGATCATGCGCTCCTATTTTGAAAATCTGCCCGGGGAAGTAGACGAGGCGGCCCGGATTGACGGTTGTGGTGAGCTGGGACTGTTGTTTCGTATTGTGCTTCCGCTATCCAAGCCTTTGCTGGCGACCATTGCTCTCTTTTACGGCGTGGGGTACTGGAATTCGTTCATGAGCGTGATGATCTACATCAACGATACGTCCAAATACAACATGACTGTACTGGTCCAGAATATGATTATGTCCAATCTGAATGTACAGGACTTTACCGATCCAACCATGATTTCGAATCTGACACCGGAAGGTATCCGGGCAGCAGCCGTGATTGTGATGGTCATTCCCATTTTGGTGGTATATCCGTTCCTGCAGAAGTACTTTGTCAAAGGGGTTATGCTTGGTTCGATCAAAGGGTAAGACAGGCAAGCGGGATGTCGGTCATATTGCGTGGTGTCATATTACAGGATAGAAAGAGGGTCTTATCTATGGCGTTAACGATGAAGGCATGGGTGAAGTCGGGTCTCGTTCTGGGCTTGATCGGCGGTTTGCTGGCAGGCTGCACAGGTGGGGCTGGCAGTGAACAGGCAGAAGGTGAAGGCAGCAGAGGCAACATCACATCAACGATCTATGATCGGGGTGCGGTTCCGAGCGGTATGGGCACGATTGAAGATAATATGTGGTCCAAGTGGATTAACGAGAACGGTCCGGCAAATGTCAAATATACGGCAGTTCCCCGCTGGGAATCCCAGTCCAAGTTAAACGTATTATTTGCTTCAGGCAGCGCGCCGGATGTCATTTTTGAATTCGGTACGCCCATCCGAAATACCCTGTTTAATCAGAAACAGCTTATGCCGCTGGATGAATTGATCGAGAACTCCAGCGTGGAATACAAAGCACTCATGGAGAAATATCCTCAGCTGAAGAAGGCAGGCATCAAAAGCGATGGCAAGTTGTACGAAGTCGGACGCATGAATGAGGTATTTCCGCTGACGAGCTTTTTCATCCGGGAAGACTGGTTGGAGAAGCTGAATCTGGAGGTGCCGACGAACGAGGAAGAGATGCTGGCTGTCGCCAAAGCCTTCACGGAAAATGATCCGGATGGAAACGGCGCGAATGATACATATGGCATCGGCGGGTTTCAATTCGGGGATACAGCAGGTCTGTTCCGCTATATGTTCAACGCCAACTGGGTCAATGTAGAGAATGGTGAAATCGTTGTGGGTCCCAACCACATGAAGGAAGCGACCGCGTTTAAACGTGCCTTGTTTGAAGCAGGCGTGGTGGATAAGGACTTTTTGACCGATAAGGACGGTGCCAAGGCGAAGCAGGATTTCCTGAATGGCAAAATCGGCATGTATGCTGCCATGACTTCAGATTATACGGGTTTTGCGGCGAAAGAACTGGATACGCTGATGCAGAATGTTCCGGAAGCTAAACTAAAAGTCATCGCTCTGCCAACCACTTCGGTCGGACAATACACGATGGTATGGAACAACCCGGTGCAGATGACGGCGGTCGTGAATGCACGTGCCAAAAATCCCGAAGCGGTCATAAAGTATATTGATTTCTTAACCAAAACAGAGTCCGGTCGAACCTTCAAAAATGGATTTGAAGGCACGCATTACACCCTGAACGATCAAGGTTGCCCGCGTATTTCCGATCAGGAGAAATACAAGCAGGAAATCAGCTGGGCAGGAGACTATGCCATGATGTACAGCCGCCTGGAGGAAGGCAAATGCGGGTATACCGAAATGCTGTTCAGCGAGGAGATTCCCTCCCAGAAGGAAGGGCTGCGACTCTTCAAGGAAGCACGGGAAGTATACATGACGGATCTTCCGGTCGGAGAGGGCGTGACCCACTCGGAACACATGCCGCAGCTGCCGAAGGAGCTTCAGGTGAAGCTGACCAATGTAACGACAGCCATCAACGATATTTTCACACGGTCCATCATTGGCGGCAGCAAATATACGGTTGAACAGGCTGCGGCGGAAGCCCAGCAGAAGTGGGAGCAAGGCGGAGGGCCAGAGATCGAAACGTGGTACAAAGACTGGTGGAGCAAGGAAAAGGATAATGTGCTGGTATGGGACGATTTCTATGAAATCTATGAACAGCAGCAGGCCGATTTTAAGAAGTCGGAGTGAACAGATTCTTATATAGTTAATGATTCAGCCTGGGCCTATCGCCCAGGTTTTTTTCCTTAATGGATATTCTCTTGTCCATTTCAGGTTAATAATGAGAAGGAAAGAAGATATTAACGATTTCAACCTGTAAAATGAGATATAATAATCGTATTGGGTACGTGAAATTTTACATAGAGTTAACGAAAGAGACTAACGGAGCTGGCTGCGTAGACCAAAAAAATGAGTCACGGTAATCTAGCCCTCCGGTGCCGGAGGAATGATAATGATCAAGCTGTTGTACTACTTGAAGAAGTATCGGGTTGCCGCGATCGCTGCACTGGTCATGATGCTGATTGAGCTCGCGGTGGAACTTGCTCAACCTTACCTGATCTCCAAAATCATTGACAACGGGATACAGCAAGGAGATCTGTCTGTGGTTTGGTTGTGGGGCGGCGTGCTTGTAGGCAGTGCTGTCGTGGCATTTGCTGCCGGAATTGCCAGTTCATTTTTTGCATCACACGCGAGTCTCGGGTTCGGATATGATCTGCGGGAGAAGCTGTATGACAAAGTGCAAGCGTTCTCTTACGCCGTGTTTAACCGTTTTGCCACGTCCTCGCTGATTACCCGATTAACCGGGGATGTGACCCAGGTACAGGATACGGTATTCATGAGTCTGCGGTTCATGACACGTGTACCACTAGTGGTTATCGGAAGCATGATTATGGCCGTTGTCGTGAATCCAAGGCTGGGATTGCTGCTTGTGGTGATGGTGCCTGTGCTGCTCGTATTTGTTATCTGGATGATCAAAAAGGCCGCGCTGCTGTTCCGCAATGTGCAGCGCAGACTGGATGCCGTCAACGGTGTCATCCAGGAAAATCTGACAGGCATTCGGCTGATCCGTGTCTTCGTCCGAATGGGCCATGAGATTGAGCGCTTTGCCGGATTCAGCGGCAAGCTGATGAAGGGTACGATCTCCGCGCTGCGCCTGACAGAGACCACGATGCCATTCATGCTGCTCATGATGAATGGCTGCATCATCGCCGTGCTCTGGTTTGGACGGCGTGACATCTTGACCGGCAGTGCAAGCGTCGGTGAAGTGGTCGCGGTCATCAATTATCTGCTCCGCACCATTGGAGCCATGTCTGCCTTGTCCTGGATTCTGGTGACCTTCTCCAGAGCCAGTGCTTCAGCGCAGCGAATCAACGAAGTTTTTGATACAGAGGATCCATCGGAGGCTGCTCAGAATTCAGCTGTAGTTCAAGACCCTGGAACTGGAAAGCAGGTTAAGCGAGCTAACGCTGTTCAAGGTGCAGTTGAATTCCGAAATGTAGGATTCAGCTATCCGAACAGTGATATTACGGTCCTGGAGGATATTACGTTCTCGGCCAAGCGAGGCGAGCGCATCGCCATTATGGGTGCGACAGGAGCAGGTAAATCCTCACTCGTGCAGCTGATTCCAAGGTTGTATACCGAGGATCAGGGGAAAGTGTTCATTGATGGTGCAAATGCAGACCACCTGCCAATACCTACATTGCGGGGTGCAATCGGTTACGTGCCGCAGGAGGTGGTTCTCTTCACGGGTTCCGTACGGGATAACATTGCCTGGGGACGGGAGGACGCAACGCTGGAAGAGATCAAGGAAGCTGCGAAGCGCGCCCAGATTCATGACACGATTGAGAAGCTCCCGAATGGATATGATACTCAGCTGGGTCAGCGCGGGGTTAACTTGTCCGGTGGCCAGAAGCAGCGCCTGTCCATAGCACGCGCATTGATCAGACGTCCGAGCATTCTGATTTTGGATGACAGCACCAGTGCACTCGATGTGGCAACGGAAGCGAGGCTGCTGGATGCGCTGGAAGAGCTATCTTGTACAACCTTTATAATCACCCAGAAGATCAGCTCAACGACCTCTGCGGATCTGATTCTGCTGCTGGACGATGGACGGCTGATTGGGCAGGGAAAACATGAAGACCTGATGGATTCGTCCGAGCTGTATCGCCGAATCTACGGATCTCAATACGGGGAGGGTACACCGCATGTTCAAAGCGTTCATTGAACCTTTCCGTCAGCCACCACCGCCACTGGATCCCGAAACGCTAAAAGCAGGTGGAGGTCGCAAGCCGAAGGCACGGGCGAAGAACTGGTCTGGTACATTGGGCCGGATCTGGACTTACTTGGCCCGCCGCAAAGTGAAGCTGACGCTGGTACTGCTAATGGTATTTGCCAGTTCTGCACTGGCGCTGCTTGGTCCTTACATGGTCGGCGTGGCTGTGGACAATTATATGGATGGAGAAGCGACAAGCTCCAGCTGGATGACGTTTTTGTTGGGACTCGCAGCAGTATATGTGCTGTTCTCACTCACGTCCTGGCTGCAAAATATATGGATGATTGAGATCGCGCAGGAGACTATTTTCCGGATGCGTTACGATCTGTTCTCCCATCTGCACAAGCTGCCGATTCCATTCTTCGGCAAACGCCAGCAGGGTGAGATCATGAGCCGGGTTACGAATGACATCGAGAATGTCAGCGGTACGCTGAACAGCTCGGCCATTCAGATTTTCTCCAGTGTGTTGACACTTCTTGGGACGTTTGGTGTGATGCTCTGGTTAAGTCCATTGCTGACCTTGCTGACATTTATCGTCGTACCGCTGATGGCGATTGGCATGCGCTGGATTACACGTCGAACCGGACCGCTCTTCAAAGAACGTCAGCGTAATCTCGGTGAACTTAATGGGTATATTGAGGAGACCTTGTCCGGACAACGAATCATCAAGGCCTTCTCCCAGGAGGAGCGGGTGGTTCGCGGATTCGAAGAGCGGAATACCCGAATCCGGGTATCCGGTTTTTGGGCGCAGACCATTTCCGGTTTTATCCCCAAACTGATGAATGGATTGAACAACCTGAGCTTTGCTATCGTTGCAGGGATCGGAGGTATTTTGGCCATCCAGGGTACGGTTACCGTTGGGGTCATTATCATCTTCGTGGAGTATGCTCGTCAGTTCACTCGTCCGCTGAACGACCTGGCGAACCAGTGGAATACGCTATTGTCCGCGATTGCAGGGGCGGAGCGGGTGTTTGAAGTGTTGGACGAGGATGAAGAAGCGAAGGATGAAGGAGCTGCAGTTTCTCTGAACAAGGTGGAGGGAGCCGTGCGCTTCGATCGGGTTTCCTTCGGATATGATGAAGGGCGCAACATTTTGCATGAGATCAGCTTCGAGGCGAAACCGGGTGAGATGATTGCCCTAGTGGGGCCGACGGGAGCTGGGAAAACAACCTTGATTCAGCTATTGTCCCGCTTCTATGATCCGACAGCGGGAATGTTGACCGTGGATGGACGGGACATTACGACCATTCGGCGTGAAAACTTGCGTTCCCACATGGCTTTTGTTCTTCAGGATTCATTTTTGTTCCAAGGGACAATACGGGAAAATATCCGATTTGGTCGTCTGGATGCTACAGATGAAGAAGTGGAAGAGGCTTCGAGACTGGCCAATGCTCACTCATTCATAATGCGCATGAAGGATGGGTATGACAAAGTGCTGCAGGCTGACGGGAGCGGCATTAGTCAGGGGCAGAAGCAGCTGCTTGCCATTGCCCGGGCAATTTTGGCTGATCCATCCATCCTGGTATTGGATGAGGCGACCAGCAGCATTGATACCGTTACGGAGATCAAAATTCAGGAGGGTTTACAGCGGCTGATGCAGGGGCGTACCAGCTTCGTCATTGCCCACAGGCTGAACACCATTCGGCAGGCAGACCGGATTCTGGTGCTGAAGGATGGGCAGCTGCTGGAACAAGGCTCGCATGATGTGCTGCTGGAGCAAGGCGGCTTCTACAGTGAACTGTATTACAGCCAGCTGCGCAAGAAAGCGCAATAGTAGTCTGTGAGTCAGGGGATTATATAGCTTTGATTATTTATCGTTACACACAAAAGAAGAGCAGGAGTGGGGGCATACTTGCCCTTCATTCCTGCTCTTTGTTTATTTCTAGAATGGGAGAATTCATTCGCGTTTATTTCGTCACACTGCTCAGTTTGTATGCGCCATCTGTCAGCCGGTTTGTATTGGCAAAATCCACACCAGGCTTGTTGGTTTCCGGATTAATGATCGCAATCGCGATATCATAGGTTCCGGCAGCAAGGGCTGAGACCGAAATGGAATCGGTCAGGGTGTAGGTACCCGTTTTCCAAGTGGTCAGATTGACGGTAGTTGTTTTCTTGGCAACGACTGTATTGCCGCTGCGCAGCTGAATTTCAACAGGCCAGGCAAAAGGGAAATGCTGAACGCCTTTGTTTTCCACTTGGATTGTTGCCGTAAAGGTGGTTCCGCTAATGGTGGAAGGGTGGGAAATTTCCTTCACAACGAAGTGATAACCCATTCTTTTCTTGAGTGCATCGATATTGGCCTGCAGTGCATGATTCAGCGGGAGTGATGCGGGAGAGTTCGGACCAAGCCAGCTCGGTTTGCTAAGTTCGGTCTGACGCAGGGTTTCCGTGAATCCACTGCCGCTCGTTAAGGATGCAAGCATCCCGGGGGCACCACCATAGAATTCACCACCGGAGATTCGGGTTTCCCAAAAGTTCGGATGTCCTGGCTGCTGCTGACCGATATCATCCCAGTAGCCGTTCTGTGTGCCGGTATACCAGCCCCAATCGGCATCGAAGCTGTCCTTGTGACCAAAGACATCATTGAACATGCCCATAACCATGCCTTTATTGTTGGTTTTGGCAAGAGCGATGCTGCGACGAATCAGAACCTGCATTTTGTCCTCTTTGCCAGCGAAGGCATCAATGTAATGCTGAACATACTTGTTGGAGATATCATTGGTAGGGAAAGCGCCTGTGTAGTTGGTTTCACCATTTGGACCGACATAAGGCCAAGTATGGAACTCGCCCCAGTGTCCAAGGGAACCAATCTGGATAAAAGCAACCGGCCGATCATTGGTGTTATACCTGGCGGCGATGGCCTCTATGGCTAGTTTATGCCGTTCCTGCAAATAGGTAGAACTGTAGTTGGGGGAGAAGCCCATGTTGTTGCCTGCCCCCATGCCCCCGGTCGTATCGTTATATGGCGTTCCGGGAGAAATGCCTTGGCTTACCATGTCATTGTATAGCCAATCGGGAATATCCCGATGAGCCTGGCCTGTAGGACTGTCGAGTATGAAGCGCAGCACCACTTTGACGCCCTTGCTTTTCCAATACGCAAAGTTGTTGGTTGCTTCAATTGCACTAAAATCATAGGTGCCTTTGGTAGGCTCAAGTTCCTTCCAGGTTACCCCGGCATACACGAGCCTGTGCGGCTGTTCATAAGTGGTGCTCTTGGCGGAAGGTGCCCAGCCTTTGAATGGGTTATTGAGTGGGCTGTCAAGCTCTACCGGATTTACAACCGTGTGGTTACCCGAACCGCCATCGGAACCACCTGAGGTAAGCAGGTAAGCGGGCAGCGTCTGTCCCGCGGCAGGCAGCCTGGATGTATCGGAACTGTTGTCGATAAAACCGACCCGGACCGTGCTGCCAGCATTGATCTGCAATGTAGCCAGAGGAATAGCCACTTCAATCACTGAAGAACTGCGATAGAATTGTGCACTGGTGAGTGTGCTGCTAAAATTCCAGCTCCAATCGCTTCCGCTGCCAGTGTAGGCATATAAGCTTGTATTTTCGAGCAGCCATTCGACACCTGTCGTTCCCCAGCCAGAAGCCTGGTAACCTGTTGTGGTATTGTTATCCGTATTAATCCAGAAGTTCCCCATCGATGTACTCAGCCCCGTGCCTTGAATGAGCAGGTAGAGGTTCGTTCCATCATTCGTCAGTTTGAGCGTTTGAGCTGTGCCGCTATTGGAAGCAAGCGTTTCAACAGTGCTCCAATCACTGACGTTGCCATCAATGGTAATGGCAGCAGCGACAGCCTTGGGCATCGCCCCAGCAGGCAGTATTAAGGTGATTAAGAGAACAAAAGTCAAAAAGAGTCCAAAAGTCAGTTTGCTTCTATCCAACAATCTTGTCATCGAATCCCTCCTGAATAATGAAATTATTAAAATACGGGTACTAAGATCGTTGTTTCTCCTCAATGGATCATTCACGATGAGGGTGGGTTACTTCTTCTGTTCATCTCCTTCCTGTTCGCAAATATTGCGAGATAATGACGCCTTATGTAAATGTCATGGTAGCTATTGTTGGAGAATGTATTTTCCGAGTTGTGATGAATTTTTGCGGCAAATTAAAAGTGTGGTTCTCTTCGTTGTTTTCCGCGTATAAATTGCATTATAGGGGATGGAGTGGCGAGTTACAACAGGAAATTTTCCATAATTTATCTGTTTTTTTGTATCTATTGCAAGGAAAATTCGTAGTATTTATTGTGAAAGTCCACTAGACTGAATTTATTTTTTTGCCGCAATTTTTAGTGATGTTAATCGATTATAAAATAATAACTCCAATATGTAAACGCTTTATAACTTATTTTACAAACAATTTGTCTTTATAAGTGCTTAAGTCGTTTATTGATTTGTATTGCCGCAAATAAAATAAAAAATTTAGCCAAAATAAATTGACAACAACTGAAAACTATTTTACTATCGTTACATATTCACAATTCTGTAAGGTTTCTTTACATCGAAATTGCATAATGGCATTTGCCGCAAATTTAAGAGCAACGGAGTGTGTGAGCATGGGGAAGGTAAAAATGGCGTTTATCGGTGTGGGGGATATGGGGTCGCATCATTGTATCGGTTTTGATCTGCTTGAGGAATGTGAGGTTCGCTATATCTGTGATATGAATGAGGCCAATGTGGCGCGGACCCTGGTTGAACTTAAGAACAGCAACCCTGATGTATTGAAAGATTATCGTGAATTGCTGCATAAAGAGGATTTGGACGCGGTGGTCATCAGTGTACCCAACTACTTGCACCGTGAAGTGGCAGTTGCCTTTTTGGAAGCTGGCAAGCATGTATTCCTTGAGAAGCCGGTTGCTCATACCATTGAGGATTGTGATGCCATTATCCAGGCAGCCGAAAATGCTGGACGTGTTTTGCAGATCGGACTTGTGTATCGGTATTCCAATCTGTACCGCCGGATGGCGAGAGAGCTGGAGAGCGGGCGTCTTGGCGATGTGAAGATGATGTGGTGTAAGGAATTCCGTGATCCGTTTCCACCGGCGGATTGGTTCTATGACAAATCCAAGTCTGGCGGAGCCATCGTAGAAAAGGATTGCCATCACTTTGATATTTTCAACTGGATGATCCAGGCGAACCCTGTCCGTGTTTTTGCCTCGGGTGGACAGCATGTCATGAAGCAGGGCGAGCCTAACCGGATTCAGAACTCCTACAGTCATTATCCGGCCAAACAGATTTCCGATACCTCAATTGTGGACCATGCGTTTATCACCATTGATTATGATAACGGCAGCAAGGCCAATTTGGGCCTGTGCATGTATCTGAAACCCCGAAATCTAATGGGGGAGGGACTTGAGATTGGTCTGATCGGAGAGAATGGCGGCCAAATGGTTGCCCGCAATGACAAGACCATTGATATCGTCGGCGGTCAGGACTGGACCCGAGATCACCTGGACATTGATGTGACTTCCGATTCCATCATGGGCGGACACACAGGGGGACAGACCCAGCGGATTGATTTTCTGAAATGTGTGCAGGAAGGCAAATCGCCTTTTGCTAGTGCGCAGGTTGGCCGTAACGCATTGTTGATTGCCCTCGCGGCAGAGAAATCCATCGTGGAAGAACGGTATGTTTATTTAGAGGAAATTACAGGCTGAGGGGTGTCATCATGAACAGATTGAGAAAATATGACACACTGCTGTTCTTTCTCTTCATTTTGCCTTGGATTATAGGCTTTATCACCTTTTTCCTGTTTCCTTTTGGGACGTCCGTATTTTACGCATTTACGGATGCCAGACTTCCTGGAGCAACCAATTTCAACTTTGTCGGTTTTGATAATTTTACGCACATGATGGATGATCCGATCTTTTTAAAAAGTTTGCTGAACACGATGTATTTTGTTGTATTCGGTGTTCCCATCGTCACGGCCGGCATGCTTGGTCTGGCGATGCTGCTTAATTTTAATGTCAAAGGGATCGCGCTGTTCCGAACTTTCTTCTATCTCCCGACGCTGGTGCCTATCGTAGCAACGGTCATTATCTGGCGGCTGGTATTCAATTCGGAATTCGGCATATTGAATGCCGGACTTGGTGCTCTCGGTCTGAGCAAGATTGACTGGATCGGCGGAGAGCATACCATTAAGCCTGTCATCATCCTGCTTCAGGTCTGGATCTCCGGCAGCGGGGTGCTGATATTCCTGGCCGCCCTCAAGAATGTCCCCAGGCATCTGTACGAAGCTGCGGCAATCGACGGGGCAAGCGGCATCCGGCGATTTTTCCGCATCACCTTGCCGATGATTAGTCCTTCCATTCTGTTTGTCATCATTATTCAGACGATGTATAACTTTCAGATGTTTACGGAAGCATTGCTGCTGTCCAAGGGTGGGCCGAATTATTCTGCTTATACGTTTGTCTACAATATTTACAAGTCCGCATTTACCGATTTGAAGTTTAGCATGGCGATGACGCAGTCGATTTTCCTGTTCGCCGTGATCTCGCTGGTCACCCTGATTCTGATGAAAGTTTCCAACCGCTTTGTGTATTACGAGGGAGAACGATAGGAGGAATGCTGCATGAATACCCGAAAAATAGGGGTAAAAGCGTGCCAATATACATTGCTGGTCGCGGCGTTGATGCTGTTTGCAGGGCCTCTTGTATGGATGCTCTCAACCATGCTGAAAACCAAGGCGGAGACATACAAGGTGCCTCCGACAATCCTGCCTGAACAATTCAGTCTGGAAGCATTTGAACGATTGTTTACTGTGCAGCCCATGATGTGGCAATGGATACAGAACTCATTTATCATTTCCTTTTTTGTGGCGGCAGGAGCGGTTGTATCCAGCTCGCTTGTCGCTTACGGTTTCTCCCGTTTTGCAACCAAATACCGGGATATCCTGTTTCCTGTTGTCCTGGTTACATTGATGATCCCTCCTTCCATAATGATGATTCCCTCGTATGTCCTTTTTTCCAAATTGAACTGGATCGACACCTGGCTGCCTTTAATTGTTCCATCCTGGCTTGGAGGTGCTTATTACATCTTCCTGTTTCGGCAGTTTTTCATGACCATTCCTCAGGAGCTGGATGAAGCTACATATCTCGACGGCGGCAATCGCTGGACGGTGTATGCAAGAGTCATTATGCCGCTCTCCAAACCCATTATTATGACGACCATCATTTTTGCCTTTGTGAACTCCTGGCTCGATTTTCTGGGGCCGTTCCTGTATATCAAAAACGCCGAGATGTTCACGCTGAGTGTGGGACTGCAGCTGCTGATTGGTCAGACAAGCCAGGATTTGCCGGCACTTGCCGCAGGAGCATTCATCAGCATTGTTCCCATTGGCTTGCTGTACTTGTTCGCTCAACGCTACATCGTTGAGGGGGTGGTGCTCACGGGCACCAAAGGATAGATGGAGGGCTGCCTGCTTTCCGGTTTTCAGAGTGAGATGACTATTCGATATGATGCAAAGGGGAGCTGTAGATGAGAGGAAAAAGTAAACGACTGTTCAATGTGTGGGCATTTGTACTTGCCACGATGATTGTCATTAGTGGATGTGGAAATGGTGAATCATCAGAAGTGGCCAGCTCCAGCGGTTCCGGAAGCAGTGGGGGAGAGCCTGTAACCATCACATACTCCCAGTGGGGGACGGCAGAAGAGCTTCATCGGACGCAGGAATTATTGGATCAGTTTATGAAGGAGAACTCTGATATTAAGGTTAAGCTGGAGGGCAAGGATTGGAGCAGTTATTGGGATGGATTGACCGCCAATGCAGCGGGCGGCACGCTTCCTGACGTATTCAAAACCAGCTATGCCTATGTGGAGAAGTACGCCGAACTCGGCATTTTTAAGGAACTGGACGGCTTGCTTGCTGATAACCAGTTTGATCTGAACAACGTGGATCCAAGTCTGCTCGGTCTACACCAATATCAGGGAAAACAAGTATCCCTGCCCATCGATGCCAATGTCATCGTCTGGTATTATAACAAAGCCATATTTGAGAACGCCGCAACGAATCCTCACAACGCTCCGGTTCCATCGCTTGAACCGACGTGGGATGAAATCACTGACATAGCAACGAAGATGACACTCGACAAAAATGGGAAGAGTGCAGATGAGGCGGGATTTGATGCCGGCAATATCGTACAGTGGGGCATGTCGGTTTCCCCGGGATCCACAATGGATTGGTTCCTGGAGCCAGCGCTCTGGTCCAACGGCGCCAAGCTTGTGAATGACGATGGCTCGCTTGCGCTCGAAACACCAGAAGCAATGGAAGTGCTGAACTATTTTATCAATTTGACCAAAAATAAAAAAATTAACACCACCCCTGCTCAGATTGAAGGATTGGGGGGGCAGGTTAACCTCGCAATCACTACGTCGAAGGTAGTGATGAACCCGGGTGGCAGCTGGAATACAACCAACTACCAGGAGGCTGGCGTGGAATATGGCATTTCGTATCTGCCCAAATTCAAAACCAACCAGACCGTAGTTCAGCCTGCCGGACTTGCGATCAGCTCCAATACCAAACACGAAGAAGCGGCCTACAAGCTGCTGGCTTGGCTCGCCGGACCGGAGGGTCAGACCGAACTGGCGAAGCAAGGATACTCCATTCCGGCCAATAAGGCAGCGGCAGATGCCTACATTTCCACTGTTGGCGAGGATAATAAAATCTTCCTGGACGCGCAGCAGTACGGCATTGTTTCACCGTTTACGACGAAGAAAACCGATCTGGTATGGACGTATGGTGAGCAATCCCTTAAACTTCCGCTTGCAGGAGATGGGGATCTCAAGGCAGCGCTTCAGGATCTCGCGTCCAAGATGCAATAAATCGAGAGAGTTTTCGTTGTAGCTTTGCGGAATATAAAAGTAGTATCCGGCGGCAGTCATGGGAAAGAAACAGCCCAAGGCTGCCGTTGTTCATTTTTCATTTTTTTGCATAGGGAGTTCATGTGAAGCCTGATGTCAGAGACCCTAAACCTTAGAGCGAATTGACTTCTTGCAAGGAGAAATATAGAATTATATTTGCCGCAAATTTGTGTTTGCAAGAATGAAATTGCCCCAATATCCATTGGGTTTGAATAGAAGGCTGGAGGAAAGGTGGGGCTTCATATTGGCTAAATTGAAGGATATTGCAGAACGCGTAGGGGTATCCATCTCGACCGTTTCACGTGTAATGAAAAATGATGTCAACCGCTCCGTGAGTGAGGAGACCCGCAAGAAAATATGGGATACGGCAGAGGAACTGGGGTATCGTTCACAGCGTCCTGTGAAGAAAAAGAAAATGGAACCCAAGACGTCGTATGCGATCGGCTGCGTTGTGGCCATTCCGCAGAACAAATACAACAGTCCTTATTTTTCGGTCATTATGGAAGGCATCGAGAAGCAGTTGGCTGAATCCGGCATGCGCCTGGAGTTTGTGTATAGTATTGAGAACGATGGGGATACCGTGCAGCTGCAGTCCCTGGTGAAGGAACACCGGATTGATGGCATGATTGTGGTGGAGCGAATTGACCCGGAAGCGTATCGCTGGCTCAAGGCCAATGTGCGCTCCGTTGTTGGGGTGGATATCACGGACCCCGACATTCCTGTGGTGGGTTATGACCGGGAAGCGGCTGCGAGAGAGGCGACGAATCATCTGATCGCCCAGGGTCATCACCTGATTGCCTATGTTGGAGGTGCAGAATACAAAAATGATTTTCGTGCGGAAAAACGTTTCCTTGGTTACCAGCGGGCGATGAATGAGGCGGGGCTTCCGATTGACGACGACTGGGTTATTGATGTGAAGTGGGATGTATCGCTGAGTTATGAACTGACCCGGAAGGCATTTGCCAACAATGAGAGCAGACCTACTGCCATTTTTGCAGCAAGTGACATGATGGCCATTGCTGCGATGCGGGCAGCAACCGAGCAAGGTCTACGAGTACCGGAGGACATCGCCTTTTTTGGTGTAGATAATATTGAAATATCGGAATTCACTTCTCCACCGCTGTCGACCATCCATGTACCTAAACTGGAGATGGGGATGTTCGCGGTCAAGCAGCTGCTGGATTATCTGGATCATCAGCATGAAGTGGCTGTCAAAGTCATCATTCCGTACCGCTGTATATTTCGTCAGTCTTCCAATAGCAAGCGGGAAAGTGATTTGGTCTAATCTTAGGCCCATTTTTGTTGGTAATCCCGTTACATAGCGAGAAGATCATTTGATTCAAAAGTGTTAACCCAAGAGTTCCCTCATCCAAGACTGGATGAAGGAACTCTTTTTTACAGCATTCGGGATAATTTCCGGTACTCCCGAGGGGATATCCCTTCATGTTTGCGGAAAGTACGGCTGAAATAATGAATGTCCGGGTAACCGCTTCGTATGCCAACGACCTCGATGGAACAGTCCGTTTCCCGCAACAATTTGCGTGCTTCACTCAGACGGATGGATTGAATGTATTCGTTTGGGGGCATGCCGACCATCTGTTTGAACAATTTGGCCATGTGATCCACGCTCAGATTCAATTGTTTAGCTATGCCCGAATTGGTCCAAGGCTCTGAAGGAGCGGTTTCGATCCGTTTCATGAGCTCGCGAAGCTTGTCTCCGTGAACTGAAACATGGCGAGACGAGCTCAGGTACGGAGAACGCAGCAGATGGGTAAGCAGTTGCAGCATCAAGGCTTTGCAGATCAGTTCATATCCTGGCGGACGTGTCGTAAATTCATGAACCAGCTGCTCCATTAGCTGAACTGCAGCGGAGGATGGTGTATAGACTGAATTTTTGGATAAGGGTGTCATCCCTTCTGCGCAGGCTTCGGCGGCAAATTTATGGGGCTGAACATGCTCTTCGTTTACAACCATATCCGCCTCGGTCTGTATGGTCAATTCATTAAAAAAGTCAAAGTGAATGCCGATGAAACGTGTCTTCGGAGAGGATACGGCTTCATTCTGATGATAGACCCCGGATGGCAGCATAATGAGCTGTCCCGCCTTCAATGTATAGCGCGTATCGTACATGTAGGTTGCTGCTTCGCCCTCACAGACGTATAACAATTCAAAATCATACAATCGCCGCCTTGGCAGCTTACCCGGAGGGAGAGTCTGGAACTGCGCGTAGTGAACAGTGGGAGACCATTCCCTGTAACTGGCGATTCTTTTTATTGGATAATCCGTTTGCGGGAGGGACACGGGCTCAGCTCCTCTCTTGTGTGATTCAATGACATGATCATTTAAAAAAACAAAACGGAATTGTACAAATAATCTCTTGATCTTCTAAATAAAACTCGGAATAATTCATCTATAATACAAGTATTATTACATGTTAAATCCATAGTTACAACATCACGGATTAAGTCAAAAAGGAGCTGAAGTGGAATGAACACTCTTTCCGCGGAGCGAAGCCCCAGGTATCGCTGTAATGCATTCACGTTAATGGCAGCGGGGGAGTTTCCTGCTCCTGATGATTGGGAGAAGTGTGTGCCGCTGAATTTGGTTGATACATTGACGGGCCTGCCTCCTCTGCAAGCGACAGAAGTGCGCTTGGGCTGGAGTGAGGACTATCTCCATATCCGTTATGTATGCCAGGACCCCTATGTCGTATCCGACTTCACGGAACGAGATCAGCCTTTGTATGAACAGGACGTTGTTGAGGTTTTTATCGACGAAGAAGGCGATGGCCGGAAGTATATGGAGCTTGAGGTCAGTCCGCACAATGTTGTATTCGATGCCTTTATTCATAATGACGACGGAGCTGGTTTGAATCTGAAGGCAGACGTCACTTGGCAGATGAATGGGCTCCGAACGAAGGTAGAATCGGATGATCAAGGCAACCGGGTTTACTTTATCCACATTCCGTCTTGTAATTTCAAGTCACCTCTGACTTCGGGATTGTGCTGGAAAGTGAACATGTATCGCATAGACGAGAATGAGCAGGGAGAACGGGAGTACCAGGCTTGGCAGCCAACCGGTGCCATTAACTTTCATATACCTGCCAAGTTTGGTCTGTTTCAGCTGGTATAGATCGCCATGCCAAACGATAACACCCGAATGCATATGATGAGGAGGGGTTTGAGATGAAAAAAGGGATTAACATCTGGTCGTTTCCAGGGGACTGGGCCATTGCAGATTGTATTAAGACAGCCAAGGAGGCTGGCTTCGATGGAATTGAGCTTTCGCTGAATGGGGAAGGTGAGCTAAGCCTGTCTGCCACAGATCAGGAAGTCCGCGATATTCAGGGACAGCTTGAAGAGGCTGGGCTGGAAATTGCAGGCCTGGCAACCGGATTATACTGGGATTATCCGATGACGAGTGCCAATCCGGAGATCCGTACTAAAGCACTGGAGGTGTGCAAAAGACAGTTGGAACTTGCTTCGGCATTTGGCGTGGATACGATCCTGGTTATTCCCGGTGCCGTAGGGGTTGATTTTATCCCTGACAGCGAAGTGACCGATTACGAAGTGGCCTATGAGCGGGCCCAGGAAGCTATTGCTCATCTGCTGCCGTATGCCGAAAGGGCCGGAGTGTCGATTGGCATTGAAAACGTATGGAACAAATTTCTGGTGTCGCCGCTTGAACTTCGTACGTTCATCGATTCATTCCAGTCCGAGTATGTAGGTTCCTATTTTGACGTAGGCAATGTGGTGCACAATGGTTATCCGGAACAGTGGGTTCGTATTCTCGGAGACCGAATCAAAAAGGTACACTTTAAGGACTATCGCCGGCAAGCGGGCGGACTGTATGGTTTTGTGGACCTGCTGGCTGGGGATGTGAATTATCCTGCAGTTATGGAAGCGTTGCAGGCCATCGGTTACGACAATTACGTCACGGCGGAGATGATTCCCCCATACACCCATCATTCGCAACAGATTGTCTATAACACATCGAGGGCGATGGATGCCATTTTGGAGAGATCCATTCAATAAAATCATATAACAACGATATATAGAACTCTACTATTTTGATATTAGGAGGCAAACACATGTTAAAAGTGGGTTTGGTTGGTTTCGGATTTATGGGACGTATGCATTTTGATAACTATGTACGTCTCGCTTCGGAGGGGGAGCCTGTAGAACTCGTCGCCATCTGTGATTTGAAAATAGAGGAACTGAAGCATGGGAAAGCAGCCGGAAATATGGCGACAGAGCAGGAGATCTATGACCTTACACCTTATCGGCTGTATGATGATATCGCTGTGATGATGGAGCAGGAGGAACTGGATATCATTGATATTACATTGCCTACGCCGCTGCACGCGGAGCTAACATGTGCCATGTTGGAAAAGGGCATCCATGTGCTGTGTGAGAAGCCGGTTGCACGCAATGCAGCGGATGGGTGGAAGATGGCACATGCCGCTAAACAGACTGGGAAAACACTGATGATCGGTCAGTGCTTGCGCTTCTGGCCTGCGTATGACTATCTGAAATCCGTGGTGGAAGACGGTCGTTATGGAGCGGTAAAGGCAGGGTATTTCTTCCGTGGTTCAGGTTTGCCTCAACCATGGTTTCTGGATGGAGACAAAAGCGGTGGCTGCATCTTGGATATGCATATTCATGATGTGGACATCATCCACTGGCTGTTCGGCAAGCCGGATCAGGTTTCCACACTTGCTCGTAATGTGATTCCGGGAAGCGGGTATGATACGGTATCGACCCATTATGTATACCCTGACGGCAAGGTGCTGAATGCACAGGCGGATTGGACGCTGGAGGGGGATTATGGTTTCTCAATGACATACCGTGTGAATTTTGAGAAGGGAAACCTCGTTTTTGAAAACGGTGTGCTCAAAGTGAATCCGAATGACGCTCCAGGCTTTGTTGCTGATCTTTCCCCGGACTCGGGATATTATCACCAGATCCGTTATTTTATCCGGTCGGTAGCAGAAGGGAAGCCTGTAACGGTATGCACACCGGAGAGTGCGGTTGGCAGTCTTGAAATCATTGAGGCGGAGATGCGTTCTGCGGATGAACGGGGTGCACTCGTATCGCTCGGGGAGAAGGCTGGCAGCCTGACAGCGGAGGCATAGTCCATCGTGGAAATTGGAATTAATCCATGACGGTCTGTAATCAAGTGGATATACTGGAATGAGATTGTTTTTCCGGGAGGTCCCTTGTCTTGAAAAATCGTACGGTGGCGTATTGGCTTTTATTGATCAATGCAATCAATTTGTTTACTCTGGTAGCCTATCCTTATATGTTAATCATCAGTTTCTATATGTTTGCCAGCAGCAATACAGATGATTACATACTGGAGTACATTGCCGCAGGGGTACTGGCTACGTATCCGGTTCCCGTCCTTGCATCATTCACTTGCTGGGCGTTCTATAAGAATTACAAGTTCAAGACTGCGCTGGTCATGGCAAATTTGATACTGATTTGGGTGGCCATTCTTTTGCTTGCCTCACTTGCCTCTACCCTGGTCTAGACTAATGAGAAAAAGAGCAGGACCCTCCTATACGAAGGTTCTGCTCTTTTGGCTATCTGCCTACAACTCTCCAATTATTCGCCTGCTCCACCTTCAAAGGCTGATGCCTGCGAATATAATCCTCCACCAGTGCTGCCATATCGGTAGCACCTTCATGCAGCACCTTTTTGCCAGGATACATGGCGTAATCTCCACCACCTGCCGCACGATAACTGTTCATGACGACAGAGTACATATCCTCCATTTCAAGCGGTTTACCTTCACGTTCCAGTCTGACCACTCGGCTCCCCACAGGCTTCGATATATCCAGCTCGTATTCGAGACCAGCCCACATATCATAGTTGTAATGCTGCGGTTTCGGGGTCATATAGGCCGGATTGACCACCACTTCACCGGAAGCGTTCAATTCAAAATAGCGTGCTGTTTGCTCCAACGCATCCCGAATGTCCTGACCGCTTAACTCCAATACAGTCAATGTGTTGGGGTATATAAAATTGGATAACACATCCCTCACCGTAATGAGGCGTCCGAAGCCGCGGGCTTCTTCACTGAGCAGTGCTGTATTGGAAAGTTCAGCTCCGGTTGCTTCCATCTGTACCTGATGTACAAAAGCAATGAAGGGGTGAGACGAGAGCCGCAGGGCGGTGACATCGTTGATCGACAAGTTCCCGGCTACTTCGCCAATCGGCTGATCGAGCCATGCCTGAGCTGCGGCTTCCAAATCTTCTGTAAGGTCCATGACCACAGCATCCGGCTGTACATGGCTGTTCTCATCCAGAAGCAGCAAACGTGCTTCTTTTCCTGTAATCTTCCACGTTCCGTCTGAATGCTGCGCTAACTGAACGGATACATGTCCTGCACCATTTCCGCTGAAGCCTGGTTGTATGACAGTCACGCCATGAATGTCGGCGGTAAGCTGGCGATGCTGATGCCCCGTGAGGAGTACATCAATGCCTTCAATGTCACGGCAGATGGCATAGGCCTGGTTTTCTCCGGTTAACCGTTCGGCAGGCTCGCCGCTCTCCAGATCACACTCAAATCCGCCATGATAACTGACTACCATCACATCCGGCCGTTCATGCTCACGAATGTAATCGACCCATTTTCGAATGGTATCCAATGCGTCAAGGAATTGTAAACCTTCGATATTTTTCGGATGCTCCCAATTGGGGATATAGTGAGTGGTTGCACCAAGCAGGGCAACTTTAACACCAGAAGCTAATGTCTTGATGAGGTAAGGAGGGCCATACGCGGGTACATCCGGCTGTTCGCTGCTTACAATATTGGCGGATAACCATGGGAATGTGGAGGCTTCAACGGCTCCGCGCAGTAATTCCTGACCATAGTTAAACTCATGATTGCCCATCACAGCAGCATCATAGCCCAGTTCATTCAGAACCGTGATGAAGGGATGAACATGGATACCCGCATTTAAGGAAGCAGCATAGGACGCCAAAGGAGAGCCTTGCAGCAAATCGCCGTTATCCACCAGCATGAGTTCGGGTGATCGTTCACGCTCCTTGCGAATCAGCGAAGCGAGTAGGGCCAGTCCTGCTGGACGGTACGCATTGGTATTGTAATGGATGGGACGGATGGCCCCGTGAAGATCACTGGTGAACAAGATGTCGAAATTAGACGTAGGGGTTACGGATGTCATTTTACAATCTCCTCTAATATATAAATATGAATATATGGAATCACAGGCTGTTTTGCCAATGATTAACGAGTGAAGATCAGCCTCTGTACCTATATCTTCAACCATAATGAGCCTATTCTAACAGATGAAACTTCGTCTGACAGCCTGACAGGAAACTTTACAAAACTCCAAATTTCGTTTCACATCGCGCAAATATTTGCCAATTATAGTAGACAAGTATTGAAAATTAGAAACTCTTTGGAGGGTGTTCGCTTGAAGAAGTCCGCTTTATTTTTACCATTGTTGATTTTGGTTCTGTTTCTAAGTGCTTGTGGGTCAGGCAGTACAACGGGTTCGGCTAACGAGACGAATTCGAGCTCCAATGCTTCCGGTGCATCTACCGAAACGGCAGAAACAGACAAAGAAGCCGAAGGCTATGTACCAACTGAGTTGACTGTACAATTCGTTCCATCCCAGAATGCAGACACGCTTGAAGCCAAAGCAAAACCGCTTGAGAAATTGCTGGGCGACAAACTGGGTATTCCGGTAAAAGTCAGCGTATCCACTGACTACAACACAATCATCGAAGCGATGGCTTCCAATAAAGTAGACGTGGGCTTCCTGCCACCAACGGCTTATGTACTGGCAAAAGAAAAAGGTGCAGCGCAGGTTATTCTGCAGGCACAACGTTTTGGCGTAAATGATGAGACAGGTGCTCCTACGGAAGAACTGGCTGATTCCTATAAATCCATGTTTATCGTGAAAAAAGATTCGCCGATCCAATCCATTGAAGAACTGAAAGGCAAAAAGATCGCCTATCAAAACGTAACTTCTTCCGCAGGTTATGTATGGCCGGCAGGTCTGTTGCTGGACAGAGGCATTGATCCATTGAAAGACGTAACTCCTGTAACGGTAAAAGGTCATGACCAAGGTGTTATTGCTGTACTGAACGGTGACGTTGATGCAGCTGCCATTTTCCAAGATGCACGTAACACGGTTTCCAAAGACTACCCAACGGTATTCGAAGATACACGTGTACTGGCGTTCACAGAGCCGATTCCTAACGACACGATCGCTGTACGTACAGACATGAATGCGGACTGGACAACCAAAATCAAACAGGCGTTCATCGACATCGGTACAGATCCGGAAGGCCATGAAATCATCAAAGAAATCTATACGCATGAAGGTTATGTAGAGTCCGATGACAGTAAGTTTGAAATCGTTCGTCAATACGGCGAAAAAGTAAAAACGGAGTAGTCTTTGTTACAAGTAGACATTTGAAATATGTAGATGGTGTCATTCGTTTCCAATGAATGGAACAGATGTATTCGCAGTGCGGACAGGCCAGTTCAGCGTGATATACGCTGCGCTGGCTTGTCCCGTTACTGCCAGGCAACGAAATAGAACTCTATTAATGAAAGAAGGATTAATGTCATGATTGAGCTTCGCAACGTAACCAAAACGTACGCCAATGGCACCAAAGGCCTGAATAATATCAATCTTACCTTTAAGCAAGGTGAATTCATTGCGGTAGTAGGCTTGTCCGGTGCGGGTAAATCCACGCTGCTGCGTTCTATTAATCGTCTCCATGATATCAGTGAAGGCGAAATCGTGATCAACGGCAGTTCCATCACGAAGGCGCAGGGCAAGAGACTGCGAATGATTCGCCGGGATATCGGGATGATCTTCCAGAGCTTTAACCTGGTTAAACGCTCGAGTGTCCTTCGTAACGTTCTGGCGGGCCGCGTCGGTTACCATTCCACGATGCGTACCATTTTGGGCCGTTTTCCAAAAGAAGATACGGAACTTGCATTCGAAGCGCTCGAACGCGTAAACATTGCTGAGAAGGCTTATTCCCGTGCAGATCAGCTGTCCGGCGGACAGCAGCAGCGGGTGGCAATCGCCCGCGTACTTGCACAGGAAGCGAAAATCATTTTGGCAGATGAACCGGTTGCCTCCCTAGACCCGCTCACCACGAAGCAAGTGATGGATGACTTGAAACGCATTAATCAGGATCTCGGCATTACGACCATCGTTAACCTTCACTTTATTGATCTGGCAAGGGAGTATGCGACACGTATTGTCGGTTTGCGTGCAGGTGAAGTGGTGTTTGACGGTCCAGTGGAAGAGGCGACAGATGAGCGTTTTGCGGAGATCTATGGCAGACCGATTCTCGCAGATGAATTGTTGGACAAACAGGCTGTAACCGAGCAGGGAGAAGTACTGGTATGAAGGGGCAGTCTGGCGCTTCACTTCATACACCACTGACGGGAGCGGGGAAGGATCCCGGTTCTGGACCTGGACAGGTCGTCAATCGTCCCAAACCACCCGGCCGCACTAAACATCTGCTCACGCTAGTTATCATCTTACTGCTGCTGTGGGCCAGTGCCAAACAGACGGATGCGAGCTTCAGCGAGCTGATCGAAGGATTCCCTAACATGTGGGATCTGCTGAAGGACATGTTTCCACCGAGATGGACCTATTTCGATAACATTGTTCAGGGCATGCTGGAGACCATTCGTATGGCTTTGATTGGCACCACCATCGGCGCAATTATTGCCATTCCGGTTTCGATTATCTGTGCAGGTAACCTGATGCCAAGCCGCTGGATTTACTATCCGGCCCGGTTTGTACTGAACCTGATTCGTACCGTGCCCGATCTGCTACTCGCTGCACTGTTTGTTGCTGTATTCGGTCTGGGCCCAATCCCGGGTATTCTGGCACTTGCCGTATTCTCCGTCGGACTGATTGCCAAGCTGACCTATGAAACGCTGGAAACGATTGATCAGGGACCGCTGGAAGCGATGACGGCTGTTGGCATGAACCGGATACAACTGATCGTCTATGGGGTAGTGCCTCAACTGGCCGCCCAGTTTACGTCCTATGTCCTGTATGCCTTTGAGATCAATGTGCGTGCAGCAGCCATCCTTGGATTGGTAGGTGCAGGCGGTATTGGACTGTACTATGAAGCAACACTTGGATTCCTGGAGTATGACAAAACGAGCGTGATCATTCTCTTTACCCTTGTTATTGTTCTGATCATTGATTATGTAAGTACTAAGCTGCGGGAGAAATTGTTATGATGAAAAATGAAACGAGCGTCATCCGGCGCAAACCTCGGAAGAACCCGCTTCGCTGGGTCATTGTGTTGCTGCTCATCCTGGTATATGCCTGGGCACTGGCAGGTGTACCGTTTACGGGCTTCAAGGAAACAGCCGGACAGATTATGAAGGCGATTATTGCCGGGATTTTCTCGCCGGACTGGAACTTTGTCTATTTGCCGGAAGGTGAAGATTTGCTGCGAGGATTGCTGGACACCCTGGCGATCTCGATCCTGGGAACCGTTATTTCGGCTGTGCTGTGTATTCCGTTTGCTTTCTGGTCTGCCAGAAACATGAGCCGTTTCCGCGGCATATCGGGTGCAGGGAAAATGGTGCTGAGCTTCATCCGTACCTTCCCCGAGATCATTATGGCTTTGCTGTTTATCAAGGCTGTAGGGCCGGGTTCCTTTGCGGGTGTACTTGCACTTGGACTGCATTCCATCGGGATGCTGGGTAAACTGTTTGCGGATGAAGTGGAAAATATCGATTATGGTCCTTCAGAAGCGTTGCTCGCTTCGGGAGCGACTCGTATGCAGCAGCTCTGGTTTGCCGTGCTGCCGCAAGTATTGCCTGGATTCCTCAACTACACGTTGTATCGCTTCGAGATTAACGTACGTTCTGCAACCATTCTGGGTGTTATTGGGGCAGGGGGAATTGGTACACCGCTGATCTTTGCACTCAGCACGCGGAACTGGCCGCGAGTAGGGATTATCCTGCTGGGGATCATCGTAATGATCACGATCATTGACCTGATCTCGGGGTATATTCGGAAGAAGCTGGTGTAAGTTATAGCGTTCTTGGATTAACGATAGGCTATCACGTAAAAAACCGAAACCATGTTGCCCGGCATTGAGGCAGCGGTTGGTTTCGGTTTTTTTGTAATCTCTTAGCTAGCCAAAGGCAGTGCTTTGGTAACTTGAACCGTAATCGTTTCGGTGCTTGTCACACCAGCTGAATTCACCAGCTCAGCACGGTACGTGTACGTTCCGTTGGCATGACCGGACAGGTCTGTTGCCGCGCTTTGAGCAGATGGGGTTGCAGCTTTCAAGGTTTGAGTATCAATCAATACATCATTCTCATAGAGGCGATACTCGGTTGCATTTGTACCCCACCAGAGGTTCATCGTTACTTTGTAGTTGCCATCTCCATCCCAGTTGTCCTGGGAGAGGACTGCTTTGCCTGGAGCAGCATTGGCAACTTGAACTGTCAGCACTTCACTGCGAGTGGAACCGCTGGAGTTCGTCAACTCGGCCACATACGTATAGGTACCGTTGGCTTTGCCTGTAATCGTCGTTTTAGCGGATTGTGCTTGCGGAGAAGCACTGGTCAACGTTTGCGAATCGATCAACACACCGTCTTCGTACAATTTGTAGCTTGTTGCGTTTTCACCCCACCAGAGGTTCATGCTAACGGTATAGGATCCTTCAAGGAGACCATTGGTATGGCCATTATTGGAGGAAAGCACGGGTTTACCCGGTGCACCCGCCGAAGGAATCGAAGGCTCTTCACCGCCGCCTTCTTCCTCGGCAGCAGCAAAATCATTCAGGTTTCTTGGTTTCAATTGATATACATCCTTGAAGATGGCAGCCACACCGGTAACATTGATTTTGTCGCCTGCTGCGTAAGGGAAGCTCGATTCAGTTACCCCTGTGCGTGTATCAACACGTACATGAGTGCTTGTCCCGTCTGCTGCAACTGCGTCGAATTCAAACGATCCAACAGGTGTTGCACTGACCATGTTTTCAACGGTTACGTCTTTCAGTTGGATCAATTGTCCCTGATTGTTATCCGTTACTGTCGTTGCTTCAACAGGAGCCGGGATATCAGCTGTTCCTGTTTTCTCGATGGCAACAATATCAGTCAGTTCGAACTCGGAGTTGTACAGCGCCGTAGCTGCTGTAACTTTAACCTTGTCTCCGGCATGGAAACCGCTTGCGCTCTGGAAGACGTACAGTCCCCCGGTTTCATCCTGCAAGTAGAAGGATTGTCCGCCAAAAGCGCCTGGTTCGGTAGTTACAACGCCCTCAACGGTTACCGTTGTTCCGGCTGTTTTGGCACGTGCTTCAGCAATGGTGATGGTTGCAGGAATCGGTCCTTCCTCTTCCGGAAGCTGCTCGGCTGGAACATTGCTGATCGTGACAGCATTCGTGATCAGGTTGCTGCCGTTTAGGCGAAGACGCAAGTTCGCGGCACCGGAAGTTCCTGGCTTGATGCGAACGTTCAGATCCTTGATCGCCCGGCCTTTGCTGTCGGAAGTTACGCTGAATGTGGAGCTGTAGCCATATGAAGTCGGCCAAGTGCCGCTCTCATTCTGAATCATCGCTACTTGAGTTCCACCAGTCAGATAAATTCCTGCACTGTACCCGGATACAGTTGTATTGGCAGGCATGTTTTCCACGACAACGCGAATCTGGAAGTCCTCTGCGTTAGGCAGTGTATCCTGTTTCACGAAGCTGTAGGAAGCATTGGCGCTGGAAGCAGGTCCGCCATAGGAACCTGGTTTGAAGGTGGAGCTATCATACCATTTGTAGCCTGCAGCTGGTGCAGCCCAAGGTTCAGCCTGTGGCTCGGTAGAAGCTGCTGGTTCTTCGAATGCGAGCAATGCAGTTGGACTATCCAGTTCCAAACCGTTTACCTGGGTAAAATCAGTGTAGTTTTCTTGCGTAGCAAGCCAGTTTACTGTGTTAACGAGCAACGCAGCATCGTCAGCTTCTTTGAAACCATCATAGGTTGTTTTGCGTGCACCTGTCTCTTCACGCAAATATTTAGGTGATGCATCTTCTACTGGGGAGGAGTCTCCGATGAAGGCTGCTTTACCTGCACCCAGTTTGGATACGGCTACGTATGGACCTTCTTCGATCCCGCCGCCGTTGTATACACCTTGATCCACCGCATTATTCCATTTTGCATTGGTTTTTGGCAGGTAGACGATTCCTTTTGCTTTTTCCGGATCGGTAATGGCAAGAGTTGAACCGGCATGCATGGCTACAGCCGATACTCCTTCCGTGATCCCGAAGGCTTGATCTGCTGGTACAATGATGTTGGCATCGATATCGCCAAGTGCGTTATAGCGGAATCGTACGCCAAAGTTTTCGGACAACCAGTCCGTACTGGTTACATTTTGCATGGCTGCGGAGTTACGTTCCTCTGTGCTCATGCCTTTGGCTGGATCTTCAAATGCACCGCGGCGATAGCCGTTGAATGCTTCCGAACCGTCCCAGCGGTTTTTGTTTCTGTCAGCATTGTAGTGATCCCCGATGAAGAAGATGCTGCCGCCATTTTCCACATATTCTTTCATCGCTGCCTGCTCTGACGTTTTGAACGGAACGTTAGGCTCAGCGATAACAAATACGTTATACTCCTTGAGATCGTCGTAGGTAAAAGGGGTGGTCTTGCGCAGTTCTTTTACATAATACCCGTCATTTGCAAGTGCATTACCGAAGTCCGAGAAGCCGCCATCGATAACCCAGTCTGCCGCACCAGCCGTCTGTGCATGCGTATTGTCGAACAATATCTTTTTGCCGGCATTTTCATTCACCACTTTCGCCTGGATGAACGGTGCAGGATCCGCTGGTCCCTCTGCGTGAACAGCAGCGTTCCCATTCCATAAGCCGACCTGAAGCGGTAAAGCCATGGATAATGCAAGGAGTGATTTTAACCATACTCCGCGCATGCTTGTCAATTTACCCAACCAAATCCCTCCCAAATATTAGTCGATTCGTAAGTTCGTCCATATTTTATCACACCAAAATCTCACATAGTCATAACAATTTGTAAAAAATTCCTCGAGTTTTGTAAAATTGGGCCAATAGTCATACGTCAAAATGAGAATATGCGATAAAAGCTTACATTCCCCTGTATATTTTTGCTCTTGCCTAATCTGAAAAAGCCATCTCTTAGGAGATGACTTTGGCACGTATGCGCTTCACGGCATGGAATACCGAAGATTTGATCATACCTTCACTGCGATTGACGAGCTCTGCGGTTTCCCTGATGCTGTATCCATGAATGACGCGCAGCTCCAGGATTTTGCGATGTTCTGGATTACTGACGACAGAGAAGAGATCGTTAACACTCTCGGTGATCTCCAGTTCGGATAGGTCACAGTGGTACGTTGGCACGTCAAGCCTGCTATCCCGCTTCATGATTCGCGTTCGTTTGCGGAAGGTGTCCAGAGCGAGGTTGTAAGCAATCTTTTTGAGATAGTAGAGCAGTCGATCTTCAGGGATGTCTGCGTGAACGTTCATGAGCCGAATGAAGCATTCCTGCGTCAGATCCTCCGCATCTTGAGGCTGCCTGACGATATGGGATAAGTACCGTGTGATTTCCGATTTATAGTTAACATAAGCGTTGTTAATAGTTGTGCTGTTCATGTGATGTGAGTCTCCTTTGATTACCGTCTGCATATCCGTTTCGGTTGGTACGATTCGATTGTCAGTATAGCGAGAGGATGTTTCCAAACACGTTAAACTTGTATCTAACTTGTAACAATTGGAGCCTAGCGACTTTTACTACCCTCATCAAGATTGAGACTACCAATCTTAAAATGAGACTTCGGTGGACATATGAAAGGTAGTGGAGGAGACGAAGTCGATTCTGGACTTTTTTGAAATGAGTCTCAATAAAACACTGAATATTGATCGTTTTGAACGGATATTTGCCTATGTCGCAGCGTAAAGGATGTCTATAATAGTACCCGTCGGGCGAGAATGCCTGCTTAGAATTGAATGGGGAATGGAAGGGGGACAGTGCTCTGGAAGTCGATTAAGTGATTGATCGACTCCACCTTTGTAAGCGCAATCATTATGTTGTGGCGACCTGTTCTGTTCAAAAATAAGATAAGCATCACCTATTCTGTCTTAAGGAGAGTGAAGGTTGATGAATTCCAAAACAACAGTAAGGGTACATAAGGAAGAGTTTCCCCGTGTACAGACTAATCGCCGGAAGGTGCGTATGCCGCTTGCGGCCAAGGTATTATCCTCGGCACTCAGCGTAGCCTTGCTTATTGCGGGAACCGCGGGGACAAGCGGAGCAGCGGCTTCGAATGGCAGTAGTGCAGCAGAGGCTAGCCTTCAATCACACAAGGGGGGCGGTTCGTTGAAAGAGATTCAGCTCGAATATTTGGATCGGGGGCTGGTGGCAGCATCCACGTCCGAAGGTGTTTTTCTAAGCTGGAGGTTACTTGGGGATGAGGCAACGGGGTATAGCGACAAAGGGCTGACAGGCACGAACTTCAACGTATACCGCGATGGCAAAAAGATTGCTACCGTTACGGACAGTACGAACTATATCGATCCCGCAGGAAAATCGTCTTCCCGCTATGAAGTGGCCGCTGTTAACAGCAAGGGAAAGGAAAGCAAGCGCAGCAGCTCCGTCAAGCCTTGGGCGAATGGCTATATGGATATTCCACTGCAGAAACCCGCTGATGGGGTTACACCTGCTGGCGAAGCCTATACGTACTCCGCGAATGACATGAGCGTAGGTGATGTGGACGGAGACGGCCAATATGAGTTTTTCGTCAAATGGGACCCTTCCAACGCCAAGGATGTATCTCAAAAAGGCTACACCGGTAAAACGTATGTCGATTGTTACACCTTGGACGGCCAGTTGTTGTACCGGATTGATCTCGGGGTCAACATCCGTGCGGGCGCTCACTATACACAGATGCTGGTTTATGATTTTGATGGAGATGGCAAGGTAGAATTGATGTTCAAGACTGCTCCGGGAACCAAGATTATCAAATATAACAAAAAAGGAAAAGTGACGTCTGAGAAGTATATAACGCTGCCGAAAGAAGACCGCAAAGCAGGGTACTCCAACGAAGATGACTATCGTTTAAGTGCTGACGGTTATTATGATCATGTGGTCGACATGTTCAAAAACTGGCACAAACACGAGGAAGTTGTGAAGGGGAACTGGCCAGCTACGCTGGAGGAGGCTTTTGGCATAGAGAAGAAGTATGCCTATCCATTGTCCCAGCAGGATGCCGAGAGTCTGGCAGATTACTTCATCGATGTCTATGCGCCAAGCCGCAGTGACAAGAATGAGCTGCGCAAATTCGAAGGTTTTATCGTAAATGGACCTGAGTATGTGACCGTGTTTGAAGGGGAATCCGGCAAAGAGCTGGAGACCACTCCTTACGAGCCGGAGCGCCATGATGACGGTCTGATGTGGGGCGATTATGCCATGGCACGGATCGAGCCGGGTAACCGGGTGGATCGTTTCCTGGCAGGCGTGGCGTATCTGGATGGCAAGAAGCCATCTGCTGTCTTTGCACGCGGGTACTATACACGCTCGACGATGGTTGCTTATAACTGGGACGGCAAAAAGCTCAAACGCGAATGGAAAGTGGACAGTGGCTGGACACCGATGAAAAATCCATTCAACGACGGACCACATGGTGTAGATGGCACTGATCCGGAGTATGGCTCCATTACAACCCAGGGCGCTCATTATTTCAGTGTGGCGGATGTCGATGGAGATGGTAAGCAGGAGATTATCTATGGTTCGGCCACGATTGATCATGACGGCAGTGTGCTGTACAGCTCAACCGACCTGATGCCTGCGGAAAGTGCTGCACCGGGAACGATTGCCCGCCTGGGTCATGGGGATGCACTGCATGTGGCAGATATTGATCCGGATCGTCCGGGACTTGAAATCTTCATGGTACATGAAGGCGGTCCGTGGGCTCCATATGGATATTCCTTGCGGGATGCCAAGACGGGAGAAGTCATCTATGGTGGCTATACAGGGAAAGATACCGGGCGCGGGATGGTTGGGGATGTAGATCCTACTCGCCGAGGCTTGGAGACATGGGCTGTAGGATTGTGGACAGCCAGTGGTGAGAAAATAAGTGATCAGGCGCCTGGCACAAATATGAATATTCGCTGGGCAGCAGATATGACCACTCAGATTGTAGACGGCGCGATTGATGTTACCCCGACCATCAAGGATTGGAATCGCGGTACGCTGCTGACCGCCACAGGCACATTAACCAACAATCACACCAAGGGCACGCCTTCTCTGGTGGCCGATATTTTCGGGGATTGGCGGGAAGAGATGCTGGTGAGAACCGAGGACAGCTCGGCGATCCGCATCTATCTGAGTACGGAGAAGACGGACCGGAAGCTGTACACGCTGATGCATGACGCCATGTACCGCGTGGGTATCGCCGGACAGAACAGCGGTTACAACCAGCCTTCCTATCCGTCCTTCTACATGGCATCGGATATCGACTGGTCGAAGGTAACACTGCCCAAGTTCTCCACTCCCCAATCAGGTAAGGGTGGAAAATGATTAGGCTCAGGTTAATGAAAAAAGGTTTCTAAAATAAAACCTGGCTCTGGAATATCCCGGTGTGTCTCGGCACATGAGGGGTTCCAGAGCTTTTTCTCGTAGGAACGGAAGAAGAAGGAGAACTGGATCAAAACCTCATCCAATCGAGGGCACTATATCAGAGCTATATCCTTATCTTCATATCAAATGTTCTATGGACGCGAATGCTTCAATTGTGCGGTTTCCTTTATCATAAATTAGCTTGGTTATGGAACATTCGGGAATAAGATGGTTTTGTAAGGTTTTAAAATCAGGATGCCAGACGTTCAGCTCTCGCTCGGTGAACGCCTGAACCAGGAAATCGGTAATAAGTCCGCCATGGGTAACCACGATGATGTTACGGTTTGCCGGTTCTTCATTGTGCAATTCGTCCAGTAGGAATGCCAGACGCTGACCCGCTTTTTTGGCTGAATCGCCCACAGGCGGAATGTAATCCGGATCAGACGTGCATTGGTCCCACATCGCAATAAATTGTTCAAAGGTCTGATCAGGGCAATCGCCCCAATTGGCACGTTCTCGCAAGCGAGAATCTTCGGTTACAGGACAACGAGTATAAAAGGCAATCCTTTCGGCAGTTTCTTTTGCTCTTTGAAGGGGACTGGTAACGATTTTGGAAATGGGAAAGGCACCCTGGGCCAAATGCCTTGCTGTTGATTCGGCCTGCAGGGCCCCTTCAGGAGTAAGGGAGACATCACCGCTGCGCCTTTCTTTTAAACCGTGTCTCACGAGATGGAAGATGGTACTCATCATACTCGACCTCCTTATAGGATGGATAATAGGTGCGTAATGGATTAGATATTTAACTAATTATACAATTATCTAATTTTAATAAGCAAGTCTAGTTGAAGCAATGGAGTTTAAAACCACCTTGTAGAATTGCTACAATGGAGAAAAGTGAGGATCGCTGCATCAATGGAGGTATGCACATGAGCACGAAACGTTTTACGGGAAGCCTGTTTCAGGAGGAGCTGCAAACGGAGGACTGCGGGCCGCGATTCTACGCGTACTATTATAAGCAATGGGACAATTACAGCATGGCCTACCACAATCATGATTCGACTGAAATCATGTATATCATCTCGGGGATGTGCAGGGTGGATGTACTGATGCCGGATGGAGGTTCGGAGCAGGCTGTGTTGAAAAAGGGACAGTTCATTCTGCTGGATGCCAATGTGCCGCACCGTTTGCTGGTCGAGGATGGTGTTCCTTGCCGGATGTTAAATGTGGAGTTTGGCTTTGCCCGCTCCGCGCCTGGACAGCCTTCCATTCGCCAGCTCGCTCAGGAAGAGGAGGAAGTCGAGACCTTCTTAACGCACGCTTCGCCTTACATGGTACTGCCTGACCCGGAAGAGGTATATCACATTATGAAAAGCCTCGTACTGGAGCTGGATCAACGCGGCCTCATGGATCACGGCGGGTCTGCTATCCCGATGCGAATCATTCCTTCTGATGAACGATCCCACCATCGCGAAGCCAGGAATCTCAAGTCACCGGAACAGGGTACGCTGGTGCGTACACTGTTTATCCAGCTGCTGGTCCGGGTTGCGCGGCTGCGTGGGGAGATGAGCCGGAGTGCACCGGATCAGTCGGAGTTATATGTTAAACGAACGATTGAGTTCATGCATCACAATATGGATCGCAGCATTCAGATGAAGGATATTGCGGCAGCGGTCAATTTGCATCCCGGCTATCTGCATCGCATTTTTCGTCAGCACACCCGGCGGACCCCAACGGACTATCTTACCATGCTTCGAATGGAGAAGGCCAAGATGCTGCTGCAGCAGACCAATATTCCGATCTCGGAAATTTCGGAGTATGTGGGCGTGGGCAGTCGTCAGTATTTCCACATGTTATTCAAAAAATATACAGGCCGGACTCCGGTTGAATATCGATCCATGATGGAGAGACATGTCAGCCAGTACCCACCAGAGGACTGAGTGGAGTGTGTTACTTTTAGCCAAGGGAGAAGTATTCCATTTGATAATAAAAGTTAGGATTTTTGACAACCTCATCTGGAACTGGTCATGATTTTGATAACGCTTCCTCATTTTCCGTTGATACAATGATTCCATGAAGTGAGGTCATTAACCGAAACGAATCATTTCGGATTACGGGAGGACATGCGAATGTCGTTTAAAGTGGCATTTATCGGGGCAGGGAGTATTGGTTTTACAAGAGGTTTGCTGCGGGATTTGTTGACGGTACCGGAGTTTAACAACATAGAGATTGCGTTCTGCGATATTAATCAGCACAATCTGGACATGGTGACAGAGCTGTGCCAGCGGGATATTCGCGAGAATGGACTGAATATTCAGATTCAGCCTACGACAGACCGAAAAGAGGCGCTTAAGGACGCGAAGTATGTACTGTGTACAATTCGTGTTGGAGGGCTGGAGGCATTTGCAACCGATGTGGACATTCCACTTAAATACGGGGTGGATCAATGTGTCGGTGATACGTTGTGTGCAGGAGGCATTATGTATGGGCAGCGCGGAATTGCCGAAATGCTGGACATCTGTAAAGATATTCGCGAACAGAGTGCACCAGACGTGCTGCTCTTAAATTATTCGAACCCGATGGCT
The DNA here is from genome assembly GCF_002272715.1 of Paenibacillus sp. 7516. NCBI lineage: Bacteria > Bacillati > Bacillota > Bacilli > Caryophanales > Paenibacillaceae > Paenibacillus > Paenibacillus sp. 7516. Next base: position 265,315 of record NZ_NPBI01000012.1, read on the forward strand.
ATGCTAACATGGGCTTGTAATAAGTATGGTGGCGTACGCACCATCGGGTTGTGTCACGGTGTGCAGCATGGACATCACCAGATTGCGGAAGCATTTGGATTGAAGATGAATGAAGTGGATATTGTGTGCGCGGGTATCAACCATCAGACCTGGTACATCAAGGCATCTCACGAAGGCAAAGACCTTACAGGTGATTTGCTTGAAGCTTTTGAAAAACATCCCGAGTACAGCCGTACCGAAAAGGTTCGAATCGATATGCTGCGCCGCTTCGGCTACTACAGCACGGAATCGAACGGGCATCTTAGCGAATATGTGCCATGGTACCGCAAACGTCCAGAAGAGATTCAGGACTGGATTGATCTGGGCAACTGGATCAACGGAGAGACGGGCGGGTATTTACGCGTGTGTACAGAGGGCAGAAATTGGTTCGAGACTGATTTTCCCAATTGGATGAAGGATGAACCGATGCAATTTGTTCCGGAAAAACGTGGCGGAGAACATGGTTCTTACATTATAGAAAGTCTGGAAACGGGACGCGTATATCGCGGACACTTTAATACCATTAATAACGGCGTGATCTCCAATCTGCCGAATGATGCAATTATTGAAGCACCAGGATATGTGGATCGCAACGGCATCTCGATGCCGCATGTCGGTGATCTGCCACTGGGTCCGGCTGCGGTATGTAATGTGAGTATTTCGGTGCAACGGCTTGCGGTTGAAGCGGCTGTACACGGAGACGACAAGCTGCTTCGTCAAGCATTCATGATGGACCCGCTTGTCGGTGCCGTATGTAATCCCAAAGAAATTTGGCAGATGGTTGACGAAATGCTGGTTGCTCAGGCGAAGTGGCTGCCGCAATATGGTGAAGCCATTGCAGCCGCAGAAGCCAGACTTGCTGCCGGTAATCTTATTCCTACGAAGGAATATGAAGGGGCAGCACGTCTCAAGGTGAAAACCATCGAAGAGATGCAGCAGGATCGTGATGCAGCGAACAAAAATGCGGGTGAGTCCGATAAGGGAAAAGACCGCGAGAAAGTGCAGCAATAATCGTAAGATTCAACTGAACAGAAGATAAGTTGAACGGGAACCACGACAAGGCCCACTCCAATGTGTTGGAGGGGCCTTGTTTTTTTTATTTTTTCTCCACGAGATGAACGGCAAAAGCAAATGAAGTATCCCCCAACGAAACATTAGAATCTCTGGGAGAGGACCAGCTTGCAAATGCTCCATAATAGTGAATGCCCGTTTCCTGTGCCAGCTGGAATGATCCCGCTGTAAATGACACGCGATGAGCTTTTCCATCCACATATTCGACTAGAGTAAATTTCATCCGGGGCAACGTCAGTACCCATATCAATGGATACATCCTCTCCCACAAGTAGAGTAACAGGTGTTCTTCCCTCCAGCAGCTCCAGGTCTCCTGCGTAGTCGATACACAAGCCCTCCCAGCAATAACTTCCCTGTACAGCAGGGATGGGGCTGCCGCTGACTGATTGGATGATGGGTTTAGGAAGTTCCGTTGGCAAGTTATTACGCTGGCTCGTTCCTGGAGGGGGATTTTCTACGTTGTTCATGTTGTATTCGTTAGTATTGCATCCGGACAATAGGAACACAGATCCAAGCAGCATAAGGGTAGTCCAGGCTCTCACTGAATGTATGAAGTTAATCTCAAACACCTCCCCAATATATTCCATACGAAAAGCAGCCGAGGAATGTTGCTCGGCAATGGGTGGGCACGGAGTTGAAGGCACTTCAGGACCCTGTCCAATGGGATTCCGTGGTACGGTCGAAGCTGGAGAAACCAGCAAAAGTCCAAGAGGCGTTTTCACAAATTGTTGACAATTGAGCTGCATGAAAACGTAGGAAATAGGCAAGACACTCGACTCTTCTCCCATGCTATGTTATTATAAGTCTCTGATAACGTGGTAACGAACTAAAGCGTTTGGGTTTTGGTTACAGACATGGAGGGGTTCAAGAGATGAGAAAAAAAGCGATATTACTATTATTCATCAGCATATGCATGATCGTTGTGGCAGGTTGTTCCAGCTCGGGAAGCAAGGACGACAACTCCATTATTGTGGGGATTGATGACAAATTCGCTCCAATGGGATTCCGGGATGAACAAAATGAAATTGTCGGCTTCGATATTGATTACGCCAGAGCTGCAGCGGAGAAAATGGGTAAAGAAGTTACCTTTCAGCCGATCGACTGGTCTTCCAAAGAATCAGAGCTGAACAGCGGCCGGATAGACATGATCTGGAACGGATACACGATTACGGACGAGCGCAAGGAGAAAGTGCTGTTCACGAAGCCGTATTTGGAAAACAGTCAGGTTGCGATTACACTGGCCGATTCCCCAATTACGAAGCTGGATGAGCTGGATGGCAAAAATGTGGGATTGCAGGCTCTGTCTTCAGCGGCAGATGCACTCGCAGCCAGTCCCCTGAAGGACAAAGTGAAAGCTTCCGAATTCAAGGATAACGTTCTTGCATTGACGGATCTGAAGACGAAACGTCTGGATGCGGTTATCATTGATGAAGTGGTGGCGAGATATTACATGTCGAAGGAAGAGGAAACTTTCAAATTGCTGGATGAATCCCTTGCACCGGAGCAATATGGTATTGGTATCAAAAAAGGCAACGAGGAACTGCTCAATCAGCTGCAAAAAGCACTGGATGAACTGAATGCAGACGGAACGGCTGCCCAGATCTCAACCAAGTGGTTGGGTGAAGACAAGGTGTTGAAATAGACAGGTTAGCGCCTGACATACGATCAGAAACCAATAGACCCCGTATTCCTCTTGGAGCAGCGACTCCATTGGAGTGCGGGGTTAACAGATTAGAGGAGACAAAAAATCATGAGTTGGGATTATATATCTACTATACTGAAACCTATGCTTGAGGGAGCCCAGACAACGATCTTTATGTTCCTGCTCGCCATCGTACTGTCCATACCGCTTGGATTCGTGGTCACTCTGGCGATGAGAAGCCAAATTAAACCATTGGCATGGATTGCACATACGTACGTCTATGTCATGCGGGGAACACCACTGCTTCTGCAGGTATTATTCTTCTGCTTCGGTCTTCCGCTGCTTCCTGTCATTGGCGATTACCTGGTGTTTGATCGTTTCGTTGCTGCGGCGATTGCATTCATTTTGAACTATGCGGCGTACTTTGCCGAAATTTTCAGAGGCGGGTTGCTCTCCATCGACAAAGGGCAGCATGAAGCTGCGCAGGTTCTCGGCTTAACCAAGTGGCAGACGATGACCAAAGTCATCATTCCACAGATGATTCGGGTTGTACTGCCTGCAACAGCGAATGAGTCCATTACTTTGATTAAGGATACGGCTCTGCTCTATGCGGTTGCGGTTCCTGAATTGCTGTATTACGCCCAAGCCGCGGTCAACCGGGATCTGCAGCTCATCCCATTTTTCGTTGCAGCGATCATGTATCTGCTCATGACATTGGTGCTCACACTACTGTTCAAAGCGCTGGAGAAGCGGTTTTCATTTGAATAAATTAAATCTGATTAATCAAAGGACTGTCTGCATATGACACATATTATAGAAGTGAATCAGTTAAGAAAATCATTCGGCACACTTGATGTACTGAAGCAGGTAACCTTTAATGTGACACCGGGTGAAGTCATTGCCGTGATTGGCCCATCGGGCTCGGGCAAGAGTACGATGCTGCGCAGCCTGATTCATCTGGAGGATATCTCCGGTGGAACGATTCGCATTCAGGATCAGACGCTTGTTGACAATGGCCGTTATGCAGGGACTGCGGAAATCCGCAAAATCACAGATCGGATGGGTATGGTATTTCAGCACTTTAATCTGTTTCCGCATCTGACTGTACAAGCCAATCTGGAACTGGCACCGAAGACGTTGAAAAAAGAAAGCACAGCCATCATCCGCCAGCGAAGCTTGGAACTCCTCGGAAAAGTAGGGCTGTCGGACAAGGCGAACGCCTACCCGGGCAATCTGTCCGGTGGACAGAAACAGCGCGTAGCGATTGCTCGTGCACTGATGATGCAGCCAGACATTCTGCTGTTTGATGAGCCGACGTCAGCACTCGATCCCGAGTTGACTGGAGAAGTGCTGCGAGTGATCAAGGATCTCGCACAGGAGAATATGACGATGATGATCGTTACCCACGAGATGAGCTTCGCCCGTGATGTTGCGGACCGGGTTTTCTTCATGGATAACGGTGAAATCGCCGAAGAGGGCCCGCCAGAGCAAATCTTCGGCAACCCCAAGCTAAATCGCACCCGCACCTTTCTTCAGCGGGTGGAGGTCGATTCTTAAATTGAAAGAAGTGGTGCTCCATTAAACATGGAGCACCACTTTTTTTTGAGTTTATTTTAAGAGATGTACCCGTCGAACAACCACTCCCCTTCGGGTGAACGTATGAAGGAAAACTCGTACTCGATCATTCCCTCAGAACCTTTTGTCGTCATAGTTTTGGCAACAAAAAGCATGAAGTGGTCTGAATCCTTTTGATCATAACCTCTGAACTCGAACTCATCCCAAAGTATACTCTTGATGAAATTTGCTTCATAAGAAGAATCTCCATGCTGAACTACCAATGCATTTCTGCTAGCGGCAATCTTCACGTTGGGAGAAGATATGGACTTGATATACGCGGTATCTTCTGATTCCATGGCAGCCATGAGTTTAAACGTCATATTCAGGGTTTCTCTCAGGTTTGTCCTGGATTCCTCGTCATTTACGCTTTCCTGTAGAAGAGTAATTTGCTCCTGTAGGCGAGAGTTCTCTTCTCTGAGTTCCTTGATGGTTTGGGTCATTTCGGCATTCTGCTTGCTCAATTGAGTGTTCTCGGCAGGTGCACCGGCTTCACTGCAGCTTGTTAATAGGAAAGCGGCGGATACAAGTAAAACGATTGTTTTATACATGCTAACCCTCCTTGTTGGAAAATAGTAACATATATTCTCTGTAATTACAGGATGCAATGGACTCCAGATATCAGTAGCGGCCATATCTATTTTTCAGCTAAGTAACGTGCCGACGAGCAGTTCAAGAGTAGAGCTTTTCATTGGTATGAGGGTAATCGAAGGTTACATAATTACAAATATATTAATAAATATATTTATTTTCCATAACGACATGAATCCCCTTACTTCGACAAGGAAATGCATTTATTATGGGCTATAGTATAGTGTTCGAAACCAGAATTGCTATACGGTTTATCAATATGAGAGGAGGTTAACATATTCATTCATAAAGTAACAAAAGTATGTTCCATCAAAGAAGTATTGTAAAAGAGAGAGAATGTTTTTTTATCATAAATATGAAAGCGCTTAATTAGTGGTGTATAGAGAAACATCATTGTTAACTCGCAATATAAGCAACCTACTATGAAGGGAGATTGATCCAATCATGCAACGAGTATACAAGTTATGGAATAAGCTGAGTACGATGATGCTCGTATTTGTGCTTTTGGCTGTCAGCATGGGCAGTGGAAATGCACTAGGGGCAGCAAGTTCATCAACAACTTCGAATACAACCCGGGTGTCTGTACATGACCCTTCCATTTATTATGACTCGTCCACGAACAGGTACTACATTTATGGCTCGCATCTGGCTCAGGCCAGCAGCACGGATCTCCGAAACTGGTCTTACGAGGGAACGCAGGGGTATGCCAACAGTACCTTGTACGCACCCTCTACCTTCGAAGGTTATTATTACATCAAAAATAAAAACAGCAACCTCTACCTGGATGTTACCGATGGCTCATCTGCCGATGGGACAGGCATTCGGCAGTGGTCCTATAATGGTTCCGACGCACAGAAGTTCAGAATTATGCATTACGGCAACGGGGACTACTATCTCCTTACCGCCAACTCGGCCTATAAAAGTGCCATCGACGTAAATGGTGGCTCGGCTGCAGATGGAGCTCTCATTGAGCAGTGGACCTATTGGGGCGGTACGATGCAGTTGTTCCGGATTCAGCAAAATGCAGATGGCTCCGTTGCTTTCCTGACCAAGGCTTCCGGATATACTAGTGCACTGGATGTGGCAGGTGGCAGCACGACGGCTGGCGCCAATATACAGCAGTGGAACTACTGGGGCGGAGAGATGCAGAAATGGGAGCTGGTCAAGGCAGGCGGTACCGGAAATGCATCCCGCAGCTCGGGAGCTGCATTGACGTCCGCCTTGGCTGTCTCCTATGCGTGGGCTGGATATAATGACCAAGACAGCTCTGGTGGTCATGCGGTATGGGCGCCTGCTTCGCCGGTCTACAATGCGTCATACACATGGGCGGACGGTTCCAAGGGAGCCTATATGCTGTATTACTCCACTTCTTCCACATATATCCGCTCAGCTATTGGATTCGGCGTATCCAAATCCGTGAAGGGGCCATATGAATACATCGATACGATTATCTACTCTGGATTCACAAGTGGAAGCAATCCAATTACGACAACGTCCTCACTTGGAACCAAAACGGTAAACACATGGTATCAGCATACCAACATTCCTGAGCTGATCGACAAAGGCAGTTTGTCCGGCACGCGGAGCGGCTGGTTCTTAAGCAATGGAGGTTTTAACAATACCCTGTTCCCGAATGCCATCGATCCTACCTTAACTTACGACAGCTCCGGAAAGCTGTGGATGAGCTACGGGTCTTGGTCAGGAGGGATCTATATTCTGCAAATTAATCCGGATACCGGACAGCCCATCTATCCGGGATCGGATAACGGCAATACCGACCGTTATTTTGGCAAGCGCATAGCCGGAGGTTACGGCAAAACAGGAGAAGCTCCCTATATCGTTTATGACAAGGATGCAGGGTATTACTACCTGTATGTAACCTACGGCGGGCTGGCTAATGAAGGTGGTTACCATATTCGCTTGTACCGTTCTACGACAATTGACGGAACTTATACCGACGCTGCGGGCAATCAGGCCGTATATGCCTCTGCTTCAGTCGACCAGTCGACTCGTGGCATCAAGCTGTTTGGTAACTATGCATTCTCCGGCGTACCGCTCGGTTACAAATCAGGCGGGCATAACTCCGCTTTTCTAGATACAGATGGTGCAAGGTATTTGATCTACCACACCCGGTTTAATAATGGAACAGAGTATCATGAGGTTCGTGCGCATCAGCAGTTCCTGAACGCTGACAAATGGCCGGTGACGGCCGTATACGAATTTTTGGGAAGCAGTATCTCGTCCACAGGTTATAGCGCAAGCGACATGGCGGGAACGTATCAGTTCGTCAACATGGGATTAGATGCTTCCATCAGCGGTGTGGGCATGCTGCCTACCCAAAGCGTGACGCTGAATTCGAATGGTACGATAACCGGTGCAGTAACCGGTACGTGGTCCAATACTGCCGGTACGTATTACTGCACGATGGTGATTAACGGGGTGACCTACAAGGGCATATTCTTCAAACAGAAAAATGAGTCGGCCAGTCATAATGAAGTCATGACCTTCTCGTTGATCGGTTCCAACAATCAATCGATCTGGGGGTCCAAATAGGATCACCCGCCCATTAGACGATATAACATCGGACACATTTAAGATTCATTAAAGGTTTGTCCTCTACCATGGTTCCTATAAGCCTCGGGTGCTTAACAGAAACCAAGAAGGAGGATTTATCATTTGAATAATTTACTACAAAAATTTGCAGTAACGGCACTGTCCGTGACGATGGTAACGTCGTCGTTCGGTCTGATCGCTAGCCCTAACGCAGCGTATGCCGCAGAGGATACAGCGGCTACAACGACCAGCACAGGCATTACGCAAGCTTACGAATCATTATTCCAGACAGATAATGTTATTGATATCAACGTTACAATTGATGATGCAGACTGGGAGAGCATGCTTGAAAGTCCGCTGGATAAGGATTATAAGAAGGTCAGCGTGGAAGTGGATGGCAACAAGCTGGATAATGTCGGTTTCTCCACCAAAGGCAATCTGACACTGAAGTCCGTGGCATCCATGGAAGATTCGGACCGTTACAGCTTCAGGCTGAAGTTTGATAAATACGATAAAACACAAACCCTGCTTGGCCTCGATAAAATGGTATTGAACAACAACTACGCGGATCCATCGTACATGCGTGAAGTTCTTCACTATGAAGCGCTGCGCAGCATTGGTATGGATGTACCGATGACGAACTACGTCAACCTGTATGTCAACGGCGAATTGGTAGGTTTCTATACAGGTGTTGAAGCGGTGGATGACAGTTACCTGGAGCGGAACTACGGTGAAGATTACGAAGGCGGTGTTCTCTATGATACTGACGAGAGAAGTTATCTTCAATATGAAGAGGGCAGCGACTACAGCACACTCACGGAAGATTTGGGTATGGACGAGAATAAAACCAAACTCAAAAACTTCATCAAAACGCTGAATGACATGCCTGAAGGAGAAAAAGGCGATATTGAGAGCGTGCTCGACGTTGACTCCGCACTTCAGTATATCGCGGGAAACATGGTTTTCGGCAACTATGACAGCTATAACGGTGACAAAGGGCATAACTACATGCTCTACAGCGATGCTGATGGCAAGTTCACGGTTGTGCCTTGGGACTTCAACATGTCCTTCAATGGATATTCGGGTGGAGGCGGACGTGGAACAACGACAACCGGATCAACTACGACCAACACCAATGCAACGAACGTATCCGTGGACGAGCCTGTACTTGGCATAAGCATGGAAAATGTACCGATGATTAACAACCTGCTTGCCGTGCCGGAGTATAAGGAAAAATACTTGAGCTACGTCAACGAGTTGACGGATTACCTGGAAGGCATCCAAGACCGTATTACAGAACTTGCTGATGTCATCCGTCCTTATGTAGAAGCAGATCCAACCAAATTCTACACAACCGAACAGTTCGAATCCAATATCGCTTACTCCGCTAACGCAGATGCAGGAGGTGGTATGGGTGGAACGCCTCTGGAAGGGTTCGAAGGCATGACGCCTCCAGAGGGCATGGAGGGAATGACACCACCGGAAGGCTTTGAAGGAATGACGCCTCCAGATGGAACGACCCCACCTTCGCAGCCGGATGGCACCAGCGGAACAGAATCAACAGATGCGGCAGGGAGCACAGGAAACACGCAGACACGTCCAGGTGGTAACTTCGGCGGTGGCGGAGGTATGGGCTCCATGGCAGCAGGATCGCTGACGACGTTTGCCCTGAACCGACTCGCGAACTTGCAAGAGCAGCTCGGACGTGAAGTGACACCGCTGCCTGAGACTACGGAAGATGGTGGCTCGGAAACTTCCTCTGAAACGGGAACAACAGACCCAACCATTGCCGTTACTTTGGATGGCCAAGCGATTTCGTTCCCGGATCAGGATCCGCTCGAGCAGAGCGGTCGGGTGATGGTACCTGTCAATGCCATTCTTGAAGCACTGGGTGCAGAAGTGACTTGGGACAAAACAGCGAAGACGGTAACCGCTGTTCTGAACGACCAGACACTCGTACTCCAGATTGGAAGCAGCACGGCAACGGTTAATGGGGAGACGCTTGATATCGATGCACCAGCCATTATCCTAAACAGCCGTACACTGGTTCCTGTACGCTTCATCTCTGAAGGATTGGGACTGACTGTCGATTGGGACCAAACGGCAGCACAAGTAAGTCTTACATCCAAATAAAAAGTATTTTCTTTATATAGACGGTTAGTCCATGAAGAACAAAAAGAGGGGTTCGATGCATAACATCGAATCCCTCTTTGTTTTATTTTGGGATTAACCGGTTCACATACGGAATGGGAATAGGTATATAACTCCAATCAGCAATGATCACACGGAGCGGACATCCAGCAAAATGCGGCCTCGGCCACGTCTGGCTTCACTTTTGGCATGGGCCTGATCCGCGTCACGCAGTGGGAAAATGGAGTCAACTTCTGAACGAAGGGTACCGTCCGCCATAAGCTTGGCAATGATCGTCAAATCCTCTGAAGTAGGGAATTTCGAATTGAACTTGGCTGTTACTCCGTATTGTTCTGCTTTGTCGCGGGAGGGGAGTTGAGTCAGAGAAACCAGCTTGCCTCCTCGTTTCAGTACACCCCAAGAACGATCTTCATTATTTCCACCAACCGTTTCTACAACGAGATCCACGTTGCGGACCAGCTCTTCAAATGCGGCTGTTTTGTAATCGATGACCTGATCTGCACCCAAGGAGGATACAAAATTCACATTGTTTCCAGAAGCCGTAGCAATAACATGGGCACCTTTCCATTTGGCGAGCTGTACTGCATATTGTCCGACACCGCCCGCAGCAGCATGGATCAGAACGGTTTGCCCGGCTTCCAGCTCTCCTTCCGTGAACAAAGCCTTCCATGCAGCCTCGGCTCCACCTTTAATGGTTGCTGCTTCCTCGAAACTCAGTCCGTCCGGCATATGTACCAGATCTTGAGCCGGAGCAATGCCGAATTCTGCGTAGCTTCCCTTCACATTGCCAAACACACGATCTCCTGGCTGGAAATCCTGGACACCCTCACCTACGGATTCAACAATGCCTGCCATGGCTGTTCCCGGTGTATACGGCAGACTTTTGACAAACACGTCCTGCAGCCAGCCATTACGAATTTTCCAATCCAGCGGAATGGCTCCGGCAAATTGAATACGTACCAGTACTTCTCCGGTCGCAGGTTCGGGCCGAGTTACTTCCTGTTCAAATTGTAAGGTTTCCGGACCACCGTATTGATGAACTTGGATCGCTTTCATTTTGAATGTAGACATATATTCGCTCCAATCGTTTAGGGAATTTATTAGGATAAGGATGAATCAATATGTGAAGCAATTTTCTGTGATAGAGACAGCAGCAAGTTCTTTTCTTCATCTGAGAGGACAGCCGTAGTGATCTGCTCTACCCGGCTCCAGGCGGAGTTCACTTGATCCTCCAGAGCGCGACCTGCTTCCGTCAGTGAGACAATGGTGACCCTTCCATCTTCTTTGGAGCGACTGCGAGTAACGAAACCTGCACTTTCCAGGCGGCGAACCGACTTGGCTACCGTTGAATGATCCAGACGAAGTGTCCGACCCAGCGAATTCTGGGATTGATGGTCCTGTGCGAACAGCTGCATCAGCATGATTTCCTGACCAGGAAACAATCCCGTATCCCGAATCAATTGAGCAGCCAGCCCCTTATGCGAGCGTGCTAGAGCAAAAATGCCAAAGCTGACCGGATAATGCTCAGCACTGAATTCATCATTAGCTGAACTAAGGGAAGGGTGATCTTTTTTCGAAGCATCTGTAGATGTCATGGTATACCTCAACTTTCTCATTTATGTTGTCGGCAACATAAATATATCACCGATTCATGTGGCTGGCAACATATTATTTGGTTTTTTTTCCTTATACGAATTCAGACATATCTTGTTGGACTTACGGAGTATCAGAATTTCCAACTGGAAGGGCATTCGCCCACGATTACGGAAAACACGGAAATGTTTTGGTTTTTTCATTGAAAAATTGTGATAAATATCACTGAAAACTTATAAATAATGTGAATGTGCCTACCGATAACTCTATATGTGATTATCGAAATCGATTCGAAATTCGCTTCGGTATCACCTAATTACAAAGGGAAATGGGTGGCTCAACACATGCGAAGCATGAGCATCGGTACCAAAATCAGTTTGATCGTTATCAGCATATTTATCGTGTTTTCCTCAGCCGTAGCGGTAAGTGTAATTCTGGAAATGAGACAGGGAATTACGACATTTGCAACGGAAAAGGCGAAGCGGGATTTGGAGATGGCGGATCGAATCATTACATACAAACACCCCGGCGACTGGGCCATCAAGGATGGCGAACTTTACAAAGGTGAGACCGCAATGGAGGGCAACTTCGAACTTGTGGATGAGATCGGTGAGGCATCGGGAGATACCGTAACCATTTTTCGCGGGGAAGAGCGCGTGGCAACCAATGTAATGATGGATGGAGAGCGTGCAGTCGGGACGAAAGTATCGGAACAGGTCGCTCAGGCTGTTTTGCAGCAGGGAGAGAAATTCTACGGTGAGGCCGTTGTCGTTGGACAGAATGTACAGACGGCATATCAACCGATCAAGGATGCAACCGGGGAAATCATCGGAATTCTCTATGTAGGGGCATCTCAATCACTGATTGATGTCATTATCTCTTCATTTCTGAAGACTTTTCTGATTGTATTCCTGCTTGCGATGGGGGTAGCCATTACAGCCATTATTCTGTATGTCCGCAGAGTGAAATTAAGAATCGAACGGGTGTCTATGGCGATCAAACGTGCAGGCACGGGGGACTTCACGCAACCAGTTGTTGATCACGTCCAAGATGAGATTGGCATGCTGGGTGCCGGGTATAACGAGATGAGAAGCAGCTTGCAACTGATTATTCAGGGTGGTCTTCAAGCGGGGGAGAAGGCTAAGCATTCGACCGGAATACTCTTGACCATTGCGGAACGGACGGCACGCGAATCGGAACAGATTGCTTCGTCGGTGGAACAGGTCGCGAGAGGAGCAGAGAGCCAGACCATCAGTACCGAAGAGAACCTGCAGGCCATGGAAGAGGTGGCCATTGGAGTGCAGCGGATGGCAGACAAGGCCTCCAGCATCTCGGAATCTGCCCTCTACTCCCGCAGGCAGGCGGAAACCGGAGGGGAAGCAGTGCAGCTGACGGTTCAGCAAATGTCGACGATCGAATCTTCCGTTACAACAACGGATGAAGTCATTCGTACGCTGGAAGTGAAGTCTGCACAGATTAGCCAGATGGTTACTACCATTCATGAGATTGCGAATCAAACCAACCTGCTCGCTCTTAATGCATCCATTGAAGCGGCCAGAGCAGGGGAGCATGGCAGAGGCTTTGCCGTTGTGTCTACCGAGGTTCGCAAATTGGCTGAACAGGCCGGGGACTCTTCGAGCCGCATTGAGGAACTGGTCAAAGCCATGGAGCAGGACATGCTGCTGTCCCTATCAGCCATGTCTCGAGTGAAGGATGAAGTGCAGGAAGGGCTGCGCTTGACCCGTGAAACGGAACAAAACTTCAGCCTGATCCGGGACACAAACTTGAGGATCGCAACGGAAATTGAGGACATGGCAGCGACAAGTGAGGAGATGTCTGCCGGCGTGGAACAGATCGTTGCTTCCGTGCACGAGATTGCACGCCATGCGCAGACGGCCAGTGCCAATTCACAGCAGGCCGCCGGTTCGGTTCATGAACAGCTCAAGTCGGTGGAACAGATTAAGGCGTCTGCAGCGGTGCTGTCCGATGTTTCCTCAGAGCTTCAGGCATCGCTCAGCCCGTTTAAGATCTAATATCTGTTACAATGGTGGAAAAAGGAGGAATAAGTATGGCTCCCGATAAAACAAAACTTTTCCCCAACGAGAATATTCGCACTGTTTGTTATATTTCGAATTTGCCGCATCGCCCCAATGTGGACATCGGTGACTATACCTACTATAGCGACAATAGTAATCCGCCTGAACATTTCTATGACCGAATTCTGCATCATTATGATTTTCTTGGGGATCGCCTGGTGATCGGCAAGTTTTGTGCGATTGCAGAAGGTGTGACCTTCATTATGAATGGTGCAAACCACCGGATGGAGGGCATGACAACCTATCCTTTCAATATTTTCGGTGGAGGATGGGAGAGAGTGACGCCCACTCTGGATCAGCTGCCATTTAAGGGCGATACCGTACTTGGTAACGACGTATGGCTTGGGCAAAATGTTACGATCATGCCTGGCGTCACAATCGGAGACGGTGCCATCGTGGCGTCCAATTCGACGGTAACACGGAACATCGAGCCTTATGTTATTGTTGGTGGCAACCCAGCCAAGCCGATCAAAAAGCGCTTTGACGACAAAACGATTGAGCTGCTGCTGGAACTGAAATGGTGGGATCAGGATGAAGAGTGGCTGGATACCCATTTGGAACAATTGGTTTCCACATATGACCTGCAGACATTGAAGAAACTTTTGAATAGCAGATAGAATTGGTTTTCAAAAAAACGAAGCAACAGCTGGTTCCTGACGGAGCCAGCTGTTTTTATTTGGTCACCATATGCCTACACCCTTTGGCCTAGCTGCAAAAAAATAATGTCTCGACATTGAGGAAAGAGATGGAATGTTTCATGTGATATATCTCATAGAATATCGTTAAGTAAGCGCTTCCAAATACCAATATGAATTCACGGAGGGGTTCAGGATGCGAGTCAAGAGTGCTGCAAAACCGCTCATCGCCCTGTTATTGTCGGCTGCTTTATTGGCCGGATGCCAAAGTGTTCAGCCACCGTCGGTAAGTGAACCGCAAGGAACGGTAGATCCACCTGCTGCAACGACCCAAAATGAACCGGCCTCACAAACCAATAAGGAGACTCCGCGCAACGAGACGCTGTATGTCAATGGACTTCAATGGGGTCCCCCCACCAATTTCAATCTGCTCAGCGGCAATCCCGCCTTCCCTGTGAATTACGGAAACTCCAGAGAACTCCTGTACGAGACCTTATTTATGGTGAACCAGCTGGATGGAGCACTTGAGCCGCTGCTCGGCAAGTCATACGAATGGACGGATGACACAACACTGCGGATTGAGCTGAACGCGGATGCGAAGTGGAGTGACGGAACGGCTTTTACCGCAGATGATGTGGTGTACACCTATGAACTGGGCAAGAAATACGACATTAACTGGAGCAGTTTCTGGACCTATATTCAGGAAGTGAAAGCTGATGGAGCTCAATCCGTGGAAATCAAGCTGAACCCCGATAATTCCAACAAACTGACCGTACTGGATAGCATTGAATTAATCCCGATGCTGCCGAAGCATATCTGGGAAGAGATCGAGAAGAAAAATAATAATGATCTGACAGCGATCCGCAAGGAAATCAACGATAATCCGGTCGGCACCGGAGCTTACAAGCTGCACTTCTACAATGATCAGAAAATTACCATTATTCGCGACGACAACTACTGGGGACAAAAGCTGTTCGGCAAGCTGCCGGCACCGAAGTATATCACCCATGTGATCTACAAGGATAATGCGGCAGGGGATCTGGCGTTCAAGAGTGGGCAAGTGGACGTCTCCCAACAGTTTATCCCGCAGGTGTGGAAAATGTGGGAAGGCGGCGCTCCGGTCAAAACCTATCTGAAAGATGCTCCTTATTATCTCCCGGGTTCCATGCCGAGCATATTCTTCAATCTCTCCAAAGCCGGACTGGATAACGCAGATGTCCGCCGGGCCATTGCCATGAGCATCAACTATGACAAGATCTCCGAACTGGCAATGAGCGGTTATTCTGCACCGATGCAGCCTTCGCTGACCTTGGACTCAGATGCCGAGTCCAAGTATATTGATCAGAATGCAATCAAGTCTCTGCAATGGACCACCGATGTGGAAGGGGCCAATGCGCTGCTTGATTCGATTGGGGCTGTCAAAGGCAAAGATGGCATTCGTGTACTGAATGGTACCCGTCTCGGACCGTTTGAAATTGAGTGTCCGTACGGCTGGTCTGACTGGAATGCGGCCCTGGAGATCGTCGCGCAGAGCGCCAAAGCCATCGGCATTGAGATTCGAACCAAATTCCCGGAATCCCCGGTATGGACCAATGATCTGCAGACCGGCAAATTCGATATTATCATGAACACGCCTGCGGGCGGTGTGAGTCCGAGCCAGCCGTGGAACCGTGCCATGACCATCATGTATTCGAAAGGCGTTGCTCCACTCGGTGAGATGGCATTCTGGAACTGGGGCCGTTACCAGAATGACCGTGCAGACGCAATCATTGAAGAGATTCCTTCCGTATCCGATGAGGCGAAACTGAAATCCCTTTACACTGAACTGAATACGATTTGGCTCAAAGACATCCCGTCCATTCCACTAATGTACAGACCGTGGGTGTTTGATACCGTGAATGAGTCCGTCTGGAAAGGCTTCCCGTCCGAAGGGGACGGTACCAACATTCCGCCGCAGATTTCCATGGATGGCGCAGGCATCAAGGCACTTTACCAAATTCATAATTAGGAGATGACAAAAGGTTCTCACCTTAGTACAAATATGGCCTTATCCGTAAAATTCGGGGGGTGCTGGATCCAATGAATGCCTACGCCAGATATGTAGCGAAAAAAGTGTTCTGGTATGGCCTGACGCTGATCATCGCCGTCGGATTAAATTTTATTCTGCCAAGACTGATTGAAGGCAACCCGGTGAGCATGATCGCTTCCAAAATGACTGCAGGCATGACTGATTCGGATTCCATCAAGCGGGTGTATGAGACATTTACCGTTGAATTTGGTATTGATCAGCCCCTGTGGACCCAGTTTGGCATTTATCTGAAAAATCTCTTCACAGGCAATCTTGGCACGTCCTTCGGATTATATCCGAAGCCTGTAACGGACATTCTGGCCTCCGCCGTCCCTTGGACGGTGGGGCTTCAACTTCCAGCTATCCTGGTGGGCTGGTTGATCGGCAATTTGCTCGGTGCCATCGCGGCGTACCGGAAAGGTGTTTTTGATAAAGTGCTGTTTCCTGTAGCGCTGTTTATCAATTCCATTCCTTTTTTCACTCTGGCTATTATTATGCTGTATGTCTTTGCTTTAACACTGAAATGGTTTCCGCTGTCCGGTGGATACGACTTCCAGATGGTGCCCCAGCTAAGCTTCGACTTTATCATGTCGGTCATACGCCACCATACCTTGCCGTTCCTGTCCATTGTGCTCGTGACCATTGGCGGTCAGGCAATTGGCATGCGGGAGATGTCCATCTATGAGCTGAATTCGGACTATGTGCTGTACAGCAAACTGCTTGGCATTCGGGACGGCCGCATTGCCCGCTATGTGTTCCGCAATGCCATGCTGCCGCAGATCACGGGACTGGCGCTCTCCATTGGCACCATGGTTGGCGGATCACTGATCTGTGAAATTGTGTTCAGTTATCCGGGCATTGGCACCTGGCTCTTCACGGCCATACGTCAGCTCGATTATCCGCTCATTTCAGGATGTACACTGCTGATTGCTGTTGCCGTGCTGCTGGCCAATTTTACGATTGATGTAATCTATGGCTTCATTGATCCGCGCATTAAGGCTGCTCAAATGGAGGAACAATGACATGAAGCATTCGATCTCTATTTTGCTGAAGTCGCCCAAGTTTATGATCGGTGCAGTGACTTTTGTAGGCATGCTGCTGCTTGTTACCATCTATCCGCTCATAAATCGCAGTGATCCGCTGGAGATGATTGCAATGGCCTTCCAGCCTCCGGGGGATGGATTGCTCCTCGGATCAGACAACTTTGGGCGTGATATCTTTCTGGAATTGATGTATGGCATCCAGACATCCATACGGGTGGGGCTGATCGCGGGCGTTTTTGCAACGGTCATAGGTCTGATTATGGGCTTGGTATCCGGATATATCGGAGGCATGCTGGACAATTTCCTGACAGCGGTTACGAATATTTTTATCGTGATTCCCTCGTTTATTATTTTGATTCTGATCTCGGTCAGTATCGATTCCCGCAGTTCGCTCGTAACGGCCATCATTATTGGCATCACGAGCTGGCCGTGGACAGCCAGGGCGGTACGTGCACAGACAACATCCCTGCGAAGCCGGGATCATGTGCATATTGCGAAAATTTCGGGACACAGCACGCCGCGTATTATTATCCATGAGATTCTGCCGTATATCGCGTCATATGTTGTCATGGCCTTTGTGCTCCAGACCGCTTCGGGCATTCTGTCCGAAGCCTCAATCTCGATGCTGGGGCTCGGTCCGTATAACACGATATCACTCGGCATTCTGATGAACTGGGCCCTGGTATTTGAAGCTCCGGTAGCAGGAGCATGGTGGGCATTCATTCCTGCGGCCATGGCCATTGCCGTCATTACGTTCTCGCTCTATCTGATGAATACGGGCATGGACGAAATCTTTAATCCGAAAATAAGGAGCTAAGACCATGGACCAACCTATACTTCAGGTCAGCGGCCTCAAAACCTATTACCGTACCCGGCTCAAAGAAAATGTTTATGCGGTTGACGGGGTGGAGTTTGGACTGAAAGAAGGGCAGACGCTGGGCATTGCAGGGGAGTCCGGCTGCGGCAAGTCAACACTGGCACTCAGCCTGATGGGCTTCTATTTCCCGCCCCTGCATTATGGCAGTGGTTCAATCCGGATCAATGGCACGGACATTATGCAGCTGAACAAGGAGCAGCTGCGCTCCCGCATTCTCGGAAAGGAAATTGCCTATATTCCGCAGGCTGCGATGAATGCACTTAATCCAACGCTGCGGATTATCCGTTTCATCGAGGATATTATGAAGGAACATCGTCCGGAGATGAAGCGTCAGGAAGTGCGGAGGATGGCAGCCGAGCGTTTCCAATCGCTGAATCTGTCCCCGGATGTGCTGGATATGTATCCGAATGAATTGTCCGGTGGCATGAAGCAGCGAACCGTCATTGCCATCTCAACCATTTTGAATCCCAAAGTGCTCATTGCGGATGAACCGACATCCGCTCTGGATGTGACTTCACAGAAGGCGGTCATCCGTCTACTGAAGGATTTGCTGAAACGCGAAGTGATCAAGTCGCTGGTGTTTATCACCCATGAGCTGCCGCTTCTGTATCACGTCACGGATGAGATTATGGTCATGTATGCCGGCGAAATTGTGGAACGGGGAACGGCGGACCAGATGATCTTCAATCCACTGCATCCATATACCCGTAAGCTGATGGGGTCCATCATTGTGCCGGAAGAAGGGATGAAGGAACATAAGCTTGCAGCGATACCTGGCGCTCCGCCCAATCTGAAGCATGTGCCTGAAGGCTGCCGATTCGCAGAGCGCTGCACGCTGGTTACGGATGAATGTCGTCAGGGCAAGATTGAGAATATCCAGGTGCAAGAACGGATCTATCGCTGCCTGCTGACACCGGAAATCCTGGAGCAGATCAGGAAAGAGGAGCAGCTTGATTCATGACTCCCGGAAGGAGTGAACCCGCATGGCGATGGGCAAGGTGCTGATCAGCGGCCGTCATCTGACGAAGGTATACGGTACAGGCAGCCGTAAAAAGGCGGCGGTAGACGATGTCAGCTTTGATTTTCACGAAGGCGAGATTATTTCGATTGTTGGAGAGAGCGGCAGTGGCAAGACCACGCTTGCGAAGATGATTATGGGCCTGCTGAAAGAAACGAGTGGCACCATCGAATATAACGGGAAGCCGAGACAGCTTGGACGATACCGTGAACGCAAATCCTATTGGAAGGATATCCAGGCCATTTTCCAGGATCCGTTCTCTTCGTTTAATGTTTTTCACCGGGTAGAGAAGCTGCTCGTGGATTGCATTAAATTGCAAGGTTTGAAGCTCAGCCAGGATGAGGCGTACATCAAAATGAAGGAAGCTTGTTCCTTCGTGAACCTGAAGTTTGAGGAGTTGTACAACAAATATCCGTTCGAGCTGTCCGGTGGACAGATGCAGCGGTTAATGATTGCGAGAATTTTCATGCTGCACCCGAAAGTGCTGATCGCCGATGAGCCCACCTCCATGGTGGATGCCTGTTCGCGTTCCACGATTCTCGATATGCTGCTCAAGCTGCGTGATGAGAACCGGATGACCATTGTGTTTATTACCCATGACGTAGGTCTCGCTTATTATGTGAGCGACACGATCTGCATCATGGAACACGGACGGATGGTGGAGGCAGGAAAAGCTGAGGAAGTCATTCACCAAGCGGAGCATCCCTATACAAGGCAGTTGATTAATGATGTCCCCAAGATACACTCTCCCTGGGTGTTGGATTAAACATAAATCAAGCCCTGGACCGTTTATAAGCGGAGCAGGGCTTTTGTTGTCCAATCTGAAATTGTTCGTTAGCGAGTGGGTGATGATGGAGTATGTTCAGACTCTGCCGAAGGGGCTGTTGAATGGGTGTGATCCTTTGCGTTATCCTGGTTGGTCTTCTTGTCGGAATAATAGTTAAGAATGTCATCAACCGTAGAAAATGTTGCATTTGCATTATAATTATTGTTGTTCGTTTTAATAAAAACCTTCTTTCCGGTACTGTTGTATGCTGCTTAAATGAATAAGCGAAGGAAGAGAATGCAAACAAAAAGCTGCCTGTAAAGGCAGCTTGGATATTATTAGATGACTGTAACGTTCTCAGCTTGTGGTCCCCGGTTACCTTGGGTTACTTCGAATTGAACGCGTTGTCCTTCATCCAATGTTTTGAAACCGTCGCTTTGGATTGCGCTGAAATGAACGAAAACGTCATTTCCTTCTTCAATTTCGATAAAACCGAACCCTTTGTCCGCGTTGAACCATTTCACTGTACCTGTTTGCATGTGATTCCTCCAAAAAATAAGTTTTTAAACGACCATTTTGATAAGAGTTAATGAGAAATTACTGCTTATCAGGTGCATTTAAACCACAGACTTGATGTCCGCTAATGTATCGATTAATATGATAATACCATGTCCGCTAATATAAGTCAAGATTTGGAGGTTTTTTCTAATGGATAAGGTATCTGGTATGCCGGTGCATGGGGAAATGGTTGTTCAGGAATTCATACATATGCTTACCATTCAGGCTAAATTGACTCCCAAAACATTAAGGGAATATGCGAGTGATCTGAAGCATTTTCTTGAATGGTGCAAAGGAAGTACAGCATTTGGAGAAAAGGATACCAGAATTGAAAACATAAATACATCCACGTTAATGAGCTACCGTGATTATTCGCAGAACGTTTTGCAGCTGAAGCCAGCTACGATTAACCGCAGACTGATTACATTGAAGCGCTTATTCAAATGGGCTGCAGCAGAGTCCATCATTAGCAGTGATCCTTCCAAACCTTTAAAGTTCATTCCCGAAGACAAGGTGAGTCCTCGCCGCATGACACCCAGAGAAGAAGAAGCTTTTCTCTCTGCGATTGAACAGGGGAATTCCCTGCGGGATCAGACCATTTTGATCTTGATGTTTCATACGGGGCTGCGGACGATGGAGGTATGCAATCTGGAGCCAGGCGATATTGAACTGGGCAGGCGAAGCGGGCAGCTCACGGTGCGGGCCGATAAACGAAACGGACAACGAAGAATTCCGTTGAATATGGTGTGTGTTACGATGTTGAGAAAGTATATGGAAGGTTTGAGTCCAGGTAGCCCTTACCTGTTCCCTTCGGAGAAGACTAATGATCGTTTGACCGAGAGGGCGCTTCGCCATTTGATTAAAAAAGTAATGACCGTAGCCGGATTGGAAGGATTAAGTTCACATGATCTGCGTCATCGGTTTGGCTATGCCATGGCTGAGCGTGTTCCACTCCATCGTCTGGCTGAAATGATGGGACATACGAATCCAGACCGATCGATGATATATGTAAAGAGTTAAATGCCAGTCCCGTAGAGCAGGAGAAGGAATCTCACCATTTGGATTAGATAAAAAGATATAAAGGAGTCTATGCAATTGTAATTAAAATTGCATTGATCCTACTAGACTTCATACGAATGATAGCCCTGAACCGCTGATATGCGGGTCAGGGCTTATTGATGATCTGTGCACCACTTTCAAGCCATCTGCGCTTTCCGTCCTCATCTAATCGTTTCTCCATTGTTATGATTGCATACGTTCCATCATGCTTTTCCCAGAACTGAATGGCTTTCGAATGATCAGAATCCAGAAGCAGGGCAGGCATGAAATCTCCATTTTCAAGCAAGGATCTTCGGGCTTCACCGTAATAGACGTGAATGAAAGAGGAGTGCTCTTTGCGGGGAATCTGGTGTTTGGCATGCTCCAAATCATAATACAGCTTCCACTTGCTTAGGTTTTCCTTATCATCATCCTGACCCATAACCTTATGGATTGCCTCTAATCCCTCGCTCCACGAACGCATTAATTTATTCCTTAAGTCCTGAGAATAATCTTCCCACATTAATGTTTCCCTATGGGGATGAAGCTGATCAGATCGAATGGCTTCGGTAATGGCTCCGCTACAAAGCAATACGGCGCCGATCCCAGTGGTTAACAATCCGGCTTGTAATCTGTTCATTTAAGATCATATTCCTTTCTCGAATTTTTCAAAATAATTTAACTATAATTTACCATAAATTCAAAAAGGATGTGATATAAATATAATTCTTTCTCCTCCATAAAGTAAGCGGTTACACGAATGAAATAATATTGTATAGTATGATGGCAACCTTGGATCGAAACGACATATACATGAGGCATCTTGCATTATTCAAAGAGCTGGGGGAGGAATTCGGACGTGTACCGGGTATTGCTGGTGGATGATGAAGAGGACGTACGCGAAGGATTAGTCATAGAGGTAGATTGGGAGGCCCTGGACCTGCGAATCGTCGGTTTGGCAGAGAATGGCCGTGAAGCGCTGGAGATGGCCGAGAGGGTTGAGCCCGATATCGTGGTAACCGACATCAGCATGCCGTTTATGGATGGACTGGAACTTGCGCGAAGGCTGCGGGAACGCAACCCGCTCGTGAAGGTTGTCATTTTGACAGGATATGATGAGTTTGATTATGCCAGGCAGGCTGTCTCGCTGAGTGTGGATGAATATTTGTTGAAGCCGTTCTCAGCCGGGCATCTGACCGAACTGCTTACACGTCTGCGAGCGCAGATGGCATCTGAGGTGGCAGAACGCGAAGACGTTCAGCAGCTGCGGGATCATTATTATACAAGCTTGCCGCTGGTGCAGGCCGATCTGATGGCTACGCTGCTGCATCGGCAGAAATCGCCGGCGTACATTCATGACAAAGCCAAACAGTGCGGTCTGGACCTAAACGGTGAGCGGTATGGGGTATCCGTTCTGACGCTGCACATGGAGGGTGACGGGAAGAAGAATGGCCATCAAGTGGGAGCGAATGCTCAGGAATCGGTCAGGGCAGACAATGTATCGGAGAATAAGGGTAACCGGGATTCCGGGGGATCACTGCGTCACTCCGAGGATGCGGAACTGAAGCAGTTCGCTGCACTTAACATTGCCGAAGAGGTATGGAAGGAACACGGGGCAGGACATGCTTTTATGCACCAGGAAGCCATTGTTCTGCTTTTTATTGATCGCTGGGGTCAGGGCGAAGGGGAGAAACATCAGCAGCAGGCCCTTGAAAATGTCATCCGCAGCATTAATCACTATTTGCGCATCCCGGCCACCGTGGGATCTGGATCCATGGTCGATACCCTCTCGGATGTGAAACATGCTTATGAGGATGCATTATTGGCGCTCGACTACAGACTGGTGCCGGGGACGGATTCACTTATCTATATTGCAGACGTGGAGCGGCAGACTGCAGGCAAGCTGCGTTTTGACGAGCTGAAGCAGCAGACGCTGACCCGTACGCTCAAGGCAGGAACCGGAACGGAGCTGGAAGACGCACTGGATATCATTTTCCGGGAAATTACGGTGGAGCATGGTCGGGGGGACATCCAGCTGTACCTGATTGAAGTGTTGACGACGGTATGGAAGGCAGCGCAGGCATCTGGTGAGGACATGGAGGATATCTTCGGTTCCGGTTTCCAATTGTATGCGGATATGTTCCGATTGCCGGGACTGTCTGGGGCACAACACAAAGTGAGGGAAGTCTGCGTGCTCGTACAGCACCGGATTGCCAGCGGGCGCCAGCATGTATACAAGGATATTGTGGAGCAGGCACTGCGGTTTACGAAGGAACATTACGCCGATCCCGATCTGTCCATACAGAAGGTATGCGGATATCTGCATATCAGTTCAGGTTATTTTTGCGGCATTTTCAAAAAAGAAGTGCAGCTTACCTTCCTGCAATATCTGATGCAGATCCGTATGGAGGCGGCCAAGGAACTGCTTCGCTCCACGGAGCTGAAGTCGTTTGAGATTGCAGAACGGGTAGGCTTCGCTGAACCGAATTATTTCAGTTTTTGCTTCAAGAAACATATCGGCGTCTCGCCCAAAGAATATCGCAAGCAGTTCGCGCTGACAACGCGTGAAGGTGCAGAACGATGAGAACATTAGCCGGATGGATGGGACAGTTATGGCTCCGGCTGCGTTTCCGTCTTCGATCCTCGAAGGTCAGCAGTATTCGGTCTATTATCACGTGGTCCTTTTCCATCTTCATCGTACTTGTGCTCACCAGCATGGCCCTGCTTCTGCATGACAAGTTCACACAGGCTGCCGAACGAAGCGCCGAACTGACAACGAGGCAGATTGTCGATCAGGTCAGCTACAACCTGGAGGACTATGTCCGGAGCATGTCGCATCTGTACCGAGCTATCGAGGAGCATATGCTGCGGGACGGAACCTGGGAAGGGGAACAGGTGGACAAACAGCTCGATACACTGCTGAGCAGCAGGGAGGACATTATCTCCATTACGCTGCTCGACTCCAAGGGCGAACTGCTCAAGAACAGACCTTCGGCCGAGCTAAAATCAAGCGCCCATGTGACACAGCAAGGGTGGTTTCAATCTGCGCTCAGAGTGCCGGACCACCTTAGCTTTTCACTGCCTCATATTCAGAACATGTACTCAGGCCCCTATAAGTGGGTCGTGTCAATGAGCAAGGGCATTACTGTACGGCAAAATGGTCAGGATCGACAGGTCATTCTGCTGGTAGATATTAATTTCAAACAGATGGATGAACTGAGCCGCAGGGTCAGTCTGGGGCAGCGGGGATATGTATACATCATCGACGAGAGCGCAGGCAACATTGTTTATCATCCGCAGCAGCAGCTGATGTACATGGGACTCAAAAGCGAAAATATCGAACAGGCCCTGGTGGCCACAGGCAGTTATGAAGATGAAGCGGATGGACAGAAAAGGCTGAACACCGTGAAGTCTGTCGCCAATATCGGATGGAAAATTGTCGGTGTGGCCTACCTGGATGAAATCATGACAACCCGGCAGGAGGTTAATGGCTATCTTGTCCGGGTACTGCTGGTTGTACTTATACTTGTCATTCTCGTGTCCATGCTGCTCTCTTCCAGTCTGACACGTCCGATCAGGCGAATGGAGCGGAAGATGAAAGCCGTGGAGAGAGGGGACTTCAACGTGGAGCTGCCCGTTCAGGGGCCACTTGAAGTGGAACGGCTATCCCGTCGGTTTAACCTGATGGTGTACAAAATTCGTACCCTGATGAATGAGATCATCCATGAACAGGAACAGAAGCGGCGTCTCGAACTGGAAGCATTGCAGGCCCAGATTAATCCTCATTTTCTCTACAATACATTGAATTCTGTCGTACGAATGGTGGGCATGAGTCGTAATGAAGAAGTAATCACTATGATCACCTCGCTTTCACGCTTATTTCGCATAAGTCTCAGCCAAGGGAAAACCATTATTACCGTTCGCGAAGAGCTGGAGCATGCGCACCATTACCTGACCATTCAGCAGATGCGGTTCAAGCGCAAATTCCGGTTCAGCCTGGATGCGGATGAGGATACATTGGACTGTCTGACTCTGAAGCTGGTCCTTCAGCCGTTAATTGAAAATGCCATCGTGCATGGGATTGAGTATCACACGGATGAAGGCTGCATTGAGATCCGCGTCTATCGGAAGAGCGGCCAGCTGGTATTCCGCATCTCGGATAATGGTGTCGGCATGACGGAGGAGCAAGTGGCAGGACTACTTCAGGGCAGTCCCATCGTGAAGAGTGGTGCTGGATCAGGGGTAGCCGTGCGCAATGTGCATGACCGGATTCAGCTCTATTACGGGGAAGGGTGCGGTCTTGAATTTGAGAGTGAGCTGGAGGAAGGAACGACGGTCTGGATTCGGATACCGGTTCAATGCGAACGGGAGGATGGCGATTTTTATGATAAAAGGTAATGAAGATAAAGCAATCATCCGCAGGATCTTTCGTGCAGATTCCATCAAGAAGTTCAGTCAGTCCATCCTTCGTGTACGCAGAAGTATGGGGAATGTTGCGGCAGGCTGTTGTTTATTCCTGAGTACGGCATGTGGCATCTCCAATGCCGATTCGGTACTGCCGCCACCTCGTGTCGCTCTAATCACCCCTGCTGGGACAGGTGAACTTGCTGAAGCGATAAGGCTCGGGGCAGAAGCAGCAGCCAAGGAACATGGAGCTGAACTGCTGACGGTGGAGGCATTTCCATCCGAGGCGGCAACGTATGCGCCGTCCAATCCCGATCCTGCGATCCACCGAGCCAGAGATCCGCAGGAGTTGTCCGGGCAGGGCGTTTCGGCGTACAGTCAGCGCGAACAGGCTCAGATCCGAGCAGTGACGCAGGCTTTGCAACAGGGCGCTTCGGCTCTGCTCGTTGATCCACTGAGTGAGAAGGTACTTGGCGACATTATTCAGAAGGCCCAAACGATGAATAAGAGTGGCATGAGTGTTCCGGTGATTGTTCTCAACGATGAGTTCCCTGTAGAAGGGATTACGAGTGTCATTTCCATGGATAATGTGGAGGCTGGGCGGCAGGCAGGTGAAGCGATGGCCGAACTTCTGGGAGGCAGAGGCAGCGTAGCCTTGCTGGGGCCAGATCCTGTGAATCCGGGGCTAATCCACCGGGAGCAGGGCGTCATGGAAGCGCTGGTGCAGTATCCGGGTATTCAGGTTGAACCCAAGTCCGTATGCAGCACACGAGAGGTTTGCTGGCAGGCAGCGAAGCAGCTGCTGGACGAGCAGCAGGTAGACGGCTTCATTGCCCTGCAGGAGCCCGCGTCTCTGGGAGCGGCGGATGAACTGCATCGCCGTAAGTTGGAGCACCAGGTCAACATTGTAGGATTCGGGAGTGAGCAGCAGCAGCTGGAGCAGCTGCAGGAAGGGGTATTCCAGCATCTTATTGTGCAAAATGGCTTCAGCGCAGGGTATCTTGGTTTGAATCAGGCCGTGGCACGGCTGAATAATCAGCAGGTGCAAGCCAGAGTGACGCTGGAAACGAAGCTGGTCAGTACGGACAATATGTTCTGGATGGATAATCAGAAGCTGCTGTTTCCGTTTGTTCAATGAAGATCGAAGACATCAATCGAACAGAGGAAGATTTCGATAAAACAGATGAAGATATTGTATTCGAAAATCGTGTAAACCCTTTCATAATAAAGACATCGGTGAAGCCGAATGAACTTGGGGGAGGTCATTAGGATATGAAGAAAACGTGGATGACACTGCTGCTTACTGCATTCATGGTTGCGGCTGTTGGCTGCAGCAGCGGGGGAGACAGTGCGGGTGGAAGTACGGGAACCGGTACGGAGGAGCAGGCAGCAGGCGGAACGGAGACGCCGAAAATTGGTGTTGCGATCTACAAATTCGATGATACGTTCATGACGGGCGTACGGAATGCGATGACGGCAGCAGCAGAAGGCAAAGCCACACTCGATATCGTGGATAGCCAGAACGCACAGCCGACCCAGAATGAGAAGGTGGACCTGTTTGTATCCAAGAAATACAGTGCGATGGCTGTGAATCCGGTTGACCGGACGGCGGCAGGCGTCATCATTGACAAGGCCAAGGCGGCAAGCATTCCTGTCGTGTTCCTGAACCGTGAGCCGGTTGCGGAAGACATGAATAAATGGGATAAGGTGTACTACGTTGGTGCCAAGGCGGAAGAGTCGGGTACGATCTCCGGCCAGCTGATTGTGGATTACTGGAAAGCCCATCCCGAAGCGGACAAAAACGGGGACGGCAAACTGCAATACGTCATGCTGAAAGGCGAGCCGGGTCACCAGGATGCAGAGCTGCGGACCAAATACTCCGTACAGGCGATCCAGGATGCCGGTATTGAAGTAGAGGCACTGGCGGAAGACACGGCGATGTGGGATCGGGTTAAAGGACAGGAGAAAATGCAGGCATTCCTCGCTTCCCATGGCGACAAGATTGAAGCTGTACTTGCCAACAATGACGACATGGCACTCGGTGCCATCGAAGCATTGAAGGCAGCGGGATACTTCAAGGACGGCAAGGCGATGCCTGTCGTAGGTGTGGATGCAACTGCTCCTGCCATTCAGGCGCTTCAGGACGGCACGATGCTGGGCACCGTATTGAATGATGCGAAGAACCAGGGTGCAGCAACAGTGGCTTTGGCTGCGGTACTTGCCAAGGGTGAGACGCCGACGAAGGAAAATACGGGATATGACATTACGGATGGCAAATACGTCTGGATCGCCTACAAGAAAATTACGAAAGACAACATTGCCGACGCCCAATAACAGCAGCAGAGAGGGACGTCCGTCTTACCGGTGGCGTCCTTTTTTTTCTGGGCATATGGAAGGGAGGAACCAATATGGCATCACCTTATCTGCTGGAGATGGACGGGATTTCGAAGGGGTTCCCGGGTGTGCAGGCACTTAGTCAAGTCACCCTGAAGGTGAAGCCCGGATCGGTCCACGCCCTGATGGGAGAGAATGGAGCAGGTAAATCGACACTGATGAAATGTCTGTTCGGCATGTACCGACCGGATGAAGGGACGATTCGAATCGATGGAAAAGAGGTCGACATTCCGAATTCCAAAGCAGCACTGCAGCATGGCATATCCATGATCCATCAGGAGCTGAATCCGGTGCCTCATCGTCCCGTGATGGAGAATATATGGCTGGGACGTTTCCCGATGAGAGGGTTGCTGGTCGACGAGAAAAAAATGTATGCCGATACCTTGGCCTTGTTTAAAGATCTGAATCTGGATATCGACCCGAAGGCACAGGCAGGAACATTATCGGTATCCAAAATACAATCCATGGAAATCGCCAAAGCGGTCTCTTTTCAATCGAAAGTCATTGTTATGGATGAGCCGACCTCTTCCCTGACAGGCAAGGAAGTGGAGCAGCTGTTTGCCATCATTAACGAGCTTCGCAGCCGGGGTGTGTCAATTATATACATCTCGCACAAAATGGAGGAAATCCTCACGATTTCGGACGAAGTCACCATTATGCGTGACGGGTTTGTTGTCGGTACCTGGGATGCTGCTGATCTGACTACCGACCTGATCATCACCCGCATGGTTGGACGGGATCTGGACGAACGTTTTCCGGAACGGACCAACGTGCCTGGCGAAGTGATTTTGAAGGCGGAAGGGTTAACATCGAGCCAGACCCACTCGTTCAGGGATATTACGTTTGAGCTCCGGAAAGGTGAAGTACTCGGTATTGGAGGGCTCGTGGGGGCGCAGCGGACAGAACTGATCGAATCCTTATTCGGACTGCGAGGGCTTGCTTCGGGCACAATCTCGATTCATGGACGCAAGGTGAAGATCAACTCACCCGCCGCGGCGAAACGTCATCATATGGCGCTGCTCACCGAGGAGCGTAGGGTTACGGGCATATTTCCGGTGTTATCCGTGTATGAAAATACGATCATCGCGAGTCTGGGAAGGTACCGAAACCGGGTTGGGCTGCTGGATGAGAAGAAGGGACGAGAAGAGGCAAGGGAGCAAACCCAGAAGTTCAGAACCAAAACGCCTTCCGTTAACACGCTTATTCGCAACCTGTCTGGGGGGAATCAGCAGAAAGTGCTTCTGGCACGGTGGTTATTGACCAGCCCGGAAATTCTGCTGCTTGATGAACCGACGCGGGGTATTGACGTGGGCGCCAAATTTGAAATCTACTCCATTATTACGGAACTGGCTCGTCAGGGCAAAAGCATTGTCATGATCAGCTCGGAGATGCCTGAACTGCTTGGGATGTCCGATCGGATCATGGTGATGAGTGAAGGAAGGCTGACCGGCATTGTAGACGGAGCCGACGCCACAGAGCAGGAAATTATGAGGCTGGCCGCTCAGCAGCGGATGGCTTAGACAGGAGGAAACAGATGAACACGCAAGTAATCAATCAGGTGAAACAGTATGTAACGCAGCGCGCCATCTTTATCGTACTTATTCTGCTTGTCATCGGCATTGCCATTGCGGACCCGAACTTCCTTGCTTTCTCTACCCTACGGGATATTTTACAGCAATCCTCCACACGGGCCATTATCGCACTTGGGGCGGCCTTCATTCTTGTCACTGGCGGAGTCGATCTGTCTGCTGGACGGGTGGTAGGTCTGACGGCTGTGGTATCCGCATCCATGCTGCAAATTGACGAATATGCCAATCGCTTCTTCCCGGATCTGCCTCATTTATGGGTGGGGCTGCCCATTATAATCGGAATTGTGGCTGGTCTGATTGTCGGATTGGTAAATGGAATTATAGTTGCCAAGCTGCATGTACCTCCATTTATCGCGACACTGGGAACGATGGTGGCTGTCTATGGTTTGAACTCGATTTATTTTGATACAGAGCCCAACCAGTCACAGCCGATTGGAGGACTTAGACCGGACTTCACGGTGATCGGATCAGGCTATATTGATCTGGGCGGTGGCTACTCGATCCCTTATATTGTACTGATTGCGATTGCAGTAGCCTTAATCTGCTGGGTCGTTTTCAACAAAACCCGTCTCGGCAAAAATATGTACGCCATAGGCGGCAACATCCAGGCTGCGCATGTGTCGGGGATTCACGTCGCACGCAATTTGATTGCCCTGTATGCCATTGCGGGAGCGTTGTATGGACTGGGTGGTGTGCTGGAGGCAGCGCGCACAGGTGGAGCGACGAATAACTACGGCAATATGTATGAGCTGGATGCCATAGCGGCGTGTGTCGTTGGCGGCGTTTCAACAGCCGGAGGCATCGGTACAGTGCCAGGTGTTATGGCCGGTGTACTCATCTTCGGGGTTATCAACTACGGCCTTACCTTCATCGGTGTGAGTCCGTACTGGCAGCTGATTATTAAAGGACTGATTATTGTTGCCGCTGTTGCATTTGATATCCGTAAATATATGGCGAAGAAATAGTTCAGTTGAAAGAGAAGAACAAAGCCAGTGCTCTGAAACGTCAGAGCGCTGGCTTATTCTTTTTTTATGAATTGACGATCCAGTCCAACACAATAACCAAAGGGCCTATGAAACAGATGATCAGCATGAATCGAGCAACATTAAATGCGACGCGGGTACCGTAATGATGATCATATTTTCGGGCAATCATCACAGCAGGGATCCAGAAAATTGCAGTTGTGACTGTTGGAATAACCAATCCTTCGTCCCCTTTGCTATAGATGGGCCAATTCATCTGATGAAACAGATAATACCCGAACCTAAAATCCTCAGGCCCCCATGCATAATTAAATGCAAATCCCAAAGCCACAATGAGCAGAGAAAATGTGCCAATTCCGTATGGTCTTCTACGTTCCACCATGAGAATCACCTTCAGCTTCCACTTTTATTGAAAATAAATCCATTATTGTATTATAACATACCAGAAAAAAGATGGATTATGTGCAGAGCAGCTATTCAAGACGCTAAATAAATGGTATATAACCCATGAGCCCTATCCATTCCAATTTGGAGAGCTTCCATTAATCGACAACATTAGCTAGTCATAATCGATATAATACATGTAATTAAAATGTTAGATGTGAGTAGATTGTCAAAGGGGGCGAGGCTGTTTGCTAACGTACACGATGAAAAGGGTTATTTTCCCATTGGGTTGCCTGCTTGTAATCCTGTCCTCCTATTTTTTGGACCGTACTTCCAGCCTCACATGGATGATCCTTGCCGGTGTCTTATTTGTTGCTAGCATTTATGGAGAAAGACGATATCCTGTATTACAAAAAATCCAATGGATTTTCCTTGGCGTATTCCATTATTTCAGTGAATTGAACTGGTGTAACATGTTATATTACCTGCTCATCATGACAATGATTCAGAACAAACAGCGTGTGGAGCAGACCCTGCCCATTTCTCTCCTGCTCGTGCTGCAATATACAGGGATTCGGCTATCCTATGTAACGATAGATGCCTACACATTGTCGGTTTCCCTATTCGATCTACTCACAGCAATTGTTATCATCTTTATGTATCATACGCTGGTTAACAGCGAAGCCGAAAAGCGCAGATTGCGCGAAAAAAATCAATTCCTCACCCTGCACGACCCGCTTACAGGGCTGCTCAACTATGAAGGATATATGAATGCTCTGCAAGAGACGGCAGAGAAGCAGGGGTCCTTTTTGCTCATTCTTCTGAACATCCAGAACTTCAACGGATTTAACAAGGAAGTGGAAAACAATTGGAGTACCATCATAGCGGGGACAGGGGAGAGCATCTCCAAGCATTTTGCGGATGCTTATGGGATATCCCGTTATGCGGGAGATCGATTTTCAATCATTTTGCCCGAGGTTGCGGGTATCGAGGAACGAATAAGTACGATGCAAACCACCGATCTGAAAGGATTACAGGTTACGTATAGCATTTCGATCTATCCGGAGACAGCAGAGACCCTTCAGCAGTTAATAACGATTGCAGAGGAGCGGCTATTTCAGGCACAGCGCAGCAAGTGGATTAAGAATGAAGAAGAGATCTACCGTTCGGAAAGGCTCAGGGCCGTTGGAGAACTTGCAGCCGGCATGGCGCATGAAATCCGTAATCCGCTCACGGCGATTCGTGGATTCTTGCAGCTGTCACGCGGACAAGCGTTCAATATTGCCCCATGGTATGAAGTGATTATGGGCGAAGTGATCCGGGTCACGGACCTGACTGCAGAGTTTCTGCAATTTTCCAAGCCGCAGGCTCATCTAATGAAACCGGAGAGGCTGGGCCAATGCCTTGAACGTGTTTTGTCATTAACCGAGTCAGATGCAGCATCCCGTGGACACCGGATTACATTAGAGATGACAGGCGAATCAGTTGTGGTCAATATGGATCGGGACAAGATCGTACAGGTCCTGATTAATCTGATTCGTAATGCTTTTGAAGCAATGGAAGACCCTGGCGAAGTACGTATTGGTTTGTTACATGATGGAGAAGAAGCACTTATCTCAATTACAGATACGGGCAGCGGCATTCCTGAGAACGCACTGGCGACGATCTTTGATCCATTTTATACGACCAAGGAAGAAGGTACAGGACTTGGACTGGCACTCTGTCAGAAAATTGCTTTGGACCATCATGGCAAAATTACCGTTCATAGTGAAATAGGGATGGGTTCTACATTCACCCTTCATTTACCTATGGGAGCATAATACCAGCAAACAAAAACGCTGAACTGCTCACAGTTAAATAGACAGATAAAAAAAACAAAAGAAATAGTTTGTTCAGAACCTTAGCTCAATGAGTGCTAAGGTTTTTTTGTTTTCCTGTTCTTGAGCAATCATTCGGAAACAGACCGCCGAAATACTCCGTTTAACGTTAGTTAATGTAGTATCACATATAACGGTGAAACGGCACTGTGAACATTTTCATACCGTGTCATACCTCGTAAGATAATAACATTTTGTTTTAGTTTAATTACCAAATTATACATTCATGTGAATTTGACGAGAGCCTCCAAATATCGACAACATCAGCTAATCATAATCGATATAATACATGTAAAATAGGATCCGAGTGCGACAATTATGTCGAAGGGAGCGAGGCTGTTTGCTAAGTTACACGATAAACAGGATGGGCTGTTCCATTATTTCAGTAGACTAATGTTCAATAAAATGGAGGGGATGCTATGTACCAAAAAACGATTCGTAATAGTTTTACATTAGACGGCATTGCTATACATAGTGGAAATGTGTCAGAGATAACTCTGCATTCTGCACAACCAAACACGGGTGTTGTTTTTAGAAGAGTGGATGTAGATCCATATGAAATTATTGAAGCTAAAATCGGTAATGTATCCAATACAGAACGTTGCACACAGCTTAAAAACAAGCATGGATACGCTGTATCTATGGTTGAACATACAATGTCTGCTGTACGCGGGATGGGCATCGATAACGTGATTATTGATGTTAATGGTGAAGAATTACCTATTTTTGATGGCAGCTCTACCCACATTGCAGCCAAGATTTCAGAAGTTGGCCATCTGCAGCAAGAAGTCAAAAAAACGTACCTTCAATTACAACAAAAAGTTAGAGTTGAACACGGTAATTCTTTTCTTGAAGCTTATCCCTCTTCAATGATTTCCTATTGCATTTGTTTTAAAAATGAACATAAAATTGCCTACCTCTCGGATCAAATATCCAATTTTAATTTCATTGAAAACGATTACTTAACTGATATTGCGCCAGCTAGGACATTTTGCTTTGAAGAAGAAATAATGTACTTAAGAAGCAAAGGTTTAATTCAAGGAGCTTCTTTAGAGCATGGAATAGTTGTTGGTAATAAGGAAATTTATCCTAACCTACGTTTTCATGATGAATTGTCTCGTCACAAGCTGTTGGATCTTATTGGTGATTTAGCTTTGAATCCTCCTTTTCATGCAAACATCATAGGATCGGGAACCTCTCACTATTTAAACGCTCTTTTTGCTCGAGAATTATTAAATAATTTAATCTAAAAAATAAGAGGAGACGATACCATGCCATGTAATTTAAATGAAATTGCTGAACAGTTAAATGGGATTTTAATAGGTAATGGCAATGTCGTTATAACAGGTGTAGGTTCAATTAGTGCTGCTAAAGAGGGAGAAATTGCTTTTGTTACGGATAAAAATTTAAATAAATTAGATAAATGTAATGCTTCGGCACTCATTGTGCCAGAAACGACAATATTAGAATTTAAAGTACCTGTTATTAAGGTGAAGAATCCCAGACTCGATTTTATTCGTTTAATTGAAATGTTTAGTAAGAAAACCAGAAGTAGTGGTGTAGTATCATCAGAAACAATTGAGCCTTCGGTAACGTTAGGCTACAATGTGCAGATCGACGATTTCGCGGTAATCCAAGAAGATGTTTCTATTGGCGATCATACGATCATTTCCGCGCATTCATTTATTGGTAAAAATGTGACCATTGGAACGAATTGCTTGATACACCCTAATGTCACTATTTTACATGATACTTTCATCGGAGATAATGTCATCATCCACTCTGGCGCAGTGATTGGTGCTGACGGATTTGGTTTTGAATGGGATGGGCAAAGACAAGTGAAAATCCCCCATATTGGGAATGTCATTATTTTTGATGATGTTGAAATTGGTGCAAACACGACAATAGATCGCGGAACAATTGATTCAACAACGATTGGTAAAGGGACCAAAATGGATAACCTTATCCAAATTGGCCATAATGTTCAAATTGGAGAGCACTGCATCATCGCGGGTACAAGTGCAATTGGTGGTTCATCAACAATTGGTAATCACGTCATAATGGCTGGTGGAAGTGCAGTTATTAATAATATCACCATTGGAGACAGCTGTGTTGTTTTAGCTAAAACCATGGTTACTAAAAATATGCCCAAGAACTCAATGGTGTCGGGATATACAGCTCGTTCACATAAGAGACAACTACGAGAATCCGCTGCACTCTCCAGACTCCCACAAACGATAAAAAAACTAAATGAAAAACTTGCTGAACTTTCCCAAATAAAGGAAGGTGCTAAATGATACATCAATCAGCCATGATTCATCGCACGGCAGTAATTGGGGACAATGTCGAAGTCGGACCCTTCAGTATTATTGAAGAAAATGCAAAGATAGGTAGCGGGTGTAGGATTGGAAGCCACGTTATCATAGGGTCTAACACGATATTGGGAGAGAATAACTATATTTCACATGGTGCCATTATCGGTTCAGAACCACAAGATAAAAGTTACCAAGGCGAAGAATCTTATCTCATTATTGGAGATAATAATACCGTAAGAGAGTATGTCACCTTATGTAAAGGCACATCAAAAGGAGATTGTTTCACGAGAATAGGAAGTAACAACTTTATTATGAATTATGCTCATATCGCACATGATGTATTGATGGGAGATCATAACGTCATCGTCAATAATGTGCAAATTGGCGGACATGTTAATATTGAAGACTATATTACTTTTGGTTGTGGTTCTGGTGTACATCAATCATGTAACATCGGAAGATTTGCAATGATTGGGGCAGGAAGTAAAGTTTCACAAGATATTGTTCCATATTCTTTAGCAGATGGTCCACGTTCGTACATACATGGTATTAATGCCATTGGTCTAAGAAGAAATGGATTTACAAATGAAGAAATAAGCACGATAAAAAAGATTAATACCATTTTATTTCGCCAAAAGCGAACTCTCGATCAATCTATTGAAGCAATAAACAACTTACCTCCTTCTGAATTTAAGGAACACACATTGAATTTTTTAAATAAATCTACACGCGGAATTGTACGAATGAAGCGATAAAATGAAAACGCCGCACAGGTCCGAATATAACGGAACTTCATGCGGCGTTTTTATGTTGTCGCTCAGTTATTGGATCAGTTTAGCTGACCTTGATGAAGCTGGTAATAGAATCCCTTTTGCTGCATAAGATCCTCGTGGTTACCCCGCTCGGCAATCTGGCCTGAATCGATCACCAGTATCTGATCTGCCTCCCGGATCGTGCTCAGTCTATGGGCGATGACGAAACTGGTCCGGTCTTTCATCAACGTGCGCATCGCCTCCTGAATCTGCATTTCCGTACGGGTATCAATACTGCTCGTTGCCTCATCCAAAATGAGAATGGCCGGATCGGCGAGGATGGCCCGGGCGATCGTCAGCAATTGCCGCTGTCCTTGGCTCAGATTGCTTCCACCCGCAATAAGGGGGGTGTCGTAACCTTGGGACAGCTTGCGAATGAATGAGTGGGCATTGGCCAGCTCAGCTGCCTGCCTGATCTGCTCATCGGTCGCATCTGGCTTACCGTAGGCAATATTATCACGGATGGTTCCCGAGAACAGATAGGCATCCTGCAGCACAATGCCGAGTCTGCGCCTGAGGTGATCCTTCTCCAGCTCCGAGATGTCCGTGCCATCAATGGTAATGCTTCCGCCCGTAATTTCATAGAAGCGTGGGAGCAGGTTAATAATGGTTGTTTTGCCGGCACCTGTTGGCCCGACGAGAGCAATCATCTCGCCAGGTTGCGCCGTGAAGCTGACATTTTTCAGAATCTCTCTATCGGAATTGTATCCAAAGGATACATTCTCAAAAACAACTTTACCCTGAATGTGATCCAGCTGCTTCTTCTGTTTCTCCTCGTATTCACTTGGTGTATCCATAATCTGAAACACACGCTCGGCACCGGCGATGGCTGCCTGAATCAGGTTGTACTGGTTCGCAAGATCGTTAAGTGGCCGCTCAATCTGCCGGGAATAGGCGAGAAAGCTTACAATCAGTCCGATGGACGTTAAATCGTGGTAAGCCATCCATCCACCTACTGCTGCGAGAATGGCAAATCCAATGTTGTTCATGACGTTCATCGTAGGTCCAACCAGCCCGGATACGGTTTGGGCCTGCGTACTGGCTGTACGCAGCTTTTCATTCAGGTTCTCGAAATGCTGGTGTGCCTGTTCTTGACGGTTATAGGCGGCAACCACCTTTTGTCCGGCGATCGTTTCCTGCGCATAACCATTCAGCTCACCGAGCAGCTTCTGCTGGGCAGAAAAATGTTTGCGTGTTCTGGAAGCGATCAGCTTGGTGGCAATCGTGATTAACGGCACGGTCACCAGACTGAGAAGCGTCAGCCGGATATCCAGAGCAAGCATGATCGACAGCGAACCAACAAGGAGAATCGCACTGGACATCAGCTGAGTCACACTCTGATTCAGGGTAGTGGACACGTTATCGATATCATTGGTAGCCCGGCTCATCAGGTCTCCACTTTGATTTTTGTCAAAAAAGCTTATGGGCAGCTGCTGAAGCCTGGAGAACAAAGCCTGGCGCAGATCCTTCACCGTCAATTGGGATACGCCGATCATGACATAAGACTGTCCCCACATCATGAGTGAACTCAGGACATATACCGTTAGTAACAGGAGGCAGTCCTTCAAAAGGCCGTCCGTCACTTTCGGAACGATATGCTCATTGACAGCACGGCCGAGAAGGTAGGGTCCCGCGAGATTAAGCAGTGTTCCCAGAGCGGTAAGGACCAGAGCCATGATAACCCCTTTGCGATGGCGTCCCATGTAAGACCATACTCGCAGGATGGCGTGCTTGGCATTTTTGGCTCTTACTTTCGGAACTGGTTCCCTGCCCGGTCCAGGTCTTCCGATGGGAGGAACGACAGGTGGCTGTGTGGAGGAAGATGCAGGTTTAGCCAAATTGAACATCCTCCTTCCGTTGTTGGGAATCATAAATGGATTGATAGTGTGTGGAATTGGCCATGAGTTCGTCATGTGTACCACTTGCCACGATTCTCCCCTCATCCAGCACGTAAATGCAGTCAGCATCCTTCACCGAAGATATGCGCTGTGCAATCAAAAAGGTTGTACTGTCTTTCATTAGGGAATGCAGTGCTCTCTGAATGCTTGCTTCGGTCCGCAGATCGACTGCACTCGTACTGTCATCCAAAATAAGAACATCCGGCCGCATGAGTAGGGCACGCGCAATGGAAATACGCTGTTTCTGCCCGCCGGAGAGATTGACTCCCCGCTGTCCAAGCTCCGTGTCGTAACCATCTTTCAGGTTCATGATAAATTCATCCGCAGCCGCTGCCCGCGCCGCTGCACGGATCTCGGCATCCGTGGCACCCGGTCTGCCGAAGCCGATATTATCCCGGATGCTGCCGCTGAACAGAATGGATTCCTGCAATACAATGGACACTCTGCTGCGAAGCAGCTGAAGATCCCAGTTCCGTACATTAACACCGCCAACGAGTACTTCACCGAGTGAGGCATCATATAGGCGGGGAATCAGCTGCACGAGTGATGTCTTGCCTGAACCGGTGGAACCGAGTAAAGCTACTTTTTCCCCTGCTCGCGCAGTAAGATTAACTCCCGTGAGGGCATCTTCGCCGTCATAACGGAACGAAACGTCCCGGAATTCCACCTCACCTGGTCGGCCAGTAGCCCTGGATGGCGGATTGGAGCCAACCTGAATGGCCTGATTCGGCACTGCATTCTCACTCTGAGCTTCATGGCCTGACTGAATGTCCGGCTCTGTATGTAGAACCTCGTTGATCCGCGCGGCAGACACCTTGGCCCGGGAGTAACTCATCATCATCATGCCGATGGAGGTGAGGGAGGAGAGCACCACCGTTACATAGTTGATAAAAGCAATCAGATCCCCGGCTGCAATATCGCCTCCTACAACCTGAAACCCGCCAAACCATAATACGGCTACGATGGTCGCGTTCAGCATCAGGCTGAGTACAGGTGCATTCAGCGTAACAATGCGCCAGGCTCTCACCGCTGTTCCCGTATAATCCTCATTGGATTGATTGAAACGCTTATTCTCCGTGCCGGCCCGTGCAAAAGCCTTGACGACACGAATCCCAGCGAGATTTTCCTGCAGAACGGCGTTGACTTGAT
The DNA here is from genome assembly GCF_002272715.1 of Paenibacillus sp. 7516. Lineage (NCBI taxonomy): Bacteria > Bacillati > Bacillota > Bacilli > Caryophanales > Paenibacillaceae > Paenibacillus > Paenibacillus sp. 7516. Next base: position 304,473 of record NZ_NPBI01000012.1, read on the forward strand.
CCAGTTTGTTCTGCACGCTGGCAAACAGCGGATAGGAAGCGGATATGAGAATATACAGAATGACAAAGAGAACGGGTACGGTCATCATGAGGATCAGCGCCAGCTTGATACTGATCGTAAATGCCATAATAATACTGCCGATGATCAGCATCGGCGACCGGATGAACATTCGCAGGAGCATTTGTACAAAGGTCTGCATCTGCGTAATATCGCTCGTTAAACGCGTGATGAGCGATCCTTCCTGGAATGTGTCCAAATTACGAAAGGAAAAGGTTTGAATATGGTCGAACAGTTCCTGGCGCAGATCAGTGCCATATCCAACAGACGCTTTGCTGGAAAAGAGTGTACAGCCTGCTCCGCCAACCCAGCCAATGAGGGCAAACAATAGCATGAACAGCCCCGTGCGTACAATATGGGGCAGGTCACCGGCAAGCACGCCATCATCCACAATGCTGGACATCAGCTTCGGCTGAAGCAGGTCCATGGCTACCTCCAGCACCATGAGGAGTGGAGCGAGTATGGCGGCTGACTTATAAGGCGTCAAAAATCGTTTTAACGTCCACAATAGGGAAATCACCTCATTCAATCAAGTCTAAAATCATGCTGCAAAATTCCATGCGTCATTCAGGATTCACGAAGGTTGTGAATCATGCGTTGTGCAAGCGCTGACATGAGTTGCGTTTCTTCTGGCGTAAATCCTTCCTGAGCTTGGAGCTCCAGTTCCTGAAATACCTCACTCAAATCCTTGAGCGCGCTGCGGCCCTGGTCGGTCAGATAGACACGCAGACTGCGCTGGTCATTCGGATCGGCTTCACGCCTTACATATCCCGAGGTTTCCATGCGTTTCAGCATGACTGTAACGGTTGCAGGAGCACGGCGAAGCTTCTCGGCCAGACTTTTCTGGGTTTGACCATCTTCACGGTCAAGCTGGAACAGCAGTGGAGGTTGTCCGGGGTACAGCTCGGGGTGGTTAACCAGCTTCTCATGAACTTTATAGCGATGTAACTTCACAAGTTCGGATAATTGTCCGAGCAGCCGTTCGCTGCGGGCTGAATTCATAAGCTACTCTCCTATTAATTAGTCGACTAACTAAATCATAAGTTTGATCTTACATATCGTCAAGGCATTTGTAAGGTCAAATTAAAAATGCAAGGGAATCGTATCCCCAGCGCGGAGCGATCAGGTTTTGTAACATAAGAAAAAGAGCTCCGGAACGGATCCGCAGCTCGAACTGAAGAGGGAGAAATACTGTGGTGCTCTTACAGGTAACCCTATTTAATATTACATCGGTTCAGTCCGTGACTGTGACTTGACAGCAGGAGAGATGGAGAGCTTGCGCCATAACCATTCGACCGGTCCCCATTTAAATTTGAGCAGCCATGCATGTGAGAATAACATCATTAGAATACAGATGCCGGCCCACAGTAACAGGATCACAAGCGAGGACGGAGTGCCGCCGAGTCCCAGACCCCATCCGTAAAAGATGGCGGAAGCCAGAATGTTTTGCATAATGTAACAGCTCAATGCCATCTTGCCAATCTCTCCGAACCGCCTGAAGAGACCGGCGAACCTATTCTTCTCCAGCATGTAAGCGATCAGCCCAAGATAGCCGAGGGTAAGGATCGGTGCACTGATGTACCGAACGAACAAGTCCATGCTACCTCCCGGCACCAGCAGGAGCAGATTCAGAGGAATGCCGGCGGCAAGCCCGAAATTCATTAATTTGCGGCGTCTAAGACGCCCGGATGCCTCGTCTGAGAATAGGTTTGCACGCATGAGCATGGAACCCAGCAGGAACAGAAAGATATTCAGCGGAATGATGGCGATGGACTCTGTTCGAAAGAAAGCAAAGTTGTCCAGCCGGAACAGAACCTGCTCCCACCATGTGCCCGAGGCGTATAGCTTGGTAATCGTGTCCATGCCATTGAAGGTGGAACCACTCTCTGAAAGAGCCAACAGTGCGGTAATTCCACCCACTCCGATGAGATGTATACCGCCCATGAGCCCCATCACAATCAGAATAAAGCGGCGGGAACGGTTAATGATGAAGGACACAATGACACCTGTAATCGCATAACTCATCAGCACATCGTATTCCATGACCAACGTGTAGTGCAGCAATCCATCGATGAGCAGCAGCACACATGTCCAGATGTAAACCCCTGGCCAGACATATCCTTCACGAAGTGCTTTTTGCCGCTTTAATTCCATGCCTGCCCCGAAGAGAAGTGTAAGCAGTCCGAGGAATTTTCCGTTCACCAGCATAAGCATTAGTGTTTGCACTGCACGATCAGCTGAGGCCCACCAGGGCTGAAGCGGATCTCCAAACATTTTGTTTAGGTCGCCCAGGTAAGCAAAAATCCAAATATTCGTCCCCAGTGTACCGATAATCGCGAATCCTCTAAGAACATCCAATAATACGATCCTTTTCATTCCAGCGATACATCCTCCTTTTCTAGTACGAGTGAATTAAAATCAATATAACACAATTGTGCTAAAATAAATAGCAAACACCGTTCCTATTTTTTAGATATGGGAAATATTGACGAAGGCTAATAGATATGTTAACTTCTTATTATCTAATTGTTAATAACATTTTGTTAATAACAGAATGGAGTTTTAAATATGACAAATGAAGGTTATTCGGAGGACCGACCATTGGACCATCTGAATCATGGCAATATAAGCGAGCAGCAGTTTCTGGAGACATATAATGCAGGTGATTATGAGCGTCCTTCTGTGACGGTAGATATGCTTGTATTCACGATAAGGAGTGAAGCTCAGTCCAATTATCGCAAACTTGCTGAGCCTGCACTTCAGCTGCTGATGATTCGCCGCGGTGGTCATCCCTATATGGGGAAGTGGGCATTACCAGGTGGATTCGTGTCCATGCAGGAATCCCTGGAAGATGCAGCACGCCGCGAGCTGGTTACGGAGACCGGGCTGGATGATATTTATCTGGAACAGTTGTACACGTGGGGTGATGTGCACCGCGATCCTCGTACAAGGGTAATCAGCTGCTCGTACATGGCGCTCGTTGATAGCAGCGAGCTTGAGCTGGAAGCAGGTGATGATGCGAGTGATGCGGACTGGTTCAGGGTAGAACAGTGGCTCCTTGAAGAGAAGCGTCATATTCATGAACGAGGTCGTACGACGGAGCGAAGAGTGCAGCTGACGTTGTCGAATGGAACAGAGGAGCTATCGGCTGTCATTGAGGTGAAGGAAGCTGTGGAAGGAAGCGTGCGAAGCAGCAGCATGACCATCTTGGAAGTGGAGGGCATAGCGTTTGACCACGCCAAGATCATGTATTATGCGCTGGAACGATTACGATCCAAAGTGGAATATACGGATATTGCTTTTAATCTGATGCCGGAGACATTTACGCTGACGGCCCTGCAGAAGGTCTATGAGATTATTAGTGGAAAAAAGCTGCTGGCTGCAGCCTTCCGGCGCAAAATCGCTGATTGGGTGATCGAAACCGGAGAGTTTACGGGCAATGCAGGACATCGTCCTTCCCGTCTATACAGATTGAACCCGGAGCGTATGACGACATAATGTTTGTATTGAAAGGAGGACTCCTTGAACCATGGAGAAGTTTACTTTTTTTTGGCGTACTGCATCACCCTTTTCCCAGTGGCATCCGGCTGATTTTAAGGTGAACGGAATCAGTTATACGAGCGCTGAACAGTACATGATGCATCAAAAAGCACTGCTGTTTGGCGATCAGGCCATTGCGGACAAGATTTTGAAGGCGAGCTCGGCTTCAGTACAAAAAAAGCTGGGCAGACAGGTAGCTGGGTTCAACCAAGAGATATGGGAAGCAAACTGCAAACGCATTGTTTATGAAGGTAACCAGGCCAAGTTCACACAAAATGAAGACCTGCTCGCCGCATTGCTCGCCACCCGTGGCACGACCCTTGTGGAAGCAAGCCCGGATGACCGGATCTGGGGCGTTGGGCTGGCAGAGGAAGATCCACGTATCCGCAATCGCAGAACATGGCGAGGAACCAACTGGCTCGGTGAGATTCTGACCCGGCTAAGAGATGAGATAGGAAGTGATTAGAATGAATGCTAACCAGCATATGAAAAATAACCAGCTAAAAAGCACAAATCAGCGCTCGGGCCGGGCTCGTATTGCCCAGGAGACACTGGCCATCCTGGAAGAGGGGCAGTACATCAACGGATATGACCGCAGGGTATCGATTGATGAAGATTTGAAACGAGCGATTCAGGGCTCCGTTTTATACCGTCCGAATGAGCTTCCCGCACTTCGGGAGCAGGTGCGCCAATTACAGGCAGCGCCTAAGTCTGCAGCCGCCAAGATTGAAGTCACCGGTGAGACGACGCTTGCCGCAGCTTCACGTCTCGTGGTAGACGAAGGGAGAACGGATGTCGTTTGCCTTAACTTTGCCTCAGCGAAAAATCCGGGTGGAGGTTTCCTGGGTGGAAGTCAAGCACAGGAAGAGAGTCTCGCCCGGGCTACCGGGTTATATCCTTGTATTTCACAAATGAATGAAATGTATGATCATAATCGTAAGCTGCGCACCTGTCTGTATTCAGACTATATGATCTATTCGCCAGGTGTACCGGTCATACGTGATGATGAGGATCGGCTGCTAGCTCAATATTACACGACTTCTTTTATTACGGCACCCGCCGTAAATGCTGGTGTTGTGAAGGAACGGGGGCAGGCAGATGACCAGCAGATCGAATTGGTTATGAAGGAGCGAATTCGGTATATTTTGGACGTGGCAGCGATGAATGGACATCGTAACCTTGTACTGGGGGCTTATGGTTGCGGGGTGTTTCGGAATGATCCGGTGGATGTGGCGAGGTATTTCCATGATGTCCTGGTACAGGAGAATTTCAGGCAGTCCTTTGAGCAAATTGTATTTGCTGTGTTGGACAGATCAGCTGGACAGAGAATACTCAAGGCGTTTCAAGAACAATTGCTTTGAACAGCAAGTAAGTCATTTTAATATGTGAAGAAGGAGGATTCAGATGCAATTTCGTGAGATCCAACAGGATTTGTTTGCAATGGATGAAGCTTATACGCTCGCTCATTGCATTTCCGCTGATGCCCGCATGGGGGCGGGAATTGCAGTACAGTTTCGGAAAAGATTCGGGCTTCAGGTTCTACAGGAGCAGGCGAAGCAGGAAGCGCTTGAGATTGGGCGGTGTTACCCGGTAGGTCGTACGTTGAATCTGGTAACCAAAGCGAAGTTCTCGAATAAACCGACCTATTCATCGTTTACCCGCGCGGTGCAATCGATGCGAGACGTCTGTGTAGAACAAGAAATCAGTAAGCTGGCTATGCCGCAGATTGGTTGCGGGCTCGACAGACTGAAGTGGGATAAAGTAAGCGGCATTATTCAGGATACGTTTGCTGACACGGATGTTGAGATTGTCGTTTGTACCTTATGAGGAGGAGGAATGACCGGCTTTCATTAATATATATAGAAAAAACCTCTGCTTCGGACGGAGGAGAACAGGACAGCAAGTTTGCCGTTCCCTCTCCAGTTCGTAAGCGAGGTTTTTTTTGTGATTTCTCCAGTGAGGTATTGGTTTATTTTTGGGTAAACATCTCTTTGGCCTCATCCAGTGCCATTTTATTGCCAATCGCGGAATAGTCCAGCCAAGGCTGCGCGCCGATGGTGTAGACGTGACCGGCTTTAACGGCTTTTAGCCCTTGCCAGATCGGATTATTTTGCAGTTCTTTGAACATGTTCTCCGCTTCCTCATCCGAGTTCACCACCACGAAGATGGCATCTGCATCGAAATCAGGCAGCACTTCACGGGAGATCACCTGGTAAGGCTTGGTGGAATCAATATCCGTTATGCCTTTGGCCGGGGTCAGTCCAAGATCATCATACAAGATTGGCCCCATTGGGCGGCGCGTGCTGAATACACGCAATTCTTTGGCAGTTACACGGATGGCCATCACGGTACCATCGCCGATCTCATCATGAATTAATGATTTTACCTCTTCGGTCTCTGCTGCATAATCCTGAATATATTGCTCTGCTTCCTTCTCGCGATCAACCAGCTTGCCAATGTCCTTCAGGTGATCACGCCATGTGCCGTCATCCAGATTGAATACATGCACAGGAGCGATTTTCTCAAATTTGGCGATGTCATCCCCGGAATATTCTTCATCCAGATAGATCACATCCGGCTTCAGGGCAAGCAGGGCTTCCATGTCGGGATCTTTCACCGGACCAAGCGGCGTCGTGTTTTGCAGGCGATCCGCAACATGGGACAGGAACGCTTTGGCTTCGCCGCCAATAACGGAACCCACAGGTGTGATGCCAAGCGCCAGCAAGTCATTGGTCAGGTGGATGGACATCGAGGCGATGCGTTGTTCTCCGGAAGCCGGACTATTATCCTGCTGCTCGGAGGTGCTGCCAGTGGAAGTGCTGCCAGCAGCGGATGAAGAGCCAGAATTGCTGGCAGTTCCGCAAGCGGCAAGCACAAATATCAGGCAAATGCTCAGAGCAAGCAATAGGTTTTTCTTTAACATGAATATTCACATTCTCCTTGGACATCACATGGATGTTGATAATTAGATGAATAAAGTAGATCAACAGCTTCGATCATTTGGTTCTCACCAGCAGATATAAAAAGTAAGGTGCACCAATGGCAGCCACCACAATGCCTGCGGGGATGGCATTCGGTTGGAAAATCGTTCGTCCAATCGTATCGGCAGTAACCAGGATGACCATACCAATGAGACCTGCCGCCGGAATCAGGTGGCGATGCATCGGACCGACAAGTCTGCGGGCGAGATGTGGTGCGGCCAGCCCGATGAATCCGATCCCTCCGGCCATGGATACACTTATGGCTGACAGTGCCACGGTACATAAGAGAAGCCATATGCGCTGCGATCGGACGGATGTACCGATGCCCGTGGCGGCTGCATCTCCAAGACCGAAAGCGTCCAGCGTTTTGGAACGGCTCCAGATGTAGGGAACACAGACTGCAATCCATGGAAGCAGAGCCTGCACATGAATCCAGTCCCGTCCCCACACACTTCCGGCGAGCCAGCGGGCAGCGAAGGAATATGTATCTTCATCCAGACGAAGAGACAGATATAACGTTAGCGCATGAAACCCTGCGGAGACCGCGATTCCGACAAGGATCAGCTTGATGGGAGATACCCCGTTATGCCGGTCATAGGCGAGCAGCATAATGATCAGTGCCGAGATGACTCCGCCTGCAAAAGTAAACAAGGGGATCAGCAGGGCAATCGAGCCATCCATGGAATAGGACAGACTTACGAAAACCATTAGTCCCAATGCTGCTCCTGCATGAAGGCCGAGAATGCCGGGATCGGCAAGCGGATTACGCGTGATACCTTGCAGGGCCGCTCCCGAGATGCCAAGTCCTGCTCCAGCCAGGACTGTAATGAGAATGCGAGGCAGGCGGTAATCGAATAACACAATCTGATCGTCCGAACTGCCATGGCCAAGCAGCGTTTGCAGTACAGCGAGCGGAGAGAGACGGATCGTACCTGTATTCAGGCTGATCACGATAACCGCGCATGCAATGCAGAGCAGCGTAACACTGACTGCGATGGATCGTTTCCCCCGTGAAGGCACAGTGGATCTCATGTTACAATGCCCTCCTTTCCTTGCGGGCCAGATAGAGGAAGAACGGTACACCGACAAAAGCAACCATGATGCCTACCGCCAGCTCCTCCGGTGGATTTACGATGCGTGACCCCAGATCGGCCAATACCAGAAGGATGGCTCCAAGCAGGGAGGACATGGGGATGATCAGACGATAATTGACACCGACGAGTTTACGGGAAATATGCGGAATCACTAACCCGACGAATCCGATCGAGCCGACGGCGGATACGGACACGCCTGCCAGTATAACCACAGCCGTGAGGGCAAGGAATCGGGTCATGCGAATATTAATCCCCAGGCCCAGCGCAACTTCCTCTCCGAGCGACATGAGGGATACTCTCCGGGCGAGAGGCATGGTCAGCAGCAACGTGATCAGAAGTACAGGAACAATGAGTATCAGATGCCGCCATTCAATACCGCCAAAGCCACCGGCATACCAGAAGGCGAGATCCTGGCTTAGGTCAAAATAAATCGCGACACCTGTACTTAGCGAGCTAAGCATGGCTGCAACGACAGCACCTGCAACCGTCAGCCGCATGGATGTCAGTCCCCCCGGCGCAGCTGACCCCAGCAGGAAAATAAATAGGGTGCTCAGTACGGCACCAACGAAAGAAAGGCCCATGAGCCAGGCATAAGGCAGTCCTGGCCAGATGGCAAAGCTCAACGCCACCATGAAGGTGGCACCTGCGTTGATGCCCAGTACTCCCGTATCCGCCAGCGGATTGCGTGTAATTCCCTGCATCAGCGCCCCAGCAACCGCAAAGGCTGCGCCAACGATAGCCGCGGCAACTACGCGGGGGAGACGGAGCTCATGTATAATCTGATGGGGTGTCAGAGCTGGATTGTACTGAAATATGGCAGCCCATACCGTTTCGAGCGTTAACGATTTGGCACCAAGCGATAGGGCGCCAAACAGGCTAATCAGCAGAATGGCGATGGCTGACAAAAACATTAGGCTAATCGTCACCGGGGATTTTTTTGAATTGGACGGACGACGTGGCAGTCCCGGATGTTGAATGGGGGTCACTCCTTTTGTTGCCAGCAAGATCAGCTCTGCTGTTATTGATTATCATTATCAATTAGAGTTCATTATAAAATCTTAATTCAGGCCCGTACATGGCATAAATTAAGATTAGGATGATGGACATTTTTTAGATTACAAAAAGGGTCCTTTGTTCGTCAACAGCATAACGGCCTCATCCAGCTGGATGTTGATGGAATAGGGTGCATATACAACCCACGAATTCCAATCAATGACATGAACACGCCCGTTCTGGACGGCCGGATACCGATTCCAACGCGGATCAGCGTGGATTTGATGCAGCAGGGAGGCGCGTTCTTTCACCGAGGTCACGGCCAGCAGCAGAACATCAGCCTCCAATCCATCCCATTCTCCTGGAGTGATGGACATCCAGTTGAAACCTACACCTGGAGGTTTGCCAGCGAGCTCGGATTGAATGCGTTCAGGTGGAGTCAGCTGCAGGCTGCGGTAGAACACATGACCGAAGTTACGGGTGCTGTACATCCGCGGCCCCTTTGCAGTTAATGTGCATACCGCAACCGTTGCCTGCCCAATCGTCTCCCTGATCTTTTTGCGTGCACGCTCAACCTTGCGTTCGTGCCGTTCCAGCCAGTTATTCGCTGCCTGGGTGCGATCCACGATGGATGCAATCGTATGAAGATGACCGAACATGTCGGTCTGATTCCAGGGGATGGTGATGATCGGAGCGATATCCCCGATATGTTCCATCGCTTTTGCTGCTGCATTGTCCTTGGTCAGAATCAGGTCGGGGTTCACATCCAGGAATGCCTGACGTCCTTGCTCCCAAGGCTCATAGGCATGAAATGGCAGACTGAGCGATTTCGGGATATGGGGTAGATGTCCCTGGATCTGAGCCGCACAAGGCGTTATGCCGAGAGTCATCAGATGATCGGTGTAGGGGTATGAAAGCGAAACAATATTGCGGTGCACCTGCTTCGCATAGGACGTTGGCGCGTAGCCGGCATGGTTTCGAAAACGCCGGCTGAAATAAAATTCGTCCCGGTAACCTACACTTCGGGCCACATCGCGAATGCGCATGTCCGAGGTCATCAGCAGTTCCTTGGCACGGTTCATGCGCAGATGGGTTACGTATTCAATTGGATTTTTGTACATCCGGCTCTTGAATAGCTGCGAATAATACGATGGATGCATGCCTGCCAGCTCGGCCAGTTTCTCCAGTTTGATCTCATGCATATAGTTGTCGCGCATATATTGCATTGTTACCTGGAGCCATTGGTCCGGGTCGTCCTCTGCGCTATCGTTATTTATCAGCACTTCCTGAGGCCAGAGCATGTGCAGCAGCTCGGTCATGAGCATCTTCTTTTTATGAGAGGTTGGTCCGTCATCCGCAGTCAGCTGTGCTGCAATGCGCTGTATGCCGTAATAAGGGCCCTGAATCCAGCCCTGTACCGGAAAGCTTGATTCACGCTCATAAACAATTCGTTTCTCGCTTTTCTCCGCTGCCCGGAACAGATCATAATTGATGATATACAGCTCGGTCTCATGGCCTGTGTCACTGAATAATTCCAAGGCAGTGCCTGGATTGCAGAGGAAGGCTGATTTGCGGCTAACGAGGTGTTCGGTACCATTCATGATCAGTTTACCCGTAAATTTATGCATGTATATAAAGGTATGGTGGTTAATATCGGGTTTACTCCAAGTCCATTCCTTGCTCGTGAACCTGATCAGGTCTGTTTGGTGAAGTTCGAGCAGGGTATCTTCCAGGAACAGCCCCACATCACTCGGTGATACAGCTTCCTTGCCCGTGGCCGTAATGGTACGGTTCATGTTGTTGGACGCAGAGGGATGGGCGTTCGGATGATGAACCATATCTGATTTGTTTATCATGGAGGGGCCTCCTTTCCTTCTATATATTCAATGAATGAATCGATTCTTTCTATAACGAGCGCAGACGCATATCTGAGGTAAACCATTGTCTGTACGTCAGCAGACTCAGTATGATGCTGGTTATGGCAGCCGAGCTGGTAAAGGCAAACACAATCAGAATCTGGTAACGGACAGCTTCAACGGGGTCGGCGCCTGCGATAATCATGCCGGTCATCATGCCTGGAAGCTGCACGAGGCCTACCGTTTTCATCCCGTCAATGGTCGGAATCATGCTGGATTTGACAGACCGTTTCAATACATCCTGAAATGCACGTCTGGGCGCAGCACCCAGAGAGAGCAGTGTCTCAATCTCCCCTTTGGAGGCTTCAACCTCACGTTTCATCTGATTCAGGAACAGCCCCGAGACAACCATCGCATTGCCAATCGTCATTCCGCTGAGTGGAATAATGTATTGCGGGGTCGGCTCGACAATGTGAAGACCCAGCAGGAGTCCCATCATCAATAGCTCGGTCACCGTAATGGCTGCTGCGATATATAGGGTAATTCGGCGTAGTCCCTTGCCTCGTTTGCCCGCGTTGAAGGATGCCACGGTTATCATAAAACCTACAATCGCAATGATGAGTGCAGGGTGGTCCGAGTTGAAGATAAATTGAAGTACATATCCGACCAGCAGCAGCTGAACCGCCGAACGAACGGTACCTACAGCAATATCTCTCTCCAGACCAAGCTTCTGCCAAACAGAAATCAGCATGGTCAGCATAATAAATATGATGGTGAAACTCAGTGCGAGGATGGACATGTGTTCTCCTTATCTGCCTTGGGGGCAGGGCGCAGAATGTATTGACGGGCCAGTTCCGAATGCGGATGGTCAAAGAAAAGGGAGGTGGGCTGACGTTCCAGCAGGGTCTGTTCGCCCATAAACCATGTCGTTGTGCTGAACGAGCGTGCCTGATCCTGATCATGGGTGACCCATACGAGTGAAATGCCCTCTTGCTTGCTCCATTCGGTCAATAGCTGTTCGACAAGCTTGGCATTGGTCCGGTCCAGAGAAGCGGTGACTTCATCCAGCAGCAGCACTTTGGGACGAAGCATGATGGAACGGATCAATGCTATGCGCTGTTTTTCTCCGCCTGAAAGATCACTGGCCCGCTTATGAATATCCAGTCCTTCCAGACCCATTCCGGCCAGCAGACGGCTAGCCAGATTGGAATCATAGGGTGTCCGGTGGAGGTAGTGAACGGTTTTCAAATTATCTTCAACGCTGCCTGCAAGCATAACGGGTTGCTGTGCAACATAGGACATGCGCATGCGCCAGATTCTGGGATCGGAATGGAGGTAAGAGGTGCCTTGCCACAGAATATCTCCGCCATCGGGCACATCCAATAAGGACAGGATGCGGAGCAGCGTGCTTTTGCCCTGGCCGGATGCACCCAGTACGGCAATTCGCTCTCCTTCATCGACAGAGGCATTCACCTTCTCGAATAGGAGTCGCTGTTCGGTTGTTCCAATATGTTTGGTGAGTTGTTGAATGGTTACGAGAGTAGACACAGCGGGATCTTCCTTTCATCCGTGATCTGCTGATAATCTTAGCAAAAATGCTCGAGAATTGAAATGAAAGCAGCACTGTGCAAGCATGCGGGGCAGGAGGTGAAACCAACGTCTGACGTCAGAGGTTCTTTTTGGTAATATAGAGGAGAGTCAGAATTGGTTCTACCAATAGGGTACAAGGGAGGCTTTCATATGACAGGAGTTACGGGACGACAGGACAAGGTAAATTGGGGCATTATGGGCACAGGATGGATCGCATCCCAGTTTGCCAGAGATCTGGAGCATGCCGGCAATGCCGTGAAGGCAGCAGTTGGTTCGCGTACACGGGAAAGTGCGGAGAAATTTGCAGCTGAATATGGTTTTGCAAGCGGATACGGATCGTATGAAGAACTGCTGCAGGATCCAGAGGTGGATATTATCTATGTTGCTACGCCGCATCCTTTTCATAAAGAAAATGTAATGGCTTGTCTGGAAGCGGGAAAAGCAGTGCTGTGTGAGAAGCCGTTTACGATGAACGGACGTCAGCTGGAGCAGCTGGTGGAGACGGCTCGCAGCCGCAAGCTCTTCCTGATGGAAGGCATGTGGACGCGTTTCTTGCCTCCGATTGTTCAGGCGCGGAAGTGGATTGCCGAAGGACGAATCGGTGAAGTGCGGCTTGTCAAAGGAGATTTTGGTTTCCGTATTGGCTGGGAGCCTGAAGGAAGGCTGCTGAACCCGGATCTGGGCGGGGGCGCTCTGCTGGATGCTGGCGTGTATCCTGTTTCATTCGCGTCCATGATCTTTGGCGAGCAGCCGCAGCATGTCTGGAGCACGGCGAACATCGGGGAGACCGGTGTGGATGAACAGTTCTCCGTACTGCTCTCTTATTCGGAAGGACGCTCGGCATCATTGAACGGGGCAGTCCGTCTGAACCTGAGCAACGAAGCTGTCGTGTATGGTACAGAGGGATATATTCGTTTGCCACTTTTCCTCGCTGGTAAAGAAGCATATCTGCATGTGAATGGTCAGGACGAGCCCGAGAAGTTTACGGATGATCGGACAAGCATCGGCTATGCATTTGAAGCAGAAGAGGCTGGACGCTGCATCTTGGAAGGCAAAACGGAAAGTTCAATTATCCCGCTGGACGAGTCCCTTGAGATTATGAAACTGATGGATACCATTCGTGGACAGTGGGGCTTGCGATATAAATTTGAGTAATGGTAACAATCATAACCGGACGGTTCTATGTAGGTAAGTATGCAGAGAAATCGTACGGGATACGAAATGAATGGATGGGAGTGGGACTAGGATGAAAATTCTGATTTCAGGGTTTGAGCCTTTTGGCGGGGATGCCGTGAATCCCACGGGAGAACTGATGGAAGCTCTCGCACAGGAAGTGGTGGAAGGCGCCGAACTGAAAACCGTGCTGCTGCCGGTACATTTCGACGAATGTGCGGATCTGCTGATTGCCGAGATGGAAGCATACGGTCCGGATGTCGTGATTGCCTGCGGGTTAGCCAAAGGCCGGACAGCCGTAACGCCTGAGCGCATCGCTGTGAATGTAAAAGACATTCCGCCTGGCTCCTATGCGGATAACCAGGGACAGCGTCCTGTGGACGAGCCGATAACCGAAGGCAGTCCGGACGGCCTGTTCTCGACATTGCCCATCCGCGCGATGGTGAATAATATGACTGCGGCAGGCATTCCGGCAGCGGTATCCAATACCGCCGGAACGTATATTTGCAACAATACGATGTATCGTGTGCTGGATTACATTCGATTGCAGCAGCTGCCGATCCGGGCGGGATTTGTCCATTTCCCGGCTTCTACGGAGATGTCATTGCTGCAGCCGTCGGTGCCTTCGCTGCCGATAAGTGCAATGCATGATGCCTTGCGAGTAATGATACGCACCGTGGTGGCGGAAGCGTAAATCATGGTCTTCTTGTATGTAAGGTAGTAGCTAAGTTAAGGGTGACTTTGACTTTACCCAGTGTGTAACGTTCGTTGCAATAGGGATTGGATGGAGTAACTAAAACGTTTTCTGAAATGTGTCTTGTTCTAACTTGTAATGGCTGGGTTCGATTGGTAGTAACGAAAATTAGATAGAAGGGGCTGTCCCATGAAGTCATATTGATGACTATGGGGACAGCCCCTTTTTTGATACATAATTAGTGGCGCCGTACAGGCAATCAGTGTCGCTGCTTAGATGAGTAGATCTGATGATTTGAGCTAATGAGTATATCTGATGAGTAAAGCTAACGAACTCAGTATCTCTTATTGGAAGAGGTACCAGAGGTCCGTTGAGTGTAACGCATCGTAGATGGCTTATTTCATCGTTTCACTTGTTCTGTCCCATTTTCTGTCCGAATAACGTGTCTAATGTTCATCAGCCTGTCCATTAAGACTGAATTCTCCGAATAGGTTGCGACAGGTTCGTTAGCGACTGAAATAACTAAAACCCAAGGTAAGCAGGCTCCGTTTCCATCCTAACGAACAGCTTGCTGTTTGCTGGCTCAGATCAGATTCGCAGCAGATTCAGGTCGAATTCGGGAACGAGGCCCTCTTTCATCGCTCGTCCAAGCAGGGCTGTAATAGCTCCATAGCCGTCATCGCCCAGATGGGCACTGAACTCGTTCACGTACAGATCAATATGCTGAGCCGCGACATCCGGGTCCATTTCCTGTGCATGCGCCATGACGTATTCTTTGGATTCATCCGGGTGTGCCCAAGCGTATTCCACGGATGCACGTGCCCATCCAGCGAGTGCATGAGCGTCCAGATTGCGGCGTGCAATGATTGCTCCGAGTGGGATCGGCAGGCCGGTATCGCTTTCCCACCAGCTGCCGAGGTCGGTCATCAGCTTCAGATCGTAGTTTTGGTACGTGAAACGTGCTTCATGGATGACCAGACCTGCATCGATTTTGCCATCCCGCACCGCCGGCATGATCTGATCGAACGGCATCACAACAATCTCGCCCACGCCTCCTGGGACATTCTGGGCTGCCCATAGACGGAACAGCAGATAAGCGGTGGAGCGTTCACTCGGCACGGCAACACGGCGTCCGGACAGGTATGCAGGATCGGTGGTGCCGTTAGCTGTAAGAACGAGTGGTCCGCATCCTCTTCCCAGCGCTCCGCCGGAAGGCAGCAGGGCATACTCGTTCAGCACGTAAGGCAAAGCTGCATAAGAAATTTTCAACACATCCGGTCCGCCGGGGTTAGCAGCCAGACCATTCGTAATATCAATATCCGCATAGCGGACGTCCAGTTCCGGAGCACCCGGAATCCGTCCATGCACCCAGGCGTGAAAGATAAATGTATCGTTAGGACAAGGGGAAAATGCAATTTTCATGATGTAAGTACCTCCCGTAAAATGGAACTTGCTGCCTGGAGCGCATCCAGGGCATCCTTGATGCGCCAGGCATCGCGGTCGCGTGGACCGACCGCGTTGGATATGGCCCGCAGTTCGAGCGCAGGTACGCCGAACTGCTTGGCCGCTGTTGCCACGCCGAAGCCTTCCATGCCTTCGGCGGTGGCATCCGGCACGCGGCGCAGCAGCTCCGCGGCCGTCTCGGCCGTTCCGGTCGCCGTGGACACGGTGACCGCTGTGCCTCCGCTGACAGCGTGCCCGGCCCGCTGCAGCTCGTGGCGCAGGCGAGCGGCAAGCTCTGCGTCCGCCGCCACACGGGACGAGCCGAATCCGAGCTCGTCCACGCTCAGGAAGCCGTCTGGCGTCTGCGAGCCCAGATCGGCAGCCACCATGGCGTCGGCCACCACGAGTGAGCCGACGTCCGCACGGCCGGGGAACCCGCCGCCGATGCCGGCACTGATCACCAGCGTGTACGCTGGGGTCAGGCCTGCTCCGGCAAGGGGCCCCGGGAATGCGGCAGATGCCTGCGCCGCATCCGGTCCGTCTGGCGCGGCGGAGCCCTGCGCCAGCGCCTTCCCGCCAGCTGCTGCAGCGAATGCCAGCTTGGCTGCCGTACTTGCTGCAACTGCTGCCGGGCCCACCCCGCCAGCGATCACGTCAAACATTTCCGCGGCTTGGTCACCCAGACCGCGAAGTACGGCCTCTTTCTCCGCATCCACAGCGGTTACGATTAATACGCGCGGAGCTGCTTGGTTCGATGCCGAGCCGTCTGACTCTGTATGATGTAAAGCCTGATTTTGCTTGTTCATCGGAGTTCTCCCTTATAAGGTGTTAGATTCAACGCTATATTTGGTCATCTCCATCATAACGGAATGGGAAAGAGAGGAACAACTTTTCCATGTATTTGTCTGAACATGATCCGCTTACATGTGCTGCCTCGTTAACGGTGCTTGGATCTTATATATGTCACTCCATATATATAAAGGTATCGCGTATTAAGAGTGAAGTCAAAGATACCGTTGACAATCCAATTCTACTGTATTAATAATAATAGTACAGTTAATACACCTTGGTGTTAAAAGCATACACTTCATATACAGTCAGTCATCTCGCTTATGGGTATTACATTATTTTTGAGGAGAGGAGGTGCGGGATGTTCGAATTAGATGTACGCAGCCGTAAGGCGATCTACGAACAGCTAGTGGACAAAATCAAGGAAATGATCGTATACGGTGTTCTCCAACCTGATGAGCAGCTTCCTTCGGTGCGCACACTGTCAGCGCAGCTGACCGTCAATCCGAATACGATTCAGAAGGCATATCGGGAGCTTGAACGCGAGGGGTACATCTACTCTTTGCAGGGAAAAGGGAGCTTCGTATCATCGTCTGTGGAACATCCGAATGCAGCCATGAGAGATGAGATTAGAGCAGCACTGGTGAAGCTGATTGCAGAAGCGACGTACTCCGGTTTAACGAAGGCGGATATGACGCTTTTGTTCCAGGAAGCGATGGCCCGTATCGAAAAGGGGGAGCCGAATGATTGAGCTGAATCAGGTGATTAAAGCGTTTGAACATGAAAAAGCGGTGGATGGCGTTACGATGCACATACATAAAGGATCCATCTACGGTTTGCTTGGCTCCAACGGGGCAGGTAAGACATCGCTGCTCAAAATCATAGCCGGCATTTATCGCCAGGACAGTGGGACCGTTCACATTGACGGGGCCGAGATTTATGAAAATATGGATCTCAAAGGCCGCACGATTTTCATGGCGGATGCGCCGTACTTTTTCCCGCAGTCCTCCATTGCCCAGATGGCGGCCTTCTATCGCTCCGTGTATCCGCGCTGGAATGAGGAGCGATTCGCACAGCTGGCCACAGTGTTCAAGCTCGATGTAAAACGCAAGCTGCATCGCATGTCCAAAGGCATGCGCAGGCAGGCAGCTGTATGGCTTGGGCTGAGCTGCATGCCGGAAGTGCTGCTCATGGATGAGCCGATTGACGGCCTTGATCCGGTGATGCGGCAGCAGATCAAAAATTTGCTGTTCCAGGAAGCCGCTGAGCGCCAGGTGACCATTATTATTTCGTCCCATAACTTGCGCGAAATCGAAGATCTGTGTGATCACGTCGCCATTATGCACAAGGGCCGCATTATTGTAGAGAAGGATCTCGATGATCTGAAGGCCGATACTCATAAGATTCAGGTGGCTTTCCGTCATCCTGATGATGCCAAGGCGATGGATGAACTGAATATTTTACATGAAGAGATGCGGGGAAGTGTCTCGCTGTACATTGTCAAAGGCAGTCGCGAGGAAGTGACGGAACGGTTCCGGGCCTTGAATCCTTATCTGCTGGACGTGCTGCCGCTGACGCTGGAAGAAATATTTATTTATGAAATGGAGGATGCAGGGTATGATATTCAACCGATTATTCTGTAACCGGGGCATCCTGTTCCAAAATTTCAGGCAGCACGGTTGGCTCGGAATACTATTTCTGCTCACTTTGCTATTTTCGCTTCCGCTCTACATTGCAACAGAGCATAGAGGTGGTGTAACGCAGCAAATTACCAGCTTGTTTGAGGCAAATGGGGAAACCCATATCTTGTTTGCGATCACGTTCCCGGTGGCGATGGGCATTTTCTTATTCCGTTATATGCAATCCGGAGCGCCGTCTGACTTGTTCCACGGTTTGCCACTGAAGCGCAAACATCTGTTAACGGTCAATCTGCTCTCCGGCTTCGGAATGATCCTGATCCCGATCTGGCTTACCACGGCGATCACAGGTTGGGTGTGGGCTGTGCAGGATCGTATGGCTTTTATCTTTGACGGCAGTGAGATCTGGATGTGGGGCCTCAGCATGAGCATTTTTTCACTGTTTATGTTTATGCTGACTGTAGCTGTGGGCATGTGTATCGGCCAATCTGTACTGCAGGGACTAACGGTGTATGCAATCCTGTTATTGCCTGTTGTGTTCTGGTTTATCTTTACGCTGCACCTGCAGCATTATCTGTTTGGATATCCATATGGTGATATGAGCAGCTATGCAGAGAAAATATCCCTTGTCCTACGGATGGCTTCAATTAGCAGGTTTCCAGTGGTCGATGGGGAACTCATAATCTACGCAGCTTTGGCCATCTTGTTCATCCCACTAGCTTATGTTTTATATGCCAAGCGTAAAGTGGAATCCGCTACCCAGGCGATTACGTTTACCCTTGTAAAACCAATATTTCGCTTTGGCTTGATGTTTACGCTGGTTTTGATTGGTGGAGCCTATTTCACGGTTATTGCACCGCCAGGATCCACCGGGTGGACCATCTTCGGATATGTTCTAGGCGGCATTGTCGGTTACATTGTGGCTGAGATGATTATTCGCAAAACGTGGCTGATCTGGAACGTCAGATTAGTACCTAAGCTGGCACTATATGGCCTTTTGTCCGGGTTAATTCTGTACGTGCCTGTCGCAGAATGGAATGGTTATGCTAGCAGAGTGCCGGAAGTGAATGATGTCCAAAGCATTAAGCTTGGAGGAGATCGTTACACTTACGTTAACGGAGTGAATCAGAAAATGGATGATCATCCATTTTACTCGGATAATCCTGAATTTGTGGGGGCAGTACTTGCCCTTCATCAGAAAATTATCAATTTCAATCTGCCTTTGCAAGACCCGGTAAATCCGAATGATGATTATGACGAGTACGTGTATATCAGCTATAAGCTTAGTAACGGTAAGGTTATGAAGCGGAAATACCAAATTCCCGAAACAGAATTTCGGCAGGAATTAATGGCCTTGAAACAGTTGGAGGATTATAAAAAGGTAGCCTATGATACGTACAAACTGGACGAGGATATCCTCAGTATTGGTATCCGTTCCACCATCAGTTCGTATCGTAAAATTTATATTGGCAGTCCTGACCAGGTTCGGGAGTTCAAGGAACTGTTGAAGCAGGATATTCTGGATCAAACCTATGAGGAACAACGTTCCCCTTGGCAGTCGTTTGCATATGCGGAATTAAATCAGGAATCCCACTCCAAAGATCCGTATCAACCGAGGGAAATGTGGAATTATGAAATCAAACCGAGCTATGACCGGGTTATCGCGTGGCTGAAAGAGAACAAATTATATGATCAACTGCTTGTCACGGCAGACGAAATTGCCTCGGCGCAGTTCGTGAAGCAGGAGATCGATAGTCCGGGTAATCCTCAGTGGGTATATGCTCAGCCGGAATATATTGATGGAAGTCTGGGCAGCAGCAAGCAGGTCGCAACTAAAAACAAAAAAATGATTAGCGATCTGCTAGAACGTCAGCGATCAGGAGAGCGGACGGAGAAAGCCACCGTTTATCAGATCAAGCTGAATGCCATACGTGGGGAAAACATCTATATGATGCTGAAGGAAGAAGACTTGACCGAAGAGATGAAAGCCATTTTGTCCGAAAAGTAGATCCAATGGTAAGCGGGAAGGGTTCTCCCGCTGCCGAATGTTTAGCCCATGAGGCTTGCTTGACGAAATGATTATATTGGAATATATTTGAAAAGGTTGAGATTCGCTCCAGAATAAGATATAATCGCGAATCATATAGGGAACGGTTAATAAGGGAAGCACCCGTAGAATCAGGCAGTAGTCTGATTTTGCGGGTGCTTTTTTTGTGTTTGTTTCGACCGATTCACCTTGGATCAACTGGAGAACGAGGAAGCTGCACTACATTTTGAGTAAACGAGGAGGAAGGTTCAATGAATACGGTGGAAGATCACCAGACCATGGATGGTGCTGCGAGTTCCGGCAGCGTAAGTGGCAGGATGGGGAGAGGCTTAATCGCTCGGTTTTGCATCGCGCTGCTTCTGGTAGCCAGCATGGGTTCCATGCATCTTTTTACGTCAGCTGCCGAGGCGGCTGGCCCGGATCTTGGCGTAACCGCTCAGAAGTCATGGGAAGCTCTGCTTAAGAAGGCGGATGCCCAGACGAAAGCTTCTCTTCAGCAAACGTATCAAAAAGTGGGCACATGGACAGCGCAGGAGCAGAGCTGGGAGCAGAAAACCAAAACCCTACATGCAGCGAATACGGCTGAGTTAACCAGGCTTCGTCAGGAAATACGAAAAACGGATGAGGCGAAACTGGCTGCACTGGCCGATACGCTGAAGCGTACCCAAACCCGGTATGAGCCGATGTTTGCATTGTACACGGCGGTCAACAAGCAGCTTGCTGCAGCCAGAGCCACCAAGAACAAGGATTGGACTGCCGCACTCCGTGCGCAGGCAGACACGCTGAAACCGGCTGTACAGCTGGCGAAGGCAGACATTCGCATCAAGAAACAGCAGCTTGCCGATGCCCGCAAACGCAAAAGTACAGAGGATAAGCGTCTGCGTACCATGCTTGCGGCTGCTGATCCGTTCAAGAAACAGATCCAAACTGCCAAAAAACAGGCAAGCCTGTCCAAAGAGCGATATACGAATGCATTGAAATTGTTCAAACAGAATATCAAAGACGGCCAGCCTTCACGTGTATTGAGTTCATTGAATCAGCTCTCTTCAGCTGCGGAGAAGTGGGCTGGCTCCAAACAAAATATCCATACATTGGAGCAAAAAGTTGCGGATACCTACCTGAAAGTGAAAAAAGAACTCGCCAAGAAGACACAATAAATGGAAACCCGGCCAGTACCCCAGGCGTACACCACTTTAGATGCAGACAGACGAATGAACAGAGGTGACCCTGTTGCAGTTAAAGTTAGACACCAAAGGTACGGCAAGGCCGTGGTACAGACGTAAGTTGTATTGGATTCCGGGCGTGATCGTAATGGTAACTCTATTTACTCTTTTTATCGGCGCACAGATTACACCCAAAATTCCTATTTTCTTTTTAAAAACGCTAATCAAGTTTGCTCCATCTGACTCCGATGTCGTTATGGCTGAAGGGGTAAGCCATCTGAAGGATGTCGCCTATATCGATGGGGGACGCAGCAACAGTACGATGGATATCTACTATCCGTCAGCAGCAACTGAATTGCTGCCTGTTGTCTTATGGGTGCATGGAGGCGGTTGGGTCTTGGGTGGCAAAGAAGACATAGCCGACTATGCGATGAAAGTGGCTGAGCGGGGGTTCGTGGTCGTCAGTATGAACTATGCCCTTGCACCAGATGCCACATATCCGACGCCTGTGTTCCAAACCAATCAGGCCCTGACTTATATTCAGGATCATGCCACAGAATTTAAGGGAGATCCCCATAATATTTTTCTCGCAGGCAATTCCGCGGGTGCTCAGATTGCCAGTCAGACCGCAGCAGTGGTAACGAATCAGGCCCTTGCTCAGCTCATGAATATACAACCCTCGATTGAACTAGAAGAGCTGCGAGGTGTCCTTCTATACTGTGGGCCTTATAACATGAGTACCGTTGGCGAAAGCGGGTTTCCTCTCATCCGGACATTCCTCTGGTCTTATACGGGGGTCAAAGCTTTTGAAGAATATCCCCGTCTGGATGAGATGTCGACCGTACTGCAGGTTACGCCAAACTATCCGCCTTCATTTATTACTTCAGGCAATCGTGACCCGTTAACCGGGCAATCGGTTGAACTGGCACAGACGCTGAAGCGACTGGATGTTGAAACGGAAACGCTGTTTTTTACCGCTTCTACAGAAAAGCTGGGACATGACTATCAATTTCAACTTCAGACCGATGGCGGGAAAAGGGCGCTCGAGGAGGTTGTACGATTTTTGCAGAAGCATCGTCGATGAAGCAGCTGGACTATGGTACACTCAGGTGTAAACGATGTGCAGGAGGCTATGAATGGCTGATAAAGAAGATTTGACCCGATTCGGCGTGGCATTCCCTACTCCGCTGATTGAACAGTTTGATGAATATATTGAAGAGCGGGGGTACAAAAATCGGTCCGAGGCATTTCGTGATCTGGTTCGCAAAGCATTGCTGGAGCCTTCCCGTCTGCAGTCCGAGCAGGATGTGGCAGGAACGATTGTCATGGTCTATGACCACCATATCAGCGATCTGCCGGTCCGGTTAATGGAACTGCAGCATCAGGCACATCATGACATAATCTCCAACATGCACGTACATCTGAACCATGACCAATGCCTGGAGGTTATCGCCGTAAGGGGGAACCTCGGACGCTTAAGCCATCTGCATCAACAGATTCAGGTGCAAAAAGGGGTGCTCTATGCCGAGCTCTCTGTTACATATGTGGATGAGCTGAACGAACTCGCAAACCGCCACAGCCATAATCATTACAGCGACCACCGTCATGAATGAGATGAATCAATGATGATCTTTTCCCAACAGTATGTCCCCGGAAATAGCTTAATGTCGGTTGTTATTCTATTTGTTATTTTGGAACTAAATCCCTAAATATCCGTATTAGATTTATAATATATAGAAAATAGTACTTGATAAGGATGGGATTACTTTGGTTAGGAAACAAAATGTTGTACCATTTCTGAAAAGATATTGGGTATCTTCTATTGGTGTATTTTTGTTGTCACAGATATTCTTCATTTCATCTGAAGCAACAGGATGGATACTTAATTACAGAGATACCGATGGAACAATATTCGGAAGGATTCTTAACACCTCTATTTTCACTGAATGGTTTAATTTCTATGAAACACCCCAATATAATTTACTCACTGTCTTTTTTGGTATCTTTTTTCTTGTTCCTGGTATAATAAGTGCGATTAAAAAGATCTTTTCTCGCTAAGTTTAAGAATCATCCTAAGCCTTTTGAAGCATGTACATAACTGAAGAAATTTTTTAGCTAACGGGAAACTTTAGTTGAAAAGCCATGAGTAGTCTGCGGATTAGCAGGCTGCTTATTTTTTGCGGTAACAAATGTTAGTTTTGATGCATTTTGAGTCGGTGTATTTGTCGATGCGATTGGAAATAGTCACAAAAGCAGGTTGGGAACCGCCAAAGTTTTTTACTAAACTGTGAGTCGCTCAACTAATTTAACGGCTATTTCTTCGCATGAAAGAACTTCATTACTAATTGCCCGAAGTAATAACTTTCTTCCCATCTCCACTAGAGGTATTTCAATTGTAGTAATATTCATAATTTTAGCTATTGGTTGATTGTCAAATCCTATAACTGCCAGGTCATCTGGTATTGAAATTCCCTTTTCCTTACTACATGTAACTATTCCTGCAGCTAATTGGTCGTTTGAAACTAATAAAGCTGAGGGAGGATTATTCATATTTATTAATTTTTCAACAATCTCGTGCCCATCCTCAAAATCATAATAGTCTGAGAAAATATATTCAGATTCAAATGGTTCGTTGAGCTTTTTTAAAAAATCCCTATAGGCTGATATCCTTTGCACACCGTTCGTCCCCACTTTTCTCCCTACGCAAATGCCAATCTTTCTATGACCTTTAGAATACAAATACTCTAAACCCTTGGAAAAACTTTTATAATGATTCATATATATTGAAGAAACTTTTCTGTCTCCCGTATTTTCACAAAAGATGATTGGTCCATAATCTAAATAGGTATCTATAACATTCCATTCACAAATTCTGGAACAGATAATCAAAGCGTCTATTTGCTTTTGTTTTAACATATCTAATGCTTCAATTTCCCTATTTTCTTCATAATTAGTCTGAAATAGAACCATCTTATAATTAGAATTCAATGCCTCGTCTGCAATACCCTCGACGATCAAAGCAAAAAATGGATGATTAAAAAATGGAATTGCCACACCGATAAGAAAGGTTTTTCCTTTACTTAAATGGACGGCATTTATGTTTTTTTCATATTTGCTTGTCTCAATAGCTCGTCTAACCGCTTCTATTTTTTCTAAGCTTACATACGGCTGATTATTAATTACACGGGATACGGTTGTAATTGAGACGCCGGCCATTTTTGCGATATCTCTTATGTTTGCCATTTTTTCTCCTTTCAAATTTTTCATGCTTGCTCTGAAACGGGTTCCATAATCTAAGCTTTTATCAATGTATAAAAAGTTTAGGAGGAACTTGTATGGGTCTAGTGTTGGGCATGTTGAGTTTAATCTATATGTGTGCTTGTATCTTGATTTTAGCATCATTTGCTATATCACTACATGAAAGAAAGTCGGAAACAGATAACAAAAATGACCCTTTCAGTTATTTATTTGAAGTTTACAATGAAAAATAATTACTTGAATCGTGTCAATTTATATTTACTATAAATAATTTTATGAAAAGAGGAAGAAAAATGAGCGATAAACAAGTAACTCTACATGCTTTTGAAACAGATTACATTAAAGAACTGCATCACTGGTTGAATGACTCCGTTTCTATTTCCATGGTTGGAAGAACTCCACTGAACTATGAACAAACTCTGAATCATGTGGAGAAAAAACGTCAAGACGGAGATCTTATATTAGCTATAAAAAATGAAGAAAAGCGTCTAATTGGATGGGTTATTCTTCAAAATATAGAACTTGAACATGGTAGAGCAAGTATTGGTATCTTGTTAGCTCCAGAAGCTCGTGGACAAGGTTATGGAGAACCTGCTATGAAGCAAATGCTTGACATTGGCTTTAAGCAACTACGTTTAAATAAAATTTACTTAACAACAAGAGGTGTTAATGAACAAGCTATTAGTTTGTATAAGAAAGTGGGATTTTGTGTGGAAGGGAAATTAAGGAAACATGCTTTTTTTGAGGGAGAGTTTCACGATACGTATATTATGGGGGTTATAGCGTCGGAATGGGATTGAGTTTTTTTGTTGAATTCGTATGGCTTAGGCTCTATCCTAGCTTTAGTTAAAATTTGGCCCGTCAAGCGTGAATTGTACCCCAATTGTTAGATGCCATCTAGCAATTGGGGTGGTCCGTTGAAGCTCTCGAAGCTGAATTAGAATGTTTACGCATGGAAAACGCCTTCTAAAAAAGTTGAATGCCTTCCTATGGATTAAGACTTGAATTCACGGTGGTTGCATTGCTAACAGATCGTTGTTCCGTAATTCCAGAATTCGCCTCCAAATTAAGGCTTTTGCAAAGTAACATTGCTCCGATCCCGTACGATTGTTTCCATGTTGATCTCCTGTTTTCCTTTCAGGTATTTATCAAAGAAGGCCGTCGACAATTCGTTAATATATGTCTGTACAAGTTTTGGCTCAGCACCTCTCGGCGGCAGCAATGGGGAGAATAGATAAAAGTCCGTGAAACTCATATGGTTGGCATGGTCAAAAACGACAAAGTAAGAATCCTTTCCCATAGCTGCTTTTTTTCGTCTTTGCTGGGACTCGGCCCAAAATCGCTCATAATGGTCCCGGTCATGATCGGAAGCTTCAACGGCTTGATCCAGAGATTGCGCAAACCATTCGTAGTCGATGCTTTGAGCTGCATTCATCTGCAAATACGGTTTATCGAAGCCATGCTCGGGAACGGGCTCGCCGTAAAGGACTCCGTCCATATTCAGAGCCGCTTGGATTCGAGAATCCTTCATCAGCATCTGGGCTGCTGTTGCACCACCGAATGAATGGCCGAACACCCCGATTCGCTTCATATCCACTTTTCCCGAGAGAATTCCAGACTGTGCTGACGAGGACATGGCCTCGATATGATCGAGAACAAATTTGGTGTCATCAACCCAATAGCGGGTCTTCGCTTTATAATCTTCAAAGCCCGATAAACCTTCCAATTTGAGCAGAGCCGTTGATTGATCAGGATATATAACGGCTGCCGCATCGTAAGGATGATCAATGCCGACCACGATGTACCCCTGGCTGGCCAGCTCCTCCACCTGAAATGTGTTTTGGTTACGAAAACCGGTTAGACCTGGAGAAAATAACAGCAGTGGAAAGCGTTCCTGCGCAGATGATATTCTGGCATCTGTATAAGCATGTGTTTTTACATAGCGAAGTTGAGAAAGTAAAAAAGGCGGCATAGACACGGCTTCCCGAAGACCAGATAATACAACAGGCACATTCTCAATATAATCTGCATTTGGTGCCTCCGAAGCACTTTCAGCAGGGTACCATATCTGAACCATGAGCTTCCGGTGATCACCGGGGTTGTCTGTTGCTGGTTCGCTTCTCGTTACGTCTTCCATGAAGAGCGTGGTCGTTCCTACTGGAAAGGAGCCAGTTGGTTCTGAGAAGGCAAAGACCGGCAAGATGATTGGCAAGAGGGCAGCAATGCCGGTATAGACTGCCAGGAGCAGAATGACCACAGCTTGTTTCAACCGCGTTTTTGTCTTAGAGACAGAGGCTTTTAGGATCGATTGATCTGATCTTCCAGCTCTATACGACTGTAAAGCCATTAAACCGATAATGAGAGCTGATCCGTACAGGAGAATATTTTGCCAGCGGTAGCCTTCAAGAAGGATCTGAACTCCTGCACATAACAACAAAATTACGGCACCAGTCGTTTGCAGCAGGGCCCTTTTGGGGAGACGAAGGAATGCACAAACGAAGAGCAGAATCGTATTCACAATGAGAAGTAGCATTTCAATATTTCGCATAAAGCCTCCTAAATCATGTATTGTAATTTAAAGATTACTACATGTAACTGTAAAGACCCTGTAGCCAATCTTACATGATCCTTACAAATGAATTGTAGAGAACCTCAACCGATAATAAGCATGTATAGTAATGGTAGGAGAAATTGCTAGCTTGGAGGAAAGACAGAAATGAATCATAACCCAAACCTAAACATGACACGCACGATCTTGATCGTAGACGACGAAGAAGAGATTGTGGAACTGCTGAGGATTTTCCTTGAAAAGGAGAGTTATGCTGTGAGGGAAGCCGGCAATGGGGAGGAAGCCTGGGTCCTCCTTCAGCGGGAACATATAGACCTTGCACTAATCGATATTATGATGCCTAGAATGGACGGATATCAGTTAATTAGCCGTATTCGCGAGAAGCTGAGGCTGCCAGTCATCATCGTTTCGGCCAAAACCGGGGATGTAGACAAAGTTACAGGACTTGGACTTGGCGCGGATGATTTTATAGCGAAGCCTTTCAGTCCGATTGAAGTCGTGGCGCGCATCCAAGCACAGCTGCGGAGATATTATGACCTCCTTGGCGCTCAACCGGTTGCTGAAATAAAGCCTGCGCGAAGTATATGCGGTTCATTACAGTTGGATCATGAGTCCTGCATGCTGTACCGAGAGAATCAGAGCATCGTGCTCGGGCCGCTGGAATATAAGCTGTTAAACCTGTTCATGAATGCTCCGGGACGAATCTATACCAAGAAACAAATCTATGAAGCGGTATGGAACGAGCCTTACCTTGAGGATAGCAATACCGTTATGGTACAGATCAGCAGACTTAGGGACAAGCTTGAGGATGATCCCAAGCATCCCCGCTATCTTCGGACCATTAAGGGATTGGGATACAAATTGGTCAGCCAGGAGAGCGGCGAATGAAAACACGCAGCATGCATTCAAGCCTAATGATCAATTATGTCTGGTTTACCATCATTTTTGCTTTAATCTGTTATCTGGTGTATGGCGCTATGTACGGTGCCCGGGATGAATACATGAACCGAACTTTGCCTTTGGTGGAGGCGGACAATTTGATTCGGGAGCATTGGGAGGATATTCCCTATGAAACTGTAGCGTCTTTTGGTGGTTATGTGCAGGTTCTGGATGAAAATAACCGTGTCGTTTTTTATCGGGGACGTACAGATGCAGAATATCCAAAAAGTTATACGGAAAAAGAACTGCTAAGTCTGTTCTATGAGTCTCCCGAATCGGATTATTACTCCATTGCACCTCAATTTACGAAAACGGGAGCAAAGTATCATTTGCTAGTGGCCATACCCGGAGGAATGATCATAAAGGAAAGCAGAATGGTCAGAACTGATCGAGAACAGACCGCGTATTTCGTCAAACTTATTGTGATTGGATTGGTTGTGTTTGCTGCAGCGTTTTCTCTCATTCTCTGGTTATACAGCTGGATTACCGCCAGAAAGATAACCCTCCCACTCCAAGCGGTCTCAAATAGACTGGCGGAAGTTTCAGAAGAGGAGCAAGGGGAGCACCTTCAAATCAAGGCCAATAAGGAACTGATGGAAATTCAGCTGAATTTCAACCGGATGACAACTAGGCTGAAGAAAGCACACGAGGACAAGCGGCGGCTGGAAAATGACCGTACACGCATGTTAATGGACATTTCGCACGACTTGAAGACACCCGTTACCACCATTCAGGGATATGCGGAGGTCTTGCGTTTAGGACTGGAACAGGACGAGCTTCAGCGCAAAAAATATGCGGGGCATATTCACCGAAAAGCCCTTTTTATTGGTTCTCTCGTTAATGACCTGTTGGAGCTGACCAAGCTCGAAAACGCCTCGTTCTCTTTTGAACGTGTGAGAGGTGATCTCGCGGAGATCTGCCGTACGGAAGCGGCCGATCTGTATGACTCCTTTGAGCGGAAAGGCATTCATTTGGATATTACGATTCCTGATAAGCCGGTCTTATTTCATTTTCATGAAGGCTTAATAAGAAGAATTATTCATAATTTGCTCGCGAATGCGTTAAAGTACAATACTCATGGAGCTCATGCCTCGCTTACCTTGGAAGAAAGAACGGAAGGTTTGCTTCTGACCGTGGGGGATGATGGTCCAGGGATATCGGCAGACTTACTGGAAACGGTATTCGATCCGTTTGTACGCGGAGACCGGGCTCGCCGCAATGACGGGGGGTCCGGATTGGGACTTTCCATCGTGAAAGGCTCGGTTGAGAGGCATAACGGAGTCGTCTGGGTGAATCGTAAGGCTAAGGGTACACTGATTTCCATTTACTTTCCTTTCTGAGAATGCTGGCACATTGAAATAAGCCCTAAAGCTAAAACAGTCCTATAGCTTACGGGCTTATCATTTGGCTTGATTATCTTGGTTTATTCTCTTGGCGAATTTCACCTAACCGCTGCTGCAGCTGATCCGCATGGGAGGACAGCTCAGGTTCAACGGCCATGTCTCGCAGCAATGCTTGGATCAGAAAGGCCCGCGGCACTTCCTTGTTTATCTCTTCCTCCAGTAATTTCGCCACTTGCTCTAATTCACTTTTTCTGGAATTTGGGACATACAGCTCAGGGATGATCGACTGTATGGTATGAAGCAATGAAGATATTCTTGCCGAGTTTGTTGGAACAAGGGATTTCAAATCTACCGCTTCATATTCCTTCATAAGCTCGGTTGTCAATAAAGCCTGCGGAGAGGTCTTAACCAATCCCTCAACCAAATCATCCATGCGTTCCGCGATAAATAAGGCCAGTTTCTCGATGTGGATCGGTTTGAAGGCGAATAACAGATGAAAGGTATATTCACGAACTAGACCGCTGAACAGCGAGGTCACATCCCACTTCCAATGCGAGATGGCTGAACCATACTGTCTTGACAACAGGTTCTCATAATAATTGAACATCTGAATCTGGATCTGTTGAATAAGGGTATAGACATTGTCGCTGCTCGCCGGGGGAAATTCAGTATAATCCCGGGAGATGTAATAGCCGTGACGGCTAAAAAATTGAAATAAACTTGTGATCTCAGCCAGATAGGTTTCTCGGCGGGGTAATGCAAGTTTTCGAATTCGCTCTACCTCATCCATCATATATTGCTGACGTTGCTTTAAAATGCAAATAAACAAATCTTCCTTGGATCCGAAGAACTTGTACAAGGAGCCCTTGGCGATGCTGCAATCGTCAGCGATATCCTGAATGGACGTAGCTCTGTAGCCCTTCTCCATGAAAAGACGGACGGCGGATTGGATGATCTTTTCCTTCAATAAACTCATTCTAATTCTCCTTATCACTCATTACGGATATCGGGCGTTATTCCATTCCAACCTCCTTGTATAAGTATAACCAATATACGGCGAGCAAAAAAGAAGATCCCGCTCAGGAAAATGATATTCCTTTGAATGCAATGTATGGAATGTCCGATGGAGAAAATCAGTCTGCAATCATGGCTGCAAGCAGCGCAAGCGCAGTTACCATAACGGGAGTTTTCGGATCGAAGAGAAATTTTATCGTGTAGATGTATCCTTTCTTTGCATCTCGTTCATAGTGATATTTTCTTTCATGGGTATTTGCTTTTTTTTCAGAAATAAGCCGAGCACAAGACCCAGCCCCCCAATGCATGCAGCGATCCAGAACGTATCGCTGAAGGCGGCGATTGAAGCTTCAGTCGTAGGCATTTTACCTTCCATATTGGTTGTGATCTGCGACGAAAGGTATCCCGTGAAGCCAGCAATGGCAAATGACGAAACCACCTGCTGGGAAGCACTCGTAAGCGGGGTAACCCGGCTGACCATACGAGGGGGCGTTGCATTCAATACATAAGTATTGAGTGACATCATGGACAGGCCCATACCAGAACCGAGAGCAAACAGAATAATCATAATAAAGGCTGGTTCCTGCTTCGTGCCAACCAGTGCCATCGTGCACAGTCCTCCGGCAATAAAAAGCATCCCTAATGTCAGGGGCGGCCGAACTCCAGTCCGGTCGAACCATTTACCCGCAAGCGGCATGAAGATCATGGAACCCACCGCTTGAGGCAGCAGATGCAGGCCTGTATCCAGCGGGCCGAGTTGTTTGACTTGCTGGAGGAGTAACGGGAACAACAACACGGTTCCGAATAGTGCTGTTTGCATAATCCAAGACGTCAGGATTCCGATTGTGAATGGAGCAGATCGAAATACGCGCAATTCGAGGAGAGGCTGTCGCTGTAACAAACACGAAATCACGAAAAGCACAAGCAAAACAGCACCGACGGACAAGCCTAAGAAGGCGCGTGAAGAAGCGAGACCCATACCGGCTTCACTGAAACCATACGTCAAGCAGGCAAAAGCAGCCGGTCCGAGAATCATTCCCACGATATCCAATGATGGATTCCCTTGTGCTTGGAAGGTGGGTAAGTGCTTCATTCCGATCCATATTCCCATTAATCCGATCGGTAGGTTAATCCAGAAAATCCAATGCCAGCTCACATACTCTACTAACCAGCCGGATAATACTGGTCCGAGGGCGGGAGCGAGGAGCATCGGAATGCCCAACATGCCAATAATAGATCCGCGTTTGTCCGGGGGGGCCAGGCGGTAAACCATAGCCATCCCAATGGGAGAAACCATGCCTCCCCCAAGCCCTTGAACGATCCGAAACAAAATCAATTGTCCAGGCGTCTGTGCGAATGCACAAAGAATGGAGCCAAGCGTAAAGAATGCTATGGAGCAGAGGAACACTCTCTTGGCGCCAAATTGGTCCGATAGCCATCCAGCCAAGGGGATGACTGCCGAGAGCGCCAAGGTGTAGGCGGTAACTGCCCATTGCATGGTTTGAAGTGATACTCCGAATTCGATTACCCAGGTTGGGAGAGCTACGTTGACAGCCGTGCTATCTAAGATCACCATAAATGTTCCTATGACAATCGCAAATAACGGGGGAAGGTAGGGAAGAAGCGAAATGGCACCTTCCTTGTTAGATTCATTATTCAAAGACGGATGAGACATATGCCTAAACCTGCTTTCTTTTGAAATGATCAGGATCAAGTTGAGCCGGCTTCAACCTGCTCCAAGGAGCTGAAGTCCCTATAAACCAATTAGTTTTATTAAAAACTACATGGTCATAAATCATCATAGCGTTCAGTAAGATGATGTGTCAATCCTTGAATCCAATATTAAATTTCATTTTTTTGAACAATAAGTTCTTTACAAAACTAGTTAGTCACACTAATATAATTGTTGAGTTTCAACCGTAAATGCTCGTATACAACTAGAAAGTTATGGATGATCAGAAAGAAGGAACGCACATGAAGAACAATAATCTAGATCCCGTCTCCCTGTCTCATTTCGACGGATTGTATAATTTCAGGGATTTTGGAGGTTATGCTACAACCGATGGAAAAAGAGTAAGAAAGGGCATACTATTCCGTTCGGATGAATTGTCGAAACTTTCGAAAGGAGACATGGCAAGGTTCGACCAGCTTGGTCTGCAATTGATCTGTGATTTGAGGACAGAAGCAGAGCAAAAGTCAAACAAAAGCCGTATGCTGAACAAGGGAACACCAATTGTAAATTTGACCCTGCAGGATCAGAGTCAGGCATTTACGGGCCTTGAGTTTATGAATCATCTGATCATTCATGGAGATGGGCTTGATTTCGAGAAAACGATGAAGGACATGTATCGTCATATGGGGACGAGCGCTCAGTCAACGCTTAAAGAGCTATTTAGTTTGCTTGCTAAAGAAGGAAATCTTCCTGTTCTTATTCACTGTACTGGGGGAAAGGACCGTACCGGATTTTTGGCTGCAATCATTCAGCTTCTTCTAAATGTTCCGTACGAAAACGTAATGAAAGATTACTTATATTCCAATGTACGGATCGGGCCACGTATGAAAAAAGCAGAAAAAATGATTCGTCTGATGAGTTTATATCGTGTGCCTTCTGAAAGAATCAAGCCTATGCTGGAGGTGAGGCGTAATTATCTAGATGATGTGCTTCAGGATATTCTCGGCAGACATGAGAACATAGAACATTATTTGAAGCAAGAATGCGATATTCCCGAAAGCCACATCGTACGTTTCAAGGCGTTTGCGCTTGAGAATGCTTAAAATCGAAAAGACATGTTCTTGTATAAACTTGTCAGACATAATCCAATGTCACTATTCTTCTTTTAAAAATTGGAGTTATACGGAATAGGAGGTAGACAACTTGCCAAGGATATCTTTCTCCAGTACAGGTGACACCCCGTTTCAGCAATTGTTGGGTCACAATGTACAGATTCTAAAGAACTGGAACAAACTTGAACAAGCTTTCTATCAAGATGTTGAATTAGAGGCCGATTTAAAAGAACAAGTTCGCCGCACGCTCGCATTCGGTAATGGATGTAAGTACTGTCAGGCTAAAGGAAAGGCCTTATTGAATCAAAAAGATTCAAAGATCAGCCTTGCGGTGGGCTTTGCCGAGCTGTTTCTGAACCATCGTTCGTCAATTAATCAGGCGACATTTGATGTGTTGAGACAAGAGTTTTCAGAGACGGAGATTGCCGAGCTTTGTTCGTTCATTTGCTTCACCACAGCATCCCAAATGTTTGGGGCGATCATGGATTTACAGCCTGAATAATGGTCTCTTATTCAATCTAAAATGAACCTGGAGGAAAAGAGTAATGAAAGTAACTACAAAGAAAACGTTATCTAGACTTGTGAAAACTAGTATTGCAGCAGCGATATTCTTATCGTCAGCTTCTGCATTTTATGAGATTGGCTTAGGCCATGTATCAGCCGCATCAGCAGTTAATCATACATCTATAAATCTGAAACCGTTTTGGACCAAAACGGTAGGAAATCCGAATAAAATAAATACTAGAGCCACATTGTTTAAGAATGATCTCTATTATACCGTTGGCAATACGTATATCGCGTTTGACGCTCTTGCTGGCAAGACACGCTGGACAGTTCAAGCTTCGGCAGTATCCCAGACGGTAACGGATGGTCAATCGGTATGGTTTACGGATGCAAAGGGACAACTCCTGAAGCTGAATGCCAAATCAGGCAAGCTGCAATGGAAAGTCCAAACGCAAGTAAGCCCCAAAAAGGGGGAACGTTATTCGAACTTCAGCCTGCATCTTGCCGATGGAGTGATCTATGTCGGGGATGAATACGGATTGACGGCATACCATGCTTCCAACGGAAAGGTGAAGTGGAAAACAAAAAGTAACAATCAAGGATTCAACCTTCTTCAAACCGGAGATATGCTTGTGGTGTCTACTACCATCTCAGGTGCGTTGACGACGAGTGGATTACAAGGAATTGAGGCAAAGAGTGGCAAAGTAAAATGGACACTAACCGATGGAAATCATCAGGATATTCTTTTTTCAGACGGCCAAACGTTATATTCTCGCGATGAATCAAGCGGCATTGACGCTGGCTATGCTGCAAATATTGACGAAATTCGTTTAAGCAATGGAACCGTAAAGGCCACCCGGTCGTATATCCCGGTAGATTTTGTGGAAATGCAAAGTGCATCCGATGTTGTTTCGGATGGAGACTACTTTTATGTCATTGGAAAGTATGATGACCAACAAAAGCAAGCCGTGATTTCACGTTTTCCAGTGGATGGCCGTTCCGATGACGAACCTGATAAAACTTACACCTTTGATGCTCCAGTAGTGGATTGGTCATTCGCAAACCGTGATGGTGTTGCATATATCAGTTTGAATAATGGAAAACAGATCGCTTTAGATACGGATAGTGGTAAAACTTTAGCTTCTGTACATTACAAAGGAAATCCATTATCAACTATCGTTGGACAAGACGTGTTAATCGTCCAACACGGTGCCAATTTTAGTGGTGTAAAGGTAACATCGTCGGCCAGTAGACCCTGATGTATAATTCAAGCTTCTTCTGTGATGGGTCCACAATGATACTTTTATTGAAATTAACAGTGGAGAATCAACTTAAAATGAAATGAATCTAATGGGAAACGATAGCTCAATACAACCGAAAGCAGCTGATCAGAGTGATCGGCTGCTTTTGTTTAACTAACGGAGAGAATGTCATAATAATATGAATAACAAATATCATTGTTACTCGAAGTTCTCAATCACGATTTTACCTGTCATACGTCCCTCTTCCAGTATGGCATGGGCTTTACGCAAATTGGCTGCATTGATGGGAGAGAGGATCTGGGCAACCGTAGTTCGTAAGCGTCCCTCATCGATCATACGAGAAACTTCGTTTAACAGGTTGTGCTGTTCAATCATATCCGTAGTCTGGAATAATGGTCTGGTGAACATCAGCTCCCAGGCAAAAGTGACGCTTTTGTTTTTCAGTAAGGTCAGATCGAGCATCTCATCCGTCTCCACAATAGAGCAGATTTTCCCTTGGGGAGCAATGGCCTCAGCCATATTGACCCAATGCTTCTCCGTACTGTTCAAGCAGAAAATATAGTCAACATATTCTAAACCTAGTGCTTTGAGCTGTGGGAGAAATGCTTCGTAATGGTTGATGATGTGATCAGCTCCCATGTTTTTGGCCCACTCAGCAGATTCCGGACGGGAAGCTGTGCCGATGACAGTTAAACCAGCGTGTTTGGCCAGTTGTGTCGCAATAGAACTAACACCACCCGCAGCCCCTATGATTAAAATGGTTTTACCTTCGTTGCGTTCGGTGGCAGCAGACACACCCAAACGATCAAATAATCCTTCCCAAGCGGTGATAGCGGTTAACGGCAGAGCGGCTGCATGCGCAAATTCCAGTGTTGCTGGTTTAAAACCGACGATTCTCTCATCAACGAGGTGAAGCTCGCTATTCCCACCAGGACGGTCAATGCTGCCGGCATAGTACACTTCATCGCCGGGTTTGAACAGTGAAGATTCCGGTCCGGCTTGTTCAACGACACCTGCAACATCCCAACCGAGAACCTTTGGCGTGTTTTCGGTCCGATTTTTGGGAGCGCGGACTTTAACGTCGACGGGATTAACAGAAATGGCTTTGACTCGGATCAGCAAGTCTCTCCCTGTAGGTTCAGGTACATCCATCATAACGTCCAGCAAGCTCTCAGGATGCTCAACGGGTAAATACTTCAGCAAGCCGATGGCTTTCATTTGTTGGTTTGACATTGTCGTTTCCTCCTTGAATGTACATTACTTATTGCTTTCTGGTTGTAATATAACGTATATTAACTATCGTGAATAGTACACACAATAGTGTGATGTAGTATCAATTTATATACTGTTAAAAGAGGAGGACTAATACATGCGTGACCGCAAATCGGGATATGGCCAATGCCCGAATGAAGAAGGTTGTCCCGTCGAGTATACGTTGGATGTCATTGGCGGCAAGTGGAAGGGTGTACTTTTGTATCATATGATTGAAGGCCCTGTACGATTTAACGAGTTTCGCAGAATATGTCCGACCATTACGCAGAGAATGCTGACGCTACAGCTTCGAGAGCTTGAAGAAGACGGGGTCGTGCATCGTGAGGTGTACCCACAAGTTCCTCCCAAAGTGGAATACTCGCTATCGGAATTCGGACGCACATTAGTGCCGATCATTATGGAAATGAAAATCTGGGGAGAAAAACACAAAAATTTATCAAGTGCTGCTTCTAGGCAGACTAGTTCATTGAACTAACGGGTAACGATAGCTTAATCATACCAAGAAAGCAGCTGATCCATGTGATCTGCTGCTTTTGTTTAACTAACGGGCAAGTTAATTTAACAAGAACATATTGTTTAATCCTTGTTCATAACCTTTTCAAATCGAAAAAAGTCCTCATCCTCCAATAGGGGATTATTATCTTCGCATTCATCGCGATGCATGTGCGGTTCAGGGTGGTACTTATTGTAGAACTCTACAATTTGGAATCCACATTTATTCACATAGAAATGGATATTTCGTTTTTCGAAATAGGGTGTTCCGGTTTCCCAACGTATAGTTTCGGGGTATTTTGCTTCAATGGCTTTCCAAGCAGAAAGACCAATCCCTTGGCTGTGATGTTCCGGAGATACGTAGAACAAATCTAGGTAATTATAGTTTGTTTCGCTGTTAATACGCAGTACGGCCCCACCGACCTTTTGATCCTCTTGAAGAATATGATATACGACTGCTCCAGGAGCATCAAAAGACTGCTGAACATCGTGATCCGATGGAATCGGCCCGTGATCAGCATCTCCAAATGCTTCAGTTACGACAATAGCAAAGGCTTCCTGCAATTTTTTTCTGAATTCTGGCAGATCCGATTTCTTGGCCAGTTCCAAAGTGACGTTTGGTTCGAGGTTTGTTTTCACAATGATCTACTCCTTCATTTGCTGAAATTCCAATTGTAGTCGTTCCGTAAAACATTCCAACTGTTCAACGAGACCCTTTCCCAAAAGCGGCCCCATCGCGTTTTCCTCCGCGGCAAAAATTGGCGTTAAGATACTTGCAGCAAAAGCTTTTCCGCTGTCCGTTAAAACAATTTCTTTTTCTTTGTTCCCTTGAGAAACAAGTTGAATGTAACCCATATGTATACATTCTTTCACTATTGTGTTTAATGTCGTACGCGGGATAAGCCATTCTTCGCAGATTCGTTTCTGGGAGTGGGACATTCCATCAGAAATCGCATAAAACAATACGAATGTGTTGTCTTTAACTTTGAGTGAGCGCAGTGCCCGGTAGTAAAGCTCATCAATTCGGTTTACTGCAATCATCAAGCGGCGTATTTCATTACGGCCATCGTTACTCATAACAAGTCTCCTTGGATATAATCCGAATTCGGATTGAAATTAATAAGTATTTTATTCCGAATTCGGATTAATGTCAATGAAAGAGGATGTTAGTGAATAAGGTGAAAATGAATGTTATGAAGTACTCTGCCTATATAGAAGGTTCCTTAAAAGATATAAAGAATAAAAAGGTATTCAACCAAATCTCATCTAAGTGTGGTGGCTTTGAAAAAAATAATAAAAAGGGGGAGACAAAGTGACTCAGGAAGAAGTATTGAAGGGTGGAAATGTGAATCACATTATACGAAAGGAGAATATGGTTCTCCGTCCCACTGGTTATTGGAGTCCGAGTGTTCATGAGCTGCTTAAACATTTAGAGAAGCAAGGATTTGAGGGAGCACCCAAATTTCTCGGAATCGACGACTCTGACCGTGAAATATTATCATTCATTCCAGGAGAAGTCCCAGGAAACGAGTACCCTGAACTTAAACCTTATATGTGGTCAGATGAAACGCTTGTAGGTTTAGCGTGTCTTTTACGCCGTTTTCATGATACGACTGAAGGATCAACTCTCTTGGCCAATGGCCAATGGCAGCTTAGTTATGTCGACAATCGTGAGCACGAAGTGATATGCCATAATGACGCTGCATTGTATAACGTTGTCTTTCAAAATGAGAATCCTGTAGCGCTGATTGATTTTGATATGGCTGGTCCCGGTCCCCGCATGTGGGACATTGCGTATACCCTTTATACATCGGTTCCACTTGCCAGCTTCCAGCCTAACCATACCTCGAAAAAAACGGTGGCATACCAAGCGGATTTGCACTCTAGAGAGCGGAGCCGACGAATCCATTTGTTTTTTGAATCCTATGGAATTCCCGTCCCTAATGAACTGTGTCAGTGGATTATTCAACGATTGACAACGATGTGTGATACGTTGAGGAATGGTGCTGCCGAAGGGAATTTGGCCTTTCAAAAAATGGTGGATGAAGGACACTTGGCTCACTATGAGAGCGAAATTCGATTTGTTGCAGATCATTTCAATGATTGGATTAATAATTAAGTTTTCAGCAAACGGGCAGGTTAATTGAATAAACGGGGTAGAATAACGTGTGATAAATCTGTTTGTAAGGAGAGCATATGAAGCACTCTCTAACAAATACTAGATAAGAAAGAGTGACTTACTCTGAAAACAATTTAAATAAGAATATAATCACAATGAATAGAAATTAAGTCAAAAGGGCCCGCTTGTGGTCCTTTTTTATTGTATCCTTTTCGCAACCTATTGGCAGTCACTACTCAGAAAAAATATACAAAAAAAATTGTAACAAATCGTTTGTATTGCTGTCTTATTATTGAAGGTGGTGAACAATTGGCGGACTTGAGAAGAATCTATGATCAGTACTTTCAAGAAGTGTATTGTTTTACTTTATCCATAAGTCGGAATAAGCAGATCGCGGAGGAAATTACGCAAGAAACTTTTTTCAAAGCGTTGAAAAATATAAATCAATTTAGAGGCGAATGCAGCCTTAAAGTCTGGTTGTGTCAAATTGCTAAAAACAACTACTTTACGTATTTGCAAAAGCAAAAAAAGTTGCAGACAGAGGAACCGCTTGCAACTAATGATATTGATATTGAAAAAAAACTAATTGACAAAGCAGAATCCCTACACATCCACAAATTGTTGCATGACTTGGATGATCCATACAAGGAAGTATTTATGTTAAGAGTTTTCGGAGAGTTATCCTTCAACCATATAAGCCAAGTTTTTGGTAAAACGGAAAGTTGGGCTAGGGTCACTTTTCACCGAGCGAGGAACAAGTTGCAAGATTTGTTGAAGGAGGAAGAGAATTGAGTAAACTACCATGTGATATTGTAAGAGATTTATTGCCGCTTTATTATGATGATGTTTGCAGCACAGTCACAAAAGAAGATATTGAAGCACATATTACTACATGTTCAGGCTGCAAGCTGATGCTGGAAAAATTGAAAGAGCAAGAGTATCTATCCATTGAGATTATGGAGAAGAATAAGATTGAGGGAAATGGACTTAATAGTATTGCAGCATTTTGGGACCGATCAAAGGCAAGGGCATTTGCTAAGGGAGTATTAGTTGCTGTTTCTATTTTTTCTCTACTAATTTTGGGGTATTTAGGCCTTACCCAATGGAATATTGTGACGGTACCTACCGAGGTAATACGGATAACAGATATAAGTCAGTTGAGTGACGGGAAAATTGCATATCATGTAAAAATGACAGACGGGTACAATGTAAACCAAATTAATTATAAGGTGAATAGTGATGGGGATGTATATATGGTACCCGTTCGTCCTCTTATTAGACCTAAACAATATTATCAAATAGGACTAGCCAATGGGTATTACTTTGTTAACCTTGAACAAATAAGAGTCAATCAAGGTGTTGAAATTCGAGCCGTATATTATGGGTCGCCTAAGGAACCTATCCTCATTTGGAAAAAGGGCGCCGAGTTGCCGGTCGCAAGTGATACGGTAGAAGCCCTGTTTCAATTCGACTAACCAAAGAAGGTAGCAAATCAACGTGATTAGCTACCTTTGTTCAACAAACGGGCAAATTAGTTCTAAAATGGAGGGGAACACATTGCATAATATGATGAATAAGAGACAATTTATTGAGATGACAGTTAAAGATCAACATTCTGTAGTATTTAAAGTTAATAATCAAGATGAATTTTTCCGTGGTGTTTCTAAAGAATTAAATGAAGACTACCTGTTTGTTGAAACAGAAGAAGGTAAAAATTCTAAATTTAAAATGGATGACATCATTGAGATTTATGTTATCAAATCTTCATCTTCAAAGCACTGTGCTATCCAATCCCACAGTTTGATGAGAGGTAGCAAGGATGACCTTGAAAATCTTGTACTCCAGTTTGAAAGTTTAAATGACGATGTAAAGAAACAAATTACCTCTTCTTTATCAAAAGTGCTTGGTAAGCAAGTGATCATTTCGAAAATGGATATCACTTCATACAATGTATCTGAAATTGAAATGATTGCTAACATGATAAATGGATATATACTTACTATTAAAACATTGGATATTCGTTCCGAATTACTCGAATTATATAACAATATGGATTTACCTCAAAAGACTTGTTTTGGGAAAGGGCTAAATCACGATCGAGAATAAGTTAAGAGAGGAAAATTATTAAACGCTAAAGTGGCATGCGGGAACTGCAAAAATCCCTGGGAGGTGAGTATGTGATAGAAGGAATTAAAAATGTTCTATTAGGTATAGTAGTTTTTGTAGTTGGATTTTCCATTATTATTTTTCTTACAGACTCCGATCTTGAAGCTGAACTTACATATTATGCTGCCATAGCATATGCACTTTTATACTTAGCCAGTGTTATATCTGTCTGCACCGCGGTACTCCTTAAAAAAATGACTCAATTAAAAAAGTGAAATTACACATTAAGTTATCGGGAGACTTTAGATCAATAAAGATAGCGAGGCAGTTGGTCATTAACGATCAACTGTTTTTTTGTTGAGAATCCATTTCACAGCCTAGCTATGTTTCTTCCATATACACCTTATTACTGCAGAGGAACAGCTTTGACTAAGAAAAGCTAATACTAAGAAGCTATTGAAAAAGTTTTTTCATCTACTGAACCTTTTCCCGCACGGGAGCGAATTAAGATTTGTACCACGTTCAGGAGGGGCCCCCATGAATGATAAAGAGTTAATTCAATGGCTTGAAAAAGCAATACTTGGTGATGAGTCAGCTTTCCAGCTGGTCTATCAGGCAACTCATCAAGATGTCTATCGGACCGTGGCTTTTCTCGTCTACAACAAACAGGACATTGAGGAAATTGTGAATGAAGTTTACATGCACATGTGGCGATCATATCAGAAATACGACCCTAATCGGCCGTTCCGGTTTTGGTTGCACGGGATCACTGTCCATCTTGTACAGGATTGGAAAAGAAAGACCTGGAGGCGAATTCGTCTTTTCGAACGAAATCGCCAGATGACTTGTGAACAACAGTTCGACTGGACGGACAAAGTAGTCCTGCAGTCCGAAACACAGCATGAGCTCTTTAGCCTTGTCCGCCAGTTATCGTACAAACTACGTGTGGTCGTCATCCTTCGCTATTTTCACGATTATACCTTGGAAGAAATTGCGGACATGTTGCAGATCCCCGTTGGCACAGTTAAATCCAGGCATCATCTAGCAAGAAAAGAACTTCGGAAACGATTTGAAATGACGGGAGGAGAGGCATATGTCCATTGACAAGGAGTTGAGTGAGGAGCTTCGACAGGTGGCGGATTCGATGCATTGCCCACCCGAGTTGTATGAACGTGTACGACAGTCCTATCAACACTATGTAAATGAGAAGAGAGGTAGATTTCCAATGAAAAAACGTATGCTCGCAGGTATTGCTGCAGTAGCAATCCTCATTCCGTCAGCCGCATTTGCTGCGTCCTATCTGGCCGATGATATTTTTGGTTCTTCTTCGACCATTGAACAGAAAGGGGGTACACAAGAAGACTATCAAGAGATTGAAGGAATGCTTCAGGCGGCAAAAGGCAAGCTCTCGGAAGATGAGTTTAAAGAATATATGGAACTGACAAAGCAGTTGATGGTATTAAAGCTGAAGATCACTGATGAAAATGGGGTCAGTCATGAGGAGAAATTGACCCCAAAAGAGCAGCAGCAATTTGAGCAACTAGCCTCCAAGTT
The DNA here is from genome assembly GCF_002272715.1 of Paenibacillus sp. 7516. Classification (NCBI taxonomy): domain Bacteria; kingdom Bacillati; phylum Bacillota; class Bacilli; order Caryophanales; family Paenibacillaceae; genus Paenibacillus; species Paenibacillus sp. 7516. The sequence continues at coordinate 346,746 of NZ_NPBI01000012.1, forward strand.
GTCCCCGTATTTTGAGAAGATTAACGAAACGGTCAAGCCCTAATAATGAAAGCAGGGACCCGTCTTGCATTTAGCATTCAACTAACGTAAAAACGAGAGCTCATAAAACCATGGAAGCAGCTGATCAATATGATCGGCTGCTTTTGTTCAACTAACGGGCAGGATAATGTTAATTCCTTTTCTAATCCCATCATTTGCATGGACGCAGCAAACAGTCTATATTATTGATTAGTCACTAACTAAAGATAAGGAGTGTTGGATTCATGGCAAAGGATGAAAAAAGCAGCGTAAACCGAAAAGCCGAAATCATCTCGGCAGCGATTGAGGTGTTTGCGGAAACGGGTTATTATCGTGCGACGACGGCTCAGGTTGCAGAACGGGCAAAAATTTCCCAACCATACGTGTTTCGTTTTTTCGCAACGAAGGAAGCGCTGCTACTCAGCGCACTGGAGATTTCTTGGGAAAGGATTCAGGAATCCTTTCGACTGGTCGTGGAAAGCGCAGCAACACCTGAGCAACTGGAGAGCGATTTGATCGAGGCATATAAGGAAATTCTATCCTCCTATATGAATGAGACCTATTTGCAAATGCAAGCCCAGACGATGCGTGAGGAACCGATTCGGGAAGTGATGCGCGATGGTTTTCGGGAAGTGCGTCGAATCGTGTTGAGTGCTTTTCGGGAGAAAGGGCTGCAGAATCCAGAGGACCGAACTTTTATGTTTCTTGCCAGGGGGATGTTGTGCAACATTTCATGGGCACTTGATATGCCGGAGCTCATCGAACGGGAGGCTTAATATGGCGAATGCCATATTTTAAAATTTAGTTATTGACCAATCACTAACACGATGGTATAGTTTGTTTACAGGTAAGTGATTGATCAATTACAATGATAGAAAGAGAGTTGGAGTATGATGAAAAAAGCGATTGTTATTGGTGCTACAGGCGGCACAGGCGCGGTTATTGTGTCTGAACTTGTAAAACGGGGGGTACCAACGATTGCCTTCGGACGGTCTCGCCAAAAGTTAGAGGAACTTGCCAACGGGTTAGGCAATCCTGCTCACCTGTCGTTTGCAATCGGGGATGCATTCCGGACGGATGATATTACGGTCGCGGCAAAAGATACGGATGTATTATTCCATTCCGCGAACGTCCCGTACAACGAAATGGCGAGCAAGCTGATTCCTCTCGGTGAATCCATAATGGAGGCGGCCGACCGACTGAGTCTGAAGGTTGTCGTCATTGATGGCATTTACCCCTATGGACGAAGACAAATGGATCGCGTGACCGAGGAGCATCCCAAACAGCCACATACGAAGAAGGGAAAAGTGCGACTAGCCTTTGAGCAGATGATCTTTAGCAGCAGATGGAGTAAGGCGCGCCCCATGATTGTACGACTTCCGGATTATTACGGCCCAACCGCTAATCAAGCTTCATATTTAGGTGGAACGCTCGAAGCAATCGCAGCTGGGAAAATGGCTTTTTTTGTAGGGAATATGAAAACGCCGCGTGAATATGTGTATCTGCCTGACGCGGCAATGATGATTGTGGAGCTTGCGGGCCGCGAGCATGCTTATGGACAGAATTGGAATATTCCTGGTTCAGACATTATCTCCGGCCAAGAGATTGTCCGCATTGCTCAACACGCAAGCGGCACGAATAAGCCCGTTATTGCCCTTGGGAAGGTTGGGTTATCGCTGCTTGGATTATTTGTTCCGGTCATGAAGGAGGTTGTGGAAATGCTGTACTTAACGGAAGAACCACTACGCTTAAGCGGGGAGAAATATCAACGCCATATCGGGGCTATTCCAGCAACCAGACCTGAGGTTGGTATTGCGGCGACCATTCGGGAATTGCAGAAAAAGTAATAATTATTTAAGTAATAGTTATTGATTAATCAATTACATTAAAGAGTAAGGCTAGGTAGCAGAGCGACTGTTAATAGCTAAAGGAGATACGTATTATGACGGTAATGACTCAATCGTTACAGGCCATGCCTGGGGCAACGCCCTATCGGTGGTGGGCACTGATTGCACTCGCATTGGCTCAATTCTTGGTCGTGCTAGACGCTTCCATTGTGAACATCGCACTTCCTGCGATCGGTTCCGAACTCCACGTGGGAACCAATATGTTGGGTTGGGTAATTACGGCTTACGTGTTGCCGTTTGGAGGACTGCTTCTACTTGGTGGTAGACTGTCTGACCGGTTCGGGCATCGCAGATTGTTTATTGTCGGTGTTGCTGGCTTCTCCGTCGCTTCGGTGGCGGCAGGAGTATCTGTATCGGGGGATTGGTTGTTAGTGGCAAGAGCGGTTCAAGGCACCTCGGCCGCACTTTTGGCACCGGCCGCACTTGCTCTCCTAACCAAGCTGTTCGCAGATCCGCAGGACCGGGCCAAAGCGCTGGGGATCTGGGGTGCAATCGCAGGTATAGGTAGCGCGGCGGGCGTTTTATTAGGCGGGATTCTTACTTCCTCCCTGGGTTGGTCATCGGTATTCTTTGTGAATGTTCCCGTCGGTGTCCTGATTATCGCAACGGTGCCTTTCTTAATATCTAAAGATGCGCCCAGCAAACGCACTAGCTTGGATATGCCGGGAGCAGCGACGGTGATCGCAGGTATAACCGCACTGGTCACTGCTCTCTCCGGAGCGGAACGCGTCGGTTGGGCTTCGCCGCAGACGTTGATATTGGCGAGCGCGGCTGTTATTTTGCTCTCTTCGTTCATTTTTTTGGAAAATAGGGCTGCAAATCCTCTCATGCCACTGTCCATCTTCCGCAATCGTTGGGTGACTGGTGGCAATCTGGCGATGTTCCTCATAGGCGGTGCGACAACAGCATTATTCTTCGCTCTCTCCGTTTATATGCAACAAATACTGCACTATGATGCCATGCAAGCAGGCCTTTCTCAGCTTCCAATGGCAGGAGCCTTGTTTGCAATTGCAGGAGTTGTCCCTGCTGTAGTCAAAGCATTCGGAACACGCCGCCCGCTGGCAGCATCTCTACTTCTGCTTGCAGCAGGTCTCATATGGCTTTTCTTTGCACCAAGCGATGCTGAATTCGCTATCCACTTGCTTGGTCCTACTATGCTTATTGGAGTCGGACTGGGTGGCGCATTCGTTTCCGGAACTGAAGCTGCGGTACACGGGGTGGCTGATGAAGAAGCAGGACTTGCAAGCGGTCTGGTGAATACGAGCCAACAAATCGGCGGGACAGTTGGCATCGCGGTTTTAACAGCCTTATCTTCAGCACGGACGGAGGGCCTGCTGGAGCAAGGTGTAGCACAACCACAAGCATTAACGAGCGGGTTTGCTTGGGTGTTCCTGGGTGCTGCTGCATTGGCGATCCTAGGTGCGAGCATTGTTCTCATTGTAATACCGGCCCTAAAAAAGCGGTAATAGAGAATTGACAATGGGCCTAACCAGTCCTTAATGATATGTAATGGATGGATCAATCAATCGAAGGAGGCGGAATATGCGAAGATATACATGGAAAGGTAAAGTCGGAATTGCCGGTTTAGCAGTAGTCCTCCTGTTGGGTATCGTCGTTTTCACGTATTTTTGGCAAATGCGAATGCAAAGACCGTTTGAAGTCAACATGGCTACTATGCATCATATGGGGGGCATGAACGGGGAAGAACATGGAACCATGCATGATGTAGCGACAATAGGCCTACAGTCTTCCCAATCATGTGAAGCGATTACCGAAAAAGCGGGTAATGAGCCTGTGCGTGAGTTTCAGCTTACATCCGCACAACACGAAACGAAATTAGATAATGGGCAAATCGAGCAGGTATGGACTTTCAACGGCGTTACTCCAGGGCCGGAAATTCGTGTGACAGAGGGAGAAAGAGTGCGTGTCGTACTGAAGAATATAGACATAAAGGAAGGTGTCACTATCCACTGGCACGGGATAATCCTTCCCTGTTCGCAGGATGGAGTAGCCGGCGTAACGCAAGAAGCGGTAAAGCCCGGAGAGCAGTTTACGTATGAATTTATTGCTGACCATCCAGGTACCTACTGGTATCATTCCCATCAAGCCAGCTCGGTACAGGTCGAAAAGGGCTTGATTGGAAAGCTCATTATCGAGCCTCTGAAGAAAAGCTTTGAGTACGAACAAGAGGAAGCTCTACTTATTCAGCAATTGAATGGAACATGGCTCATGAACGGTTCAACCAAAGGGGTGAATATCAGTACAAGTCCCGGCAAGACAGTTCGACTTCGAATGATTAATGCAGCGAACGAAACGGAAAAGATTTTCGTGAACGGGGCAGATTATCGCATAATCGCAATGGATGGCCACGATCTTCATGAGCCTGGAATGCTGAATAATGTTCAATTTCAAATAGCAGCGGGGCAACGCTACGATCTTCTCGTGCAAATGCCACAAGAAGGCAAGGTCATCGTCACAAGCGATTCAGGTTTAAGAGCAGAACTTGGAGCAGGGAGCGAACCAGAGGCCCGTTTTAATTATTCGCTGTTCGACTGGACGGACTATGGAGCGCCGGACCCACTTGCTCCCGTCGAGAACTTGACCTTCGATGAGAGCTATACACTCGAGCTTGGTCAAAAATTGTTCGTCAAATCGATTAATGGCAAGAGCTTTCATGATATCCCCCCGGTGATTGTGAGAGAAGGCCAGCGCGTGAAGCTCACGATTACCAATGAGGGGGGAGGAGATCATCCCTTTCATCTGCATGGGCACATCTTCCAAGTGTTAAGCCGTAACGGTCATTCACTCAGCGGCAGCCCTATTTTTCTGGATACGTTGGCAACACAAGAAGGAGAAATATATGAGGTTTATGTTATAGCGGATAACCCTGGTTTGTGGATGATGCATTGCCACAATCTAATGCATGCTTCCATGGGGATGAGCATGATGTTTAATTATGAAGGTGTTTCAACGCGTTTCCGGGTGGGGACAAAATCGGGGAATCTACCGGATTTGTAATGAAAACAAAGACCATAAGGCATAGGTGGTAACAAATCGAAGAGTGCTTGTAATGAGCAATATTAAGACTTAAGATAATTTAAACTAAAAAGCAGACCATTCTGGCCTGCTTTTTAGTTTAAATTTGAAGGGTGGTGTACTTACAAACTTTCCTAATGTCTAGAATTGTGTTAGTTCTTCAATGGCTCAAATGCTTAATAACGGCATCAGCAACCGCCCCCCAATTCGCGAACTTTATTTTCGAGCAGAATTGGTAAATCTGATACAAGGCCAGTCTGGTTTTCTTCGTTAGTAGTAAATGCAATTAAAAGTTGTTAGAGCTTAGGGTTGTCCGGCAGATCATACATCGTACCATGTCCACCCGGAAGGAATATAGTATCAAACTGGCCTCAGAGACTGGTTTAGTCTCCGAATGATTCGTCACAACCATTAATATTTTGCCATTCTGTTATTTCTCCTGTATTACATAATCGACTGGATAATACCGCCTTCGACTCGTTGGGCGATACCATTGATAGCAGCTGCGTTCACGGAGCTAAGAAAAACGATTGTATCGGCTACTTCTTCAACGGTCGCGAAACGCTGAATTAAGGATGTAGGCGTGCTTTCTTGGAAATATTCTTGGATGAAGGGTTCGAGCTCTTGCCCTTTTTCCGTAGCCAAGTCCGTAATGAATTTGGCGAACCCTTCCGTCCAAGTTGGGCCAGGCAGCACCGAGTTTACAGTAACACCAGTACCTTTCGCCAGCTCGGCCAAACCCCGAGACAATGTAATGAGGGAAGTTTTAGAAACCCCGTAAGGAACCAATTCCGGATAAGGTTTAATACCTGCTTCGCTGGCAAGATTGATGATGCGACCCCATCTCTTCTCGGTCATACCAGGGAGGAATGCACGGGAGAGCCTTACGGAACTAAGAACATTGGTTTGATAATAGCTAAGCCATTCCTCATCCGTAACATCTGCAAATGGTTTAACCTCAAATACGCCCGTGTTGTTAATAAGAACATCTAACGAACCTAGTTTGTTAACCTCATCCACGAGAATTTGGCTCTCTTCAGCATTAGATACATCAGCTGCAATTCCGTAAACCGTGCCAAATGCCGAAAGTTCATCAACAGTGGCTTGAACACTCTTCTGCGTTCTGCCATTAATAATGACCCTAGCACCTTCCTGCAAGAAGCTCTTCGCGGTTCCCTTGCCAATTCCCCCCGTAGATCCCGTAACAAGTACCAATTTATTCTCTAATCCTAATTTCATATTAATTACCTCCGATTTGGAATTTGTTGATCGATTTTGATCATGTGATCATTGTAGAGGGATTAATTGAAAACAAAAAGTACGTACTATTTAGTGCCATACGTACTTTGTGGTAATATAGGTACTAAAAAGTGCTAAGGGTGTGCTTGATGTGAAAAAGTATAATATTCCAGTTGAGGCCGCTCTAGAGGTTATAGGAGGCAAATGGAAGGTAGTCATTCTGTGTCATCTGATCTTGGGTACTAGAAGAACAAATCAATTGAAAAAACTAATGCCAGGCATCACGCAAAAGATGCTTACCCAGCAGTTGCGCGAACTCGAAAGAGATGGTGTAATAGAACGAAAAGTATTTAATCAGGTTCCACCGATGGTTGAGTACACATTATCGGAGTATGGTTGGTCACTTAAGGATATTCTGGACTCGTTGTGCAAGTGGGGCGGTGATCATATCGTGAAAGTGCATGGAAGCAACCACGAGCTTCTTGAAGAGAGCATACTGAACAATCATTAAGACAAGACCACGAGGATTCTTGAGTTTTTATGTATTATTATAATACAAAATGCGGGCTGGATTTGAAGTGATGTGATTCCTTAACGATAGACAAATATTTTTATGCAACTTGTTCGGCATGAGCCCGGTATTTTACCGGAACCATGCCTTTTTAATTTTGATTTGATGCGATTTGTGATAGTAGTAATCCATGTACCGTGCTTGATTGGAGTGATCTATGCTTTCAAACTTATAAAGATAAAGAAACTCTAGAGAAGTTCTCCATTAGTGCGTTATCGTAACCATTTCCTTTACGTGACATGCTCTGGGTAATAGAACCAATCAAGACGTACCCGCTTAGTGCGGGAGGTTCTTTCTGTGATTTATTAATCTACATTGATCACTAGAATATTCCAATTTGTGTTATGACGGCGAGGTCGCGAAATTATTGCTTCTACCGAGGGGGCTGTATATTCATTGTTGCAAAGAGCTAGAAATAACATGAAGAAATTGAATAGTCAACATACAGAAGAAGAGTTAAAGCACATTCCCTTGTCTGGGAGAAAATCAAGTAATAGAAAAATATATGGACTCGTTTGTTAATGGAGACTTTCAAAACTATTGGAACAGTGTTAGTAACAAATGAGGTATTTGGCAAGGGATTGGATGTCGGAAAAGATCAGATTCGTAAAAACTCAATGGGAGACTGGGCAAGCGGTGGCACGAAACAGAATTTATCCTCCAGCTTGTTGAACTTTGGGGAAAAGGAGCCATCTTCAGAAAGCGGAACATCTTCTATAGTTCTGTCCTATGAGCTTATCCGTATTCCCTATTTCCTCTTCATAATTCTCTCCTGTAAAATAATGAGAAAACTTCAAGGAGCATGAATAATGAAATCTTCAGTAAAGCATTTGTTTGATATAGTAGCCCAAGACTATGATATGCAACGAAAGCAGCTGATCCCTTGTTTTGATGATTTTTACGGAATGGCTCTGGACCTTATGGAAAGCTCCAAGGATACCCCGCATATTCTTGATCTCGGTGCCGGAACGGGACTTCTCTCTGGAATGCTATTGCAGAAATATCCAAACGCGCGGTTAACCTTAATGGACATTAGCGAAAAAATGCTTAGAATGGCACGCCCAAGATTTGCTGGTACAGATCAAGTGCAGTATGTGGTTGGAGATTATACCAAGCATGCATTTACCAGTTCCTACGATATGATCATATCTTCTCTCTCAATTCATCATCTGACCCACGTTGACAAGAAGAATGTGTTTGGTACTGTATACAAGATGCTTGAACCTGGTGGACTCTTCATCAACGCAGATCAGGTTCAGGGAAGGACCCCTGAGACAGACGCTTATTACCGCGAACGCTGGCTGGATGCCATTCATAAGAGCGGATTGTCAGATGAAGCCATCTCGGCTTCAATCGAACGTCGTAAAGTTGATATCAATGCCAAGTTGGATGATCAGTTGCTGTGGTTGGAGGAAGCTGGTTTTAGCGTGGTGGATTGTATGTATAAGTATTTGGATTTCGCGGTATTTTACGCACAAAAATAGGATTAAATCAGATCGCGGATATATTCCAGAGCCAGTATTTATATCATCCTTCGTGGAGAAATGCAGGTCAAAGGTTCTCGATATAAAGGTAGGCTGATTTCATGATACTTCGCGGGGAACGATAACTCAATAAAACAAAGAAGCAGCTGATTAATATGATCGGCTGCTTTTGTTCAACTAACGGGCAGGTTAGTTTAATGATGATAATCTAATTTAAAGGGGGATAAAGTCCTTCATCCTAATCTTGAAGTTAGTCCCTATTCACGGCCTACTAAAATAAAAATGAATTCAATGATCTCCTTAATAAGACAGCAACTTGTCCTGCCATGACATGCGGTGGATATGGCATCGAATTTTTGATCCACCACTCAATTACTCCTACATAAGCAGTAGCTGAATACTGCAACATTACATCCTCTTCTATATTATCGTTTTTACCATTTTCTCTATCAATATCATGAACCATACCTTCCATAACATACTTAAGGAGCCGAGATCGGAAAGTAGGCGCACTTTTAGTGGCTAACATAGTTGAAAAGAACAAAAAATTCTTCTCAAAATATTCAAAAAAATGAGTAAGTCCAATTTCCCAATTCATTTTGCATGCCCATTCGTCCATATCTTTTAGTTCGTCGATGTGGGACTCGATCAGTCTATCTAACAAGTCATATTTGTCCTGGTAATGTAGGTAGATAGTTCCTCGGCTAAGATTTGCTTGATCTGCGATATCTTGGATAGTGATATTGTCGAAATTTTTTTCACTCATCAATTCAATGATTGCTTTATTTAAAGCTTCCTGGGTTTTAGCAATTCTTCGATCCACTTTTGTCATAATAAAGTCCTCCGTAGTGCTATATAATTAACACTTTTAATTAATCTGTCTAATTATGAACGAAATCCATTTTATTAAACATTGATTATGCCATGATTGTTTTTATAATAATCAATGTGAGTTGATTAAACAAATTGATTTGTTAACTTCTCACTGATAGCCTTGACAGAATATGGACAAAACCTACGGGTATCAATTGTCTTACTATATACTTTTCAGTTGAGCAACTTAATGGATAAGAAAGGAAGTTTTTTGATGATGTCTTTTTTGTAATATTTTGAAATCATGATTGCATTCAGTGTTACACAGGAAGCACGAACGAAAAATTCGAATATGAAGAATTATGTCTGTTGCTTCTCCAGATCGCCTATAACAGAATTACGGATAACAACGGTCTGACAATTTTTTGTGTTTTCACAGAGCTATTAAAATCAGAATTTAATTGGAACATAGGAGTTGTCTTTTCATGATTAAACAAAAACATTTGTTGATACTTATTTTAACCATAGGTGTATTCGGTATCCTAAATACTGAGATGGGAGTAATTGGATTATTACCTTCAATAGCTGAACGTTTTGAAGTCAGTGTAACTCATGCTGGACTCCTGGTGAGCGTTTTTGCCTTGGGTATAGCCATAGCCGGTCCTATTATGCCTTTATTATTTTCTGGGATGAATCGGAAGAAAGTAATGTTGCTCGTATTAGGCATTTTTGTCCTTTCTAATATTGTACCTTTTGTTACTAATAGCTTTAATATGTTGTTAGTGGCTCGTATCGTACCGGCTCTTTTTCATCCGATCTATTGTTCTTTAGCCTTTACAGTAGCTGCATCATCAGTGAGTAAAGAAGAAGCTCCAAAGGCTGTTTCTAAAGTATTTATAGGGATCTCGGCAGGTATGGTAGTCGGTGTGCCAATAGCAAGCTTTATGAATAGTACCTTTTCGTATGAATGGGCCATGGCATTCTTTCTGATGGTTAATGCACTTGTTTTCATAGCTACCTTAGTATTTGTGCCTTCTCTACCTGTTAAAGAGAAATTAACTTATGGTTCACAAATTACAGTTTTAAAACACCCTGTTTTATGGATTTCAATTATAGCTGTAATTTTATTGAACTCATCAATATTTGGAATTTATAGTTACCTTACTGAATATCTCGGATCAGTTTCAAACATGTCTTCTAACAACGTGAGTTTAACCCTATTTATCTATGGAAGTGCGAATATTATAGGGAACATAATTGTAGGTAGGCTGCTTACTCATAGCCCTTCTAAAGCCGTATTCATTTTTCCCTTGTTATTAATAGCTGTCTACGTCGTTTTATTCTTTACTGGACACTTTACGGTGCCTATGATCATAACGACTATATTCTGGGGGATAGTTGCTGGCGGAATTATGACGAACATTAATCAGCATTTGATTATTTCCGCTGCACCCCAAGCACCTGACTTTGCCAATGGTTTATTTATTTCCGCTTGTAATATTGGAACAACGGTCGGAGCAGCTGTAGGAGGAATGTTTATATCCGTAATGGGAACACCTTATGTGATATTAGCAGGGATTGTCCCCCTAGTTCTTGGTTTTGTAATTGTTATAGTAAGACATCACATGTTTGCTTCAGCTCGTCACCTTTCTTAATCCATTCACCTTTCAAGTATATTTTTCACATAGAAAATAACCCAAGTGAAGCAAAAGGTTACCACATGGTCCAAGGCTTATCTCTAAGTTAAGGTTACTTAATGAGATATTAGCCTAATCATGGGTCTGGGATTTTATTAATATATTTTCACTTCAACACATGACTTGAAATTATAAATATCAAACAAAAAAGGAGCATACGTATGGCGTGGTTATATCTGATCATTGGAGGTATTTTGGAGGTGGGTTGGGCTTTAGGTTTGGCTTATTCTGATGGGTTTAAGAAAATTGAAATAGTTATACCTACATTAATTTCAGCAGTTTTCAGTTTTTACTTTTTTTCAAAATCGCTGAAACTGTTATCTGTTTCTACCGCTTATGCCATCTTTACCGGTCTTGGATCTTTCGGAACTGCAATTATAGGATTGTTGTTCCTTGGTGATTCCGTAAGTGTGTTGAAATTTCTATTTATTATCACCTTGATTAGCTGCATTATCGGTTTGAAACTTGTATCTACAGACCGTGAGATTGGGGGCAGTAAGTAATATTATGAGCTGGATCTTTATAGCTATTGCAGGATTACTGGAAATTGGTGTAGTTATATCATTGAAGTATGCTGAAGGATTTTCAAGAATTAAGCCTACATTAGCATTTATATGCTTTATGTTACTAAGTTTATTTTTCCTCTCACTATCCCTGAAGGAAATCCCAATTAGTATTGGTTATGGCATCTGGACAGGTATCGGAGCGGCTGGAAGTGTCTTAACAGGGATGGTTTTATTCAAAGAATCCAAAGACATGAAAAGACTGTTTTTAGTCGCTGGAATTATTATAAGTATTGTTGGATTAAAATTTGTATCTTAAAAATAAAAATCGGTAAAAATCTTATTAAGTCAGTTTTATTCAATTCCAATAAAATTAAAACTCCTCAATTGTAACATCTTGTTAACGACATTCTAACTTTAAGAAGGAGTGAAGAAAATGGTACAACATAATTTAGATAATGCCATTGAAATTGTTGGTGCATCAGAAAATAACCTGAAGCATCTTGATATAACGATACCAAAAGAGCAATTAGTAATCTTCGCAGGCGTATCCGGATCTGGAAAAAGTTCTCTAGCCTTTGATACAATTGCAGTAGAAAGTAGTCGACAATGGCAAGCATCCTATCCGCTATATTTAAGAAATAAAATGCCTCATTATGAACGTCCAGCCGTCGAATATATTCGTAATCTAACTCCTTCTATTGTTGTAGATCAAAAACCTATAGGTACAAATGCTCGTTCTACAGTGGGGACTGCTACAGATATAGCTCCACTTATCCGTTTATTGTTCTCACGTGTGGGATCTCCAAGTGCAGGAGGAGCTACAGCTTATTCTTTTAATCACCCATTAGGTATGTGTCCCACATGTACAGGCCTTGGAAAACGTTTAGACCTGAACGAAGAAAGTCTTTTTAATCCGGATGGAAGTATACAACAAGGCGGAATACGGTTTAGTCAATTTTCCGCCGGTTGGCAAAGTCGATTATATTTAGATAATCCATTTCTTGATTCAGAAAAAAAGCTAATGGATTACAGTGATGAAGAGTGGAAAATACTTCGTTATGGAACAAATGAACCATTAAAGATCGAATTGACCTCAAACAATACCGGTAAAACAGACAAGGTAGATTACGAGGGAATGATTCCCCGTTTTCGTAGGTTATATCTCAATAGGGATATTTCTAAATTGAAAAAGAGTTTGCAAGATGAAATTATGTCTTTTGTACAATCACGTCCATGTAATGCATGTAAAGGGACAGGACTAAATCCAAATGCATTAGCTTCTAAAATTAACAACCATAATATTGCCGATTATTATGATCTGCAAGTAAGTGATTTGATTCCCATACTTGAAAAAATCAGTACTCCAGTAGGCACTTCAATAGCTAGGCAAATATTAGATGTATTAGAGTATATAGTTGAAGTGGGGTTAGGGTATTTGACTCTGTCACGCAGAACAGACACTCTTTCCGGGGGGGAAATTCAACGTTTGAAAATGATACGTCATTTGGGAAGTAATTTAAGTAACATTACTTATATTTTTGATGAACCTACTGCTGGGCTCCATCCTGATGATGCCAAGCGGATTGCAAAATTACTCTTAAAGCTGCGCGATAAACATAATCTGGTTATTGTTGTTGAACACAGCAGGAGTATGATCGAACTGGCAGATGAGGTCGTAGAGCTTGGACCAAAAGCAGGTAATCATGGAGGTCAACTTGTGTTTCAGGGAACCGTTGAATCTCTAAAAAAGGCTGATACACTAACTGCCCGCGCATTGCGTGAGTCTGTAATTGTGAACAGTTCTCCTCGAACATGGAAAGAAGAATTTATTATAAAAAATGCGACTACAAACAATTTAAAGGAAATATCTATTTCTATACCTAAAGGTGTATTAACTGCTGTTAGTGGTGTTGCGGGTTCCGGTAAAAGCAGCTTAATTCGTAATGAATTTGTCTCTCGCTACCCATCATCCATTGTTATTGATCAAAAACCGATTGGTATCTCATCTCGGTCTACTCCAGCAACATATACGGGAATAATGGATGAGATACGTAAATTATTTGCAAAAGAAAATGATGTTGGTCCAGAGTGGTTTAGTTCTAATTCGAAGGTGCATGTTCAGTTTGTAATGGTACCGGTGAAATTAAGCCTGATGTTGCATTTGCAGATGCTGTAGCGATTGTCTGCGAAGAGTGTGGTGGTGCTCGTTTTAATCCTAAAGCATTGAGTTTTAAATATAAGGAAAATAATATTAAAGAAGTATTAGCACTCACGATTGATCAGGCACAAAATTTTTTCTCAAATAAGAAAATACAAGACCGAATAAAAAGCTTACAAGAAGTTGGCCTTGGTTATATGACTCTCGGTCAGTCTACAAACACGTTTTCTGGTGGAGAAAATCAAAGATTAAAGCTCGCAAGTGAGATTCACAAAAAAGGGAACATTTACATTCTTGATGAACCGTCAACTGGTCTACATCATAGTGATACCGAACGATTGATTACGTTATTTAATCAACTCGTCAATGACGGGAATACAGTTATCATCATTGAGCATCGATTAGAGATGATAGCATTAGCTGACTGGGTTATCGATTTAGGACCTAGTGGTGGACATGAAGGTGGACAGGTAATATTCAGTGGGACACCTGCTGATTTAATGCATTGTAATAATTCTGTTACTGGACATTATTTAAAATCAGTAGTAGAACAAACAAGTACTAAGTAATGTAAGTACTTTAAGTTAATTTTAGTGAATAGTTAGATATCAACAACAAAAAAAGGATTCAAGTTAAGGATCGAGCTCTTTAAGCTAACCGGAAACGATAGCATAATAAAACAAAGAAGCAGCTGATTAATATGATCGGCTGCTTTTGTTCAACTAACGGGCAGGTTAGTTGAACAAAGGGAACTGACAGTCTTCCTTAGACTGCCTCAGGAAAAACGGATTCTCGATATGAGATTCGGATGAAAAACGAAGGATAAATTGATTATGTAATGAGAAAATCTGAATATGATCTGTTTTTGTTTGACAATTTCATAAGCTTTAGCTACTATAGCACCAATGACAGTGTACACTGACATACTTTGAAAAGAGGAATAGAGATGTCCAACAATACAAAATTAAGCAGCAGAGAGAAATTAATGACAGCAGCCATTGATTTAATTTCAATGAAAGGCTATAGCAGTGTAACCACTCAAGAAATTGCTGCTACTGCTGGCTTAAGTGAAAAAACTTTGTTTCGCCAATTTGGTACGAAACAAAACTTATTAGAAACAGCTTTTGACCATTATCACTATTCAGAAGAAATGGCAAAGATATTTAAAGATGAGTTAGTATGGGAACTACAAACAGATTTATTATTGATTAGTAAGACATACCATGAAATTATGAATCGTAATCGTAAAATGATTATGATCAGCATAAAAGAGGAAGATAATTTACCTGGCTTTCGAGAACGAACAATAAAACATCCTCGTCAACTGATGGAGGTGTTAACTAATTACTTTAAAACAATGTATGACCAAGGAAAATTGGTTGAGACGAATCCTGAACTACAAGCCTTTTCTTTCATGGCATTGAATTATGGTACATTTATAAACCATCTGGATGAACGATCTCATTTTCCATCTCTCTCTTTGGAAGATATTATTAGAGAAAGTGTGTGGATCTACTCTAGGGCATTAACTCCCTAGTTTTTTTTACAACATTAATGTCAGTAAGTACTGACAGTCATTTTAGTTATTTAGTCCAAACATATTAAAGAATTGAGGTAGTTCATTTGAATACAAAAGCTGCTACAACCAATGAAACGGGTCCAGTGTTACTCCGTGTTCTAATTTTCACACTTATTATTTCAGTCATGAATGGAACGATGTTTAATGTCGTATTGCCAGTAATCAGCCAAGAATTTCAACTTTCTGCATCACAAGTAACTTGGATTGTATCAGGTTATTTGATTGTGTACGCCATAGGTACTGTTACTTATGGGAAATTGACAGATAAATTTAGTATTAAAAGTTTAATTACATTTGGTCTTTTACTTCTGGCAGCGGGGTCTCTTGTGGGAGTAGCTGCTACACAGTACTGGATGATCATCGTCGCACGTATCTTGCAAGCTGCTGGTGCGGCTGTCATACCTGCGTTGGCTATGATAATTCCTGTTCGTTTTTTTTCACCTGAGAAGCGTGGGCACGCCTTGGGGACATCTGCAATCGGAACTGCTCTTGGAGCAGCACTTGGTCCAATTATCGCCGGATTCTTGTCAAGTGCTCTGAATTGGAAGTTTCTCTTCGTGATACCTTTGCTTTCTCTTTTTGCGTTACCTTTTTATAGAAGGTATTTGGATAATGAATCAGTGTCCAATGTAAAAATTGATTATGTTGGCGGTGTTCTGTTAGCAGGGACGGTTGCCACTTTCTTACTTGCACTCTCAAAAGCAAATATTTGGTTGTTAGTGAGTGGAATAATCATATTAGTATTGTTTATCCTGCGAATTCGCTATGCTTCCGATCCCTTCGTGAATCCAGCAATTTTTAGAAATAAACAATATTCGATGGGGATGGTCATTACATTTGTACTAGTCGCTGTTGGTTTCGGCATTCCATTTCTGACACCTCTCATGTTGTCGGATGTTAATGGTCTATCACCTGCATTTACCGGATTCATTATGTTACCTTCAGCTCTTATTACTGCCTTCTTAGGCCGAAAAGGTGGGAAATTAGCTGATGATAAAGGGAATTCGATTCTACTCTATACTGCATCATCACTTCTAGTTGGTGGTTTCATTATTCTCTCGTCAGTCGCAGGGATGTCGCCAACGTATACTCAAATATTCCTTACCTTAGGTGTACTGGGTCAATCTTATATGCAAATTGCAATGTCAAACACCATTTCAAGAACCTTGCCTACGGCTGAGGTCGGAATCGGTATGGGATTACTATCGATGTTTAACTTTATTGCAGCAGCAGTATCCACGGCTACCATTGGTAAGCTGCTTGACGGTGGAACAAGTACTGTACACTTGAATCCGTTTGTGCAGGATCAGGTTGCTTTTGCGTACAGTAACATTTTGCTGGCGCTAGCTGCGGTAGTCGTTTTAATGACTGTTCTTTATTATTTTCAATTTGGACGTAGATTGATTGGAAAGGAGGTGAGGTCAAAGAATAATATGCAATTATAGATTAACAGTCATTTCAGAGATAAGATTATCTGAAGATTGTTTCCGTTTATTCTTTAACACCATTAAATCTTCCTTAATGTAGTTAAAAACAGGGGTAACGACCTATCAAAAGTAGAATTCATGAAAATTGAACAAAAAGGAAAACGTTAGCTCATAACAACAAGAAAGCAGCTGATCATTGGGATTGGCTGCTTTTATTTAACTACTTACATAACTCTTCAATACAACTTTTCTTTGTAAAGTGCGTCTTAATCTAAGCAACTATTGGCTAGTTTACACAGTGATTAGAGAGGAATGGTCAGAATGAAGAAATACCTTGCTGGATTATTAATTATTTTTGTCCTATGTTTGGGCTTACCAGGACAGGCTTACATGGAGGCGTCTAACCAACAGCCTTTGGCTTTTGAGGATCCCAATCTAGAACAAGCGATTAAGTCATTATTGAATAAAAACGACGATGAATCCCTAACAAAAGAGGATTTAGAGTCACTGACCGATGTTCCTTTAGCGGGTAAAGGAATTAAGAGTTTGCAGGGTTTGGAGTATGCAGTCAATGTTACCACTTTGGATTTGAGTGACAATCAAATTGAGGATATTAAGCCCCTTGGGAAGTTAACGAAGTTGACAGATTTATCGTTATCAAGGAACCGGTTGAATGATCTTTCAGTGCTAGCGGGACTAGTTAATCTGAATACGTTGTCCATAAGTTCTAACAAGATCACAGATCTAAAGCCGCTAGCAGGATTGGTTAATCTTTGGAGACTCGATGCTGCGAATAATAACATCAAAGATCTTTCTCCGTTATCTAAATTAACTAACTTACTTTCTCTAGAGTTATCATCTAACCAGATCTATGATTTGGAGCCGTTGAGAAATCTTCAAAGATTGTCTTACCTCTATTTGAACAACAATCGAGTCTGGGATTTAGAGCCGCTCCAACAACGTGGTTTTTTACCGTATTATGATACGGGTGCATTCATTGAACCACTTGCACTGCAAAATAACTATTTAGATTTAACCAAGGGATCGAAAACATATAAATTATTTGTGAAAATGGCAGGAAATGAGTTGCCTGGCGGTCAGCGTAAGACACAGCGCTTGGTGATTGGCAGCACGACAGCTTATGTGGGAGACAGTGCTTATCGTATTACCGCAGCGCCATTTATTCAGACGGGACGTACCTATGTGCCGATCCGTTTCATCTCCGAGAAGCTTGGGGCAGCCGTGAATTGGAACCAGAGCACCAAAGAGGTAACGATTCAGAAGGATGGTAAAACGATTCGTTGGGTTGTAGGGAACAGGCAGGTAAAAGTAAACCAGCAAACGGTGATGCAAGATGCTCCTTTACTTCTGAAGAACGGCAGTGCGTTCGTTCCTGTTCGTTTTGTGGCGGAGCAGTTAAATACTTCCGTTGAATATATGGGAAGCAAGCATATGGTCGTGATTTTCAAAAATTAATCAGCATAATGGAATTACAGAATAATATTTGAATATAAGGACGCAATGACCATGCTTCAAAACAAGAGTAAAGTATGCAGACCTTCATTAAACTAAATTGAAACGATAGCGTTAAAACAAAGAAAGCAGCCGATCAATATGATCAGCTGCTTTTGGTTCACTAACGGGTAGTTTTTAATCTTTTCATACGTTCAGGAGGGGGGGTGAAATAGCGATGTCCTAATCACTTTGTTGGACAGACAGGGTGGAAAGACAAAGTTTTGTGTAAAAACGGCCATCGCCCCAGAGCGACCATTCTTCGTATACATTTCCGAACAAACTTATTTGACCGGCCCCATCCAGGTTGAAATCGTCTTCTGCTGGTGCGGCAATGGCGGTTTCAACTTCCCGTTATCGATCAAATGCTTCAAAATATAGGCGACCAGCCGGCCTCCTCCGGTGTTGCCTCTCACCATGTAAGCAAGCTGCGGCTCCAAATGCTTCGGCTGATTTTGCAGGAACAGGTTGAGCATTTTGTCGTAGAGCTTGCCGACAGCAGGCGCATACAGAGCGGACAAATCCGGCATTGCCTTGTTCAGCCGATCCAACGTTTGCGGAGAGTCGATCCAAACCGCATTGAACTTGTACCCTTCTTCCGTCTTGCGTATGTACCCCTTCTCCAGCAGGAACGAATATTGCTCGGCGTTCTCTTCGTTGTCGGGCAGTTCCCCTTGTTGGAACGCATGACAAATCTCGACATTCCGGTATTCCAGGAAACGCCAATCCATCTCGCGGTCGCTCCAGTGCGTATTGAATTGCCACAAGTATAAGGGAGTGTCTTCGACGTAGCGGAGCGACGGACCGAAGGTGACGTAACTACTCATATCAAAACCTGGATCGGTATAGTGGCTCCGGTTTAACGCCGCATAGGCAATATACTGACCTCCGTCCTTTCGGATTGGTGCGACCGCATCGAAGCTTTCGCCCGCCGGCATGCTCCGCCAAGATTGTTCCTCGACGTTCTTGGGCAGCAAGGTCCAGAGCAGGAAGTTATAGTCACCATCCGGAACGTACACTCCGCTATCCTCAACTTGCCGGCGAGCTTCCATTAACGCGTCAAAATGAACATCGGCCACTTCAGCGGCGCAATCTTGCCAAAATTGATGACCGGCTACGGCCAACTCGAAGAGGTCCCAGATGATGGTATTACTTTGATATTTGCCGGGAGAGGTTTGGATGAGAAAATTGTAATCGGCCAGGTGCCGGACTTCGTCTTCCAGCAAAGAAGGAGGCATTCCGAGCTCCTCCGCGATTTGATGTACGGTACGCGCCTTGTGATAAGCCGCGTAAACGATATTTTGCGCCAAGGCGCGTCCAAGAAAATCGTTGGTTTCGCCCAGTTTGCCGGCCGAACCGGTATGGCCCATTTCCCCCATGCTGACCGGATTGACACTTAAAGTTCCTTTTGTACGCATACGTTTCATCCCTTTCCGTAACTTCTTTTTAGCCTCGTTCAAATGCCACTTCACCGTGCCTACAGGAATGTTCAGAGCAATCGCGATATCGCCGATTTTTAGCTCGTCGTAGTAATGCATGACCACAATCCTGCGATGGATGTCGGACAGAAACGCGACTTCTCGGCGGAGCTCGCGGTAAGCTTCGGTTACCAGCAGCCGGTCAAGCGGCTCTCGGGAAGGGGCAGCAGACAGTTCGGACATGCCGTTGATTTCGAACGCTTGGGGAGCGTGCGCACGCTTTTTCAACCAATTCACCCAAGTGTATCGGGCAACCGTCCAGACGTAAGCGTCAAGGCTTCTAATGTCCCGCACCCCAGAGAAGGATTTCAACAACTGCAGCATAATCTCCTGAGCCAGATCCTCCGCCTCGGCCCGCTGCTTGACCCGGTTTAAGGCAAAACCGAAAATCGGTTTGACATAGCTCCGAATCGCTTCCGCCGCTTCTTTTCCGTTTTCACCAATTGAATCCATCTTTTGCCTCCATAGTTGCATCTGTAATTCCTGACATTTATATAGTGTGCCAGGCGAAATAAAGGTTGGGATTATTTTTTTAAAAAATTGGAAGTCCTACCGGCTCACTCATACATGTATAAATACAGACATCATGAGTAGGTCATTTAAATGGTTAAAGAGACGTTATGAATTTTTTTGTTAAACAAGATGAAGATTACTTTAGATGTAAAGGTCTCACTTTTAGTATATAAAGATACTTCTTTTCCGTTCAACTATGGGAGGATACGAACTAGGGGCACGAGCCGAAGTTCGGCTGCTGTTGTTCAACTAACGGGCAGATTAGTTAATAAAAATTATAGGTTTAGAGCTTTGGGTTACTCAGATTGTTGTTCTACTTATCGACTAATCTCCGCAAAGTTGTTACAGCACTTCAAGCTCCCTATCCGCGATTCGCTCTGCACCTGTATTTCTCAACACTGCACCAATCATACAATGCTGATTATCATCAAAGTTATCGATAGTTATAGCTAGGTAATATCATTAATTTTGATGATTCAATTGTCTTAACCGAGAGTTCATGATACAGTATCGGGAACTTGCAAAAGGTGAGGGATCCCCGTGGAACTAACTTATTTGAAAACCTTTCGGGAAGTGGCGAAGTGGGGAAGCTATACGCGAGCCGCGGAAACACTTGGATATGCACAGTCCAGCATCACGACTCAGATTCAGAAACTGGAGGAAGCTTACGGCGTCGTTCTCTTAGAACGTTTTGGCAGGGGAATGAAACTAACGTTGGCTGGCGAAACGCTGTTGCAATACGCCAACGATATACACAGACTGCATGAAGAGTCCAAAGAAGTCGTATCAAAACAATCCAAGGGAAAACTGTCCATAGGAACGATAGAGACTTTGGCTGCCTTCTGCCTTCCGCCATATCTTCAAAAGTATCGTGGAGAATACCCTGGTATCAATGTGATCATCCAGCCTGGCAACGAACCTTATATTATTGAGTCAGTCAAAAGTGGCGAACTAGACATAGGGATCATTTTGGATCCTCCATTTAAGGATCCTGATCTTCACTGCAGCATTCTAAGGGAAGAAACGTTAGTTTTTATCACTAATCCTGATCATAAACTTGCTTGTCAAAGTGAAGTCCTCATTGAAGACCTTGAGGGTGAATCGTTGATTATGACAGAAGATGGCTGCACTTACCGGGCTATGCTTCTCAATGTTTTGAAAGGGAATCAAGTGAATTACAGTCTTTCCTACGAATTCGGCAATCTGGAAGCAATCAAGCAGTGCGTCATTTACGATCTTGGTATTGCCTTGCTTCCGCGTATAGCGGTTGCCGAGGAAATCCGTAAGGGCCAAATTACCGCGATTCCTTTCGTTCATCCGGAGTGTAGATTTTATACGCAACTCATTTATTCTAAGAAGAAGTGGAAGTCCAAAGCTTTTCAAGGTTTCGTGGATTTGATCAGCGGAACGAATTATCAATATGATTGAAGTATCTTATAGATTTCTATCGATAACTCCATAGTTAGAGGCTGTGTTACATTGATTGCAAGAAATCAAATCATCCCCCTTGGAGGTAACCCAAATGACAAATCAAATCCGATATTCCCTCGTCTTAGAGACGCCTGCTCCTTCGCCTGAGTACATTCATCGGCATTTCATGAACAAGCTTGCCGTAGAAACGGACGTCTCAGATGTAAAGCACGATATGACGCAAGGTCTCAATGACTTTGTACTCATCGACGTCAGAAGCGCTATAGCTTATGGAGAATGTCATATCCCGGGAGCACTTAGTCTTCCTTCCAACACGATCAGCGAAGCAACAACGGCGTCTTTGCCCAGAGATAAAGTCATCGTCGTCTACTGCTGGGGGCCGGCTTGCAATGGCGCCAGCAAAGGAGCAGCCCGCTTATCCCGTTTGGGTTTTCAGGTGAAAGAAATGCTTGGAGGCATTGAATACTGGCGCAAGGAAGGAAACGAGGTAGAGGGTGCTCTTGGCACTTCAGCATGCATGATCGGGTAAGCTCATGAACAAACGATCAAAACGGAAAGTTCAATTAACGGGAAACGATAACTGAATAAATATGTAGTAAGCAGCTGATCCATGTGATCGGCTGCTTTTGTTCAGTAAGCGGGCAAAATAGTCCACTTGTGTGCTCATACATAGATAAAGACCTCTCACCATGATGGGCGAGGGTCTCTGTCTCTTGATTTGATATAATGCGAACTTCGTTAAGTGATGCTAAGTCCGCCGCTTGCATATCCGGCCAAAGTTGTAGCTACATCCGGAAACGGGATTGTTTTCTATCGGCCCAGTTGATAAAATAGCCATTTTTCCCATCCCAACTTCTATGACCTCATACTCTAGCGGTAATTTTCATTAAGCCAAATACAGTAATATTCAGACACTAAACAAGCGGTGTGGATTAAACACAGGGCAGTTCATCCATTATCAATCTTCCTTAAGCTATTAAGCAGAATAGCTGCATGATGTGTTAGTCTAAAATTGGTAAAATTGATTTAACGGAGGTCATCAGAATTGTCCATGATATTTCCTGACATCGTTACAGATCGGTTGAAGCTGGTTGTTCTTACCCTAGATGATGCAGAATCCGTATTTAGGCATTTTTCAAGTGAGGATGTTACCAGATTTATGGACATAAGTCCGTGTAAAGATAGAAATGAAGCTGAAGACATAATAAGATTTCATCTGGTGGATACGGGTTGTCGCTGGGGGATTTTCAGCAAAAGCGATGCGAAATTAATTGGAACTTGTGGCTTCCATTGCTGGGTTCAAGGCGAACAACCTAGAGCTGAAATCGGATTTGATTTAGGGAGGGAATATTGGGGAAGAGGACTTATGCAAGAAGCATTGAAGCCAGTTATCGATTTTGGATTCAAAAAGATGAGCTTGGATATCATCGAAGCAACGGTTGAGCAGGATAATAAAAGATCAATTAGCTTGCTTCGGAAACTAAATTTTGAACGAGAAACAGAATTAAGAGACCAGTTGATATATTTTTTCTTACTTCGAGAGCATTGGGGACTAAGGTAAGTTTGGATGATGGTAGATTGATTTTCTAATTATGGAGGTTTTTCAGCGTGACTCAAAACGGGATTGTCTTGGTTGTGAGTGTTTCGATAATACATGAAGATAAGCTGCTTATGATCAAGGAAAACAAAGCAACGGTTAGGAATACGTGGAACTTCCCGTCAGGGAGAATCGAATACCATGAAGATATTCTAGAGGCGGCACGTCGAGAAGCCAAGGAAGAAACCGGGTACGATGTTAAACTTACAGCCACTACAGGTATTTACAATTTCATGAGTAGTACAAATCATCAGGTTATTTTATTTCATTTTATTGGTGAGATCATCGGTGGTTCTCTTCAGTTAGATAAAGCGGAGATCATTGATTCGACATGGATAGCACCTGCGGATTTGTTGATCCCAGATTTTCTGGAGCTCCGCGATAAAGAGGTCATACAACGGATCACCCAAAATTTGATCTCTCAAAAGGAATACTCGTTATCCTTATTCAACAGCTCTCTGAAGAACATGGTTTAAACTAACAAGAGAATTTATATAGGGGTGGAATAACGTGCCTAAAATAGACAACATGCTAGCCATTCTATGGATGCTTCGATCAGGTGAAAAAATTACTGCAAAACAAATCTCAGAAAAGTTAGAGATGAATATAAGGACTGTGTATCGTTATATCGATACCATTTCAACAAGTGGCGTACCTATCATTTCAGAACCAGGACATAACGGTGGATACACTTTAATGAACAATTTTATTGAAGCTCCACTTTTTTTTGATTTTGAGGAGCAAACTTCACTATTTCATGCTGCAGTTTTCGCAGAAGAAGCCGGATATTATGGAGGTGAAGCATTAAATAGGGCCATTTCAAAACTAAGTAAATACTCAAATCAAGAGCAGGAAACCAAGATAAACCAACATTTAACTAGTTTTGAAGTCATAAGTCGATTAAGTTCACGCTCTATGCAGCCTTTCTTGAAGAAGTTGGAGCAGGCCGTAGCAGACGGGTATTCAGTAAAAATTCTCCACCATAAAAGTGGCGGAAAGCAAGTAAATGATAGATTGGTTGATCCGTACAGACTTATCTATTGGAATAATAAGTGGTATGTGATCGGATTTTGTCATCTTAGGAGTGATATCCGTAGTTTTAGAGTAGATCGAATTGAAGATCTAATGCTAACCGAAAATAAGTTTGACCAGCCAGAACATTTTTCAGCACGTGCCTTTTTTATGAAAAACTTTCTTCCAACTATAGAAGATAAGGAAGAGACTATTTCTTTGGTTATTAACGGGGATAAAAGTGTATTAGCTGACATTTGCCAACATTGGTTTTTGGGACATTATTTACAAGAGCGGACTTCAAATCAAGCCGTATTTCATTTTGAGAAAGATATGATACATACATATGTACCTTATTTCCTTTTATCGTACGGTAAATCTATTCGAATTGTTGAGCCAATCAGCCTTAAGAAAAGAATGATTGAAGTTTTGTCGGAGTTAATACATTTTCATCAAAATTGATGACTTCCCTGACGCTAGGTGTCAGTGAAGTCATGCTATAGTTGGCTATATCAATTGGGATTGGAGTGTTATTGGATGCAAACCAAAAAAGTTTTTCTATATGTATTTAATACGATGTCGGACTGGGAATATGGATATTTAGTTGCTGAACTAAACTCGGGAAGATATTTCAAAAAAGATGTAGCACCTTTAAAAGTAATGACAGTAGGAGCTAATAAAGAAATGATTACTACGATGGGAGGACTGAGCATAAAACCGGAGATTTCCCTTGATGAATGTACTCTTGAGAGTAAAGATCTTTTAATTTTGCCAGGAGGGACTACATGGAATGAAGAAATTCATCAACCCATCTTGGAGAGAATTGGCCAAGCCTTAGAGCTTGGCACTGTTGTTGCTGCAATTTGTGGTGCAACAGAGGCCCTTGCGAATATGGGATACTTGGATACTAGAAAGCACACAAGTAATAATTTGGAATATACTAAAATGGTATGTCCTAATTATAAAGGAGAAAAGTTCTATGAGATGGGATCTGCGGTATCTGATACGAATTTAGTTACTGCTTCAGGAATAGCTCCTCTGGAATTTGCGATGGAAGTACTGAAAAAATTAGATGTATTTGAACCAGATACATTACATTCATGGTATAACCTAAATAAGACTCATAAACCTGAATACTTCTTCGAGTTAATGAGTTCAATAAATAGTTGAGCTGAAAAATCAATTTAGCAGTTTTATATTAGTAGTTTAAATAAAAATAATGAAGTAACTGAAAAGCTCACTTTCTCTATTTTGTTTTGCAGAGAAGTTGGGCTTTTTAATTTGGAGTTCCTTCCTTAATGTTGTAAATCGGCAACTTCTTTTCGCTATTCCTACCTTAGCATGAGTTTTTTTATTGGTGCGTTATTTGTTCCTCAGTTAAGTTTACCGTACATTAATCACACTGCATCATTACTCCTTTATTACCACTGTGGTTAAAAGAGAGTTCAACTAACGGGAAACGTTAGTTCAATAATAAAAAGAAGCAGCTGATTAAAGTGATCGGCTGCTTTTGTTCAACTAACGGGCAGAATAATGCAACGAGCAGAAGTTGCCTGTGTCTAATAGAAGATGTCCATTTTGTCGTGTTTGGGGTATCGCGCGACCTAATTAGGGTACAAAGTTATTGACTATCGATAAGTGTCACACGGGACTAATTAGGTATCGAATCAACGGTTGCCCTGGTACACACGGTATTCACACCATATACAATTAATCTCTGGACTGAACATTCACAATGATGTTACCATCGATTCCTACATATTCTATGAAAATTAGTAAAATGCTTTATAAAGAAGTGCCTGATTTGTTGATAAGATTTCGCTAGTAAGGCGACCTAGATAGACATCTAGAGAAAGCCATTTGTAACGCTTCTTGGTTAAAAGCTTTTACTTCAGAGTTCACTTGAACGATCCAGTTCGCTAGTGTAGCTGCTGGCTGGTAATCCTCATGGTCATACGGGTTAACTCTGAACTCTGCAAGTTTAACTAATTGTGAATAATCAGCTTCGGAAAGGTGAAGACCCAGATGGGAGAGGTGTCTCTGCCGTATTCTTTTAGCTGAATGATCTTGGGCGAGTCTGTGAGTGTTAGACACTTGTCCTGGGTGAGAGCGATAGTACATCAAATTGTGCGGGATATTCGCCAACCTAGCTCCACTAAATGATAACCTTGTCCACAATTCAAAGTCTTCTGCATGAGGATAGTTTAGGTCATAGCGAATTCCAAAACGCTCAAAAGAGCTTTTGCGCATCATAACAGAAGGATGTAAGATACAGCAGTTAAATAATAGCCAGGCTTTAATCTCTTCATGATCCAGAGGATTGAATTTTACTGGGCCCAAGTAATTTTGGGTGTAAGCTGTACCGCAAACATCAATGTCTGGTTGTTGATCCATATAGTAAGCTTGCACTTCCAAACGGTTTAAGGCTGCGATATCGTCACCGTCCATCCTAGCAATGTACTCACCTTGAGCTATATCAAGCCCTTGATTGAGAGAGGCCGCGACGCCCATAGATACCGGATGGAATATCTTCTTAACTCGTGCGTCCTGAATATCGCGAATCATGTCAGTTGAACCATCAGTTGACCCATCATCAATAATAATAAACTCCAAGTCGGCGCACGTTTGTCTCAGAATTGAAGATATTGCCTCTTGTACAAAAGGTGCGTTATTATATACGGGCATAATAACAGAAATTCTGGGCATTATTAAGCCTCCTTACATTTATAGTCTTAACACAGTATGTCCGGTGAAGATCAGAGGGAACGGTTATTTTAAAAAAGGGTGTATGTGAAAGTACACTTATATAGTAGAAGATGAAAACAACTTATTAAAAGGGCGCGGGATACCTTGAGCCCATTGACTGGAATGAACGCACAGGGCAAGGTAGGTGCCACCGCGGTATAAAATCATGGTTCAAGAGCTGGGACATAGTCGGCTTTATGGAGAAGAAGTATTCCCTTTGAAGTCGCTACTAATCAGTGCTTTTCTTCGTTAATTCATTAAGCTAACGGGCAGGATAGTTCAATAGAAATATTGAATTCTTCAGTAGGAACATTCAGAAAAATGATCCAACAAAATTTTTCATAAGGAGTAGAGTATGGACTACCTTGTAAGAGAAATCAGCATGACTGATTATCCTGACATTTACTTATTGAACCAAGATTTCAACCCCAATTTTTCAAGTTTTAGTGAAGAAAAGGTAAAGGAAAAAATCGCTCTTATTATACGAGAAACAAAAGATAAGATTTTTGTTTTTGAACTTAATAATGAGGTTGTTGGATATATCCATGGGAGTCCTTATGAATTGCTTTTCGCTGACCCTTTGATCAATGTTCTAGGATTTGTAGTAAAAGAACGCTATAGAAATCAAGGGATTGGCAGCAAATTAATGGACTGTTTAGAGCACTGGGCACGGAAAGAAGGCTATTCAGGTATCAAGTTATTGTCCCATCCGAGTCGTGAGCGAGCGCATAGAATCTACCTTAAAAGGGGTTACCAATTTACAAAGGATCAGAAAAACTTTATTAAGTCTTTTAATTAACAACAAATTCTCGAATCATACAATTAAACCAAAAACGGGAGCATGGTACTGGTGTATCGCTCTCTTTTTTCATTCAACTAACGGGGAACGTTAGCTTATTATAAAACAAAAGGCAGCCGATCATTGTGATTGGCTGCCTTGTTCAATTAACGCAGAGTATATTTATATAATGCTAAGTCCCAACCGGCTGCATCCGGAAGTATTTCGACATGGATTTGACTCTATTGAAAACAAGATGAACGATCAGAAACGTTTGGCAACTTCCTTTGCTTTTGCAATTGCTTTTTCCTTAATAAGTGGTGCTTGCTCTAATGATGCCGTTCCCTCCACAAAAATGGCCTCAATAGATTGAATTCCATAGAAGTGTAATATCTTTTTTAGATAGCTGTATCCCATTTCAACCGGGGCAAGTGGACCTTCCGAATAAACGGATCCTGAAGCTTGAATGTGTAATGCTTTTTTACCGGACAACAGACCCACAGGACCATTCGTGGTATATTTGAAAGTCTTACCCGCAACGGAAGTCGCATCCGTATATGCTTTCAGAACCGGTGGGATCGAGAAATTCCACATAGGTGAGACGTACACATATTTATCGGCAGCCACGAATTGGTCAATAATCGCTTCATGACGAGCTACTTTTGATTTCTCAGCATCAGTCAGTTGATCGATAGACAAACCTGATCGAATCTTTCCCCAACCACGTAAGACATCAGCATCGATTTGCGGAATGTTCTCTTGGTACAGATCTAAATAAACAACTTCATCTGTTGGATTTGCATTGCGGTATGCTTCAATAAATTCGTTCCCAACTGCGAGACTATAAGATGATTGAGGATCAAGAGGATGAGCGGTGATGTATAGTAGGGTTGACATGATTCAAAACATCCTTTCGTAATTAAACTAAATATGCGTTTTGGATTAATCATATCGTATATATACGATTTGTGAAGTACGCACAAACATGTGGTATAGTATTAAAAAAGGTACTGTAACGGAGGAGAACACATGCAAAAGAACCCTGTCCAATGTCAATTCGTTGTGGCGCTGGATTCAATTGTCGGCAAATGGAAGCCGATGATTCTTTACCATCTATTTCAAGGTGAACCTTTGAGGTTCAATGAATTAAAAAGATTGCTGCCTGATATCACGCAAAGGATGCTTACGCTCCATCTGCGCGAGTTGGAGGAGGAAGAGATCGTGAAGCGAGTCGTTTATCCTCAAGTTCCTCCGAAAGTGGAGTACTCCATCACGGAATACGGCATGAGCCTTTCTCCGATTTTGGAAACCTTGCATCAATGGGGGATGTCTCATGTGGAGAGAAAGCAGCTCAAAGAAGCGGAAAATGAAGATACAAAATCAGAATAGCGATCATCAAGGATCAAGGAAGGTACTTGTACCTGTGCAAGTGCCGTAACGAAGCCAGTGAGTATTGGAGAAGTATGTTTTAATAACGCTGAATAGAAAATAGCCAATCATTTATATGGTCGGCTATTTTTTCATATATCATATTGTGCTAATAGCTCAATGAAAAGCGACAGTCTAGGACTTTAATTTCTCGTCCTTGGCTGTCGCTTTTCAGTTTTCTAAGCTTTGTCTAAACATATTGTGAGTACATCTTCCTTGCAAATATCTCTAAACTTCTCATAGAGTTGAGTTAGTAACATGCCAGCTTTCAATCTTCAATTTTAGAGAACGGAGATTTGATTTTAAAGAATTCCTTATATGTCATTGGTTTTCGGCCAATCAGACGTTCAAGATCCCCAGACGTCTCCGAGAATTCTCCAGTGTTGACTCCCCGCACCCAACCTAATAAGAAATCAGTCATAAAGACAGGTAATCCATTTGCTACCATAGTGTCTATATATTCTTTTTCGCTAATTGCCTCATAAGGGATATTTATCTTATTAATCTCCGAGAGGGCTTCAGCGATGTCTGCAAAAGAGCTTCCGTCGCTGCCACTCAAAGTATATGACTTATTTTCATGCCCGTTTTGAGTAAGAACAGCTACGTTGGCTGCCGCCAAATCGTCCAGAGATGCAGCGGCTACTTTACCGGAACCCGCTGGTACTCGTACGCCGACTTTAAGCGCATCTCCGAAATACGAATGCATGACTTCAAGATACGGTGGATTCCGCAGAATGGTATAGGCTAATCCGGATGCTTTAAGCGTTTGTTCAGCAAATAAGTCTGACATCGTTACTTCGGGCACAATAAGATTTGAATTTTCTCTTCGTATGATCGACGTGAAAATCACGTGTTTGACACCAGCCTGTTTTGCAGCTGCGATGACATTGAAATGTTGCGTATTGCGATCGGTAAATGCTTGCGCGGAAATAAGCATAACTTTTTCAACACCATTAAAAGCTCGCAGAAGTGATTCATAATCAAAATAGTCGCCCTGGTGAGCTTCTATACCTTCTTTAACAAACTTTTTCATTTTTTCAGATTCCGGATCACGTACCAATACAGCGACCTGATTTGACGGAACTTTTTTAAGAAGAAGCTCTAGTGTTCTGCTGCCGAGATTACCTGTTGCTCCAGTAATAAGTATTTTACCCATATTAATAACCCCTTTGTACTTTTATTTATGCTTTAATCGTATAACTAGAAACCAATCACAACTTTCCGAAGCGTTTACCGGTTTTATGACATATGATTGACTCAAAGCCCTTGTTTCACATTCTTATTCTCCAATGAAGGTGAACTAGATATGATATTATTTAAATGTAACAATTTTTGTTACATTATAATCAAAAAAAGATTATTAACTTACTGTGCAAGTGATAATACTTACCTTTAAAAAAATTACCGTCTTACATTTGTCAGTGTACTTCCCCATTCACCGACTGGTTCAAGCCAGCTTACGATTCTATCATCAATAAGGTTGGTAAGTGCACCTTCATACTCAGCACGATAAGGTTTAGTAAGTTCGTGTTGAACCCAACTTTCTCTTGTTCCCTGCCAGATCTCATAGATGACAAGATCATCAGAATGATCAAGATCATCGGAGACGATCGCATTGACAAAGGCAGGTTCACTTTTGAAGTTGCTAATCATTGCAAATAGACTTTCACGGAAAGCTTCTTTCTTACCAGGCTTAATTTTAAAACGTATATTGAGAATAATTTGATTGTTGTTTGTTGACATCACTACACACTCCTTTTATTAACTCTTTAATTTTCTTCATGGCCACAAGTCTCATTATGTACGATGTATCCCTTTTAAAATAGTACGTACTTTTTGGTTATATAGTAACCAAAGAGTGATAATTGTGATGAAGTAAAGAATAAATTGATTTTTAAAATTACTCTATTCTACATTTAATCTCCGATATTCATCCTTGTTCAATGCCTTCTCTGCATAATCCTGACCCCAATCACAAAGTGCTCGCAAAGTAGGTTCAAGTGACATACCCATTTCGGATATAGCATATTCCACTTTTGGTGGTACCTGATTGAACATTGTTCTTATAATCAAATTATTACTCTCCAACTCCCGCAACGACTGTACTAACATTTTCTGAGAAATGGATGGGATGAGCCTTTTTAATTCACCGGTCCGTTTAGGGCCTTTTATTAAGTAATACAGAATAAGAGGTCTCCACTTTCCCCCAATGACATCTAAGGTTATTTCCAGATCACAATAAAAAGTTTTCAATTGAGAAACACCATCCCTCATTTAATTTTCAATTATTATATTACATGTGTTGATTCAATCAACCTACCTGATCTTCGACAATATTTCTTTCTATTTAAACTAGATAAAAATATAATGGCTTGTAGGATATGGAGCATTTCTTAGTGTAGCAGGTATATTACTTGGAGTCCTCAGTTTAAAAGAAACAAAACAAATTAGGCAGAGAGAAATATTAATTAGAACTTGATTACCTAAGTATGTATTTGCATTAAACTAAAGGGAAACGTTAGCTTTATAAAACCAAAAAAAGCAGCTGATCCATGTGATCGGCTGCTTTTATTAAGCTAACGGGCAGGATAGTTTTAGATTCGACGAGGTTACATTTTTGAATTTTGAATAGTACGTATGCTATCATTTACATCACCTTTATGACTCGATTAACAGCGGAGCTAAACGCTCAATCATTTACACCAATATTTATAAGAGGAGTGGCTTACTTTGAGAAGCGTCAACATACATATTAGGGATATTTCCGTCGGTGATGCTGCTGGACTACTCCAGTTGCAGAAAGAAAACCGTGATTTTTTTGAAAGCTACGCACCGACACGCACCGACGAATTTTATACGATGGAAGGACAGCTTAAGCGTATCCAAAAGCAGGCCGAAGATCGAAAAAATGACCAAGCATATAATTTTGGAATATTTACAAACACCGATAATATGTTAGTGGGGACGGTTAGCCTTTTCCATGTGATGCGGGGCCCTCTTCAAAGTGCATATATCGGATATGACTTAGATCAAAAAAGTAACGGTAGAGGCTACACGACTGAGGCTGTTCGGTTAGTCGTTGACTATGGCTTCAATACATTGAAATTACATCGAATTGAAGCAGGGGCAATGACGCATAATATCGCTTCAATTCGAGTGCTTGAGAAGGTTGGCTTTCAAAAAGAAGGCATCGCTCGACAGAATGTTCATATTAATGGAAAATGGGAGGATCATCAGACACTCGCGATTCTTAACCCATACAGTTAGTTTTTTAGAATATGAGTAATAATGCGTCCATATAGCTTTACGTTATAGCTTATAGTAAGCTATCCGGTAGGTAACAAGGAGACGGGAAGAAAGATTGTATTTTGGTTAGAATAGCTCAACTAGCATGGATTAGGCTAACGGGAAACGATAGCTAAATTCAGATAAAACTGCAACCAATCAATTGATCGGCTGCAGTTCCCTTAAGCTACGGGCAAAATACTCCCAGTTTTGGTGTGACATAAAAAATGCATTACCCTCATTTAATCTATGTGGGCGACGGCACTGATTTCGATCAGTTGCTCAGGAGACGCGAGGTATGTCACGCCGATACAACTGCCGGCCGGCCGGTGTTGTCCCATGTATTCCTTGAAGAGATGTATGCATTGCTCGATATGCTCTTGTGCATTTGTCAGATAGATTTCAACATAAGCGAGGTTTGACTTCGTGATACCAAACTCTGCTAACACGCGATCGAGATTCTTCAGCGTCTGCAGGGTTTGTGCCTCGATATCATTTGCGCCAACGAAAGCGCCCTCCGTATCGTGGGAAAATTGTCCCGAAATGTAGATTGTGTCGTTGACTCTGTACCCCTGAGCGATACCGTGATCCCAAAGGTCGTGATTGTAGGTTTTAATATTAGTCATTTTTTCTCTCCTCAATTCAAAGTAAGGTTAGTATAAAATGAGCTTAAATAAAAATATAGTACGCACTTTATTGATAGATACTATCTAAAGAGATAGTGTACATACTGTCCTTAATTTAACGTGTTTCATGATTGAACTAACGGGAAACATTAGCTCAAGAAGAGTGGAAATACGCTCGTGTGACTTAAGTTGATTTTGCCATACAAAAAAGAAGGTCGTTAATATATAACGGCCTTCTTTGTGCTGTATGTGATTTATTAAGATTCATCTGCTTCATTGATCTCCAGGCTTACAATGACTCCGTTCTTCTCTAGATTTTTTATGACCTGTTCCGCACGCTCATTCAGCGGGTTATTGCCCAGATATACCTCGGTTAAATGAGGAATTGTTTCAAGCACAGCAATATCCTGAATGAGGTTATCTTGCAGATAAAGATATTGTAAAGTTGGATGGTTCTTTAATGGTGTCAAATCCTGAATCCGATTATGGTCCATAATGATCCATTCAAGATTCGTCTTCTGAAGTGGTCTTAAGTCCGATACCTGATTCCCGCTGGCAAGCAAACTTGTAAGATTGCGTAAATTTTTCAAAGGTTCTAGACTTTTTATTTGGTTATCGCTAATCAATAAACTTTCCAAATTGCGTAATCCTGAAAGAGGAGATAGATCTGAAATTTGATTTCCGTCTAAAGCCAATAGGTTTATTTTTGTCAGCTTGGAGAGTGGTTTTATATTTTTGATTTTATGGCCAGGTAGGACTAATTCCACTACGTTAACTGCATATTCAAGTCCTTGCAGACTTGAAATCTTACGCTTTGCATCCATTGCATATAGGGATTTTAATTTTTTCAAATGGCTTGCTTTCAGTTCTTTTTTACCCGATAGCTTCAAATTGGTTCGAATGACTTGTGCCAAAACGGGATCCTTAACGAGTGGAGCTGCCAAAATGGTTGTTGTCGGTATTACTAAAAGCATCAAACACAATACAATTAAACTTTTTACAAATGGATTAGGCATAGTAAACTCCTTAAAATTAGTATCTGGATATATTCTCTGATTTCGGTGATCTCAACTATGTATGATTCATGGCGCTCTCCTTATATGATTTTAATAATAAAAATATACCATGATCTGGAACATATTACCTCAATTTGAGCGGCTGCTTTTTTTCAACTAACGGCAGTTGAGCGTAGTTGAGCGTGGAATCATGTTTCCATATTTCCCACTTATCAACTCCATGATATGGTAATAGAGGTCTTTCTTATTAAAAGGAAGGGAGTGCAGGCACATGGCTGAAGAACCGTTTATTTTCCTAGCGGGTATACTATGTTTTTTCGTTCCAATCTACTTCAGAAGATCAATGATGTCTATTCAAATGATTGCAGGAGTGATACTATTCTTCTGTATTCTGATTTTTCACGAGGAAACCCAAGTTAAACTGATTTATCTGCTAGCCTTTGTTTGGGTATTTGGTTCAATTAGTGCATTAAGTGTATCCGCAGAGAAGATAACAAAGTAGTTAGTCAATTCATTGCCAACGCTTTGAGAGTATGCCATTTGGTAAGCTTATGATTGAAATCTCTATATATAGCTCTTCATTCTGTACTTCATATTCTTATTCAGTTAGACTGCTGGTTCATCACCAACAGTCTTTTTTTGTTGTCATCTATTCTTACTTGTTGATTTGAGAAATTCAATAATTTCAGACCAATTCTTCTGAACATCTTTATAAATGAAAATATATGGATTCTGAAGTCAACTTTATTGACACGTGTTTTTGTTATTGTGCTACAATTGCTAAAAATAGTAACACGAATATGAACTGGAACGGATCTGGTTGGGAGAATTGCTGCACCTTCTAGAGGAGAGCAAGTGGTCAATTTCAAAAGGGGGAAAAGGGAAATATGCACGGGATTTCATGGAGAAAACGTTCAAGTCAGGCAGGGCTTAGTCTTTTACTATTGTGTGCAGTTGGACTCGCAGGATGTACGCAAAGTGCTTCATCGGTTCAGGAGAGTCAGGCACTTGCAGCTTCTCACCCGAGGGATGAGCTGGTGCTTGCGGTGGGCACAGAGCCGGAAGGCGGATTTGATCCGACAACGGGCTGGGGGCAGTATGGGTCGCCGCTATTTCAGAGTACTCTGCTGAAAAGGGATGCCAAGCTGCAACTGGTCAATGACCTGGCAACAGACTATTCTGTCAGTGAAGACGGCCTCACATGGACCGTTTCGCTGCGGGATGACGTGAAGTTCTCGGATGGTGAACCGCTGACGGCGGAAGATGTAAAGTTCACATTTGAAACGGCAGCCAGCAGCGGATCGGTGATTGATTTGACAAATATGGCCGAAGTGCAGGCTCCCGATTCAACAACGGTCGTGTTTACATTGAAATCGCCGCAGTCCACGTTTATCGGTATCCTGACTACACTTGGAATTGTGCCTGAACATGCCTATGGCTCCGATTATGCTGAGCATCCTGTCGGCTCCGGGCCGTACAAGCTGGTGCAGTGGGATAAGGGGCAACAGGCCATCGTGGAAGCAAACGAGCAATACTACGGTCAAAAGTCTGCATTCCGCAAACTGACATTTCTCTATCTGGACGAGGATGCAGCCTTCGCGGCAGCCCAAGCGAGTTCAGTCGACATTGCAGCCATTCCCGCCGCATTCAGCAAGCAGCAGGTAAGCGGTATGAAGCTGGAATCGGTCAAAACCGTGGATAACCGGGGAATCATGTTTCCAATGCAGCCTGCGGGAGGTACTTCTGCTGACGGTTTCCCTGCAGGGAACGATGTGACGTCCGACCTGGCCATTCGCCAAGCAGTGAACGTGGCCATTGACCGTAATGCATTGGTCGAAGGCGTGCTGGAGGGCCATGGTCGTCCTGCCTACTCGGTCAGTGATGATCTGCCATGGGGCAATCCGGAGGCTGTATTCGCAGATGCGGATGTTCAAGAAGCACAGCGAATACTGACGGCTGGCGGCTGGACAGATACAGACGGTAATGGCGTAGTGGAGAAAAACGGTATGGATGCCGAGTTCAACCTGCTCTATTTTGCAGGAGATCTGACCAGACAATCCATTGCCCTTGCTGCAGCGGATATGGCTGCTCAGGCTGGCATCAAAATCAATGTGGAAGGCAAGAGCCGTGAAGAGACGAAAAAGCAGGCATACGCCAATGCCGTGTTATTCGGATGGGGAAGTCATGACCCGCTGGAAACCTACAATCTGTACAGCAGTACGCACAAGGGGGAGGGATACTACAATGTGGGGCTGTATTCCAATCCGGCGGTGGATGGCTGGATGCAGCAGGCTCTCCAGGCTACGAGTGAAGAGGAAGCCCTTCCGTTCTGGCAAAAGGCAGAGTGGGACGGGACGACGGGATTCAGTTATCAGGGCGATGCCCCTTGGGCATGGCTGGTCAATATTGATCACCTGTATCTGGTCAAGGATGGCCTGAACATTGGTG
This sequence comes from Paenibacillus sp. 7516, assembly GCF_002272715.1. NCBI lineage: Bacteria > Bacillati > Bacillota > Bacilli > Caryophanales > Paenibacillaceae > Paenibacillus > Paenibacillus sp. 7516. Next base: position 383,049 of record NZ_NPBI01000012.1, read on the forward strand.
AACAACAGATTCACCCGCATGGACATGGCTGGCCGGTGACATCCAATCTGGAGGAATGGTCCTGGGATGATAACTCGAAGTAGGCAATATAGTGCGAGTTCTGACCGACATTGAGGAGAGATGGTATGACAGGCATTCTTGAATGGGGAAGGTTTGTTGGGGTGAAGCTGCTGCGGCTCCTATCGCTGCTGGCAGGAGTCAGCGTGGTGGCTTTTATATTGATGCAGTTCTCGCCTGTGGACCCGATCGAGGCCTACATCGGGGGAGACATGATCAGAGTGAGCGCCGAGCAGCGAAGTCTTATAGAAGAACGGTGGGGATTGAATGACCCGCCTGCCCAGCGTCTATTCACCTGGGGACAGGCGCTGCTCCAGGGTGATCTGGGAACGTCGATGATCTACAGGCAGCCGGTTGTGGATATCATTCAGGAACGATTCCTGAATTCTGTTGCGCTTATGGCAGTGGCATGGATTTTATCCGGTGTGATTGGCTTCAGTCTGGGTGTAGTCGCGGCGATGAAACGGGAATCCATGCTGGATCGCTTGATCTGTTGGTATTGCTATACGCTGGCTTCCACTCCGGTATTCTGGATGGCCTTGCTGCTGCTTATGGTGTTCGGCGTGTGGCTGGGCTGGCTTCCGGTTGGCCTGGGGGTTCCCGCAGGGATGGCTGCCGATCAGGTCACATGGACAGATCGAGCCATGCATATGGTTCTTCCTGCATTAACCCTGAGTCTGACAGGTGTGGCTGCCATTGCCCTGCATACCCGCCAGAAGCTGCTGGATGTGCTGGACTCGGACTATATACTCTTCGCCAGAGCAAGAGGCGAACGAGGCGTGCAGCTGTTTCGCAGGCATGGGTTCAGACATGTTGTGCTGCCCGCGTTAACGCTGCAGTTTGCTTCATTTAGTGAATTGTTTGGAGGAGCTGTTCTTGCAGAACAGGTATTTTCTTATCCAGGCCTGGGGCAGGCCACCGTTCAGGCTGGACTGCGAGGGGATGTGCCGCTGCTGCTCGGACTTGTACTGTGCAGCACGATCTTTGTTTTTACCGGCAATCTGCTGGCAGACATTCTCTATCGGTTCATAGATCCGCGGATGAAGGAGGAACTGTTAACATGAAGCAGGAAATGGAGCAGTCCTCCAGACCCATTCGTGCTGTGCTGCGGCTGCGGTCAGGGGGATCTGAGGAAACGGAGAAGCGGAATCACGGTAAGCTATGGAGGCATCAAACTGGATTGTCTCCAGGGGGGTCTGGTTTCGAGAGGCAGCCGCGCTATACCAACCCGCGCAAACGAGCCCTGATCTGGGGGACTTTGTCGCTCGGCTGGATTGTTATCGTATGGCTGGCTGGGTTCGTGCTCCCTGCAGAATCCACGCTAACTTCGTTGAAAGACCGGAATTTGGCCCCGTTATGGGCACATCCCTTCGGCACGGACTGGTTGGGACGAGACATGTTCATGCGCACGCTGAAGGGATTGACGACCAGCATTCAGGTCGGTTTGCTTGCCGCGTGCGGAGGAGGGATGGTGGCGCTGCTGCTGGGGTTGATCGCTGCTTCGGGGAAGCTTGCCGACAGAGTGGTTTCATGGCTAATCGATCTGTTCCTGAGTGTGCCTCATCTAGTGTCGCTCGTGATGCTGGCCTTTGTCTTCGGTGGGGGTCTGCCTGGTGTGGCGGCAGCCATCGCATTGACTCACTGGCCGAATCTGGCCCGGATTGTTCGTGCAGAGATGATTCAGCTGAAATCGGCAGATTATATCCATATTTCCCGCCGGCTGGGACAAACCCGGTTTCGGATTGCTACACAGCACATGCTTCCTCACTTGGTTCCACAGTTGTTCGTGGGTACACTGCTGATCTTCCCTCATGCCATTCTGCATGAGGCTGCAATTACGTTTCTGGGGCTCGGGCTGTCGCCGCAGCAGCCGGCCATTGGGATTATTTTGTCAGAGTCGATGAGATATCTGTCGGCAGGCATGTGGTGGCTAGCCTTTTTCCCGGGACTGGCGCTGTTATTGGTCGTTCGTGCCTTTGATGTGCTCGGGAACAGTTTGAAAGTGTTGACAGGGACAGGTAGTTCAAGGGAGGGAGGATAACCATGGCTCTTCTTGAAGTAAAAGGGGTCTCCGTATCATTCAGACGAGCTCGTGGCTGGTTTGCACATGAGGAGAGCGAGGTCATTCAGAATCTGGACCTGACTGTGAACGAAGGCGAGATTGTCGCTGTCGTAGGTGCGAGTGGATCTGGCAAAAGCGTGCTGGCACAAGCGATCATGGGCATTCTTCCTGCCAGTGCCAGGCTTGAGGGACAGATCTGTTATGCTGAAGAGCCGCTGACGAGAGAGCGGCAGCTCCGTCTGCGCGGAGATGAACTGGTGTATATCCCCCAATCCGTTACTCACCTGGATCCGCTGCTCAAGGTAGGTAAGCAGGTCCAGCCAGTTCACCGGAAGCCGGGTGAGCGCTGGGTATCCTCAAGGTTGCAAATGCATAAGGCAGAGAGGGAACTTACGGATCGCTATCAATTGCCCAAGGGAACCAGCAAGAAGTATCCATATGAGCTCTCCGGAGGCATGGCTCGGCGGGTACTTATGGCAACGGCGACTTCCGGTGAGCCCAAGCTGATTATTGCCGATGAGCCCACACCGGGAATCCATCCCGAAGTGCTTGCAGACACGATGAAGCAATTTCGTGAAATGGCTGACCGGGGGGCAGGCATCCTGTGGATTACCCATGACATTGCCTCGGCACTGACCGCAGCAGAACGTATCGCTGTATTCTATGCCGGTTCCTGTGTGGAGATCGCGCAGGTCATTGATTTTACGGGCACAGGAGAAGGATTGAGACATCCTTATACACGTGCACTGTGGAATGCTTTGCCGCAAAATGGTTTCCAGCCGATCCCGGGCTCTCAGCCACTGGCGAATCAGTGGAGGGGAAGCGGTTGTTCGTTTGCACCCCGCTGTACTGCTGCGACCCCTGCGTGTACGGATCAACATCCTGAATTAAGGAAGCTCCGAGGCGGAGAAGTGAGGTGTATTCATGCCACTTGAAGCACGGAATGCCAGCTATGGGTATGACAAAAACCATTGGATATTTCGGGATATGAACCTGAAGCTGGAGCAGGGGGAAGTTGTGGGATTGTGGGGACCCAGTGGATGTGGCAAAACGAGCCTGGGACGCATCCTGGCAGGGTATGCAGAACCAATGGCAGGAGAAGTGCTGATGGACGGGAAGCCACTTCCCCGAGCTGGAGTCTGTCCGGTTCAACTTGTATTTCAGCACCCAGAAAAAGCAGTCAACCCTCGCTGGCGAATGCGCCGCTTGTTACATGAAGCCGAGATGGCGGAGCATCCCATTCTGAATGCTCTGGGTATTCAGCTTGAATGGCTGAATCGCAGACCGGATGAATTGTCTGGTGGAGAGCTGCAGCGCTTCTGCGTGGCCCGCGCACTGGGCAAGGAAACGCGTTACCTGATTGCCGATGAGATGACAACGATGCTGGATGCCATCACACAAGCCCAGATCTGGCAAACCGTAATGGCTACGGTGCGTCAGCGTAATTTGGGGCTGCTTGTGATCAGTCATGATCTTGACCTGCTGAATAGACTCTGTGACCGGATCATTCCTATGCCTGTATCCTAGTTGTAATGATAAGAAAAGCCATCTTCCTTCGACTTGATCGAGGAAGATGGCTTTTCTTATAGGTATTAGTTTTTGTTCAATTGATTCACCATCAGGGATAATCTGCGCATGGCTTCTTCAACTGTGGACCGTGGACAGGCGACATTCATCCGCATGTATCCCGTGCCTTCCGGTCCGAATGCGGTACCGTCGTTAAAGGCAAGACCTGCTTCGTTCAGGAGCAACCGTACAAGTTCTTCCTGGGGAACACCCAGCTTGCTGAAGTCCATCCAGAGCAGATAAGTCGCTTCAGGCAAATCTATGCTTACATCAGTCAAGTGCTTCGCCGCATACTCCTGAACGTATTCCATGTTTCCCCGAATATAGGCAAGGCAATCGTCCAGCCATTGTTCGGCTCCGTTGTAAGCAGCCTCGGCTGCAATGGCGCCCAGTGTGCTGATGCTGGCGAGGCCCATCGTTTTGACGCCCTGGGCAAAGGATGCACGCAAGGAGGCGTTCGGAATGATGATATTGGAGGTGCATAGGCCGGGAATATTAAATGTTTTGCTTGGTGCCGTGCAGATGATACTTAGGTCAGCGATGGCCTCCGAGATCTGGGACAGCGGAGTATGCGTGCCGCGTTGGTGCACAAGATCGGCATGAATTTCATCCGACACCACAAGTACATTATATTGCACGCACAGGGCAGCAAGGCCTTCAAGCTCCTCGCGAGACCATACACGTCCAACAGGATTATGAGGGCTGCAAAGGATAAGCATCTTCACCCGTCCTGTCTGCAGACAGGATTCCAGGTGTTCCAGATCCATGGAATAGCGTCCATCTTCGAAACGGAGGGGATTGGTCATCAATTCTCTGTCCTGGCCACGTACCACTTCGTAGAAGGGGGCATAGACCGGAGTTTGAATCACAACAGCATCACCCGGTGCCGTAAAACGTTGAACGGCAATGCTTAGGGCTGGAACGATCCCAGGTGTAAACACAACCCAATCATCGTTGATGTTCCAGTTGTGACGTCGTTCCATCCATCCTCTCAGTGCTTCGTGATATGCATCCGTACGCATGGTATAACCGAAAATGCCATGTTCCATCCGTGCCTGCAATGCCTCGATAACGGATGGTGGTGCGGCAAAGTCCATATCAGCCACCCACATAGGGAGCGCATCCGCCACGCCAAAGATTTCCTCAAGTGCGTCCCATTTCTCCGAACCGGTAGAGAGACGATTAATCGGCTCATCAAATGTGTTTTTCTTCATCATTAGGTTCCCCCTTCTAATCCGTTCATTCGACCACAATCGACAGATAATTATCTAATAAATTCGTTATTTTCGCAACCTTTTGACCTGATTCTTAACTCACTACGGTATGGTCCAAATTCCTTGGGTTTATTCAACTGAGCATGTACTTCAATGCTGACCTATGTAGTCTGTCTTTTGATCTCTTTCAACTCTAACCGTTGTATAAAAGCTGCTGTTTGGCTAATAGGCTTAGTTCACACAAATAAAAAAACCATCGCAGCGCCATCTTCCCGATGACTTCCTTCCTGCGATGGTTATATCTCTACTTGGCTTGTCCCATGGGAAAAATAATTATAAGTGCTCGTTGAACCATCCGGCAATGTGCTCAAGACGTCTCACTCTAAGATGCGGGTGACCGCCTCTGGAAAGTTCATGATTAGCCCCCGGGAAACGAACGAGACGGGTCGTTTGTCTGCGTCGCTTCAGGGCAATATACAATTGCTCAGCTTGTTCAATCGGACAACGAAGGTCCTGTTCACCATGCAGGATCAGCAGGGGCGTGTTTATATTCCCTACATAAGCCAGAGGGGAGTGCTTCCATAACAGTTCCGTATCCTCCCACGCATTGCCGCCAATCTGATCTTCGGTGAAAAAATATCCAATGTCGCTGACACCGTAAAAAGAGAGCCAGTTGGAGATGGACCGCTGCGTAACGGCTGCCTTGAACCGGTCTGTATGTCCAACAATCCAGTTGGTCATGAAGCCCCCATAGCTGCCACCGGTAACGCCCAAACGGGTTTCATCAATGAATTCATAGGTGGACAAGGCATAATCAACGGTCTCCATAAGGTCGCGGTAATCGCCACCGCCGTAATCACCACGACAGGCATTCACGAATTGTTGCCCATAACCCAATCCACCACGCGGGTTGGTATAGACGACGGCGTAGCCCTGCGCAGCAAGCATCTGGAACTCATGCATAAAGGTAAAGCCATACATCATGTGAGGACCGCCATGAATCTCAAGAATGGTTGGGATTTTGACGCTGTCTACCATACCGATTGGTTTCATGATCCATCCCTGCAGCTGAAGCCCATCCGAGGTATCAAACCAGAACGTTTCCGGTACGCTGAGCCGGATCTCTCCCTGCAGTTGGGGATTGCTGCGAGTCAGCTGGATGGACTCGGCTCCGTGATCATCCGGCTTGGGATACCAAAACAGATCTCCCGGGTTTTGCGTGTCGGCAGCGGCCGCTACAATGTCACCATTCTCCAGTTCTGCAAACTGATAAAACTCTTTCTCCGCAGGCAATACATACTCCGTTTGACTGCCATCCAGCGCAACACGTGCGATTCGGACGCTGCCATGAACAGTAGCGAGACAGAGAATGGAAGAGCCATCACGAGTGAATAATGGCCCCGTTGTTATTAGGTGGGCACGCATATCTCCAACGAGACTATGATTCATCTGTACGTCCCAGTCACGGGTCAGGCACAGAGGTTGACCGCCCGAGATCGGGAGTGTATAGAGCTTCACCAGAGTGGCATTTCCGTAAGAGCGGTCACTGGCAAGCAGGGCGAGGGACTGTCCATCCGGTGCATAAGCCAATCGGCTGAAGGTGAACCCTTCCGGAGTCAGCTGCTGTATGTCAGACCCATCTGGTTTTGCGCGGTACACATGATTGGTCAGTACATAATCGTTATGCTCCTCGCCTACTTCCGGCAGCTGGGCAATCCAGGCAATGGACGTTCCGTCAGGTGACCATGCATAATCACCGACGTCGAAATGACCCGTGGTTACAGGAGTGGCTTCACCGCCGTCAACCGAGATGCGGAAGAGGTGAGAGCGTCTGCCATTCCATAATCCTCCGCCGTCCGATTTCATGCGAATACGGTCAACAACAAGTTCTTGGGGCAGTTTGTTGTCTGAATTGGATTCGTCTTCTGCTTCACTGTGCATATCCACAGGGGACTTCACAAGTAACGACTGGCCATCCGGAGACCAGATGAGGGAACTTGCTCCATGCTTCAACTGGCTGACTTTTCGTGCTTCTCCGCCATCTGTGGCAATGATCCAGATTTGTGTTTTTCCCTCATGCTCCCGTAAAAAGGCAAGCTGTGACCCGTCCGGCGACCAGGAGGGCGAGTGATCCTTGTCACCGGAGGTAAATACCCTGTCCTTCTGACTCTTCAGATGCAGGAGTCTCAGGTGAGAAGAGTAACCGTCCCGGTTGTCATTCGTCTTCCGACTTACATATACCAGCTGTTCGCCTCCAGGAGACGGGGTTGGATCATTCACCCATGTAATCTGATAAAGATCTTCCGATGTGATGCCACGCAGACTGTTCATTGATTATCCTCCCACCTTGATTTCACAAATGTAATTTCCTAACCTTTCCATTTATATTAAAGGAAAGCAGGGGGGACGACAACATGCTTCTGCACGAATGGAGATTGCCGCTCTGCTATACCGTACCCAGGAGGAATTGTTGAATGTATGGCGAATCCTAATGGTTGAATTGTCATGAACGAGATGAAGTAGGGCCGGATGGTCCTGTTTGAAGTTGGTTTGTTTTGGTTAATAATCTATGTGTTTTTTGTCTGTTAACGTTTCTAATCTTATATAGAAGATATAATCATTGCCTATTTCGTTCAAATTAAAGGAGGAGCACGAGATTGTCGACATCCTATGAACAACAGCATGTGGAATATCCGAGCCGTAAACGAATGGGATGGCTTGCGGCCGGAGCTGCACTTTTTGTGGCAGCCGGATTTTTTTTGATGTTCAGCGATTCTTCCGATACAGGGGATTCTGTAATTTCTGCGGTTGTAGGTCTGGTTTCCGTCCTGTTTTTTGGACTCTGTCTTGCATACAGCTTGGTGAAGATGATCAAGAAGGAACCTTCCTTTGTCGTCAATGAGCAAGGATTCGTGGACTCCTCCTCGTATACGTCGGGAGGCTTCATCCCTTGGAAAGATGTAGAGAACATTTTCATGTATGAGTTGATGGGGCAGTCCATGATCGGAGTTAAACTAAAGGATGAGCAAGCCTTCCTGGATCGCCAGACCGGAGTGAAGCGCAAGCTGATGACCGTGAATACACAGATGGTGGATGCTACGGTGAGTATAGCCCAGAACAGTCTGTCGTTGCCGCTGGAACAGCTGTATATCATGATGGTGGGACGATGGAAGCGTGCGAGCGAAGCATACAAGCCAGGCCAGTACGACATGCTATGATTTCGAAATACGTCATAAGAATAGGAGGAATGCAAAGTGGCAACACATGGGGAGAAGAAGCGTACAGTGCTGCTGCCTGACGGTACGTCCCTGCCTGCCATAGGACAAGGTACATGGTACATGGGAGAAGACCGTTCAGCCCGTGCGCACGAGGTAAAAGCATTGCGTAACGGGATTGAACTTGGCATGACAGTGATTGATACGGCAGAGATGTATGCTGAAGGCGGGGCGGAAGAAGTCACCGGAGAAGCGATAGCGGACTACCGGGATGATGTTTTTCTGGTCTCCAAGGTCTATCCGCATCATGCAGATCGCAAACAAATGATGACAGCCTGTGAGAACAGTCTCCGGCGTCTGGGTACAGACCGGTTGGATCTATATTTGCTGCATTGGCGGGGAAGCGTACCGCTGCAAGAGACGGTTCAAGCATTGGAAGAGCTGAAACAAGCGGGTAAAATCTTGCGCTGGGGCGTGTCCAATCTGGACACGGAGGACATGCAGGAGCTATGGGATATTCCGGCTGGCCAGCATTGCGCCGTGAATCAGGTATTGTATCATGCGGCATCGCGCGGCATTGAAAGAGATCTCCTGCCCTGGCTCCGGGAGAGGCATGTTCCCGTCATGGCTTACTGCCCTCTCGCTCAGGGAGGCAGGCTGCGTACCGAGCTGCTGGAGCATCCGGTTATACGCGACATTGCTGCAGACCGCGGAGTGAGCACATCACAGATCGCATTGTCCTGGGTGATCCGGGATGGTGATGTGCTTGCGATTCCTAAAGCTGTGCAGTTGTCCCATGTGGCAGAGAATGCCGCAGCCATGGATATTGTTTTAACAAGTGAAGAAGTGGAACGGTTAAATGAAGCATTCCCTGCACCTGCAGGTAAAGTTCCTCTGGATGTTGTATAGATTGGCGTAGTGGTGTACCAGGCCAGGCTGGTTCACCAATTAGCTTGGTTGAAGGTAGAGCAGATCGTATATGATCTGCTCTTTTTTTATTTTGGCCCATAGTCATAGGACATCCATGTGGAATTGCTGCATAAGGATAGAAATAAATAGGCTTTACAACAACATAGCACTAGTGTACTATTTAACTAACACACCAGTACAGAGAGGGGCGAGTGCTTTGTGGCTATGGAATTCGATAACAACTTACCTATATACCTGCAGATTATGCAGTACATTAAGAAGCAGATTGTGACAGGCACACTGAAGGCAGGCGATAAAATTCCTTCGGTCCGGGAATTGGCGGCTGAGCTGCAGATTAATCCCAACACGGTACAGCGGACATTTCAGGAATTGGAACGGGAAGAAGTGGTCGAAACGAAACGGGGGCTGGGCAGATATGTCACAAGTGAGGAGTCGAAAATAATGACGATCAAAAAAGAAATGGCGGGAGAACTGCTGGAGCGTTTTTTGACAGGCATGCAGGAACTCGGGATTGAAGAACAGGATATTGTTACCATTGTTGCGGACGCGGTCGCTGGAGGTCAGTTATCACAGCACAGTCATGAACAGGGGAAGGGAGGAGCAGGGCATGAGTAACATCCTTGAATTGAATCACATTAGTAAAATGTACGGTGGCAAGCGGGCACTAAACGATGTCACGCTTACGGTTGCGCCAGGCAGGATTGTCGGGCTTCTTGGCAGCAACGGCAGCGGCAAGAGTACCCTGATGAAGCTTGCTGCCGGATTGCTGTATCCTTCAAGTGGGACCATTCAGATCACGGGTAAACCGGTTGGGCTTGAGACCAAGTCACTCGTTTCCTTCATGCCGGATCGCCCATTGACCGAAAAATGGATGAAGGTTCGTGATGCGATTGCATACTACCGGGATTTTTATGCTGATTTTGATGAGGCGAAGGCCAGGGAAATGCTTGATTTTATGAAGCTCGCTGAAGGTGAAAAGGTAAGGCATTTATCCAAAGGCATGAATGAAAGACTTCAACTAACACTGGCACTTTCCCGCAAGGCTCGTCTGTATCTGCTGGATGAACCGATCGGCGGTGTTGACCCCGTTGCCCGCGGCAAAATTTTGGATGCCATCGTAAAATTCTATGACGAAGACAGCAGTCTGATGATTTCGACACATCTGTTGACCGATATTGAACGAATTTTTGATGAAGTCATTTTCATCCGTGAGGGCGAGAAAGTGATGCAGGAAGAGGTCGAGACGCTTCGTCTGAAATACGGTAAAAGTGTGGATGAAATGTTCAAGGAGGTGTATGCGGAATGATGACATTGTTGAAATACGATTTTAAAAGGAATTGGAATACCCTGTTGGCAGGGCTGGTTGTATTGATCATCGTTCAGATCGGTCTGGCATTGTTCATGTCCGAGGTGGCAGGGCTAATTATTGGTATTATTGCTTATGCGGGGGCAGGTGTAGCCATCTATGTGAGAATGATTAAGACATACTGGTCCAACATCCGTGCGTACAATCGTCGTCTCGTACCCGTAACAGGGCTGTCTCACCTATTGTCTCCGCTAATATTTGGTACACTGTGTGGGCTGGGGCTAACAGCAGTTGCCATCATTCATTACTTCCTCTATGTTGCCACGAATGCAAGAATGCACTTTCTCAGCTACATCCATCTTTCGGGTATCCATCTTTCGGATTGGCTTACTCTGCTGTTGTTTATTTGGTGGGTTGCCATCTTTATGACCACCATCATTTTTCTCTCCATATCCATTGGAGGCAGCTTCAGGTGGAAAGCAGGCCCGTGGATTAGTATCGTCTCATTCTTCGTGCTGACCAATCTAATCAGTTGGTTGGAGAATGTTATTCTTGCTGGTCGCTTCAACCCGAACGAGTTGTTCCGGTTTACTCAAGAGAGTACAGGGATCACACTTACAGCGAATGGAGTTTTGTGGTCAGATGGAAGGTTGGGGAGTATCATATTTGAGATTATTGTGGCGTTAATTATGGTTGGAGCTGCTGTATATCTGAATAATAAAAAGGTAGAAGTTTAGCAGTATACTTCGGGGCGATATGAATCACACGGGCGATCACGATCGTCCGTTTTTTTTTATGGCTAGAGTACTAAGAATTCGACAAGTTGTGAAGCCATTTCCAATTTACATACGTAAATACATATATAGTATGGACTTTACCGGGCAGGTTTAATTTCAACAAAAGGGGAGGATGTTATGGAACTATACTTCAGAGATAACTTTTTCAACGCAGGATACACCGAAATTATGAACGGAAATCAGGAGCAGGCAGGACATCTGGATCTGAAAAGCCTATTCGGATCATCACTAGATGTGTTTGGTCCAGCGGGGCTGATCTGCAGCGGTCGATTCGGGATGTTAAGCAATCGCTGGGATGTCACTTCAGCGGATGGAGGACATCTTGGGATCCTCCGAGCCAGAATGAGCTTTTTTAGTAAACGATTTGAATACGATGCTGGACCGCGAGGAATCTATGAAGTATCTGCCCCGGCATTTTCCCAGGAATATGATGTTACCGGAATGGGCGGCAGAACGGTGGCTAGCTTCAGACGCACGAGCGGCTGGTTCAGTTCAGGAGCTTTTGTATTGAGCAACGAGTCCGAGCAGCTGGATACCTATGAGTTGATTGCTGTCGTTATGGGTGTGCATGCCATCAACAAAAGACGGAACTCCGCTGCCACATAGCGCGCAGATAACAACCCGAACCACATGGTTCGGGTTGTTGTTTGTTATGTGGGCACCTTGGCCTCAGAAGTCAGGCCTGGCTCACCTTGAACCTCGGGAGCTGCATAGCGTGCAAGCACCTTGGCTGCTGTCTCGGACATGCGATTGCGCAGCACAACGTTGTCTACAATCCGCACCCGTTTGCCAAGAAAACGCATTTTGGACAACACATAATCCATTTCACTCCGGGGGATTGTCAGCTCAATCCGGTAGGTATGCTGAGCTTCCACATACTGTACCTGTTTCTCGAAGCAGGAGAAAGCATATAGAATGCGTGACAATTCCTGATTGAACTCCGGCAGTACTTCAATCGTGATGGTTGTCTTACGTTTCTCACTCAAATAGCGGATTTGCTCCGTATAACGTGAGACGTTTTCCGGTTCAAGGTTCTCGGACTCCGCAGTGATAATGCTGCGCAGCTTGGTTGACATCAATTTCCCGAAACGAGGGGCGTACCAGAGCACATACCACTCTTTTTTGACCATGGAATATTCGAGCTTGTACGGGAATCCGAATTGATCCTGAATGATTCTCCCATTGCGGACATGCCCCGTTAGTCGAAAAGCTTGTTGGTTCATTATGATTTTGCGCAGTGGATTGAGCAGGGGGTGGGAGACGCTGTGTTCTTCGCTTTTGGCTTTCTCGGTCAAGTACTCCTGCAGGTTCATGTCCGGCTCGTCATCCAGCATATCTTGCAGTTTATGGTAAGTGGAAGGAGTTAATGCTTCCTGGGCGGCAGTGTGATTCAGCATCATCCGGAGCCAGGCCCGTTCCTGGGAAGTCCAGGTGAACAGTCCAGTCTCATTCAATCTCGTCATGATCTGATAGTTGAACATCTTCTCGAACAGATTCATAATATTGCGCAATCTCCTTCCATTCCTTAATCATCTCCTGGCGAAGCCTGTGAGGTGCAATGACCTCGCAGCTTGAACCAAAGCTCCGAAGCCATGGTTTAATCTCCGTCGTACCGTTAACCCGGATCTCATACAGAAAGGTATGCTCGGTTTCAGGCGTAATGGTGCCCCACTGGCCCTGCAGACGTACCCGATCCAGAATGAAGTTGCGCTGACCGCTCTCGGGATGGAAAAAACGGGCTTGAACCGTAACGGTCTTCGCCGTATCCACCAGCCAGCTGAACCGGCTGACTTCTGCCCATTGCTGTTTGAGATCATGCATATACTCTGTGCTTACCGCATCCAGTTCCTCCATCTGGGTGATGCCCTCCATTCGAAACTTCACGAACCCCCGGCGTCCCTGATATCCAATGACATACCACCGGCCATACTGGTGATCGTAAACGACTTCGAGCGGCAGGATCTGATTGGAATGTCCGCCGGCTTCCCGTTCGAATCGCGGATTCGTATTCTGCGAGCTGTAGCTGGATGGCTTTTTGGGTGAAAAATAGACAAACTGGACTCGCTTGCACTGGCGAATGGCACTAAGCAAAGTGTACAGATGCGCCTCATCCAGAATGCGGGAATAATAATGGTACTTGTATATAAATGGTTCGGTTACTTCCTGCTCGGGATAGCTTGCGGCAATTACCTTTTTAAGGCTGTCTCTCAGCAGATACCCCTGTACAGAGGGGACTTGGGTATTCGCCATGATGTCCACAAAATCATATAACTCCAGCTGTTCCTGGGCCGTTAGTTTGGTAAGGACGTCCTGCTGCAGCGTATAGCGATAAGGCCTGCCACCCGGTTCCTTCCGGATTACACCGACTTCTTCCAGATACTTCAGATCGGTGCGGATCGTTTTTTCGTCAGGCAGTGCGAGTTCCTCAGGCAGATCGGCACAGCAGGCATCCAGCAGTTCCATCGCGGTCAGCGCGCTGCCTTGCAGCGTATGCAAAATGACAGAAAGCCGCTGAACCTCTGTTTCTTTCATCGATTTGGCCCGAAAAAGGAACAGCAGCAGGGGTTCTGCAGATTCTCCATATTGGAAACGGACGAGGTCCGTCATCTCTTTGCTCGGCTCTGAACTGTGGCGCTGGTCCGCCACAGATTGCATGATTTCTTTTAACCTGCGCGTCGTTTTATCAAAGGTATGTACGGAGATGCCGAGTCGTTCGGCATACTGTTTGCGATTGTATGCACCGCTTGTCAGAGACAGCATGCGAAGAAACTGAATTTCTTTGTCAAAGCTTTCTTTGGCCATGAATCATCACTCCTTGATGGCCTGGAGTCAGGCAAATATGGATAAAGCAATGTGGAGCTTCCTACTTTCCTACTTCTCGTATCCCTTCATTGTAACAGGAAGCGTGGCTGGTTTCATTTTAAACTTACAAAGGTCGCCATACTTTCGCCATGTTCTAGTGTGGAAGAGTTAGGCATAATGAGGGTATGAAGAGGTGCGTGGCAAGCAGCAGAAGAGATAAAGGAGGTAGGCAGATATGACTCACGTTCATGAAGAAATGAGAGAAACGATCCGGCAGCAGCTTGTGCAGATTGAACAGGAAGAACAGATACGTATCATCTATGCATGCGAGTCGGGCAGCCGTGCCTGGGGGTTTCCTTCGCAGGATAGTGACTATGATGTGCGTTTTCTGTACGTGAGACCGCTGGATTGGTACTTGTCGATTGAAGATAGACGGGATGTGATTGAACGTCCGATCAGTGATCAGCTGGATATCAACGGCTGGGATCTGCAAAAGGCGCTGAAGTTATTTCGAAAATCAAATCCACCGCTGATGGAGTGGCTGCAATCGCCCCTTCGCTACGACGAGCGGTACAGTGTGGCAGAGCACATTCGTGCATGGTCTCCGCTTACGTTCTCGCCCAAGTCCTGCATGTACCATTATCTGAATATGGCCAAAGGGAACTTCCGGGATTATCTGCAAGGCGAGCAGGTGAAAATCAAAAAGTATTTCTATGTGCTGCGTCCGCTGCTCGCCTGCGGTTGGATTGAACGTTATGACGCCATGCCGCCCTTGGACTTTGATGAGTTAGTCAAGGACATTATACCTGCGGGAACGCCGCTGTATGTGGAAATTCAAGATCTTTTGAGAAGGAAGAGAGCTGGAGAAGAACTGGATCTAGAGCCGAAGCTGCCAGCCATTCATTCCTATTTGGCAGAGAACATCGAGCATTTCGGAAATATAGCTGCGGACATGAGGAATGATCAGGTTGTAGGGTACGAAGAATTGAATCGAATTTTCCGATCTGCATTGAATGAAGCGTGGGCGGATGAAGAGTAGGAGCATAGGTAGAAGGAGGAGTAATCCATGCATTTGATATTAAAAGCAACTGGAGAGGGAGCAGGCAATGTATCGCATCTGCTCTCGAAGAATCCGAATAATGTGTATGACCGGACGGATAAGGGTGTGCGCGTAAGAATGGTATACACGACAGCTGCAGAACGTGAAACCGAAGTACTGATGCACGCCGAACCTGATCCCGTTGATCTGGTTAGAGGCACGCCGGATGGTTATGATATTACGCAGTATATTAACGACCGTGAATTTGTGACCAGCAGCTTGTTCTGTTCTTACATACGTTCGGCGCTGGGAACCGCGCTTAATGGCAAACCGAAGGAAGCCTATGTACAGTGGGTAGGGCATCCGTTCGACATGGAGCTCACGTTCGGACCGGTGGCATCGGATCTGCCTGATCGAGCTATTGAGGAGTTGTTCTCGCCGCTTGGTTACACTGTGACCCTGGAGAGAGACGAGCTGGCCTATACGTTTGATCTGAAAAAGAGGAGCACTGTCCGCCGCATCATTCTTCGCGGTCAGATCACCGTGCAGAATGCACTGCGCCAGTTATTCCTGCTCATTCCCGTGCTGGATAACTATAAACATTATTTCATCAGCGAGGATGAAATTGATAAAATCAAGCGTTACGGCGAAGGTTGGCTGGACAGCCATCCGTTGAAGGAAATGATTATCAAGCGTACGCTGCGGTTCGCCGAATTGATTCGGCAGTATGAGCGTCAGGAGGGTGTTCTATCTGCACCTGTGGAGGCGGTGAATGCCGGGGACGATAACGTGAGTGCCTATGAAAAAGGCGATGGACCTGACGTTCCGTCTCTGCAGGAGGAACCACCCGTCCGGTTAAATGAACTACGCTATCGTGCAATTACAGATGTGGTCGCAGGTCTTCCGCTTAAGCGCCGCATTGTGGATATGGGTGCCGGTGAGGGCAAGTTATCTGTGAAACTGGCTTATATTCCAGGCGTGGAGTCCATCTTGGCTGTGGAGCCTTCGGGACAGTCCCGGCTGCGGGCCATGGAACGATTCGCCAAGCTGGAAGGACGAAGCGGAATCGCGGCTATGCCAGAGCCAGTCATTGGCTCACTGTTTTATTTTGATGAGCAGTTGAAGCATCAGGACGTCATGATCCTGTGCGAGGTCATCGAGCACATTGAAGCTTACCGACTGGACGGCATCATGAATACGATCATGAACGAATACCAGCCGGGAGTCCTGCTCGTGACCACTCCTAACAAGGAATACAACCAAGTATATGAAATGGAACAAGAGAGCTTCCGCCATCACGACCATCGCTTCGAATGGACCAGGACGGAACTGGTAGCCCAGTGCGAGACGTGGACGAAGCAGGGGGAGTACAGCTTTGAAATCAGCGGGATAGGCGCGCATGCAGAAGGCTTCGGTCAGCCAACTCAGCTCGTGATTTTCAGGAAGGAAAGGAGAGATCAACATGAGGGATAAGCGGGGAGCAGCAGAAGAAACCGGCACAGGCAGAACGACTCATGATCCGACGGCAGAAAGGGATTACAAAAGACGCCGCAAAATACACCTGCCTCATGCAGGAATCGTCGTGCTTGTTGGTCCATCCAATAGCGGCAAAAGCACACTGCTGGAACGACTCGTGGAGGAAGGAGTCATCAAACGTACGGAAGCCGTCTCATCGGATCAGTTCCGCATGCTGGTCGGAGATGACGAATATGTCGACTGGAAAAATCGCCCCCGAAGCGAAGCGGATGTGATCTATGCCGAATATCAGCAGGTATCGGCCAAGGCTTTTGAAGCCATGGAAGCCATGCTGGCGACACGCTGCAGGTTGAACAAGCTGACTTGGGTCGATGCGACTCATCTGTATACGGAAGATCGTCAGCGTCTTATTCATCTCGCGAGAAAAGCTCATGTACCTGTCATTGCGATCGTACTCGATGTTCCAGAGAAGGAACTGCTTGAGCGGGACGCTCAGCGCGATTATCCACGCGGCCGTCAGCGGGTGAAGCAGCAGGTGCAGCAGTTCAAACGCACGCTGCGCGCCATCCGTGAAGATGGCTTCGATGCCAATTATATGCTGAAGCAGCCGGATGAACTTGAATTTGTCCGCACGGCCAATCCACTGATGGTCGACATGGGCGTAGGGATTGATATCATTGGCGATATTCACGGTTGTTATGATGAAATGATCGAGTTAATCATTCGTTTGGGATATGTGAAAGAGGGAGAAAACGGGTTGTATCGCCACCCTGATGGAAGAAAGCTGGTCTCCGTTGGAGACGTATCCAGCCGCGGACCTGCGTCGCTTCCATGTTTAATGTTTTGGCAGCAGCATTGTGCCGCAGGGTTAGCTTACATGGTTGACAGCAACCATGGGTGGAAAATTGCCCGTTATTTGGATGGTCGGGACGTTACGCTTAGTCATGGAGATGAGTTTGTTGAGCAGGAGCTGAGCGACCTGGAACAGGAACATGGCATAGAGACAGCGCAGCGAGTACGCACAGATCTACGAGAGTTTCTGCTGAATGCCCCTTCCCATCTGGTATTCTCCCGGAACGGGGTACGCCAGGTGGTGGTGGCACACGCGGGTATTCGGGATCATTTTATCGGAAAACAATCCAAACGCATTCAGGATTACTGCCGCTATGGTGATGTGGATGGAACGGATGAGCATGGACGGCCAGTTCGGAAGGATTGGTACGTGGATCACACTTCAGGCGAATGTATCGTCTGGGGACATGACCCCCGTCCATATCCTACGATCGTCAATGATACGGTCAATATCGATCAGGGCGTTGTATTTGGGGGGATGCTGACGGCCTGGCGCATGCCGGAACGGGAGTCTGTCAGCGTCGCGGCATTGCAGGATTATGCAGGGGATCCGGATAGCCCGCTCAAGCGCTGGGAACGGCGCCGCTTTGCACCGCCCAACCTTCGGAAATTCAAGGAAGGATTTACGGTGCAGACCGGATCCAGACTGGACGTATCCATCCAGGGCGAGGTAGCCCGGACGGCTATTGATACCTTTTCCCACTTTACAGTACCGCTCGAGGAATTGGTCTATATCCCACCTACGATGAGTCCGCCGCCAGCGGCCTCTTCGGTAGAAGGCTATCTGGAGCATCCGCGGGATGCATTTCAATATTACCGGTCGCAGGGGGTTAGGCGCATGGTGGCTGAGAAGAAACATATGGGTAGTAGAGCCATTCTGCTCCTCTTCCGCGATCAGGAAGCTGCGAAGCAGCGAGTGGGAAGACCGATGCTGGGGAACATCGTGACCCGGACAGGGCGATCTTTTTTTGACCCAACCACAGAACAGAATGTACTGACCAGGTTGCATGCAGATCTGACCGCAGACGGATATTTTGAACGACATCAGACGGAGTTTGTATTGCTGGATGCCGAGATTGTCCCCTGGAACCTGAAGGCTCGGGAACTGATTGCTTCGCAATATGCACATGTGGCAGAGGCTTCGCTCATGGATCGCGGAACGGTGCTGGACAAACTGCGGGAAGCGGAAGCCGCCGGACGAGATGTGAGTGAGTGGTTGCAGGAAACCGAAGTCAAATTGGGGAACGCGACTACATTCCGTGACGTATTTCAGAACTACTGCTGGGATGTGAAGGAACTTGGGGATATCCGTATAGCACCGTTCCACACCCTGGCTCACAGCACGGGAACGTTCTGGGATCAGACACATGAATGGCATATGGAGCAGAACCGCGAGTTCGCCCGGATGTCCAGCTTCATGATGGAGACGGAATATCGGGTGATTACGAGTGAGGCGGATGAAGCAGAGGTTATTCGTTGGTGGGATGAGATGACAGCAGCAGGACATGAGGGCATGGTTATCAAGCCAGAAACCTTCCGCACATGGAATGGGAACAAAATGATCCAACCTGCGATTAAAGTACGAGGGCGTGCATATTTGCACATCATCTATGGGATGGATTACCTGGCACCCGAGAATTTGTCCCGGCTCAGCAAACGCAAAACATCCAAGAAGGAACGGCATGCCCTGTTGGAAAGCGCTCTGGGTATGGAGGGAGTTGAGCGTTTTGTACGCAGGGAGCCTGTGGAGCGGGTTCATGAATGTGTGCTGGCAACGTTAGCACTGGAGTCTGAGAAGGTCGATCCACGATTGTGATGGTCCGTAAAATAGAGGAAAACACCTAGCATTAGACTGAGATGAAGGCAGGTTTGGACGAGATCCAGGCCTGTTTTTTGTTATACTGTAAAAACTTTACATTTAAGAACATTTGAATTAGGAGTCTTAACTTCAATATAAACGAACCAAAGCCCTATATCCTTCCATGGTTATCTGGGTAATAATGTTATATATAGCAAGTAGTCATTGGAATCTCATAACGTAACGATAGGAGGTAACCTGCATGGCATCCATGATTCTGCTGGTAAAACAGACGGAGGACGATGAAAAGGTTATTTATCGATTCGGACCCAATGAGCGGAAGATGGGACTGATTGAAATGAACAAGATCAAGGAAAGTGTGAAGGAACTCGAACCTGTTCAGGTCGAAGGGGTCAACCCCAGCTTTTTCTTCAATCGGGCAGCGCAGCGGCTGGTCCGGTGTTTGTTCAGGGAAGGCGGCAAGTTTCCGGAACGGACGACGTTTGAATCCTAGTTTTTCTTTTTGGCTGTGCAAGTAGGGTTACTCGCACAGATCGCATATGTCTTAACCAAAAAAAGTCCAAGCTCATCCGACTTACGGAGCGCATGGACTTTTTTAGTTGCATCAAAATGTTTTGGCAAAAGAAATGAGTGCAGTAATCGTAATAATGTTCAAGAGTGTCGAGATAAGTACCGTTTGTGCGGCAAAGTCGGGTTCGTTATCATATTCCTCGGCCAGAATGGATGCATTCACCCCGGTAGGCATCCCGGAAGCAATGATCAGTGCCTGCGCGGCAATTCCTTCCAGACCCAGAAGCAGTACGATGGAGATCCCGATGGCCGGGCCAATCAGGAGGCGCAGAAATGTGCTAATATACACATCAAGACGGTACAGCCGGATCGGATATTTGACAATCTGTGCTCCTAGGGTCAGCAGTGCTACAGCAACCATACTTTGCTGCGCATACGTCAGCGGCATGGACAGAAACGTTGGCAGCGGCACCTTCCACATATGGAACAGAATCCCCAGTAAGAGCGCATAGGGAACCGGCATTTTGAGAAATCCAATGATGACTGCACGGTAGTTCCCTTTCAGCTTCGCGCCCTGGATAGATAATACGCCATACGTGAAGGTCAGCAATGACTGTAGGGACATGACCAGAGCCTGAATGGAAGACGCGAGTGGGTCTCCGCGAAATACGAGCGCATTGATTGGCAGGCCATAGTTGCCTGCGTTGTCCAGCATGACACTGTTATTAAAGGCGGCCTTCATGCCTTTGTTCAATCGAAGTGTTCGTGCGAACACGGATCCTACGATATACAGAATAATGACATATATGGCGTAGAAGAGAGTGACCGTCCCGAGAAGTTCACCCGACATATCGGAATGATACATGCTCATAAAGACGGCTGCGGGGGTAATACAATAGAAATTGATTTTGGCGAGGGTGTACAAGTCCAGCTTGAACACCTTTTGCATCCAGGACCCGACTCCGATCAGGAGAAAGACGGGCAGGACGACTTCAAGCATGATGTCTGCAATCATCTGTTCAGCTTCCTTTTTCATGAAAATTTCAGTCCGATTTCGTAAACACTTCAACCATTATATCATTTTATACACTAGGGAGGTCATGTGAATATGATTCCAGATCATCTGGATGTTGGGTTATCGATTCTGTTTATCGGATTCAATCCCAGCATTACATCAGGCGAAACCGGCCATCATTATGCCTATAAAGGCAATCGTTTCTGGCGCATTCTTGAACGTTCCGGCTTAACCCCACGTTTATATCATCCGGAAGAAGATCAGGATCTGCTCAAATTGGGGTATGGATTTACCAACATTGTAGCCCGGCCTACGAGAGGCGTGGAAGATATTACACGTGAAGAGTATGCGGAGGGACGTCAGATTCTTCGGCAAAAGCTGGAACAGTATCGACCGGACATCGCCTGTTTTGTCGGGAAAGGGGTATACACCCAGTACAGCAAGCGTACCAAAGTGGAATGGGGATTTCAGGATGATCCGGTTGTCTCGGAAATTCAGGAATTCGTTGCACCTTCTTCGAGCGGACTGGTACGCATGTCGATGGATGAAATTGTTGCTATTTACGCACAGCTTAGCGATTTTATTGCACAGAAACGTTGAGGCTGACTATAGTGGATTCGCCCAACCGGCTTTGAACCGGACTTGAGCGAATTCTTTTTTTTGAGGAAAGTGAGAAGTTTTGGAAAGTACTTCCGTCTATATAGTACAGAACCATGCATGGAAGCTGTAGAGAAGGGGGATTACATGACTCAACATATGCAGGAGGAGGAGCTCATCGAGCGTATTATCGCGGGGGATAAACAGCTGTTCGCCTTGCTCGTGGATCGATATAAAAATAAAGTCTACGGCATTCTACGCGGAATGGGCGCGAGTCATCCGGATGCGCAGGATCTTGCACAGGACACGTTTATCCGGATCTATCGCTATCTCCCGTCCCGAAGGGTAGGAAGCAGTTTTTCTTCCTGGGTATATACCATCGCTGTGAATCGGATGCGGGATTTTATAAGGCAAAAGAAACCGGTTATGACGGCAGATGAACCGGTCATGGAGCGAGCCAGTGAAGAATCGCCGGAAAGGCATGTGCTGCACAAGGAGATGCAGCGGGAAATATACCGCCAGATGGAACAGCTGCCGGAATCATACCGGCTTGTGCTGCTGTTGAAATATACCAATGAGCTAAGCTATGAAGAAATTTCAGATATTACCGGCATGAGTGCAGCGCAGGTACGAAACGCGATGTACCGTGGGAAAAAGATGCTCAAGAAACAGATGGAGCGCAAAGGAGGGTTAGCCACATATGAAGCCTATTCCAAATGATGAGGACCGGTTATGGGAACAGTATGTATTTCGCGAGGAGCCTGAACCCGATTTTACGCTTCAGGTGATGAAAAAACTGGATGGTGTGTCCATGGAACGTGAAGCGGAAGTGAATTTTGCCATGAAAAAGTCTTCCAAAACCCGTTGGATGCGCCGTATGGGGGTTACAGCAGCGGCTGTTGTAATTCTTGCAGGGGGAGCCTGGTTTGCTTGGGATTATAAAATAGGACCTGAGCAACCTGCCGTCAACGCGGTGAATAATCCTCCACTTCCCAATATTCCCGTACCAGAGGAGCTGAAGTACTCCTATCTGGCTGATGATTACAAACGTCTCAAGCCACTCGGTCTTGTGGTTAATCCTAATATTCATATCGAGGATCAGGGTTACACGCTTAAGATTGAAGATGTACTAGTGGACCGTTCGCAGATCGTGATCACAATGAAACAAACAACTCCTGAAGGTTTAGGCTTGTTTGCAATATCCCCAGAGGCGGGGAGAATTCATGTTACGGATGACCAAGGGGGCGAGGTTGCTACTCTCGCAGCAGATACCAGAGTAAGCAGCTCTACATCCGAACGGTTTATTTTTCAGCTGCATGATGATATCCCTGATGAGGTAGTTGTACGTGGGGAACTGGGGCATTTGAATGTAGGGGGCCAATACAACTTCGAAACAAAATCATACGAAGATAAAGAGACGGTGGATTGGAGCTTCCAGTTTAACATCGATATGACCAAAGCCAAATCACTGGCTGTTGAAGCTCCTATGAATAACACATATACGACGCCAGAAGGTTTGAAATTGGATATGACGCAGCTTGTACGAACGCCAAATGGAACCCGGCTTGATATGAATGTAAGTCTAGACGATCAGTTGCGTGATAAAGTCGGAGAGGATTGGGCGGATTATGTGAACATTATGTATCATCTTGAAATTCCTGAAACCAATGAATATCGTATATTCAATGGGATTAGACCAGATACCCGCCTAGCCAAGTTTCGGCTCCATGATCAAAGTGGCTTGAGGGATGGTGGACCGTTAAAGTTGTCGGAGACATGGGATCCGGCGTTTGTAACAGTAGATGCCAAGGACATTCTTTTTGTACTGGACGGTTACACTATCCCCGTGAAAGAAGAGAAGTCAGTAGAAGTAGACCTGGACAAAAGGCGTAAGGACACCAATTTCTATACTTTTGTTGAATTCGAACAGCTGGGAGATCGAATATTATTTTACGATTATAATTACAAACCTCAATTGGAATCCTATAACCTTCCGAAGAGTGATGGGAAGGAAGGTTCGTCACTAGTTCTCGAGGGAACTGGAACTTTCCGTAATGCATTTAATGGGGATCGCTGGGTGGCCATAGATACGGAGGGGAAAGAGTATCCTGTTGAAGTGATCGGTTATCCAGATGAGCCAAATAATAACGGAGAATACGTTGCAGATAGTTTAAAATTGATCATACGAAATTTTTACAAAGAGAACGGTACGAAATTTACATTGAAACGTGTGGTAGTTGATCGAGAGTATCGTAATGTGAACTGGGCAGTGGATCTCCCTTCATTTAAAAGTCTACCTTGGCAAAAATAACATGGATTAGATGAGCCTTATAAACACGGAAGCCCCGCATTTAATGCGGGGCTATTTCCATATGTGCACGGGCCTTACTTAAAAAGTAGCACAGCGTATATCAAGCTAAGCCGAGTCTCGCGGAATAAGGGAAGTGGCAAGCATGACGGTCTCTTTCGGTGTCCCGGGACGTTCAATCCGTCTTTGCAAAGCTTCAATGGCCCGCTGTCCTAGCTCTTCCTTGCACAGGTTGACTGTTGTCAAAGGTGGGGAAGACGTTGCGGCGGAGTGGACGTTATCAATGCCAATCACGAGGCAGTCTTGAGGTGTGGAGATTCCGATCTCCTGTAGCTTGTTCATCCATTGCAGAGCAATATCATCATTCACACCAATCCAGGCATCGGGTCGTTCATGCTCCGGCATGTTTTTGATTTCGGCTGCGAGCTGATCGCCCCATTCCCCTTGCTCATAAGGAACATTCCATTCCCGGAATGTGGCAGCGTGACCGTGGCCGGTATGAAAATGATTCAATGCCAGCTCCATGCCGATCTTGCGCTGTGCGAAGCTGGCCGCACGGCCATCGTCCGTAATTAACCCGATTCTGCGGGATTGCAGTGATAGTAGATACCGCACAACGGTGATGCCTGCCTCAAGATTATCATGGCTGATCGTATCACAGTTCAGGAGCGGTTCCTGATGATCCACCAGCACGATGGGACGACCTGTCTGAGCCAGACGCTGCAGAACGACATGAGGAAAGGAACCCATGACAATAATGCCCGCACATCGTTCCCAGTCCAGATGGGGAGCAACGGCCCGTTCCGGTGACGTATGTTCGTCCCCGGTACCAAGCGAAGGAGATACAATCGCGTGATGCCAGCCCCGTTCATTACAGCCTGAGATCATGCCGGAAAGCACCCGCTGCCAGTAGTGAGGCTCCCCGCGGTTTAGCTGGTTCATGCAGATGAGCGCGAATGGCGGTTCGGATTGGTCTGAAGCAGCGGAGACACCGGTGCTTCCGGGTGTATTTTGGCGGTAGCCCAGAGATCTGGCGAGTTCAAGTACACGGGCGCGGGTAGACTCGCTGACTCCTGTCTTGCCACTGAGTGCACGGGAGACGGCATATTTCGATAATCCAAGCTGGTCAGCCAGCGTCTGAATGGATACTTTGCGGGACATGTTCATGACTCCTTCATATGTAAACAAAATATTAATTTAGAAATGAATTGTGGCAATTATAGCAATTACGAATTGACGACATTTACCAAGTCACAGTACACTACATTTAATAACGTTATTATATATTATGATAACAAAAATAACAATAATCAAATGTGCCTAAAAGGATATGCCAGATTTGGAGAGGAACAGATCAGCCATATCCAAACACCACAACCACAATTCATGTCAGAGGAGACTACGTCCATGGAACAGTTCAGATTACCGAAGATTCCCATGCCGCATCTGGAGTTGCCGCAGGCAGTGCAAGATATTTTGGCGGAGGCGGACAAGAAGCTGCAGCACAGACCGAGATTACTCGCGCAGTTCCGCAACTGCTTTCCGAGTACTTTGGAGACGACGACCAAACTGCTTGATGACGGTACAACGTTTGTCATTACAGGTGATATCCCAGCCATGTGGCTGCGTGATTCCGTGGAGCAAGTCATGCATTATGTGCCACTTGCGAAGGACGATGAAGCATTACAACGGATTATCGGCGGACTGATCAAGCGGCATATGTTCTACGCTGACATTGATGTGTATGCCAATGCATTCAACGAAACAGCCAATGGCTGGCACTGGGATGCCAATGATGAGACAGAGATGTCGCCATGGGTGTGGGAACGTAAATTCGAATTGGATTCCCTCTGCTTCTCGATGAAGCTGGCCTATGCGTACTGGCGTGAGACGGAATTGACGGATATTTTTGATGAACGCTTCAAAAGGGTGATGGAGAGTGTAGTCCATCTCTGGCAAACGGAGCAGCACCATGCCGAGCAATCGCCATATCGATTTATGCGGCGCAATTGTCCTGCACATGACACAATGCGCAACGCGGGGCTGGGTATGCCTGTGAACTATACCGGAATGATCTGGTCCGGTTTCCGTCCGAGTGATGATGCCTGTGATTTTCACTATAACATTCCCGCGAATATGTTCGCTGCGGTGACCTTACGCCAGATGGGGGAGATCGCCAAATGGGTATTCCGGGACGAACAATTGGTTAGCGAAATGGCACGGCTTGAAGAAGAGATTCGTCATGGAATCTCTCTCTACGGCATATACAATCATCCGGTCTATGGACGAATCTATGCCTACGAAACAGACGGATACGGCAATCATTGCCTGATGGATGATGCGGGTACGCCTGGACTGATGTCCATTCCGTATTTGGAATATGCACCCGTGGGGGATACCGTGTATCAGAATACACGCAGGTTTATTCTGAGTAAGGAGAATCCATTCTATTATGAAGGTCAAGCAGCCAAAGGGATCGGAAGCCCGCATACCCCGCCGGGATACATCTGGCATATGGCACTGTCCATGCAAGGACTGACTGCGGATAATGACGAGGAAATGCTGGAGATGATTGAACGGCTGGAAAAGACAGACGCAGGAACCGGGTTCATGCATGAAGGCTTTCATGCAGATGATCCCGATACATTTACAAGACCCTGGTTTGCCTGGTCCAACAGCCTGTTCTCGCAGCTCGTGTACAAAGCCATGCAAAAAGGAATTTTATAGAGGGAATGATTATACAGTTACACTCCAAACTAGTTTCATTCTGTAAAGATGCAGCAATATACTAACCAAGCCAGCCCAACTCGCTCAGATTTGCGGGTTGGGCTGGCTTAGTTTAGAAGAAGCCATGTCTACGTGTTTTGCATCAGATCAGCGATGAGCACTTTCTGTCCGGTGCGGGCACTCTCGAGGGAAGCGAGCACCATCGCCATGCTAAACTGGTTGTCGCTGCAATCCGTTTCGGGCAATCGCCCACTTTCCAGCGCGGCGAACATATCTTCGAGGCAACCGTGATGTCCGCTTTTCTTCATGACAGGCAACTGTCCTTCGATTCGCTCTGAAGGCTGGAAGAAGGAAGGCTTACCGCTTGCATCCAGGTGCTCTGCAGCCACAACATCTGCATAAATGTCATCATGTCCATCCCAGATGGCCGTGCCTTTTTCCCCGGTTACACGCCAAGATGCTTCCCACGAGGTCGGGGCGCCTTCTGCACACCAGGATCCACGGTAATTGAATACAGAGCCATCCGACATTTCGAAGATACATAGCGCCATTGCATTGCCTGTGTACCAAGAGCCTGGAGGGTTGAATTCGTGGCAATAGACCGATACCGGATTGGCTCCAAGAATAAGTCTGGCCTGATCAAACGTATGAATCGCCATGTCCAGCAGCAGCGGACTATCCATGATATCCCGGAATCCGCCGAAGTGTGGTCCGAGAAAGAAGTCTGCCCCAGCATAACCGACCTTACCAATGGTGCCGCCGGCAATGAGCTCCCGAAAGGCGCGGATTCGAGGGTCGAAGCGGCGATTCTGCATCACGGCCTGGATGCGGCCAGTTTTGCGCGCAGTTTGGACGATATCTCCGCACTCCGTGAAGGTTTCTGCCAGCGGCTTTTCGCCAAACACATGGCAGCCTTGCTGCAGGGCTGTCATGGCAATGCCATAATGACTTGCGGGAATCGTGACATCGAATACGATGTTGGCTTCTGTAGCTTGGATGGCCTCAGCGATATCCGTATATGTAGGACAGGAGAGGCCATGGCGTGCAGCCAGGGCCATAGCATTTTGTTCTTGCAGATCGACAAGCCCTACGATCTCCGTGTCCGGTCTTTGCATGGCGTAATCGACCCACGTGTTGGCCATGGCACCGCAGCCTGCGACAAGCACTCGATGTTGCTGACTCACTTGATCATCTCCTTATTTCGGATTGGGCACAAAATCCCCGCCGCGGCATTGTTTCAGATAGCGCAGAGCATGCACCTGCCCGGTCATTTCCAATTCATCTTTGTATACCGGATCATGCCAGCCTTCGATGTCGATCGTTCCCTGGTAACCGTTTTGCCGCAGAATGGTGATAATGTCGGACCAATTGGTATCTCCGAAGCCAGGCGTACGATGCCAGACATATTCATGCGGACCATGAACCCCATATTCCTTGACGATATCCCAGGCAATGGTTGCGTCTTTGCCATGCACGTGGAACACTTTATGCGCCCATTTGCGAAGCTGAGGTATCGGATCGATGAGGCTGGACATCTGATGGCAAGGCTCCCATTCCAGGCCGATGTTTTCTTCCGGAACCGCATTGAACATCATTTCCCAAGCCGTCGGATTATGTGCAATATTCCAGTCGCCCGTTTGCCAAGTACCACCCATATCACAGTTTTCAAAAGCAATCCGTACTCCCCGGTCCGCCGCCCGGCGTGCCAGTTCCCCAAAGACCTCCTTGAACCGCGGAATGGACTCGTCAATGGGCTGATTCGTTAGTCGTCCCGTGAACCCCGAGACAATGTCTGCGCCGAACAGCTGAGCATGATCAATAACCCGTTCCCAGCTTGCCAATGTGTCTGCGTTGTCTCCGGCCCCGGTGAGCGGGTTGCCGAAAACACTGAGTGCAGAAATTTTAATATCATGTTCGTCGACCAGCTCGCGTACACGCTTGGCTGTTTCGGCAAGATCCAGTTCACCCGTGGTTTGCCAAAAGGTCAGATTGAACGACTCGAAACCGTGTTTCATGATCTGAGGGATCACGCGGACAGCATCCGCTCCACCCACGAGGGTGCCGATGCGTAATTGATTTTTCATGGTTGTATTTCACTCCAATATTGGCTTATAGTACTTCGTGACACACTCATTATAGCCGCGCATCTGCTGCATGGCTCTATACAATCTTGTGCAATATTAGTCCGATTTTGTGAGGAGGGGGAAGAGGTCGTGCTGGATCTGAAAGCGCTTCACGAAAATACCCGGATTGACCATAAATCACATCCGTTTCAGTTGTTTCAGAATCGCTGCTCCGATATGAAAACGGAGGAGTGTATCATGTATTTGCACTGGCATGAACACTTTGAACTGATTGCCATGCGCAAGGGTCACGCCGTATTTCATATCGACAGTAGACCATACACGGCCGGGCCGGGCGAGGTGCTTGTTATTCCGGGAGGGACGCTTCATGTGGGGTATGCCCTGGAAGAAGGGGATGTGGAGTATGATTCGGTTGTTGTCAATGCGGCGTTATTCCATGATTTCACACATGATCCGCTGCATCTGCAGTACGTGGCTCCCTATCTGGAGGGACGGATTCGCTTTCCGGTGAAGCCGGCGGAGCAGAACAACATTTGCCTGGACTACTATTCACTAATCCATGAGGCGATTGAGGAGATGGTTAAGCAGCCACCTGCCTACCAGCTTGTGGCCAAGTCCAAGCTGCACGCCCTGTTTACCATGCTGGCTCGTACCTTTATGCCCCAGCAGCTGCCGGGAAAAACAACGGGTTCATATTTCCCGAACCGCGAGCGGTTCAAACAACTGATCGAGCAGATTGAAGCCAATGCAGCGGAGAAGATATCCGTGACCGAAGCGGCCAGTCAGGTGGGGTTGAATACATATCATTTTTGCAAAATGTTCAAGAAATTGACGGGCCGCACCTTCGTCGAATACGTGAACGGATGCCGGATGACCGAAGCCGAACACCTGCTGCGAAGCAGCAATCTGACCATTACCGAGATTGCTGCCAGAGTGGGGTGTGACAATGCTAATTATTTTACAAAACTGTATAAACAGTATAAGGGAATGACTCCTTCCGAAGGACGGTTGAATCGGAAAGGATGAAGGGAATGATGTGGGTCACAAAATAACGGCTCTAATCGTCATATGTGTATCCAATAGAAGGGATTGATATGACGTGAGACAAAATGTCAATGATTTCATGTGGGACACTGTTATTATTGGAGCAGGTATCGCTGGATTAACTGCTTCTATATATCTGGCCCGGGCCGGACAAAAAGTACTATTGCTGGAAAAAGGGGCACATCCGGGAGGCCGTGCTGCTTCTACTGAACTGGCAGATGCCCAAGTTAACTTGGGTGCTCATGCGCTGAATAGAAGCGCACTCCCCATTTTGCGAGACATAGGTGTAATTCCTGATGGAATGGCACCCAAACCGCCGGGTAGCTTGGTTTTTGACGGAGAAAATAGTCGGGGTATGAACGTTTCATTGTTGCGTTTATTGTTCGGTTCGCTCCTGAATAGCAGAGAAAAATATCAGCTGCTTGGCTTCTATTGGTCTCTGAACAGAGCGGATGTATCTTCCCTGAACAGGGTCAGTCTGCAGGAGTATTTGGACAAAATGGTGCCTAGCCTGTGTGCGCAGCGTATTGTGCTTGCGCTTGTTCGGTTAAGCACGTATTGCGATGCCCCTGATCTGATAAGTGCTGGAGCTGTAATTAATCAGCTTAAACAGAGTCGGGTGTTGTATGTAAACGGAGGATGGCAGTCTCTTATCAATCAATTGACTACGCGGGCTCAGCAAGCTGGCGTATCCGTCCGTAGTGGTGTCTCCGTACACGAAGTCCATGGCACTAAGCCTCGGATTGAGATTAAACTTAAGGATGAATCCCTTCTAATTTCTCGGAATATCATCTCCACTGCTGGGCCAAGGAGTACATTGGCTTTTTTGAATCCTGCACTTACTACCACCGAAGAAGCACTTTACAGGCAGCTAGTTCCAGTTTACGCAGCGTGTCTGGATCTGGTTGTGACAGGGATGCCGAATCCCAAAACGACCTTTGTTCTGGGTGCCGACGCCCCGTGGTATTATTCTAATCATTCTGCCACGGCCTCATTATCCATTCACTCCGAGCATAACGTTGTACACGTCATGAAGTATTTACCAGCAACAGGGCATTCCGATCCCAAAAGGGATGAATACGAACTGACTGGATTTCTGGATTGCATTCAATCAGGCTGGCGCAAGCATGTTGTCCGGAAGCGGCTTCTGCCACGAATGCTGGTTACCCATGCCGTTCCGACCGCCGCAACGGGCGGTCTCCAGGGGAGGCCAGGACCGAGGGTCAAGGGTCGCCCGGGAATCTATGTTGCTGGTGATTGGGTTGGGAGTGAGGGGATGCTGGTTCATGCTTCGCTGGCCAGTGCACGTGAAGCTGCTCGGATGATATTGGCAGATACAGACATCTAAACAGAGGAGGCACAGGATGGAAATTGATGAAGCATATAGCAGATACAGAGCTCTTCTGTTTTCTATCGCTTATCGTATGCTGGGATCGGTCACCCATGCCGAGGATTTGGTGCAGGACACTTTTGTGACCTTGCAGCAGCAGGCCATATATCAGGATGAAGGACACATCCGCGATCTGAAGGCTTACTTATGCAAAATCGTTACGAACCGCTGTCTTGATTATATGAAGTCAGCTAAGGCACAAAGAGAAGTGTACATCGGCCCTTGGTTGCCGGAGCCCTTATTGCAAGAATATACGATCATCCCAGCATCAATCCGGGCAGAAGAAATGGATCCATTTCAGACGATTGAGCTGGAAGATACGATCTCTTATGCTTTCCTTGTTATGCTTGAACGGTTGACCCCTGTCGAGCGAGCGGTATTTATTTTGCGAGAGGCATTCGTATTTGAATACGATGTTATTGCAGACTTCCTTGGTAAAACCGAGACGGGATGTCGTAAAATTTTCAGTCGTCTCAAACAAAAAATGGAGAACGAATCGGAGATAGAATGGGTTCCTAATGCGAAGTCCGAGCAGTTGACACTGCGTTTTCTTCAGGCTGCGTCGACTGGCGATATGGCTGAACTTTTCCAGCTTCTCTCGGATGATGTTGCGCTGTATAGTGATGGTGGTGGCAAAATCACGGCAGCTGTGAAGCCGATTGTATCCAGTCAACGCGTCATTGCATTCATTGGAGGTCTGGTAGCCAAGGGAGACAGCTTGGTATCGGTACGGGTGGTTAGAATCAACGGACAACATGGTCTTCTGATACAGGTCCCAAATGAGGCTTCCCCAACGGTAGTCAGCCTAGCTATAAAAAACGGCCTCGTCCAAGAAATTTATATGATCCGAAATCCGGATAAGCTGCGGCATATAAGTCTCAGATGATAATTCCCATTACAATGTTGTATATTACAAATAAAACCCGGTTCTCACCCTTTATGGGGATGACCGGGTTTTTAAAATTGATACCGAAGGATATGTTCCGTGAAAGTACATTGTTGTGAATGTAACATTTTTTATTTCATAAACCTGGCGAACAGACGATTCGCTTTCTTGGATAGGTCGTCCATCTTGAGATTGGCCTGATCCAGCTGATTGTAGCCCCATTTGATCGTTTGCAGCATACGCGGGGAAATGGGCGTGCCTTTGATTCTTGGATAAATGTTGTGGTAGGCCCAGACGAGATGCTCCCACCGGTTGTCATTGCCTTCCTTAATGTACTCCGATACATCCAGAACCTTCGCGCGTCCGTTCTGAAGAAGTACATTTTTGAGGTGAATATCCCGTGGGTTCAGGCCACGGCTGCGTACAGCTGACCGCGCTTCGTCCACATCGATCATCACCTGTTCGGGAACCGGAATTCCTTTTTCCAGACACTCCAGCAGTGTATCTCCCGGTTCATAACTGATGACCAGAATATTTCGACCACAGCCGTAATAGGTGGGGAAATAGGGTAATCCACGCAGCTGTTCATAGACCCGCTTCTCGTTCTCCAGTTTCTCCAGAGCGTGATCCGAATACACTTTGAAGGCATATTGGGGCAAGCCGTCGTACGTAAAAACAGCCGCATCCGTACCTGTTCCGATGCAATGGATTCCTTCTGCATGGCCGATGATATTCACCAGCTCATTCCGGTCGCTGCCAATGACCTGGATCTGCTGCAAAGCCATTTCCGCCTGGAACCAATCCGGTCGATTCATGGGTGGTGCCTCCTTTTAGGATATGCCTGTACATGATTTTCCATATAAAATGAATCGATTAGATTACACAAGTCTACTCCGCGTTCAGAACAATCTTTCAATCGCTGTTATCCCCAGATTTCTTCTATCCCTTTCAATAAGGGGAAATCCCATGATAAATGCAAAGTTTATGCTTTCGATGCAGCTTTCTTTCAGAAAGCTTTTAGCTCCGCTTCTCCAGATTTGTTCTGTCCTCTTCGTAATCGTGTGAATTTTTAGATGCATCTTATATAACTGCAACATCCTGTCCTCTATTTAGTATATTATGCGTTTTGCTTCGCCATTTCATCTTTTGGTGATGATACTATATAAACGTTACGATTCGAATCGGAAACGGTTGCGTTCAGTACAAAATCACAGGACAGCTTGCAGCATTTTCACCCCATCCTATATACTGTGAGCATCAAGGGATCTCATGCAGATCCGGTATACAGAAAGGCAGAACAGCTTATGGCACAATACCCGCAGTGGTCGTATTCGCAGTCGCGGGCAAGCATGTTCGATGAGTGCCTGCGCAAATATTATTATCATTATTACGGAGCCCATAACGGCTGGAAGACAGAATCGGCTGATGAGATGCAGGTTCGTCTGTACCGATTGAAACAGCTCAGCAATTTATACCTCGTCTTTGGTGACCTCGCACACCGGATGTGTGAGTCAGCAGTCCGAAGCAGGGAGGAAGGCAAAGACAAGCCGCGTGAATCATTTCTGGAACAAACGATGCGGAAGCTGCTTAATCAGGCCTATGTGGAGTCGATGGATCAGGATCAGTGGCGTCTGGACCCGAAGAATCGGGTGATGCTGTCCGAGATCTACTACGGAGATGACACGCTGAATGATCGAATTGCAACGATTAAGGAGCGAGCTTCGGCTTGTGTAAGCCATATGTATCAGACACTTACCTGGGAAGACCTGTCCCGGGCGAGTACGGATATTTTGGAGATTGAGAAATGGGACACCATGATTCTGCATGATACACGAGTATATGTGAAGATGGACTTGTTGTATCGCCGCAGCAACGGCAACATTGTGATTGTGGACTGGAAGACCGGCAAGGAGGATGACTTCACGGACCAGCTCATGCTGTACGCAGCGTATGTCAGGGACCATTACCGGGTGCCGCTGGAGCAGATTGAACTGCGAGTGGAATACCTGTTGACCGGGACGCATCGCGAGTTTACGCCGACCGAAGAAGAGCTGCAGAAGGTGGAAGACAATGTGGGAAGATACATCGAGGAGATGCGTTCCTGCGTGGCAGATGAGTATCATAATCGTCCAAAAGACATGTCGTACTTTACTCCGATGCCTTCACGTCGTGCCTGCAGGGATTGTAATTTTCGCGAGGTGTGCAGCGAGCGGGCCGTTTGAACCATTGGAGTACCCGAGAACCCAGAACTTATCATCCTAGCAGAACTTATTTTATGCAAAAATAAACCGAGAAGCGCCAGCCCGGACAGCATATGCCCGGACTGGCGCTTCTGTTCGTTCCACAGGCCGGAAAGGTAAGACGCCGGGTGGAACGATCATACACAGATTATTGGACAGCGGCGGGGTGCTCCAGCGCCTGTCCTGCAGGAACATAGGCATGCCCGAGATCCCGGGCCACTGCCTCATACGTGATATGTCCATTCAGCACGTTAACCGCGCTGCGAATGGATGCACTGCCGCGAATCGCGGAGGCTGCACCATGGTTGGCCAGCTGCAGCGCATAAGGCATGGTGGCGTTGGTCAGCGCCACCGTGGATGTGCGCGGCACCGCGCCAGGCATGTTCGCTACCGCGTAATGTACAACACCATGCTTCACGTAAGTCGGTTCATCGTGGGTCGTAATATGATCAATGGTCTCTACAATTCCGCCCTGATCAATAGCGACATCCACAATGACCGAACCGGGTGCCATCGTTTTTACCATCTGTTCGCTGACAAGTTTTGGCGCCTTGGCGCCGGGAATCAGCACCGCACAGATCAGCAGATCCGCTTCAGCGACCGCAGCCGCGATGTTGGATGCACTGGATACCAGCGTATGGATCTGGTTGCCGAATATGTCATCCAGCTGGCGCAGGCGATTCAGATTCAGGTCGAGGATGGTCACGTCCGCTCCGAGACCAATCGCAATTTTGGCCGCATTGGTACCGACCGTACCTCCGCCTATAATGGCAACCTTGCCGCGGCTGACGCCAGGCACGCCGGATAACAGAATGCCTTTGCCTCCTTTGGTTTTCTCCAGCAGCTGTGCCCCGATCTGTGCCGACATCCGTCCTGCCACTTCGCTCATTGGGGTCAGCAAGGGAAGGGTGCCGTTAACTTCCAGAGTCTCATATGCAATGGCAGTTACCCGGCTCTGAACAAGAGCCTTCGCCAGTTCCGGTTCTGCCGCCAGGTGCAGATAGGTGAAAAGAATCAGTCCGGGACGAAAATAGGCGTACTCACTCGCCAGAGGTTCTTTGACCTTGATAATCATGTCAGCTTCCGACCAAACGGATTGGGCCTGAGCCTGAATGACTGCTCCGGCTGCCTCATACTCGCTGTCTGTGAATCCGCTGCCCAATCCGGCACCCTGCTCAATCACTACCTGATGCCCCGCTCTGACAAAATCAGCCGTTCCGGCAGGGGTTATGGCTACACGGTTTTCATTGTTTTTGATTTCTTTCGGTATACCGATTTTCATGCCCATGCACCTCGTCCATTTAATGGTTGTCAACTTATACTACAAGTTTATGACCTGAGTAACCGTTTTGCACCTTACTTCATGTCTATGTTTCAGGAGATTCAATCAACATTATGTCGAAAAGGGCTGTTCAGGACATTTGTCCATGAATTATAATGTAAGAAAAAATAACACTACGAGGGATCAATATTGAGAAATGATCGTGTGTTTACGATAAAGGATCTGTTGGCACGCCCTGTCTTTGCCAGAGCGCGTCTGGTTGCAGGAAGCGGGGGAACATCCCGTCAGGTTGGATGGGTTCATGTATTGGAGATTACTAATGTCTCTCCGTATGTCAGCCCCCATGATCTTATTTTATCCACAGGGCTGTGGCTTCAATCGGAAGAGGGGCGTGAAGAATATCTGCTCCAGCTGATTCATAGCGATGCGGCAGGATTGTGTGTAGAGTTTGGCACCAGCATTCATGGCATTCCCGAACAATTAATTGAACTGGCAGATCGACATCAGTTTCCGCTGATTGTATTCGAACAGCCAGTAAGGTTCGTGGAGATTACGCAGGATATTCATGCATTGCTCATTAATCATCAGCATCAGCTGCTGAAGAGTCTGGAGGCATACTCCCGTCAGCTGCAGCAGCGGACATTGCAGAGCACCGACATGTCAGCTGTACTCCATCTGCTTCATGAGTATGCGGCCAAACCGGTTGTCTATATTTCGTCCATGGAGCCAGGCAGCTTCGTCCCGGGTCTTCCCCCGGAGATGGAACAGGCCATCTATACCTGGTATGAACAGGAAGTAGAGCATTTGGATCTGAACGATTCGGATATTGAACTATGGTTTCGCATCGATGAAGAGCATATGCTGCTGTGTCATCCGGTGGTCTGCTTTGGTCAGGTGTTCTCAGCTGTAGGCATGGTGGTGCATCCCTCTGCGCCAGTGGAATATCTCAAATTGCTGCTTGATTACACGGCGAAGGCGGCAGCCGCACTGACACTTCGTTCCCAGTTTCTCGAAGAGAAGATGGTACGCAATCAGAATGAATTAATTCAGGACTTGATGAATGGTCATATCCATCAGGAAGAACAGGCACAGACCCGGATGGGACTCCGATTGCTGGTGAAGGGACAGTACTGGTTTGCAGGAGGAGTAATTGAGATTGAGCATCAGCTGAGGGGGACCGGACGTGAACGCATGGAGGCGAATCATCAGGATATTCTGGTTTTGCTAAGATCCTTGCTGAAGAAGAACAATCTGCCGAGCTTGATCATGCTGAAAAATAACCAGGTCTACCTGTGCTGTGCCAAGGAAGAGAGTACTGCATCCACCTCCCATAAGCTGGTTAGGTCCCTCG
Organism: Paenibacillus sp. 7516; assembly: GCF_002272715.1. Classification (NCBI taxonomy): domain Bacteria; kingdom Bacillati; phylum Bacillota; class Bacilli; order Caryophanales; family Paenibacillaceae; genus Paenibacillus; species Paenibacillus sp. 7516. The sequence goes on from NZ_NPBI01000012.1 coordinate 419,618, forward strand.
AAAGCATCATTGGAGATGTAAAACGCTTTGCGAGCCGTAACCTGAAGCAGGTTGCGATATATGCCGGGTTTGGCAAAATTCGCAACCGACTGACCAGCATGCCTGACAGTCTTCAAGAAGCATATCAGGTGATTGAAGTTTCACGTTCAGTGAGTCGGATGGAACATATCTACTTTTACGAACGTATGGGTATATATCAAATGTTGAAGGCACTGCCTCAATCTTTCCTTCAGCCCTTCGTGGAAGACCATCTTGGTGTGCTGATCGAATATGACCGTACACATCACCTCCAGCTTGTGGAGACGCTTGAAGCCTACTTGAAGAACTTTGGTTCCAAGCGTGACGCTGCTGCCCAATTGTTTATACATCGACAGACGCTGTACAACAGATTGGAGAAGTTGGAAGAGCTGATGGGACCTGGTTTTATGGACCAGGAGAGAAGAATATGCCTGGAGATGGCGCTGCTTGCTAACGCGATGATGGAGGATGAACAGACGCATCATTCCTGATAATGGGGTGCATCGAAGTGTGGTTTAGTAGTTTTTGCCGATACGGCGGGATGGACGCAGCTGTGGCAGTATCGAACGACCGGACATGGAACGCCTGCCGCGAAAGAGTTTGGGTTGACCTGTTGAGGGAGCGAGTGATAATGATGTGGGGGCCGCCAAACGGTACGGAGGCGACGTTCGATCAGAACGACCCTCTGCCTCAGCCTCATGGGATAGAAATCCGTGTTCCTTCAACCAATCAGCCAGCTTTTCATGTTGGATTCCGAGTTGTCCGCTCAGATTACAGATATCGAGTTCTTTTCTCACACAAATCCGCCTTTCCTGGAATCATTATGTTTTTGGAAGGGAAGCAAGAAGTTTGAGATTGGTAAGTGCTTATATACTTCAGCAACAGGTATAGGCTAATGCGACTAGATTGGTGTGCTCGATTGTCGGAAAGGTTAATTATGTTTAAGCGATGGTAATAGATTATAGAAATGAAGCGCATGTATCCTGTGTTAAACGTTTGCATGATGCGGTTCGGAACCTATCCATAATTTGGCTTTCTTCAAGATTTTATCATTTCATAGATTAGTGCGCGTCTCAATATAGTCTCAATTTTGCAAGTGAATGGCGCTGAAATGCTGAGAATAAAAGTACCAGTCTAGTACGGAGGGCACAAATGGGAAACAGTAGTGAGGTACAAAGCGATAGACACTATGATCGTGGCAAACGTTTTGTAGGGAGAGTCAAGGAATTAATGATTCTGGATCACTGGTTTGAACATCCGGAAGCGCCTTTGACCATTTTTTCGGTAACGGGAATGGGAGGGATCGGGAAATCCTCCCTGCTCTCGGAGATGTTATCGGTATCCCGTAATCGGGGGGCTACGTCCATATGGATGGATGGCAGATCCTGTGGTTCAACTCCCTCGGTCTTTCTGGAGTATCTGTCCTCGACATTGGGACTGGAAACGATGGAGAGTGAGGGCCATCTCCGGCCACTTAGCCGTCTGAGTGAGACGTCGGTTCACAAGAGACTGGTTATTGCGGTGGATAACTATGAAGAGCTTGCTTTGCTGGAGAGTTGGTTTATGGAGGTTTTCGTCAATAAACTCTCCTCCAGCGGGGTGTTGATCATACTGGCCTCACGATCCGAACCGGCTACAGCATGGAGAACGCATCCCCGCTTGAGGCAGCATCTGGTGCAGATGCCCCTTCAGCATTTCACGAATGAAGAAGTATCGGAGTACATTGCTGGTGCAGGACTTGTGAATATCAGCATGGCAGGCACGATTGCACGCATGACGGACGGTCATCCGTTTGGACTTGCCCTCGCGTTGGAAGCTGCCGATCATAGGCGAAACGTACCTCTTGCGGAGTGGGCCGAGCTATCCTATATGATCAGTGCACGCTTATTGCTCGAATTGACGCTTCCAAGTCTGCATCCCATGATTGAGGTGCTCACACTGCTCGAAACCGCCAATCAGGAATTGTTATCCTCGGTTCTGCAAACGGAAGTGACGCTCGGCGAATATCTGGCGCTGAAGCGAATGTCATTCATCCGCTCCGATCCGGATGGTCTGGCGCTGCATGACCTGGCAAGAGTGCATTTGCTTCGGGACTTTCGTCAGCGCGAACCGCAGCGGCTGCAAGCGATGCGGGTACGGATCGCGGGCTTGTTGCTGCCACTGCATGCACAGGCCGGACCACATGAACAGCGGCAGATTGCCAGGAGAATGCTCCTGCTCTGTCAGGAATCCATGCTTCAGCATCGGAAATATGCAGATGTATCCTCCGAGGCCTTCTTTTCACCGCTGGAGGTAATGCGAGAAGGAGATCTGCCCTTGCTGCACAGCTTATTGGAGGAATGGTGCGAATACAGTGTGGAGCCGTGGCAGGCTGAGCCTTATCGCCCATTTTTGGATGAGCTGGCACAGCGTTATCCTGAAGGGATTGTACTGATGCGTGATCAGAACGGCGAGCCTATTGCCATGTTTATTACGGTACTTGTCCACCGGGAGAGCAGCGAAATGCTGTTAAGATATTTCCCGGCAGAAATGCAAGAATGCTTTAGCCCACAGGAACTGGCGTGCGATCCGGATCAGACGGATACTCATTTTGCCGTACTGGCTGCTGCCCGTGATAACGTACCCGGATATAGACGTGAAGAGCTCGTGGGCTACATGGCCTTGGACAGGCTGTCCCTCCTGGGTGACGGTGCCAGAGTCATGCTGGTAGCGACCAATCCGAATCTGAAGCTGTTTTTACAGAGCATCGGTTTTCGGATGAGAAGAACGCATACACGTATCTGTGACCGATATGAGGATCAGGCCGATGTCATGGACCTGGATTTGCGTAACGGATTATTTGGAGAATGGGTTATGTCCTTGCTGGATCCCGAGAAACAAGGGAGCAGGTTGCAGTATGAAGCGACGAGTGAGGGGGCGGATCGGGTTCCGTGGTCTGAGTCGGATTTGCGAAAAATGCTGGCGCATTTGCACTCCCCAGGTGAACTGCATACGTATGCTGCGCGGGTGAGTGGTGTGAGAGACGGGATACAGCTGCAGATGCACGTACTGGATCTTCTGGAGGGGCGCTCACATGGAATTTCCCAGCAGGATCAGATGCTCCTCTATGCAGCTTACTGGACTCATTCGGGTAATCCAACGGCCGCAGCACAGGCCTGCTCCATGAGCCGGGCCACGTTTTACCGCCATTTGCGAACCGCGCTGATTCGGCTGGCGCGAGTGTTATAACCGGATACGGATCATGAAATACAGAAGAGGCTGGTCATAGACCAAGCCTCTTCATTCGGTTATAGAGTGTGGCTCTGGAGATGCCTAGCTGCCTAGCGAGTGTGCGCTTATTGCCACCTGCCGAGATCAGACACTGACGCAGGAGCTTCGCTTCATATGAATCCAGCCTTTCCTGATAAGACAGGGGGGAGACTTCGAAGGACTCGCTCTCGTTTCCTTTTGCAATGGTATCCGGAGATTCGCTGGTTGATGAGAGTGTTGGTTGTACAGGTATGACATGCAGCAATGCAGTCTCATCCGCTGTGGAGGAGTGAGGCTGTATGAGTGAGGTAAGGGATTCCGGCAAATATTCCGCCTTGACCTCACCATCCGTTGTAAGAATGGTAATCCGTTCTATTACATTGCGAAGCTCCCGTACATTGCCTGGCCATTCGTAGCTGAACAGCAGCTTGAATACTTCGGGTGGAACGAGTTCAATGTGACGGTTGTAGAGCAGGGAGAACTCCTGAAGGAACGTCTGAGTCAGTTCATATATATCTTCCTTGCGCATGCGTAAAGGAGGGATGATGAGATTGATGACATTCAGGCGATAGTATAGATCTTCCCGAAACTGGTTTTTGGCAATCATGCCCATCAAATTCTGGTTGGTTGCCGCGATAATTCGGCAATTCGCCTGTTTCACGCGTGTTCCGCCAACGGGAAAGTAGCTTTTTTCCTGAAGGACCCGCAGCAGCTTCACCTGCAATTCTAGCGGCATTTCGCCGATCTCATCCAGGAAGAGCGTACCGCCTTCGGCCAGTTCAATTTTCCCCTTTTTCCCTTTGGGATCAGCACCGGAAAACGCCCCTTTTTCATAACCAAACAATTCACTTTCGAACAATGAAGCGGGAATGGCACCGCAGTTGATGGCGATAAAAGGCGCGGATGGCGACTCGCGCAGGTCATGAATGGCTTTGGCAAACAACTCCTTGCCTGTTCCGCTTTCACCCAGTATGAGCACGGTGGCTGAAGTACTACTAATCTTGCGTATGGTCTCGAGACACTGTTTAATAACCGGACTGCTGCCTTTGATTCCCGCGAACGGGTCGGAATCCGGACGCAGCCGCGCCACGGCCTTCTCCAGGTGCTGGACCTTGGATGTCATATGTATCAGTTCCTGATGCAAGCGGATTTCAGTTGTTATGTCCACTTCGGCAGCTACCGCGCCCACGATACGTCCATTAAGAACCACTGGACGTGCATTGATGAGAGCGAACAGATCCGGACGGGGCTGGTGCTGTTTACGGTAGACCGTATCACCCGTGTACAACGTCTTGAGCGATTGAAGACGGTCTTGCGGGAAGAAGTCTGCTGCCGGCTGTCCGATGATGTCCTCTTTGTTAATGGAGAAAACACGCTCTGCATCCGTTGTCCAGTATGCCACCTTGGCTTCTTCATTAATGAGGGTAAGGGCTGTACCTGCCGTTTCAATGGTGGTTTCAAAATAAGCCTCCATGAGACGGTAGGCTTGCAGCATGGATTGCAAAACATCAGTTACCTCTATATATCCAATAGGGGAGCCTTCATCCTGGATCAACAGGTGGGGGCTTTCGCTAAAATAGGGAATGGCCTCAGGCAGTGCAGTGGTTGAAGAAATAATAGGCATTTTCGTACTATCTTTTAGAATACTCAGGTCTGTCCGCAGAAGAGACATCATATCTGGAAGCAAATGTTTCATCCGTTTCACCTCCGGTTCGAGCATGATAATCAGAGACGACACTTGTGTGCCATTACTTGCAATGCGAATCGTTGCGCAGCTATAAATTGATCTGAACGAAAAAGAATGGTTAGCCCTATTATAGCGGCCCAAATAAGTTGTGTATATATTTTTTGACATGAGGTGTAGGTGTTATAAAGGGGATTAAATGATATATAAAATAATAAGTTTAGTATACGCTTACATATCGATGTATTGCTTCTGCAATCAAACTATTCCTAAATAGTTTGAGCATTTGAAGTCATAGGGAGGTGAAGTTTTATGACACCTAAAAGGTATTCATCTATTTTCTGAACATTCAGTAGTGTCTTAAATATTGGACATTTCAATTTGGGGTTTCTTATTTTTTAGACATTGCAGTGTGGGAGGGAGACATGAGAGAGGGGATAAAAAAACCATGCGACCTGATAAAACAGGGATCACATGGCTCCATATATTTGCTGCTTCGACTGCGGTCAATCGAACTAGGATCAGAAAGTCTGATTATCTAAACATGTTTTTGACGACCATCCAGAGATTGGCCGGCTTCTCGGCAAGGCGGCGAGTATAATACGGATACCACATCGTTCCATAGGGTACATAACAGCGAATGCGATAACCTTCCCGTGCAAGCCGTTCCTGTTCGCTCATGCGCAGCCCGTACAGCATCTGGAATTCAAACGCATCTGGGGAGATGCCCCGGTCTCTGGCATACTGTTTGGTCCACGAGATAATGTGGTCATCATGTGAAGCTACGGCTGTGTAAACCCCCTGATCCAGATGCTGGCGGATCATGGATTTGAATTGATCAATGACTTCGGAAGCATTCTGATATGCTACGGCTGCGGGCTCTTTGTAAGCGCCTTTGACGAGTCGAAGCCGGATGCCTTCACGAATCATGTCCCGTGTATCCTGTTCGGTACGATGAAGATAGGCTTGCAGTACAGTTCCCGTGTTATCAAGTCCTTCTGCATGCAGGCGGCGGACAATATCCAGCGTAGCCTGGGTGAATGGGCTGTCCTCCATATCAATTCGGACAAACAGATCATGCAGTTTCGCTTGTGCTGCTACGGATCGGATATTCCGGTAACCCTCCTCCGGATCGAGCGCAAGGCCCATCTGGGTTGGCTTCAGGGATACGTTGGAATCTGCCTCCTGACGAGCTATGCCTTCCACGAGTCTTATATATTCATCGCGATAGAGGGCAGCTTCGCTCAATCTTGTGATGCCTTCCCCGAGATGATCCAGTGTGGCCATAATGCCTTTGTTGTTAAGGACCCGAATCTCCTCCAGTGCCTCCTCCAGTGTGCTGCCAGCGATAAACTTGCCTGCCAGCTTTTTGCCGTATTTGATGGACAGATTCTCCACAGCCTTATTGCCTGCAACGGTCAGCAGTGTTTTGCGATACATTTCCGTTCCAATACTCACGCCAGTTTCCTCCTTAGGGATCATGCTTCTTATAGCCCTTTAACGAAGCAAGAATCGTGCCAGATCATTTATTTTATTAAAATATTCATTCTTCATCGGAGTTGGCACGGATCTTGCTACATATATTGGGTGAGAGTGAAATAGCATGGTAAATCAGGCGAGCAGCCAGCGATTCCAACATCCTGAAGGAGGAATTATTCATGAATATCCCTTTTGTTAACGAACCATTTACGTCCTTTGCTGTACCAGCGAACAAGGAAGCCTTTGAGAGCGCACTTCGCAAGGTGGAATCTGAGCTCGGACAGGAATATTCCATGATTATCGGCGGGCAGAAAATAACGAGCAGTCGCACGTTAACCTCCGTTAGTCCGGCGGCTAAGAATCAGGTGATCGGAACGATTTTTCAGGCAGATCAGGAGCTGGCAGAGCAGGCGATTCAGACAGCGGCAGAAACATTCCGTACCTGGAAACATACAGATCCGAACGAACGCGCGCGATATCTGTACAAAGCAGCTGCTCTTATGCGCCTGCGCAAGCATGAATTCTCTGCATGGATGGTGTATGAAGCAGGCAAAACATGGCCGGAGGCGGATGCCGATACAGCGGAAGCTATTGATTTCATGGAGTTCTATGCAAGAGAAATGCAGCGTCTCAGTGAACCTCAGCCTCTGACCCGGATTGCAGGCGAGGATAATGAACTGACCTATATCCCGCTTGGCGTGGGGGTTGTCATTCCACCCTGGAACTTCCCGCTGGCCATTATGGCTGGCATGACTTCTGCCGCGCTCGTATCGGGTAATACAGTTGTCTTGAAGCCGGCCAGCACGACACCGGTGATCGCAGCCAAGTTCATGGAACTGCTCACTGAAGCAGGATTGCCGGATGGCGTAGTGAACTATTTGCCAGGCCCGGGCAGCGAAGTGGGCGATTATCTGGTGGATCATGCGCTGACTCGCTTTATCAGCTTCACCGGTTCGAGAGATGTGGGTCTGCGGATCAACGAACGGGCTGCCCGCACAGCTCCAGGGCAAAAGTGGATCAAACGGGTGATTGCAGAAATGGGCGGTAAAGATTCCATCGTTGTGGACAGCGAAAGTGATCTGGAACTGGCAGCGGACTCCATTACCGCTTCGGCATTCGGATTCTCCGGACAGAAATGTTCCGCGTGTTCCCGCGCCATTATTCATAAGGATGTATATGATGAAGTATTACAGAAGGTCATTGAGCGTACGAAGAAGCTCACGATGGGAAGTCCGCTTGAGGTGGGCAGTCATGTAGGACCAGTAATCGATGACAAGGCGTATGCCAAGATTAATGAATATATCGAAGTGGGCAAGGGCGAAGGCAGGCTTGTGTTGGGCGGTGGTACAGGGGATGCCCGAGGCTATTTCATCGAACCGACGATTATCGCGGATGTTGACCCGCTGGCCCGAATTGCCCAGGAGGAGATTTTTGGACCTGTACTCGCGTTTATCAAGGCAGATACGTTTGAGGAAGCTCTTCATATTGCAAACAACACGGATTATGGCTTAACAGGTGCAGTCATTTCACAGAATCGTGCGCATCTGGAACTGGCGAGACGGGAGTTTTTTGCTGGCAATTTGTATTTTAACCGGAAATGCACCGGTGCTTTGGTTGGCACGCATCCGTTTGGTGGATTCAACATGTCAGGCACGGACTCCAAAGCGGGCGGAAGAGACTATCTGCTGCTCTTTACACAAGCGAAGCTGGTCTCCGAAAAGTATTGAGGCGTACAGCAGCAGATGCTTGTAGTCAAGCATTTACTTTTGTACTCTTTTTCCGGAAAATATAAATTATATTCCATTCCGCGCAGAAGGAGGGAGAATCATGCTGGAGATGCAGCTGGTTCAGGAACAGCGTGTACGGCTGTCCATGACGCCAGAGATGAAACAGTCCATTCATTTGCTGACGTTGTCCGGTCAGGACTTGAACCGTTATCTGCAGGAAGCAGCCGAAGAGAATCCGGTACTTGAAGTGGAGGAGCAAGCTGCACCGCTGGTTCGCCTCCCGCGGAAGGGAAATCAGAGAACGTTCGATTCCTACGATCCGCTGCTGCAGGTGAAAAGTGCTGAGCCAACACTTGAGCAGCTGCTGTCTGCTCAGATTCGCTTGCTGGATCTCCCGCCTATGGTGAAGGTAACAGCTGAATATTTGGCAGGGTGTGTCAATGACGACGGTTATCTGAAGACAGATTTGGCTGAATTGTCATCCGTATCCGGCATCTCTGTGGATGGGCTGCAAGCAGGGTTGGATATCCTCCAGTCGCTGGATCCCGCAGGCGTTGGAGCACGCAGCTTGCATGAGTGTTTGCTGCTTCAGATCCGCCGGGATTCGTCAGCCGCTGCCCATGCCGAGCAAATGGTTCAGGCCGGACTGGTGGAACTCGTACCCTTCCATCCGGGGAAAGCGGGAACCAGGCTAGATATATCCCCACGCGAGGCACAGGCTGCGTATAATTACATTACGCAGCTCGACCCCAAGCCCTGTCGTTCCATTGGATGCCAAGAGGGTCCTCGTTACATTATTCCGGATGCCATGGTGGAACTGCGGCAGGGCGAGATTTATATCGGGCTCCATTCGGCAGGGAACCTTCGTGTATCCATGAATGAAGCTTGTTCCCACTGGATCAGGCATGGAGCTCCAGACGAAGTCTGGTCGGCGCGGGCAGCGGAGGCGAGAGCCATTGTTCGCAGTGTGCAGCTGCGGCGCAGAACCTTGATACGTGTTCTCACGGCAGTGATGAGTGAGCAGGTACATTTTTTGCATGAAGGGCCCGCTGGTCTGAAACCACTCAGTCTGGCTAACGTTGCCGAGAGGATTGACATGCATGAGTCCACGGTGAGCCGTGCCGTTAGCGGGAAATATATTCAGACCCCCCATGGGGTATTTGAATTAAAGTCCTTTTTTACGACAGGCATTGAGACAGCATGCGGAGATCACACTTCTGCATCAGTGGTTAAACTTCGATTGAAGGAACTCATCCGTACGGAGCAGGTTAGCCGGCCGTATTCGGACAGCCAATTGGCAGCGCTGCTCGCCGGGGAGGGGATCAGGATCTCCCGCAGAACGGTGGCAAAGTACAGGGAGGAACTGCAGATCCTGCCTTCGCTTGAGCGCAAGCGCTGGAGTTAAAATAAACCTTCATGCCTTAATGTCTTCATTCGTATAGCATCAGCGTTATAACATCATAAAGCCCCTGCTCACCCGAATTAACGGTGTGCAGGGGCCTTCTGTTTGGATCCATAAACATGATGAATTCGAGTCAGTCAAACCTCATTACATATTGTGCAGGAAACGCTCACCAGCAATACCTGGTGTAGTCATCTGTTCCGGATGCATGATTTCTTCGAGCTCCTCTATGGTGAGCAATCCGCGTTCCAGAATGATTTCTTGGAGCGAAGCACCCGTTTTCAGGGCTTCCTTCACAATGGATGCCGCCACGTCATAGCCCAGATGCGGGTTGAGTGCCGTAATGACGCTGAAGCTTTGCTTCATGATCAGTGCACAGCGTTCACGGTTTGCTTCCATTTCCTCCACGGCATAACGGGTGAACACGTCAATGCCGTTATTCATGATTTTCAGGGATTGCAGCAGGTTGAACGCGATGACAGGACCCATTACATTCAATTCGAATTGTCCGGCTTCACACGCCATGCAGATGGTATGATCGTTCCCCATGACCTGGAAGGAGACCTGGTTGATCACTTCGGCCATAACCGGATTAACCTTCCCTGGCATGATGGAAGAACCGGGCTGACGGGCCGGAAGACGAAGCTCATTGAATCCTGCACGCGGTCCGGAAGCCATCATTCGAATATCATTACAGATCTTGGACAGGTTGACTGCGCATACCTTGAGGGCAGCAGACAGCTCCATATAGGCATCCGTATTTTGAGTGGCATCGACGAGATCGTCAGCCGTCTGCAGCTTCAGTCCGGTAACATCGGACAAATGTTCCGTGACCTTAACGATATATTCCGGTTTGGCATTGAGCCCTGTTCCTACTGCCGTAGCTCCGAGGTTGATCGTCAGCAGGCGGCGATTCGCAAATTCAAGACGCTCCATATCGCGTCCCAGCACCCGTGCATAGGCCCCGAATTCTTGTCCCAAACGGATCGGCACGGCATCCTGGAGATGGGTGCGTCCTACTTTGACAACATCATTGAACTCCAGTTCTTTTTTTAGAAAAGCGTCTTTCAGACGCTGCATGGTATCAAGCAGTGTTTCAGACAACCGATACGCCGCGATCCGCAGTGCCGTTGGAATAACATCATTGGTCGATTGGGACATATTCACATGGTTGTTGGGATTGCAATGGAAGTAGTCCCCTTTGTTTTGCAGCAGCAGTTCCAGTCCGCGATTGGCCAAAATTTCGTTCATATTCATATTCATGGAGGTGCCCGCACCGCCCTGAATGGAGTCAACTATAAAATGATCCAGATGATGACCTTTCATCATTTCTTCAGCGGCCATCACGATGACATCGCCAATTTTCGGCGGCAGCATCTTCAGCTCCATATTCGTGATTGCGGCAGCCTTCTTCACGGCAGCGAGGGCAGTAATTAGCTCCCGGTGCACAGGTACGCCGGTAATCGGGAAGTTTTCCACGGCCCGCACCGTCTGTATACCGTAATAGGCATAAGCAGGGATTTCTTTTTCACCAATAAAATCTTTCTCCGTCCGTGTGGACATTGTAGACATTTCTTTCGCCTCCAGTGGCATCCAAAAATAGGTCAGCTCCGGCGATGCCGAAGCGCACTCAGTATATCATTTAAGCAAAATGGATGCCAGGCTAAATGATTTTACCCAAGTTGCCGATAATAATTAAAATTAGGGGTATTAACCTGGCTTGTAACTGGGTGAATCGAAGTGTAACAAACTTATCTTATAAATTATGCACCACAAGGATGAAAAGGTATTCGTGCGGGACAAGATGGGTTCCTGATTCAGCGTTTTCAGTGATGTAGATCACATGTTTTTTGGTCGATGATTGGTAAAATAGGAAAAAAGGACTACGAGGTGTGAACATGAAATGGACTTTAGGCGCAAAGACAGTCGCAGGTCTGGTACTCATTTCGATTATTACATACGGGACTAGCGGCTTTTTTATATTCTTCCTCCAGGACTGGCTCTCTTTCTCCATGCCAAGCTGGTTGTATATCACCTTAGTACTCATATTAGGGGTATGCTGGAACGGAATTCTGGGATGGTTTGCCTCACGCTGGCTGACACGCCCCATTGTTCACCTGTCCAAGGCAGCTCAGCAAGTTTCGTCAGGAGATTTGACAGCTGAAATTCCGGAGCGTCGTACACAGGACGAGCTTGCCGTTTTATATGACGCATTTCGTGCGATGGTCGTTAATCTAAGAAGTATTGTAAACGATATTTCGGACAGTACGCGTACGACCTCACAGAATGCGCAATCGCTGAGTGAAGCCATTACCCAGGCCGCCGAACAGATCGAAATGATGTCAGAAGCGGTGGATCACATTGCCGTAGGGGTAGAGGAACAAAAAGAGACCTCACAACATTCTCTGATTACAGCAGATGAGATGTTGAATGATTTTCAGCGCATGCATACCCAATCGATCGGAATGACAGAGATGTCAGGGCAGATGGAACGGTCGGTGGATCATACGAAGCAGACATTCTCGTATCTGATGAAAGGCATGGACGAGCTGACCGTATCGCATAATCGTTCCCGCGACATCATGGTGCTTCTGGAGAAGGAAGCTTCGGATATTGAGGCCATTACGCAATCGGTCAAAAACATCGCCGAGGAGACAGCGCTTCTTGCCCTTAATGCATCCATCGAGGCAGCGCGTGCTGGGGAAGAGGGAGCAGGTTTTGCTGTAGTTGCCCAGCAGATTCGCAAGCTGTCGGACGAGAGTACACAATCGGTTCACCGGATTAACGAATTGATCAGTCGTGTTCAGCAGCGTATCCGCGATACAGCGCAGCTGATTCATGAGCAGCACGGGCTTGTGGTGACTGAGTCCCAGCGCACCATTAACGTTGATCAGACACTGCAGGAGCTGACGGGAACGGTTGAGGTGTTCATGAAGGGTGCTCATGAGATCGGCTCCAAAATTGCAGAGCAGACCGTTCGGGTTGAACGTACGCATGGTCACGTGAAACAAATTCAAGGAAAAGCCGGCTCGTTCTCGGATGAGGCCAGACGGATTATGGATGCCGCTCATGAGGAGACGGCAATCATGGAGGAAATCTCCTCTTCGGCTGAAGAATTGAGACAATTAACGGATCGTTTGATGGATAAAACAAAAGCATTTCGGATGCAGCCTTAAGCTGTGTCCGGAGTGTTTTTTTCTTTATATGGATAAAGCCGAACATTCTTTCGCAAAATTAGAGGTTTGTAAAGTTTTTTTTATGAAACATTAACAAATTCGCAACGACTGGGCGATAAATGACGATATAATAGTTGTAGTATTCCATTTTTAAAAGAAGGAGCCCAGTATATTGAAAACTTGGACAGGTATCCTGCTGATGATCGTTTTGGCGGTTGTTACAATTAGTACAACTTCAGCTGCCAGAACATCCAATGAACAAAAACAGCTTAACATAGATGATCAATCCAGCCAGACCGATGGGGTCGTGGCATCCAATATAGAAACCAATGAAACATCCTTTACCTCAATAGAGAAAACTCCTGTAAAAAAAGAGAACGTTTCCGTTGCTCCGGAAAATGAAAAGGTCAGATTATACCCGATGCAAGTGGAGGGTTCTGGTTATATTTACAACGGCATGATTCTTGAAGTGAATGGACAGACACGTGAATTCAGCAAGTGGCAGGGAGAAGGCGGATCTTACAAACCCGAAGTGCATGAACTGGATTTGAATGGAGACGGCAAAAAGGAGATTATCGTGCTGTTCACCGCTGGACACGGGACAGGTATATATTTGGGTCAGGCACACATTATAGATCCGGATACGCTAGAAGAGATGAATATGCAGCCTTTGGATGAGATTGTGAAGCAGCACATGAAGTCCAGAGTTAACGTAACGCCTGGAAAAGTCACCATAGACGTAGCGTTGGATGGGGTGAAGTTAGAACCTTCTCAGATAGAGGAAGAAACCGATGGCATAGCCTATCATGATGAACTTCAATTCGGCGATGTCGTGTATTACAGTGTGGAGAACGGGAAGTTGGAAGTCACAGCATCCGGTGCTTATGGACCGGCTGGGTACGACGGAGATCTGACATTTGCCTATGCATACCAGGATGGCGAATGGAAGGCCGAGAATGTCGAATACCGTACAGAAGCGTATGAAGATGAGTATTATGAATCGTTTGATTGAATTTACGAAGTAGAAGATTTAAGGGATCGATGCTTGTCATAAAAGAATAACTTATGCTTCTGCCTTATTAGGCAGGGGCAGGAATGGTGGGGCTGAAAAAAACGGGGATACTCAGCCTCGCTTTGTGCTGTTCACATACAGAAAAATTCCCATAATATTGAACTTAAATGTCTGGCATTGCCACCTTAGTTGTTGAAATGTATAAGGAAAACTTGTCTGATATATATAACTCATGGTTTATAGAAAAAACGATTATTGCCTTTGCGTTAGATGGTTCAGCCTGAACCACGGGCGCATGCAATAATCGTTTTTTTAGGTTTCTGAGAAATATCCTAAAGTTATGAGCTGCTTAACGAATTACGGTATCGAGAGGTTTGAGGTTGGCTTCGATCTCTGCCCGGCGACCTTCCAGGAATGGAGGCAAAGCGAGCGATTCTCCCAGATGAGCAAGTTCTTCATCCGTATCAAAACCAGGACCATCCGTTGCGAGCTCAAACAGGATGCCATTCGCTTCACGGAAGTACAGGGATCGGAAGTAAAAGCGATCGACAAATCCGGAATTAGGGAAGCTGAAGTTGCGAACACGTTCTACCCATTGTTTCAATTCTTCCTCATTATCCACCCGGAAGGCAACATGGTGTACGCTACCACGTCCTGGTCTCTCGATCGGCAAGTCATTACGCTCCTCGACATGGACCTCGGAACCACTGCCTCCTTCACCGGATTCGAATACAAGTACATCCGGTTGTCCTGCTACAAAAGCAGGGTAAGTCCCATTTTGACGGAATCCAAGCAGCTCTGTGAGAACAGTTGCCGTCGACGATGCATCCTGAACGGTGAGGTGTACAGGGCCAAGACCGACAATACCGTATTCAGCCGGCACCGGGCTCTGATCCCATGGTTTGCCCCCAGGTACACCTGTGTTGTTTTCGTCAGAAACTAAGATTAGACGCTGGTTCTCAAAATCAGTAAATGAGAGAGTTGCGCGGCCGCCACGATCCATAATTTCACCATGAGGTACTTCGTACTCGTCAAAACGTTTGATCCAATACTGGAGGGCGGCGTCACTCGGAACGCGCAGCGAAGTAGCAGAGATGCTGTTCACGCCTTCACGTGTCTGTCCGGCCATCGGAATTTCGAAGAAGGTCAGCTCGGTGCCGGGATTGCCTTTTTCATCTCCATAGAAGAGGTGATACACGGAAACATCATCCTGGTTTACAGTTTTTTTGATCAGGCGAAGGCCCATGACATCGGTATAAAAGCGATAGTTTTGAGCGGCATGTGCGGTCAGTGCGGATACGTGGTGAAGTCCTTTGATTTGCATTGTTAATTCCTCCTGAGTAATTGGGATTGGGTATCATTGATTATGTGTAAGGTGTTATTTAACTTTTATTAAGTGACTAACTTTTAGTTTGTTTTGTTCTGAATTTATCTTAACATAAAGATAATTATAAAGCAATACATATCTGTAACATGAAACGGATAGACTTTCGCCTCGTTTAATGCCAAAATGAAAAATATTACATTTCAAGATGTGACTGTTGGTAATGGGAAGGAGAAAAACATGGGATATCCCCAGTGGCTTGACCCTTATGATGAACGACCTTTTATCATGTTTTCGAATCCGCATCTATGGGCAATGGCCTGCACAGCGATAGTGATTATTTTGCTGTACCTGTTTAGAAATCACTTGAGAGCATGGCCGGAACGCACACGTAGGGTGCTGCGAATCGCCTTGGCCATCTTCATGATAGGTTGTGAAATAGTGCTTCAGTTATGGTATGTCTACGGCGGGGTGTGGAGTGTGAGGACATCGCTTCCGCTGGAGCTGTGCAGTCTGTCCCTGTTGTTGTCGGCCGTGCTGTTGTTAACGCGCAGTCGCATGCTGCATTCGGCTTTATTATTTGCAGGGATTGCAGGTGCCCTGATGGCGATCGTAACTCCCAACCTGGGGTATACCGTTCCTCATTTTCGTTTTATTCAATTTTTTACGGCTCATGCCTGTATTATACTTGCCTTGCTCTATATGACCTGGGTAGAGCAGCTGCGTCCAAGCTGGAGATCGGTTGTGGGTTCAATGGTTTTTGTTAATGTGGCTGCGATGATTGTATATGGAATGGATGTGCTTTTGGAAGCCAACTATATGTTTCTTCGTCATAAACCGGAGACGGCATCCGTGCTGGATCTTCTGGGACCGTACCCGTTATATATTGTGGGGGAAGAAGTACTGGCAGCTGTATTGTTTTCGCTCATATACGTGCTGTTCTTCGCCATTCCGGAGCGAGTGAGGAACCGGGTGAAGAAGGAGAGAAGTTCCACGGTGTGATTGGCAAAAGGAGAACAATGAAAATCCCGCAGTATCATGAAGCTCAGGAGACATGCGGGATGTTTGGTTTATTGAACTCGATGCGCTGGGGCGGATAACTTATCCCCGAAGGAGGGATTCTGCACCATCCACGTAGATTCGTGTACCTGTGACATGGGAAGATTCGTCGGAAGCCAGGAAAAGCACCAGGTTGGCTACCTGTTCTGAAGTACCAGGTTCACCTTTAAGCGGATGTTCATGGCCTTCAGGGAATTCCACGGGGATCTGTACATCCTTCAGATCATCTGATGGGTAGGTGTTGTCATCGATATTGGTGTCGATGGCACCAGGACATACGGCGTTGACACGAATTTTGTAACGGGCCAGCTCAAGCGCAGCCATCTTCGTAAAAGCGGTTTGCCCGGCTTTGCTGGAAGCGTATGCAGAGAACCCGATACCTGAGAATACTCGGTTACCGTTAATCGAACTGGTGATGATGATGCTGCCTCCACGGTCTTTCAGATGGGGGATGGCGTATTTGACGGTTGCGAACGTGCCGCGCATATTAATCTCCATCGTTTGGTCCCAGTCTTCCGGTTCCATCGTTTCAATCGGTGCCATTGTGCCGTTGATCCCGGCATTGGCGAATACAATATCCAGTTTGCCGGCTTCATCCGCAGCCTGATTAATCGCTTTTTGCACATGGTCCGGTTTGGAGATATCGCATTCAATCACATAAGCTTCGCCGCCAGCCTTCTCAATGGTCTGCTTCGTTTCTTCCGCTTTCTCTGGCGTACGGTCCAGCATGTAAACTATGGCTCCATGCTCTGCAAAACGAATCGCGGTAGCCTGCCCAATACCGGAACCACCACCGGTCACAATCGCCACTTTTCCATTCAAACGCTGTTCACTCATCTTGATCCCTCCACGTCCATAAGATTTCACTGTTACTCTCTATCTCTACATACCCGGCACAAGGGAGGTGAATCAGATTCCTTCATACTTGTCCAACCAAAAAACAGGACCGATAATCGGTCCTGCATCTACATCTGAAATGACGTCTAATATGCGAATCGCTTGCTGAAATGTTATTTATGTTTCTTCCAGTCCAGCGAGCTGTTATTCAATAAATACTCGAAGTCATTATCCCGACGCTTCTGTTCCGCTTTGCGAGCTTCTTCCGCCTGCTGGCGTTCCTCTTCCTTGCGCTGGGCTTCGGCGGACTTGGCTTCATCAGCTTGAGCCTTCAGCTTCTCCAGCACGTCGCTGCTAAGCAGATCCTTCAGCGTCGTTGGTTTATCCTGAGCTGCTTTGGGGGCTGCAGGTTGTTTTTTGGATTTTGCCATGGAAAATTCTCCTCTCGAACGTAAATCAGGTTCCCTGTTTCGATCCGTAGTCATAGTATATCAGGTTCCCGGTATCCATTCCATGAATCAAGTCAAGAAAAGAAGGAAATCAGCTGTTCCGTGACGAATGAAAACGGGTATAAAATCATATAGTATTACCGATACTGCGACTATTCCCTGGAGAAAGGAGTCGTTGTTCGTGGAAGTTGACCGCAGCATGTTGAAAGGGCTTGCATGGGGGATTGCCTTCAGCTGCCCGCTATGGATTGCGATTATTGGCTGGTTCCGTTTGTTGGGGTGGATGTTGTGAGAACAGCGGGTTGCAGAGCTGCTGCATATATACGTGCGTAGAGGCTTTTTTTAAAACCTCATATGTAAACGCTATCATTAAATAAAGCTCTGCCTTGCGTATTTATCGCAAGACAGAGCTTTTGTTTGTAAGTAATGTACCTAGAGGTTTATTCCTCAGGCATTTTAACAGGTTCAGGATATTCCAGTCCATGCGTGTCCACAGTCACTTTTTTCATGACTTGATCAGTAACCGGTTTGTCATTCTGGCCCACTTCCTGAGCAGCGATCCCATCGACTACATCCATACCTTCTGTGACTTTGCCGAAGGAAGCGAACGCGTTGTCCAGATGGTCTGCATCTGCCAGCATAATGAAAAATTGTGACCCGGCAGAATCCAGACTGTCTCCACGCGCCATGGAGATCACTCCCCGTGTGTGCTTCAAATGGTTTTTATGGCCGTTGGATGTGAATTCACCCTTAATGGCATATCCAGGGCTGCCTGTCCCATTACCATTCGGATCTCCACCTTGAATCATGAAGCCCGGAACAACGCGGTGAAAGATGAGGCCATCATAGAAACCCTGATTGGCCAGCGAGATGAAATTGTATACCGTGTTGGGCGCAATATCCGGATAGAGTTCGATCACGATTTTTTGCCCGTCCTGCATTTCAATCGTGGCTACCGGATTTTGACCTTCAGGCGGAGCCGGAACGGGTTCCGTAGCGCCGTTCGAAGGGCGTCCGCAGCCGCTAATAACAATAAGCAGCAGCGCCATGATCAGCGATGCAGCAGTTGTTTTTTTCCATCGTAAAGACATGAGAATGTTCCCCCTTGCATCTCTGCTTAATGTGTTTCAACGGAATTATTTTGGGATAATCCATCAACTATCATACCGTTTTTTGGGACAGGAAGGCAATCCAAGCTTTGCTTTTGCAGGTGCCGGGATGGTCTTCATGACAGCATAGGTGTAAAATAAGGAAAATGCTTCCGCAGCAGGGACGTACGGGTCTGTTCCGTCCGCTCCAAACCACGGCAGTCCCGGGCGTCAGTAACGGAAAGGACGTGTGGGTATATGAACTTCTCGTGGAAGCGTAATCTGGTGATTTTGTGGATTGGTGTATTTTTTTGCAGCACCGCGTATTCAATCTCCATCCCGTTTTTGCCCTTGTTTCTGAGTGGCGATCTCGGTGTTCGTGATCACCTGGAGTTTTGGTCAGGGCTGGCCTTTGGCATCACGTTTCTGGCCAGTGCACTGGTGTCTCCGTTCTGGGGTTCCCTGGCAGACAAATACGGACGCAAGCCGATGCTGATCCGATCGGGATACAGCCTTGCGGTTTTGTATTTGATCAATTACTTTGTACAGGACCCATATTCACTCATCGTAGTCCGGCTGTTTCAGGGATTGCTGGCTGGTTTTGTTCCGGCTGCAATTGCCCTTGTGGGTACGAATACGCCGGAAGCGAAGACCGGATACGCGCTGGGGATCATGTCCACGGCTGGAGCTACGGGCGGGATTATTGGTCCGCTAATTGGCGGTGTAGTGAGCCACTACTACGGCAATCGAAATGCTTTTTTATTTTCAGCCATTGTGGTGCTCGTCTCTGCGGTAATCGCGACCTTCTGGGTAAAAGAGGAGAATTTCAATCGCAACAAGCCGCGTTCCCATGTCATGGATGATATTCGTGAAGCCAGAGCGAATCGTCTGTTTATTACCGTGCTCGGCATGATGGGCATCTGTACCTTTTCCGTCATGATTCTTGAGCCGCTGCTCACGGTCTATGTCATGGAGATGGGGATTCAGCCGGACCGGGCATCACTCAGCTCAGGTATTATTTTCTCAGCGGTAGGTATAGCTACCGTCATTATGGCACCGAGATGGGGGAAAATTGGTCAGCGCATCGGTTACGGCAAAGTGTTGATTATTGGACTCGTCGGTGGGGCAGTGGGGAATCTGCTGCAATTTTTCACGACAGGTTATATCGGGTTTGGTGTTTTGCGGTTTGTATATGGGTTGTTCTTCGCGGCCGTGTTCCCGGCTATCAATGCCATGATTGTGCAGGCGACGGACCCGGGCTTCCGAGGCAGGGCCTTTAGCCTGAATCAGTCTGTGTCCCAGATCGGTACGATGGCAGGACCCATCATTGGTGGTATTCTCGGTGGATGGCTGCCTATTCGCTGGATTTTTATCATCAATGGACTGGCGCTGTTAATCACAGCGATTGTAGCCAAATGGTCTGGCTTGGAGCATAAGCTTCCGGGTTCAGAAAAATCAGCATCGAAGAAAGCGGTAACAGCAGATCGATAGATAAATCTTAAGGAGAGAGATGGCGCTGTAGCAATACAGCAGCCATCTTTTTGATGTGACTATATATGTGGGCAAGTAATATACATTAAAAAGGGAAACCTCTTCATGAGAGATTTCCCTATATAGTTCAGCCAGATTCATTTCATAGAAAAGGTGTATCATTCTTCAGAGTCGGATTTCTCCTTCGGAATGGCATGCTCAACAGCATCACGCTGATCCTCTTTTTCCAGAGCATCCGGAAATGAATCTTCCGTAAATAGCCCGAAATCAGGATCGATGTCCCGTTCGGTCACCAGATTATCCGGCGTCTCGACATGCTTATGGCGGTCATCTTTCATTATGCTGCACCTCCTTATTCAAAACGCAAGGGAGTTTGCCAATCTTAACCTCGTGGAAGAATGTCGTCCTGCGGTTTGGCATCGGCTCCCGCACCGTTGAGAAGATCAGTACCATGAAGGGCGTCCGGATCAGGAGCAGCCGGGTCAACCGGGCTATTCGGCTGCAGCAGATCGGCATCAGGTACAGATTCCAGTGCAGGCTCTGCCAAACGTGATTCGAGCTCCTCATCCTCTGCTGTCGTTGCATCTACAGGAGGCAGATCCGTCTCATCGGTTTCAATTCGTCTTCCGGACACTTCGTCAAATGTATCCATATCGCCCGCGGGTACTTCCGTTTCGGGCGGAATATCGCGGAACCTCTGATATCGGTCATAATAACGGTCGCTTTCGTCATTACTAATCGGTCTGTCTGTCATAAGTAGCAGCTCCTTTCAGGCATTAAATGTGATTGACTGCATGTATTATTGTGCTGATATTTTCTAAGGTTCTTACCCCGTAGTTACCCAAACCGCAAACGTTGTAATCGTGCACGTCTTAGCATTCCCTGGGCTGCACCGAATATGAATGATTAAAATTTAGGGAATACATATTTGACGAGAAAGTACAGGAAGCCGAAAAAAATGAGTACATAAGCCGCATATTTAATAAAAGTGGAGGCGACCATGCTGGAATCCGATTTTTGCTGGATATCTTTCCGTTCTACTTCTACCGTTTTGTGTGGCTCGTTCATTTAAATCATCTCCTTAATAGGTGAATGGTTGCTTTGAGGAACCATTACACCCATAGAAGCGAATTGAATCGCAGAGCAGCTGGTACAGCTTTCGAGCAAGGCCTATGTTATGATGGAGCATGATAAAATAGGGAGGGATTCCAGTTGGAATGGTTTACACTTGGCAATATGATCACTCGAATCCGAATTGGACAAAAGGCATCTACGCCCGGCTTTTCGCGTACAGTCATTCGCAGACCGGACGGTTTGTTCTGGGTCGGTGGCATATGGGCCGGACAAGTTGTCCAGTTGCGTGATTTTCTTTTTTCGGATATATGGACGATTTATGAGGATGAGGAAACGGAGCAGTGGTTGAAGTTCCGGAATGCCTATGAACGAACGGAACGGGAAATGATTGAGAACCAGTTCGAAGATTTACGCGGGTAAGACAAAGGATAACTGGATTCCCTTGTTATAAAATGGAAATAAATATATAGTTGAACTAAAATGTGATTTTTTTCGTTTGCCATTAGAAGGTGACACGTTCAATCATGGCGAATCATAAATGATAGAGTTAGGGGATATATTCAGCATTTTGTATCTTTGGATGTTGTTAAATGCTCAAAATATGAACTTTGAGGTGCTGTGAATGAAAAATGTGCCCAAAGCTATCATCGTCCTATGGATCAGCCTGTTATTCATCATGTATTGGCCGCAGGGAGTAGGTGCGGCAGGTGTACAGGAAGATAACAGCTCTGTCCCCATTACGACATGGGAAGTAAAATGGGGAAATGAACACGATCAGGGGTTTATCAGCGAAGTGGGAAGACCCGATGAAGTCTGGGAGCGGCAAGGGCTGGAGAAGCCGGATTACACCACGGTGAATCCTTCTACGGAGTCACTATGGACTCGCTTGACCATTCCACAACTGAATGAGGATAATTCTGCCATTCGCTTTGAAAATATTAAAGGTCAACATATTGTGATCTACCTTAAGGATCGCAAGGTGTATGAGAACTATCATTATAACTATGACAACAATGCGGCACTGCTGCCTCTATCCATCGAAAATTCAGGTGAGCAGCTGTATATATGGACTGAAAATACCAACGGCCGCCTCGGAATCTTCGGGACGGTGGAGGTAGGCAGGTATACCAATCTGCAGGAGCGATATATTCATAATGGCTTGTTGGATGTCATCTTAGGGGCAACCTTTCTGTTTACAGCCATGACCATGCTCAGCTGCACATTCTTCTTTGGCAAATTCCATAAGGGATTATGGATCTCGCTATGTGTTGTCATGGGTTCCATCGGAACGATGATCATTACGTATTCACAATTTCTGTATACGTTCTACCAGATTTACGGGGATCTGTATTCCATATTGTTCGATATGGCCATGCTGGCGGGAATGCCTGCACTATGTTATTTTTTCGAACAGATTATTGGGGCGGGGCCTTATGGGATCTTCACGAAGTTAAGAAAATTCCAGCTCGTGTATTCCGGTATTGCAATCATCGCACTGCTGCTGTATTTCATCTCGAGCGGTCAATGGGACGTACTTTATGTATTTCTGGTTCAAAAGGCAATCGGCGTCATTTTGGTGATTCTGCTGACATTACTGATGATTGGCACCATATCCCAGGCACTAAGAAGAAACAAGGAAGCGATACTGCTGGCTGCAGGATACAGTACGTTTGCGCTCATCAGTGTAGCGGAGTTGTTATGGTACTATCAGCGTAACGGCACGTATCATCTCATATGGTGGAAGTGGTCGATGGTTGCTTTTATCATAGCGCTTATTGCCATTCTGGGCAGTCGTTTTGCAGAAAAGCATAGACAGGTCATTGAATACTCCAAGGAACTGGAGCTGTTCAACAATGAATTGCAGCGATCCGAGAAGATGGAGATTATTAGTGAGCTGGCCGCTTCAGTTGCACATGAAGTTCGAAATCCTCTACAGGTGACCAGAGGATTCCTACAGCTGATGACCGAACAGGAAGACAACAAAAACAAGGGGTATGTGCGAATTGCCCTTGAGGAGCTTGACCGGGCATCAGGGATCATTACGGACTTTCTGACGTTTGCCAAACCGGAGTTTGATCATATCGCATTTCTTAATATTGCTGAAGAGTTTGCGCATATTGAAGGGATTCTGGTGCCAATGGCCAATCTGGAAGGCGGTAAAATAACAACGGATATTCCGCCAGATCTCTGGATTCGTGGTAACTCCTCCAAGTTCAAACAGGCCTTTATTAATATTATTAAAAACAGTATCGAAGCTTTGCAAGGTCAAGGCCAGATTGATATATGGGCCTATGCCCAGGATGGAATGATTAAAGTACACGTGAGGGATAACGGGGAAGGCATGGATGAGGAAGCTTTGGTCCGCCTGGGTGAACCCTACTTCTCCAACAAGATCAAGGGAACAGGGCTTGGCATGATGGTAACCTTTCGAATTGTGGAAGCGATGCATGGCGAGATATCTTTTACAAGCACAAAAGGGGTAGGAACGGAAGCTGTCGTATCTTTTGCCGAGTTCGTCAATTGACGGACTTGCAGAAGATAGACAGCTTTTTTGTCCTCTACCCCTTTACCTGTAACGATGGCCCAGAGCCGTTAATTTGGGTGTTTAGGTTCTCCAAGGTCCGCAATTCACGTCATAATTCACTTTGGAGGGATTGGGCGGAATGACAAGAACATAATCATTCTGCTGTTCTTCTACTGTACGGATCTTCACGTTGTCCGGAATATCAATACCGAATGCATCGCGAAGTGCCTGTTTTGGATTGGAATGCAGCTGCTGTCTGAAATGTTCATCGGTCCAGGCCTTTTCAATAATATCCTCATGCATTGTTCTCTCAGATACCATCATCGTTCAACAATCCCTTCTTATTATGGAATATGAACTTTCACAGTTTCATGACTTCCCCTGTGGGTTTAAAGCATGTTCACTGATCCAGTAATGAAACCCGCCTTGATGAAGCATTTTTTTATGCTGCTTGATTGCCTCGACAGCTTGTACAAGTGTTTGACATAAATGCGTATTAAAAGACAAGAGGTGCGGAATACCTGAGTTAGACGATGCCAATGTGTCATGATATCGGTAAGCTATGTCTACATAAGAGTTCATGATTGCCGTGCTGTACATATTATCCCGGATACGCTCGCTTAGCGGCTGTTCAGGATAAGTTAGTTGTAGAGCAGAAGAAATATGAGAAAGGAAACTATTATAATTTCCCTGCGCAGCATCTTGATCCATGTCATTGAAATCATCTGTCATCTGGAGGGTCATGAGTGCGATGTTAACAGCAGAACATACTGCAACAATTCGGTCTTTTTGTTCAAGTAAAAGAAGAGCACCTGCAGCTCCGAGTTGAAGGGGAGCAGCCTTTAGGGCGATCAGAAGCGGGTTTTCTTTGAAGTAATCTAGCGACTTCTCGCCATTAACACTAACAGCCCAGTCCGTTACATATTGTCTGAAATACGTCCAAAACAGGGAAGACGGGCAAAATAAATCCGCGTAGATACGCAAAGCATCCATGTAGTATAAATTACCCAAGGATAACTTCAATGTGCTGTCGTCAGGACGTTCATCCATCACTTCATCCTGATTGAGAAAATACAACATATGAATCAGACAGGCCGTGCTTAACTTGTGTGCAGTCTGTGGGGGGAGTCCGTCTGAAATCTGCATCCAGAGCGGAATAATATAGCCAATATAGCTGTGACCTGAATCGTGTAACAGGGGATGAATTGAGTGAAGTTGTTTCAGTGCATGTTCTGACAGGGATTCAGGATAGTTCTGAACCAGCTGCTCGGCAGCAGCGAACACCACCTCCAAATCGGATCTAAACGGATCAAGCCATTCTCTCCGCATCGTTTGCTTACGCCCTTCCGCAATAAAATAATTAAGGACTATTCGACTAGATCATGGAGTTATACCCAGTATAGCGGATATGAATTGAAAAAAATAGGATCTTTTGTGATGAATTGTGAAATATTTGATGACTTTTTGTATTTTTATGGGATAAAAACGGGTGGATTAGGCTCAAACTAGGTGTAGACCACAGTATTTCGACATACGAAAGGCGGAAGACAAATGAAGCACCCATGGAAAACATGGCTTGTAAGCAGTTTGGCAGCCATGCTCATATTAGCAGTAACGGGAAATGCTGCCTCAGCCAGTGCTGCAGTAAAGCCTGACAGCATCGGAATGACAACTCCGGCAGCTTCCCAGCATGACAAAAAACCTTGTATGCAGGCAAGCCATGGATTATTTATGATTGGTGAAACCGCCGATCTGCTCGGCATTGGACTCCGAGACCTGAAGGAGCAGATGGAGCTAGGCAAGACATTGAGCCAGATTGCCAAGGAGCGCAAAGGTCTAAGCGAAGAGCAGCTGCTGCAGAAGCTTAAACCATCCCTTGTGAAACGTCTGGATCAAGCTGCTGCAGAAGGCTGCTTAACCAAGGAGCAGGTCTCAGCAGCCAAGGCTGGCATGGATGAAAAGTTAAAAAAGGTCATCAATACCCCGCTCAGAGAACTGCGTAGGGAGTTTGCAGGTCATGGGAGAAAACATCCTTCCTTGAACCACAAGGCGATTGCTCAATTTATTGGAATTACACCGGATCAGCTTCATGAGCAGTTAAAAAGTGGCAAGTCTCTTGCTGAAATTGCCAAAGCACATGGGATTAGTGAAACACAGCTCATTGACAAGCTGAAGGAAGAGTTGACGGGAGATCTGCAGCGGCTCGTGAACCGTAAGGGCGGGGCACATCTGATTCCACGGGAGCATGCACCGGGACACCCGGCTTCGACCGAGTCAGATTAATGAATATGCAGGGCGCCTTGTCTTCCTTGGAAGACAGGCGCCCTGTTTCTCGTCAACGTAAGTATATAAGGAGGTTGACTGAGGTTTACTTTTACAAGACTATGTTATGTGATCAGCCCTTCTAGCTTGTTTCGGAAGAACGGCTTGCACTCAGCGTTGTAACAGGTCCGGCTTTAATTCGAGGTTCTACAGTATCCGAACCTTGAACAGACGAATTCCGGCTCCGCTTACGCTGTAAACCAACCGTATAACGGGAACCCGGTAATCGAGATAGTCCATAGCTAATGGCCAGCGCTGTGGCAGTTGTCACCAGAAATGACAGCAAGGTTACCGGCAGATGCCAGCCGTCAAGCTGGAGTGGTCTGGTGAAGTAGGCGATCGCATAGATAACCAGAGCATGCACTAGATATCCGCCGAACGAATAGCGGCCGATCCAGGTGAGCGCGCCCAGAAACTTCGTTGTTTTGCCTCGTAATAGGACAAGGAATCCATATAACATGAACATCTGAGCCATAATAATAATGAACGTTGTCGGCTTCAGGTATGTCGATATATTAAGATTAACAATATCCCCAGACCCTCTGAGCACATCGTAACCCAGCCAGAAATACATGCCAATGAAAAGACTGATCATCCACGGGAGTGCACGAATGGTCCAGTTCCTCCAAGTATCTACAGCCCAAGCGCAAACTGCCCCAAGTAAAAAGTAGAACCAGTACATCATCCAGGAGTAAGAACGATACTCCAGCAATGTCGACCAGGGCTTCGCAAGTGCCGCTGTCCAGCTGGCCATATCGTAATAGGACCACTTCATCAGCAAGCTATACATTCCCGCTGCAAGCAGAACAAGCAATAGAACGGCTTGCATGCGCGTCATTTTGGTGATTTTGGTAAGCTGGCTGTTCACGAATTGAACGCCGAGCCGGAACAATGGAAATAACACATAAAACTGAAAAATCATAATGACAAACCAGAGATGATATCCCGTCTGTGGGATGAAAAGCTCGCGGATCAAGCTGCGTACATCAGGCATGCCTGAAAGCCAAAATGCAGGTGTGAAAATGCGAACAGACAGCCAGTAGATCAGTGTCCAGAGAACAAAGGGGACATAGATATCACCAAATCGTTTTCGTATGAATGGACTGTATTCCGGTTTGACCTGACGATAATGATAAAAAAGCATCACACCGGACAGAAAGACAAAGGTTGGCGTTCCGAACCGGGTGAGATGATAGATCATGGTCAGCATGACGGAATCCGGTTGTTCAATATCTGAACGATAGATATATTCCGCAATATTATGCTGCATGACGATGGCGAGAAATGCGATCCCGCGCAGCTGCGTCCACTCTTCTATACGCGGTTTACCCAAGATGGCCCGCCTCCTTCCAATACACATCATCATTAAAGGGTACTATCTCAACATTAAGAGGAGATTAAATGGTTAAAATAGGATAAAAGAAGGGCGGCCCAAAAGGCCGCCGCTTTTCTAATTATTGTTGCTCTGCCTGAGCATCTTCCTCGAACAGATTTTGAATGAATGTCTGGAGTTTATTTTTGTCCACGCCCAGAACCTGAGCGGAACCTGCAAGCTCGTTGGTTAACAATTTATTAGGTGGAATCTGCTGTTTGTCCACTTCATTAATATTAATGTCAAACCCAAGAGAAGCCAGCTTCAGCATCTGCGTAGGGCTGAGGTCTGTTTCGATATAAGGGGCAACCGCCTCCAGAATCTCCGGAATTTTGAAGAGGGAGGTGGTGCTTTGCAGCTTCTTGGCAAGCTCGGTCATGAAGATTCGCTGCCGTTCGGTGCGCGTGAAGTCCGATGTAGCATCATGGCGAAAACGAACATATTGGAGGGCCGTTTTGCCGTCCATATGCTGAAGTCCTTTTTTGAGATCAATGTCATACATATGTTTGTCAGCTTTGCTGGTGTAGTACATGTCTTTTTCCACATCAATATCAATGCCGCCTACGGCATCAACAAGGGCCATAAAGCCGATGAAGTCTGTGTAAATGTAATGCTGGATTGGAATGCCGAGCAGATCACTTACGGTTTGTTTGGTCAGTTCGGGACCACCATAAGAGAATGATGAATTAAGTCTGCTCTTCCCATGGCCGGGAATATTAACATACGTATCACGCAGAACGGAAAATAGATGCGCTCGCTTGGAAACAGGGTCAATGGAAGCAACCATGATGGAATCGGAGCGTCCTGCATCATCTCCGCGGGAATCGCCGCCAAGCAGTAGTATATTCACCCGCTCTGAACCCTCCCATTTG
Organism: Paenibacillus sp. 7516; assembly: GCF_002272715.1. Classification (NCBI taxonomy): domain Bacteria; kingdom Bacillati; phylum Bacillota; class Bacilli; order Caryophanales; family Paenibacillaceae; genus Paenibacillus; species Paenibacillus sp. 7516. The sequence continues at coordinate 447,777 of NZ_NPBI01000012.1, forward strand.
GGAATTGGTGTCGTTGGTGTACCTGTATTGCCATCTCCATCAGTGGTAGATAAGGAGTCATTACCTGAAGCGGTTGAGATGCTATTGGCAAAATGTACAATGGAATATCCGTAATATACGAGAACACCTGTGACGGCAAGTGCCAGGGTTAGGGTTGTCCCCCATAACCATTTTTTAAGCATAATCTTCACCTTTCTATTGTTGAACTGATATGTAACCCAAACTATTTTAACAAAAAGTAAGAGAAATGTCCCCTTTGATTTCGAATATTCGGTCAGTCGGTACATTGTTTGACAAATAGTTGGTGGATATTATAGTGTAAAAACGAATCACGTTTTATGTCATGGAGGTATGAACGCAATTATGAATCAATCTGTCTTTAACTGGATCAACCAGTTTGCGGACCGGGTCCCGCTTCTGGACTGGTTTATGATCACTGCAGCAGAATATGCCGTGTGGATTATGATTGCCCTTCTGGTTATTGTCTGGTTCCTGGGTAATCCGGCCAAGCAGCGTATTGTCTTTTATGCATGTGTAGCATCTATTGTGGCTCTTGTTCTTGCCAAATGGGGCATTTCTCCAGCCGTTGGTCATCCAAGACCATTTGTGGAAGGGAATGTACATCAGCTGGTGCCGCATGTACCGGATCCATCTTTTCCAAGCAAGCATGCTTCATTTGTCTTTGCCCTTGCTGCCGCTTCGTTTTTCATCGGACGTCGTTTCGGATGGTGGATGCTGCTGCTTGCCGTGCTGACCGGGGTATCGCGTGTATATGTAGGTGTGCATTATCCGGGAGATATTCTTGGCGGATTCATTCTGGGCAGTCTGATCAGTGTCATTCTGATCACGACGCGTAACTATACCAAGTCCATTCCGGATTTCTTTATCCATATCCATCGGAGAGTTTTCCGTTAGAATAGCGTTTATGATGTGGGGACAAGGATTGGGGGATATATACATTGAAGTCTTGAGTTTTGGCTGTGCCAAAGACTTGAGGCTTTTTTGTTTTTAGGAAGTTACATGAAATTGATGAAAATTAAATTTCGAATATCTACAATTCATGTCGATAGATGTCGATATACTATTCATACGTATTGGTTAATGGCCAAGTTGGGAGTGGGGAACATGAAAAGTACGCGGGGAAACGCGTTAGGGAAAATGAGATTGACCATTCGGATGAAATTATTGGCTGGATTTCTGGTAGTAGTGGCACTGCTAGCCTTTGTGACCACTTATGCATTGACGCAGATTCAGGAAATGTCCAATACTTCTGAAGAAATTGATCAGATGTGGATGCCAAGCGTCAGTTTGCTTGGTACGATGAATGGCGATATCTCTGATGTAGAGCGCCTGGCTCTGGCGATCATTGTGGAGACGAATGAAAGTGAAGTTGTAAAGATGAATGAAGCATTACAGCAGCTTCAAACCAAGATAGAGGATGAGCGCAAGCAGCTGATTCAACTTATAGAGGGTAGTGCTGACGCAATCGCGCTTTATGATACGTTTAGCACGAATTATGATGCCTATTTGGCAAAAATGCCAGCATTTATTGAATTTGGCTTGGCTAATAATTTTGAAGAAGCGAGCAGATTGCATACAGAAGCATACCCTTTGTGGTTTACAGCCAACGATTCTCTTGCTCAGTTGATTACAATGGGTAATGAATTATCGGGCCAGGCTACAGCGGATTCACTGGATGAGGCAAACAGAGCATTTATTATCATTTTGGTGGTCACGATTATTGCCTTCCTGATTGCACTCTTTATCGCTTTCTTCATTGCAAGTATCATCTCGAGACCAATTCAGAAGATGAACGATTCGGCAATGCGTATTGCAAACGGTGATTTAACGGGTGAAACGATCACGCTGAAAAACAAGGATGAGCTGGGCACACTGGCTGCTTCCTTCAATACCATGACGGGCAACTTACGTGCAATGATTCAGTCCGTTTCCGTGACTTCCGAGCAGGTTGCTGCTTCTTCGGAAGAACTGCTGGCGAGTGCCGAGCAAAATACGCAAGCATCGGAGCAAATTTCCGCAACTGTGGAACAGCTGGCTGTGGGCACATCTGACCAGGTGAATATAGTGAAACGTTCTTCCCAGGCGATGAGCGAAATGGCCATTGGTTCAGAACAGATTGCAGAGCTTGCTCAGAGTGTATCCGTATCGGCTGTAGATGCAGCGAATCAATCGGCTGAAGGGAATATGATTATCCAGCAGGCTGTGGATCAAATGGGATCGGTACGTACGTCCATTGCTTCACTAACAGAGCTCGTAACAGGTCTTGGAGAACGTTCTGCAGAGATTGGAAGCATTACGGAAGTCATCAACAATATTGCTCGTCAAACCAACCTTCTCGCATTGAATGCTGCGATCGAGGCCGCTCGTGCAGGTGAACACGGACGTGGTTTCGCCGTTGTTGCCGGAGAGGTTCGTAAATTGGCCGAAGAATCATCGGAATCGGCACAGAAAATTACGGACCTGGTACAGCTCATTCAGAATGATACGAACCATGCGGTACAGGCTGTAAAAGTAAACAGCAGTGAAACAGAAGCCGGAATTGAAATGGTAACTGCGGCAGGGCAGGCCTTTGAGCAGATCTCAGAAGCAGTCAACAAGGTCGCTGGTGAAATTCAGGAAGTATCTGCCGGATCGGAAGAAATGTCAGCAAGTACGGATGAAGTGGTTCGATATGTGGATCAAATCTCCAATATTGCGGAGGAAGCATCAGGCGGGGTACACAATGTATCTGCGGCAACCGAAGAACAGCTGGCTTCCATGGAAGAGATTGCATCCTCAGCTGGTTCTCTCTCCAAAATGGCAGAAGAGTTGCAAGAACAGATCAATAAATTCAAAGTATAGAACATTCGAGAGACTGTTACTTCAGGCGCGAGAAGCGTCATAAGTAACAGTCTTTTTTTTGTACTCTGGGCGGGACATGTCTTGTTAAAAGTAAGGCAGAAGAGAGCGATCATTGGAAAGCAATTGGTACTAAATAGGCGAATTGACGCTGCTTCTAATGTTTTTCGCGAGTAGTAATGTTTACCACTTATGGAATATGTGATTTTGGAGGTGGGTCTAATGACCTATCATCTGATTAGGTTAATTGAACGGACTGTAATAGCTGGAAACGAAGTGGTATCAAATAGTTACAATATTTTAACCTTTGGAAATTGCTTAATATTCACGCAGTTATTCATGTTGATGCCGGTTTAACTCCTGATCCTTAGTGCTCAATATGCCTGAGGTGAATACAGGACTTTGGTCTGATGATCACGATGGACAGCCCGTTTACAATGGGGCAAGCCCGGAGAGAACGAAGCCAGGTTAAAATTCTGTAACATCAGGGGGAACACGACATCATGAACTGGAAAAGTAAAATCATTACCGCGAGTCTAACAGCAACGATGCTGATGGGAAGTCTGACGACAGGAGCACTAACGGCACCGGTATCCGCAGCAACGGTCGAAAATGCCAAGCTGAAAGTGATCTGGGGAGTTAACATGCGTACTTCACCATCATCTTCTGCGAGTGTTGTTCGTATGGTGGGCAAAGGGGAAACCATTACCGTACTTCAGAAATCTGGATCCGCATGGTATAAAGTAAAAGATTCAAGCAACCGGACAGGATACATATCCTCTTCATCTAAATACACCAAAGCCGTTAGCGGCAGCACAACGACATCGGGTTCCAGCAGCACTTCTGTAACAGGCAGCGCAGCTGTGGAGAAAGTTATTGCTGCTGGCATGAAATATTGGGGCACGCCTTATGAGTTCGGAGCGAGCAGAAACAGTACGGCTACGTTCGACTGCTCCAGCTTTGTCCGCCAGGCATTTATCGATGCACTCGGAATCAAGCTACCTGCGGATTCACGTCAGCAGGGGACTTATGTAAAAGGTAAAGGTTCCGTTCAAACGGATTGGAAAAAACTCAAGCGTGGGGATTTGATGTTCTTTATGTCGTATAAAGGCACGAAAGCTTCCTCATATGCTGGGGTGAACAAGTCTACGGCAAGAATTACGCATGTCGGAATCTATCTTGGCGACGGAAAAATACTGCACACCTATTCCAATGCTGGTGGCGGAGTAACGACCAGTGACATCTCGGGCAAGCACTGGGAATATCGCTTCCTGTATGGCGGAAGTGCACTGTAAGATCAGTAAAGACTAGTTTCGAGCTCACGTAGAGTAAATGTGTATCGTGAGAACAGAAAATTGGGATACAGCAAAAAAGACCTTCCATCATTGCCGAATAGGCTGATGGAAGGTTTTTTGGTTTTTCTTTTCAAACCTCTAATCCTGGTAGTAGAGACGGAACAGTATATCCTGATTATAGTTGCCGAATCCCTCACCGTATAAGGTAAGACCTCCTACATGCTGGGCATCTTCTTCTACCGACAACCGCAATGTCCATTGATTGCGCTCGACCGGAATATCCGAGAGTGTTACTTCGGAGACGCGCTGCCCATCAATAAACGTACCTTCCTGCGTGATCCGCAGCACTTTCAGCATGCCGTACTGATTGACACTTTCACTCCACCAGTCTGGCGTGAATACGCCGCGGCCATTCCCCGAATCACCTGGGCTAGTCCATTCACCGACCTGTATTCCGTTGAGCATAAAGGTAATATCGGAGGGCCAATTGGGATTGACCGAAGGCGCCTCTGAACCGATCTCCAGCGATAATTCAATCGAGTTGATCTGCTGTCCCGATAAGAGGTAGTTTGGAATTTTGTATTCCACAAATCCGCGGCCGAACCAGAGAATATTGGCGTGCATCCGCTCGGGATCCAGGAAGTACCGCGGGTCATCATATTGCCCAATCACATGATTGACTGTAGCCAGGCCGCAGGTGGGATAAACGTCAAAATGGGTATAGTGCCCGACGGGTACAGCAACCTCATGCACCTTGTTCGACATACCGGTGTCCTGCGGCATGGAGATGCCGATCCAGTCGATCGCAAGGCTGTTCATTTTGTGGGTACCACCGTCCTTGCGGACCATCTTGGATTGAATGATGCCGACATCCTGCAGCTTGCGAACGTGCATCGTTACGATGGCACTGCTTAATCCAAGTGAGGCGGCGATATCTTTTACGTTCATCGGGTTCTCGGCAACAAGTCGTATAATCTGCAAGCGCACTTCACTGGCAAGTGCTTCGTATAAGGGCAGCCATTCGGTATCCGTATTTGCTCTAATCATGGGGTTCCTCCATTATTGAATATAGAATTAAGTTAAACATAAATCCATCAAAAAGAATAACATTTTTAAAAATTCAGGTTGAAATTAGGGCTATAATCGATTTTAATATAAATATGAACGTTGATCCATAGATTATCAATTAATTTTTATATTAATCTTAAGGAGCTGAACTTCACGATGGTAAAAGCAAAAATGACGGTAGACAAGGATTTCACGATTGGTGCAGTCGATAAACGTTTATACGGTTCATTCATTGAGCATCTCGGACGCGCCGTATATGGCGGTATTTATGAGCCGGGGCATTCTTCAGCGAACGAAGCGGGATTCCGTACGGATGTGCTGGAGATGGTCAAGGAGCTGCAGGTGCCGATTGTACGCTATCCTGGGGGAAACTTTGTATCCGGTTACAATTGGGAAGACTCCGTAGGTCCCGTGGCAGAACGTAAACGCAGACTTGAGCTCGCTTGGAGAACCATTGAAACTAATGAATTCGGTTTCAACGAGTTCGTGGATTGGTCCAAACTTGCAAATTCCGAAGTCATGATGGCCGTCAATTTGGGGACACGGGGCGTAGATGCAGCCCGGAACATCGTGGAGTACAGCAACCATCCGGAAGGTTCATATTATAGTGATCTGCGAATCAAGCATGGTTACAAGGAGCCGCATGCGGTCAAAACCTGGTGCTTGGGTAACGAGATGGACGGCCCATGGCAGATCGGTCACAAAACGGCAGAAGAATATGGACGGGTTGCGCTTGAAGCAGCGAAAGTCATGAAATGGACTGATCCAACCATTGAGCTGGTTGCCTGCGGAAGTTCGTCACTGGGCATGCCAACGTTCCCGGAATGGGAAGCAACTGTGCTGGATCATACCTATGATCATGTGGAATACTTGTCACTCCATCAGTATTATGGCAACGCGGATGATGATACGCCTACGTTCCTGGCGCGTTCGCTGGAGATGGATCGGTTTATTGAGACCGTCATGGCAACCTGTGATTACATCAAGGCGAAGAAGCGCAGCAAGAAAACGATGTATCTGTCTTTCGATGAGTGGAACGTGTGGTACCATTCCAATGAAAGTGACAGGAAGCTGGATCCGTGGCAGATTGCACCTCCGCAGCTGGAGGATGTATACAACCATGAAGATGCGCTGCTTGTGGGCTGTATGCTGATTAGCATGCTTAAGCATGCGGATCGCGTGAAGATGGCCTGCCTCGCACAATTGGTCAACGTTATCGCGCCGATCATGACGGACACAGGTGGCGCTGCCTGGAGACAGACCATTTTCTATCCGTTTATGCACGCTTCCGTCTTTGGACGTGGAACAGCACTTGTGCCACTGATTCAATCAGCGAAATACGATACGAAGCAAATTACGGATGTGCCGTACCTGGAAGGGATTGCGGTACATAATGAAGAGCAGGGTGAAGTAACTGTATTTGCCGTGAACCGTCATTTGGAGGATTCTCTCCAGCTTGAAGTCGATCTGCGCAGCTTCGGACAATGCAGCCTGCTGGAGCATATCGTACTGGAAAGTGATGACCTCAAAGCCGTGAATACGGCTGCACAGCCGAATCGGGTGGCGCCACATAACCGCGGCGGGGCAGAAGTGTCAGGCACACTGGTTACTGCGAGTCTGGCGAAGGCTTCCTGGAACGTGATTCGTTTGAAAATTCAATAAAAATAAGTGTAATTGAAGAAAAGGATGTTCCCTCATGACGGGAACACCCTTTTTTTACTATTCAGATTAACGCGTTTTACACCTGCTCCGATCTTGAATCAAATACGAAACTTTCGCCATCCCGGGGAATGAGAACCTGCCCGTCCAAATGTTCGGAAGCCAGATAACTGGCGAGATCCAACCGGGTCATCATGCAATGGTTAATGGCATCCATATGAACGGCGATAACATGTGCATCCGGTGCATGTCGTTTCACTGCAGCTACATCCGGTCCGTCCATGGTGATTGGATCACCTTGGGTAAAACGGGCACCTCCCGCGTTCACAACGATCACTTCCGGTTGGTATCGCTCTATGGCCTCGGCCGGTTCTTCGCACCAGATCGTGTCTCCTGCAATATACGATACGGGTTCGGCATCAGCCTCAAGTACAAAACCGGAAACCTTGCCCATCCGCTCGGCGATTTCTCCTGTGCCGTGCTGGCCTGAAGTTCGTGCAAAACGCACGGAATGAAACTCATATTTCTCATCCACCGCATGAACGCTCGTAAAACCGGCTTCGATAAATACGTTCTCATCACCAGGCTGACACAGCAAAGGCACATCCTTGCGGAGGCGCTCCGCTGCGGCTGCATCCCAGTGATCGATGTGGGTATGGGTAACCATCACCAAATCCGGATTGGTGTAATCGGTCTCTGTTTCCGGCAAGGCAACTCTCGGATTACGTAGATCATTAGGTGTGTTGGGAAAAGCAGGCATCTCTTCAGGATCCATCAACATCGGATCAACCAGAATATTCAGACCGGCATATTCAAGCCATAGGGTGGCATGACGAATCAATTGAATTTTCATTGCATCTGCACTCCTTCAAGATAGGTATATATTCTCCTATATGGTATACAACCCGTTTTTGCGGTAAATAACACGCATAACCCAGAACGGAATGGGAGAAGTGAGCTTCAAGTCTCTCGTTGTTGCTTTTCGCGCAGGTTCAACTGAAGCAGAATTTCGGCTCGGAGCAATTCTTTGGCGGTAAGTAAATGGCCGGTGCGGATGTAAAGCCGTTTACCGTCCTTCAGATGCAGGGCGAGCATGGGGGCGGCGGACAACATCCAACTGCTGGCCCCGGATGATGTAAGTTCTATATGACGAATTTTATGCCAAGAAACGGCCCTTCCCTGTGTAACGAGAGCTTCATCATTCCATGATAATAACACGGTGGATCGTCTGGTTAAGCCCGACAAAAACATGAAAAACAGTGGACCCACGATCCACATGCCAATAATGGCAGCAATCGTGTAGGGTAATGTCTGCCATTTTCCAGCGTATTCAACGTAATTGATCCATAGTAGAGCTACACATAACAGTAAAAATATAAGACACAATGCGCTTTTCCAGAGCACAGTACTCCGGCGATAGCCTAAATGCTGATCACCAAACTCAGCTGTTTCATGTTGCAGAAGCAACTCCTCCTTATTATCATTTGCCCCATAAGCAAACTATGCCGCACTGCAGTGCAGGCGGCACAGATTGGCATTCATTACCCCGGAATTGCCGTGTCACCACCGGTCTCCCGTGCATGGGCGTACAGGTCGGCGTAGATGCCTTCGGCTTCGATCAGATGCTGATGCGAACCTTCCTCGACAATTTCGCCATGTTCCATGACCAGAATCCGGTCTGCATGCATGACGGTAGACAGGCGATGTGCAATGACAATCGTGGTTCGACCCTGAGATACCGTTTCCAGTGCCTGCTGCACCAGCTGCTCGGTATGGGAATCCAGATTGGCGGTTGCCTCATCGAGAATAAGTATACGGGGCTGGAATACGACTATGCGGGCGAAAGAGATTAACTGACGTTCCCCGGCAGACAGACCGCTACCGCGTTCCGAGAGGCGGGTATCGTATCCCTGCGGCAGTCGTGAGATCATGGCATGTGCCCCGACAAAACGGCAGGCTTCGATTGCCTGTTCTCTCGTAATATCCTCCCGAAACATGCGGACATTGTCAATAATGGAGCCTGAGAACAGAAAAGGCTCCTGCTGAATAAGCCCCACAATACGATGCAGCTTGGCCTGAGGCAGCTGCCTGATATCCACGCCGTCGATTTCAATGCTGCCCTGATTGACATCGTAGAACCGATTGAGCAGGGAGATCAGTGTGCTTTTGCCAGCTCCCGTTGTACCCACAATGCCCACCATTTCCCCTGGATAGAGGTGCAGATTCAGATGCTGAATGAGTGGACGGTCAGCTCGGTAGCCGAATGACACATCGTTAAAATCAATTTGTCCCATCACGTCCCGGGGGTCCAGTGAAGAAGCGGTCTCTGTTTTTGGATCTGCGACCTCGGGTTTGGTATTCAGAATGTTCCAGATCCGATCCATGGATACGGTAGTGGACTGGAACGTATTCCATTGCATCGTAATCTGGTTGATCGGCTGGAAGAACTGGCGGATGTAGCTGATAAACGCATAAAGCACACCGACCTGCAGCGATTCACCCAGCACGGCGCGTCCGCCAAGCCATACCATCATCACCAGAGCGGCGTTACCCAAAATGTCAAACGTCCGGTTGAAGATGACATTGGAACGGGCCTGGGTAATGTTGGCCTTCAAATGTAGTTTGTTTTGCTCTGTGAAGCGTTTCTTCTGTTCCTCCTCCTGGTGAAAAGCCTGAATCAGAAACATACCGGACAGGTTCTCCGCTGTAAAAGCAATCAGGCGAGAGAGACGAGTACGGGCATTTTGATAGGCCTGGCGCAGCTTGCTGCGAAACAGGATCGCTACAATGGCGATAACGGGCAGTACAATCAGCGAGTAACCAGCGAGCACCGGATCAAGCTGGAACATGAAGAAGATAATAAGCACCAGCATCATGCCATCCCGAATCAGACTGAGCAGTACCTGGGTGAAGAAACTGCTGATGGTCTCCGTATCGCTGGACACATTCGTGACCAGACTTCCGATATGGAAGCGGTCGAAGAAGGACATGGACATTTTGGAGATGTGCCGGAAGAGATCTTTGCGAATACGGGAGACGATGTTCTGACCGACATGCTGCAGCAAGTTGTTTTGTATATAGGTAAAAATAAAGCTGATTACAGCCAGTGCCAGATAGACGGCAGCCAGTTTTACAAGAAATCCCACGCTGGTCTGACCGATCGCCAGATGATCATCAATGGCGATTTTGACCAAATAGGGTTGAAGCAGGTCGGCGGAGATCCCGAGCAAGGAGCATAAAAAGATGCCCAAAAACGCAAATCGATGAGGTTTGGCGTAGCTCATCATCGCTTTAAATGATGAACGCTTGCTGAGTTCACTCTCCGTGCCCGAACCCGTATGGTTCCCGGATGAGGCCTGAGGTACGGGGTTCGCTTCGGTATGGGCGCCAGTCTTATGATCCTTCATGATGCAATCCCTCCTCCTGCAAACGATAGGTCGCAGCGTACAGGCCATCAGCGGCCATCAATTGCGAGTGCGTGCCTTGTTCAGCGATGTGTCCCTCATCCAGTACAATAATTTCATCCGCATGACGGACGGCGCTGATGCGATGGGAGATAATCAGGGTAGTTTTGCCTTTGCCAATCTCCCTCAGGCTTCGTAGAATGCCGCTTTCCGTGACAGCATCAACCGCACTCATACTGTCATCAAGAATAAGGACCTGAGCCTTTTTGATCAATCCCCGAGCCAGGCTGGTTCGCTGACGCTGACCGCCGGACAATGTCAGTCCGCGTTCACCGAGCAGTGTGTCGAACTGATCCGGGAAGCGAATAATGTTGTCGTAGATCATCGCCTGCCTTGCACTGCGTTCCACGGTGTCCAGCGGTACTTCCCGGTCACTGAATGCGATGTTGTCACGAATGGTGGTACTGAATAGAAAACCATCCTGCGGGACATAGGCAATGCGGGAACGAAGACTTTCCAGCGACAGCTGCCGAATGTCTGTGCTATTCATACGAATCGTGCCCTCAGGCGGTTCATATGTACGAAGCAGCAGTTTGACCAGGGTGCTTTTGCCAGAGCCGGTCTTGCCCACGATGCCCACAGTCTGTCCTGCCCCAATCTTCAGACTGATGTGCTTAAGTGCGGAAGCTGAGCTCCCGGGGTAGGAAAAGGACAAGTCTTCAATGGTAATGTCATTCACGGCATTCAGTGTTTTGGCCCCGGGGACTTCCCGGACATCCGGTTTTTCTGTCAGCAGATCATTAACCCGTTCGAGGGACGCTCCCGATCGCTGCATGGTATTAATGACATTGCCAATCTGCTGAAGCGGTCCCATAATGATTCGCAAATATAGCGTCAGCGCGACAAAGCTTCCGAGTGTAATGGAATTTTGCATCGTCAGAATACCGCCGACAAGCAGGGAAACAACGAGCGAGATGGCACCAAGCAGTGGCAGCAGCGCTTGAAACAGGGAAGAGAGGCGCACAAGTCGCAATTGTTTTTCCTTAATGGCATCTACAGTTGCGCCGAATCGTGCACGGGCACCGTCTTCAATGGCAAACGTCTTCGTCACGCGAATTCCGCCTAGCTGCTCTTCGGCAGATTCAGTCATGCTCGCAAGAGCATCCTGCACATCACGAGAACGCTTGCGGATGCGGGGGCCAAAGAACACAACCAGAAAGGGTATGGCCAGCAAGGGAATGATACTGATCAGAATCAGGCTCATTGGAATGCCGCTAAGCAGCATCATGACGATACAGGAGATCAACAGAAATGTGGCATTTGTCATCATCGTCACCCCGTTGGAAATGGCTTCGCGTACGGAGGTAACGTCATTCATGACATAGCTGAGCAGTTTCCCATTTCCCTGCTTGGAAAAGTAGTGCTCGCTCAATTCGGAAAACTTGCCAAAAATGCGTTCGCGTGTCATGAATTCGAAGCGGCGTCCAAGTCGCATAATCATGAACTGTCCTGTTCCGAAGAGAAGGTTGTAGGCGATGGCGATGGCCAGAAGCCATAGGCTGTAACGGATGACTGTATTCATTTGAAGCGTATTCTGCATGAGCTGGTCCGTGAAACTGCCCAGAATACGGGGCAAAGAGGCCTGACCGACATTGGAGGCAATGATCAGCACAACGGCAGTCAGATACACGGGCCAGTTGGAGACGACATAGCTTCGAAGCAAACCTGTCTTGGACATATCTCGGGTTCTCCTTTATTCGGGTGAAAGTTAGGTAAGGTACGGAGGCAAGAAAAGGGCCGACACCTATAATTAGCGCGTCGTGCCCTCTTACTTTATGCGATCCAGTTTGCTATTTATCCGTTAACGAATGATTTCTTCTTTTCTTATTTTTGCGCTAATTCGTATCATTGTCAACGAAGCCGGGAAGAAGGGCATGAAAGTGAAAATTTGCAGGCCATGCAGACATGTATATGTAGTTTTTTGCACAAGATTACCCTAATGTCGAATTCTCTGAAACATTTTCTGAGGGTGTCCCGTCTGTAGGATTGAAGAAGTCAAAAATAGGGTTTACTAATCTTAGGAGGTGCCAGGAAATGAAACATAAAAAAGGATTGGCTGCAACACTTGCGCTTTGCGTTTCTCTGACGGCAGGAGGTGCTTCTGTATTCGCTTTTTCGGACGTAACAGATGAGGGACAAAAAAACATCGTGGATTCCCTGAAATCCAAAGGGGTTGTCAGTGGAGTAACGGCGGATCTGTTCCGTCCGGATCAGGCGTTGTCCGAGCCGCAGGGTGTTCAATTGATCGTGAAGGCATTTGGATTGAAAAATGAATATGCTGCCGCTTCCGCGCAAAATAAAATCAGTCCGGATACCTGGTATGCAGATGCTGTACAGGCTGCAACCCAGAATGGCCTGTCCATCCCGGTAGAGTTGAATCCGCAAGGCAAGATGACACGTGAGCAATTTGTTATTTTGCTTCATGAAGGCATTAACACAACCGGGAATTATCCGGTTATTATGAAGTATAATTTTGTTAAGGATGAAAATAAAATCGGTAAGGACGCCATATCTGCAGTCCAGAACCTGCTGAACATGAACATCATTGAACTGGATAAGGACGGCAATTTCCGTCCAGATCAGTCGCTTACCCGTATGGAGGCTGCAAGCATGATCTTCAATGCACTTGAATTTGTAGATAAGCACGGCAATGGTGGCTCGGCTGAGCCAGCTCCAGAGACTCCAGGGGAAGGCCAGCAAGCCATCGTACCTGAAGTAACTACAACCAAGGTTGATGACAAAACAACGAAGGTGAAGCTCACGGCTGAAATGCCTCATCCTGGATACGGCTTGAAGATTGATGACGTCAAACTGGAGAAGGATGGACGTGCAATCGTGCTGTATTCCATCGTTCAGCCGGATCCGGACATGATGTATCCGATGGTTATCACGGAAGTTACGGCAGAGACGGATATTCCAGCGGGGTATACCGCTGAAGCACAGCCTTCCGGCAAGTAAGAGAGATTATTTGCGGGATTGACCTAGTTAGATTGATAATGTAAGGAATAACTTCATCGCTAGAAGATACTTAAAACCCACCGCGGCCAGATCAACATGGACGGTGGGTTTTTTGGTTTGTTTTGGATGGCTTCTATACAATGATTAGTCCTGTGTTTCCTCTTGCGGTTCATAGTCGAACCAATCGAAATGAGCTGGCGTACCTGCTCCGGATGGAGCATGGGCGTACATCGCGATGATGATGCCGGTGAAGCCGCCTGCCACTTCGGTAGAGAGCAGATGGGTTTCACCAGATCCAATCAGGATGTCGTCCCCCAAGTCGTACTGCAGGAAAAACGTGAATTGATTACGATCTGTCTTAATTTTTAATCTGACGGGGCCGGTTCCACAGTCGTGAACCTGTTCAGTTTGTAATGAACCTACGGTTCGGCGGAAAATAACTTTTTTCTGTCCATGAACCTGCTTAATCGCCAGATCATAATGATATTTTCCATTCATGAAGACCGTTAATCCGGCCTCTTCTTCTTGCTGCAGGGGCTCATAGTCCAGCCCGGCAGCGATGCTGCATTGGAAATGACTCAACCGCCGCCCGACAAATGCGGGATTCCCCTGCTCATGAAGGGAGAGGGAGTTACCGCATAAGGTCAAGTGGCCCGGATTCGAAGTTAGTGACCAGCTGCCGGGAGCCGGATTTCGCAGGAACATCCAGCCCAGCCCCAGTGTGGGCAGGTCAAAATGGTCTCGAACTGCTGGCGATGGCCACGGCGTTTCCGGCAGCTGCGGTCCAGTCATGACAGGCTCGATATGTCCGTTATCACCGATGACAGGCCATCCATCTTCAGTCCATGTAACTGGGGCAAGGAACGTTTCACGTCCCAGATGATGCCGCAGCGGATAGGCAGCAGGACGAATGCCGAGGCAGACCGCCCACCAGCTTCCATCCTGAATCTGGATAAGGTCTGCATGCCCTGTAGCATGGATGGTGGTCTTCATGCTTCGATTGGACAGGATGGGATTGGAGGGACATGCTTCATATGGACCATAGGGATCGTTGCTGCGGGCAATGGTCACCATATGACCATATTCCGTGCCACCTTCAGCAATCATCAGATAATACATGTCGTTTACTTTGTACAGATGGGGTGCCTCAGGTGCGGCTCCTCCTGTTCCTTTCCAGATTAACCGGCTTTCGTTTAAACGTTCTCCTGTTTCGATATCGATCTCGCACTGATAGATGCCTTCACCTTCTGCACCGTTACAGGCAGATTGGAAGTATACCCTGCCATGTTCATCGAACAAAAGGGAGGGATCAATGCCTTTCTGATCGACATAAATGGGTTCCGACCAAGGGCCTTCAGACTGACGGCTGCGTACATACAGGTTGCCACCTGCACTTACATTGGTCGTGATCATATAGAACCAGCCGTCATGATGCCGAAGGGTTGGCGCATAAATTCCCCCGGAAACCCATGCATTTTCCAGTACAATCTGTTGGTCAGAGGTTAGCACATGGCCTATCTGCCGCCAGTGGACCAGATCTCGGCTGTGGAATATGGGCACTCCTGGAGCATATTCGAAGGTGCTGGTCACCAGGTAATAATCTTCATCTACCCGGCAGATACTCGGATCGGGATAAAAGCCGGGTATCACGGGATTGCTGTATTTCATCATGTATTACTCCTATTCATTCCAAAGTTTAACGCGGTCCTGTACGTACTTGGTAAATCCTTGTTCCATTTTCTCAACGCCGGCATCAATCAGCATCTGCTGATAGTCATTCCAGATCGCCTCGAATTCCTCCGGTTTGGCCATAATGGCCTGCGGAATCTGCTTCCATGTGATGTCCTTGACCTTACTTGAGATAATGTTGATCTCGTCCTCGCTCGGCACGGAGATGTTCCATACGGCACCCCAAGGTTTGGCCGGAAAGTCCTTTTCATTCGGGAACAAATCCATCCATGTTGTGGCACCATAGGCCTTGAGTGTTTCCTTATCAGCATCCGTATAATTTTCCACAATCTGTTCCGGGAAGTTCTTGGTGTAATAATTGCCTGTAGAGTCTTTGACGCCGTCTCCATAATGAGCTCCGAGGTTCGTGTAAAATCCGATACCCGATTCCCTGCTGAATGCAATGTTATCATTCACGATACGTTCCTGTACTTCAGCAGGGACAACACGGGTACCATCCTTGACTTCATAATGCTTGCCTTCAATTCCCCAATTGTTCAGAACCTGTGCTTCTTCTGAAGCAAGGTAGTCCAGGAACTTGATCGCCCGGACCGGATCTTCGCAGTCTATGGTGATGCCTACACCCCAGCCAGCCATAAAGCCCGTTGATTGATAACGGTTATCCTTGTATTGATCCGACAACATGACGGAATAGTGTCCGTAAGTCTGGTCATTTTTACCGGCAGCTTTCAATGCCTTTTCACCATCAGCATAGCCCCAGTCCACATCGGTCAGGCCGATGACCCGGCCAGAAGCGACTTTGGACAGATACTGGTCATTCTTTTGCACAAAGGACTCCTTATCCAGCAAACCGGTATTGTACATGTGGTTCAGCCACTGGAAATATTCCTTTTCACCTTCGGTCCGGAAATGATAAGAAGCCTCATAGGTTTCTGGATCGATGTAGTATTCACCGTCACCTGATTTGCCGGTCGTTTCGGCAGCCTGGTTCGTGACGGTAATCTGAATGTGCCAGTCGTCCGCATTCAGCGTCATACCGATGTTTGGGTTGCCATTTTCATCGGTAGGATGTTTCTCCAGATAATTGCGGATGACATTCTCGTAATCCTGTAACGTTTTGATCTCTGGATATCCAGCTTCCTTCACGGCTCGATGCTGCAGCTGGAAGCCGCCGCCTGCGACGAAGTTGACCCCATCAATCGCAGAGTATGTTGGAATGACGTAGATGGAGGGATCATCATTGCTGTAGCGAAGCCGCTTGATTTCATCCCCAAACAGTTTTTTGAGGTTGGGAGCATGCTCTTCAATCAGATCGGTTAGATCAAGCATGGCCCCGGCATCGATCAATTTGTCGAGATCCCCTTTGGGACTGATCAGATCCGGGTAATCCCCGCTTGCTGCGATTAGTGCCAAACGCTGGGAAGGATCCGACATGGCGAACTCTGCGTTCAGGGTTACACCTGTTTGTTTGGTAATTTCCTTTCCGACATCATCCTGCATGTTGCTCCAATTCGGATTGGCATCTGCACCGAAGAAAGTGAAGTTTACCGGAGCAGTTTCATCACCGCTGGAGCTGCCGTTTGTTGCATCTTCACTGCTGCATCCTGCAAGCAAGCTTAATGAGAGTGTGAGCGCGACTGACCATTTGGGAATGTTTCTTATCGATTTAACCATGCTAACCCCCTGAGATATCTGTATTTGTGAATGCGTTTACAAATGTGATCTTAAAAAAGATCAGACTGCCCGTAGAGCAGAATCATGATCATGTGTTTCTGTTCGTATACACCTCCTCAATCCGTCATCCACTGGCGTCTCTACATGATGAATTATATCGGGGGAGTACGGTGGAAACCTTGATTTTTCGGTCCTGGAGTAGCATGATATAGACATCAATCCAACCGGAATCGTGGAGGAGAAACGATTGAGCAGCACGTATCTGAACTGGTTTACATCTGACTTGCAGTTTCCATTTTATATTCAGTACGGTGGGCATGAGGAGGATACCGAGCTGCATCAGCACGTCGATTTTTCGGAGCTCGTGATTGTGCTGAACGGTAATGCCACGCATGTTGTACATACGGAGGAGTATTTTATCAAAAAGGGCAATGCCTTTGTCATTAACGGCTCCACACCTCATGCTTACAGGGACCCTCATGATTTTAAAATCTGCAATATTATGTTCAGACCGGAGATGCTTGCATCCATTGGACCGGATCTGAAGAAATCGAACGGGTTTCAGGCACTGTTTGTCTTGGAACCATACTATCGCAATATTCACTCCTATCCCAGCAAGCTGGCGCTTCCCATTCCCAGTCTGGAGTATGTGGAATCGCTGATTGCGGTCATGATTGAGGAGTATCATGGCCAGCTGCAGGGGTATCAGACGATGCTGCTCTCGCGGTTTACGGAGCTGGTCGTCTATCTGTCCAGGCACTATGATACGCAGGAAAAAGGAATGGAGGGCAACCATCTGATGCACTTGGCGAATGCCATATCCTATATGGAAGATCATTACTTGGAGCCGCTGACACTGGAGGAGATTGCAGGTAAATCCAATATCTCGGTAAGGCACCTGAATCGGATCTTTCGCTCTTATTATCAGATGACGCCAATTGCTTATATGCTGACGCTCCGCTTGGAGAGAGCATGCAGCTTGTTGAAACACAGCGGCCTGACCATAACCCAGATCTCCTATGAATGCGGGTTTAACGATAGCAACTACTTCACCCGTCAGTTCCGAAAGGCCTATGGAGTCTCCCCTAAGGTATACAGGCAAAATCACACCGATTAGTAACCAGAATCCTTTTTCAACGTATACAATCCATAGCTGAAGAATTAATCGAACATAACAGGAGGATCATATATGGATTCACGTGAAACATTGGATCAGGAGCTTGAGCAGATTTTAAAGTGGGAAAAGGAACAGAAGGATTTATTCATTTGGGATAAAATTGGGCGTTTGCCATTTGCCATGCTGGATAAAGTCATGCCAAAAGCAATCAAACAGAAAATTGGTGATGCCCTGAACGAAGTTGGGCAGTATGTGCAGAACGGCGGCAAATTTCTCGTTCAGAAAAAGAAAGTAGCCAAGCTGCTTCAAGAGGAAGCGGAGAAATCGGGTTACTCCATGACGGACCATACCTATCGCCTGGAAGAGGATACGGAAGCAGAAGGGACTGCAAAAATTCATAGTGTAGAGAATCTACCGCTTGAAGTGTTGGACCGCGTAGCTGACAACATTACGGAGAGCAGAACCAAATTTGCCGCAGCACAGGGTGCAGCAACAGGAATTGGCGGTATCGTAACGATCGCAGCGGATATCCCGATGGTAATGGGGCTTTCCCTGAAGGTACTGCAAGAGATGGCCTTATGTTACGGATATGATCCCGACGATCCCCAGGAACGGATATTTATAGTGAAGTGCCTGCAATTCTCCTCCGCCGACATCGTAGGCAAGAAGGCAATTATCGATGAACTGGCCGAGTACGACAATCCGGACAAGCAAGTACAGGTCGTTTCACAAATGCAGGGCTGGCGTGAGGTTTTCAATTCCTATAGTGAATCCTTCGGCTGGAAAAAGCTGTTCCAGCTTATCCCGATTGCCGGCATGGTGTTTGGTTCGGTAAGCAACAAAAATACGATTAGCGATGTTGCCGAAGCAGGTAAAATGTTATACAAAAAAAGGCTGATTCTTCACCGCTTGAAGTAATAAACGATTTAATATTAAAAGGGCTCCCGCCAATCTGTATACCAGATTGGAGCGGGAACCCTTTTTTGGCGTTTATGAAGCTTATAGAGGTGTAGTAACTGTATCAGTATCCTTTTTATTCCTCACTGCCATTTTCATCGGCCCAGCGTTTCAGTACCTTATCCGAAGGCAGCAGGAAGGTGAATATGCCGATCAGCGGCAGGAAGCTGCACATCTGCATGACTGGAGATACACCGAACACGTCGATCCAATTTCCCAGGACAAGCGCACCGAGTCCTCCCATACCGAATGCGAGCCCGGTGATCAGACCGGAGACGGTTCCGATTTTGCCCGGAATGAGCATTTGAGCATAAACCACGGTCACAGAGAAGCTGGATAGCATAATAAATCCGATAATGGTCAGCAGCACCCCGGTCCAGAACAGATTGGCATAGGGCAGCAGCAGCGCCAGTGGAGCCGCTCCGGCCATCGACAGAAAGATCATGTTGCGTTTGCCGAAGCGATCTGCGAGTGGACCTCCGAAGAACGTGCCAAGTGCGCCAGCGGCCAGGAACAGGAAGATGTAGATCTGTGCATCCTCTGTGGAGAGGCTGAACAATTCCTTCAGATTAAACGCATAGAAGCTGCCGATGGAAGCGACATACCATGAACGAACAAAGACGAGCATAATCAAAATCGTGATGGCAGCAGCTATCTTTTTGCGCAGTGCGGGATTTGGAGCACGACGTGCAGCCGCCTGTTTGCGAAGATAACCTCCCGATTGCAGCATGCGGCCGTACCAGCGTGCAATATAGATCTGTACGGCAATCCCCATGGCTGCAATGCCGGTGAATCCAATGGCACCGAACAAACCAAACGGGATGAAGATCCATCTCGTCAAGAGCGGAGCAAGAGACTGTCCTGCATTGCCACCCACCTGGAAGATGGATTGAGCGAGACCCCGACGAGGCCCTGCGGCCATATGAGATACCCGGGAACCTTCCGGGTGAAAAGCTGCTGAACCAAGCCCGACAAAGATAACGGAAATCAGGACAGCCATATAACTGTCGGCAAACGCCAGCAGAAGCATGCCGGTGAACGTGAATCCCATGCCAATCGGCAATATCGAAGGCGTCGGCTTCTTATCTGCAAACCAGCCTACAACAGGCTGCATAATGGATGCGGTAAAGTTGATGGCGAAGGATATCCATCCGATCTGTGTGTATGTAAGATGCATGGAGTCTTTCAGGATTGGAAAAATAGCCGGAATGACAGACTGGATTGAGTCGTTAAACAAATGAACCAGACTGATGGCAATCAAGATCCGGTAAACGGTGCTCTGGGCATCCAATCCGGGTTGGTTTTTCGAACGCATGGCAGCGTCCTTGGATAATGAAGTTTGCATGGACATGTACTTTTCTCCTTTGGTCGCGGTCACGAGGGATCAGCGCCTGATAATGTAGTGTGCCTAAGCATATTGTTACATAATAGGATAGATTGTTGGAAGCGACAAGGGGAACAAGTGAAATAATGACATTCCATAGAATATATTAACCGCTATTGATAAGTTCGATCGAACCTTTGAGCGATTCAGCGATTACATAAATAAAAGCCGAACTTCTTCTGAATGAAGCGTTCGGCTTTTAAGTGTTCTATTATTTTTCTTATGCTGCACAGGAAAACAGAAGTGCCGGAAAATTACCGGTTATCAATCGTTTCCGGATACATGTCATGATTCATCATGCGGTGTTCAGCCATCTGTTCATACTTGGTTCCTGGCTTGCCGTAGTTCGTATACGGATCGATGGAAATGCCGCCGCGCGGCGTAAATTTGCCCCAAACCTCAATATAACGAGGATCCATCAGCTTGATCAGGTCGTTCATGATAATGTTCACGCAATCCTCGTGGAAATCCCCATGGTTGCGGAAGCTGAACAGGTACAGTTTAAGCGATTTGCTCTCTACCATTTTCACATCGGGAATATAGCTGATATAAATGGTGGCGAAATCAGGCTGACCCGTGATTGGGCACAGGCTCGTGAATTCCGGGCAGTTGAATTTTACAAAATAATCGCGGTAAGGATGCTTGTTATCAAAGCTTTCCAAAATGCCGGGATCATACTCAAACGTATATTTCACGCCCTGGTTACCCAGCAGTGTTACATCTTTCATTTCATCAGGTTGTCTTGTCAATGTGTTAACTCTCCTTGTTCCGTTCAAGCGCGAAGCTCTCCGGTATATATGATAGGGATTCCAAAGTTAAAATAGGAAGCCCCGGGTTGTTTCCGAAAAATTACATCATGCCGCCCATTCCACCCAAGCTGCCATGGAGCCGATCAAACGCCGCGTTTGTTTCCCCACACCAAGGTGTGCAGCTGTGGAAGCACGCGGACATCATTCAGATCATCTGATGCACTGACCTGATCAATCAGCCACTCATAACGGGCGAGCAGCGACGAAGCCAGATCTGGTATCTCGGCAGAAGTGACGTCCGGGTTTCCGGTCTGCAAATACAAATCGGTAGCCGGATACCGTTCATGCACGCGGCGGGCATAATCCAAGTCTGCTTCATCGAAGATGACAATTTTCAGGCTGTGGCTGCGTCCTGCATGGCCTGCGGACAACCGGTTAATGAGATCATCCAGCACGTCCCAATTGGTGTCCATGCCTGAGCTAGGCGGTTTGGGAGAGACGGTGACTTCGTCAATGTCAGCCAGCCAAGGCTGCCAGCGGGAGCCCTGCGTCTCCACCGCGGTGCGGATGCCATTCTCCCGAAGTAAAGAAACCAACCCGCCCAGTGAAGCGAGCAGGGCGGGATTCCCGCCAGAGATGGTGACATGGGAGAATCGCGAACCGCCAACACGGCGCAATTCAGCCCAAACGTCCTCCGGTGTGATCATTCGGATCTGGTCCTTGCCACTGCCGTCCCAGGTAAATGCAGAATCGCACCAGGAGCAGCGATAATCGCAGCCAGCGGTGCGAACAAACATGGTTTTCTGTCCGATGACCATGCCTTCGCCTTGAACGGTCGGACCGAAAATCTCCATGACCGGGATGCGAGCTTCTTTGCTTTGTACGGAGGAAGCAGCGCTCACGTTTTCCTGTACACTACTCATCGATCATCCACTCCCGTCTAGCCTCGGCGTAGCTGGTTGGTGTCTCATAGAGGCGCACAAATTCGGTTCGGCCACCTTCAGTAAGCCCTGCATAGGGTTCAGTCTGAAGCGCGTGTTCCATTTGTTCGAACAGCCAGACGACCATATTTTCAGCCGTGGTATTCATGAGGGGAAGTGTCTCATTCAGATACTGATGATCCAGATATCCTTCAATTTGTGTTTTCCATATATCCTTGATATGTCCAAAATCAACTGTCAGTCCGGTCTCGCCCGGATAACCGCTGATGCCAAAAACGACTTTATACGTATGGCCGTGCAAGTTCTTGCACTTGCCATCATAACAATGCAGGTGGTGCGCAGCATCGAAGGTGAACTCTTTGCTGACCAGCACACGTTTACGGTGATAACGCAGCTGTGAAGGAAGAATATCCTCCCCAATCCGCTGCAAATGCTCAACTATGCGGAATGTTCCTGGCTCTCTCATCGTACATCTGCTCCTTCAGATGCCCCAGCAGAGCGCTGCTCCACGTAGCGATCCAATCCTGCTTTGCGCAGTTTGCATGCAGGGCATTCACCGCATCCATCACCAATAACCCCGTTATAGCAGGTCAGTGTCCGCTCGCGGACATAATCGAAGGCACCAAGGTCGTCTGCCATCTTCCACGTTTGGGCCTTATCCAGCCACATCAGCGGAGTATGAATGACAAACGGGTAGTCCATCGACAGGTTAAGCGTCACATTCATGGATTTAACAAACGAATCCCGGCAATCCGGATATCCGCTAAAATCTGTCTCGCATACGCCAGTGACCAGATGACGCGCTCCTTTTTGCTTCGCCAGAATGGCGGCAAAACTGAGGAAAAGCAGGTTGCGGCCATCTACAAATGTGCTGGGCAGCTCTCCTTCTTCATGTGTAATTTCCACATCTGTACGGGTCAGTGCATTAGGCGCGAGCTGGTTAAGCAGACTCATGTCCAGCACGGTTTGCTGTACATTCAGATCGCGTGCAATTGCAGCAGCGCATTCGATCTCCAGCTTATGACGCTGTCCATAATCGAAGGTCACCACCTCAACTTCAGCAAATTGCTGTTTGGCCCAGAACAAACATGTGGTACTATCCTGACCGCCGCTAAATACGACGACCGCTTTTTCTTCGTTCAACATAAAAAAACCTCTCCATCTTCTTAAGATCAATCCATGCACTAGGCACAGAGTGTCGGAAGAACAGAGAAGTTCATGAACTGGCATCCATCAAAAAACACACCTTTCCTTACGCTGCTAAAAAACAGCACGGTAAAAGTGTCCTTAGTTTTTTACGTACGTCATGCACGGTGTACGCAAGACTTGTAACGACCTGCAGGAGGTCAAGTCTTATAGAGGGAGTTCGCGAACCTCTCCCATGCCAGGAGGCATGGATTTTCTTCTTCAATTGTCTGAACCATTATAACACGAAACCGCCTGGTGACTACCCCGCATGTGTAATAAATGCGGAGATCACCGGGCGGTTCATTTAATGATTACATTGCCGAAGGGAATGACTTCCTTAAGGATGCGTTTGAACAGTCCTTCATCATTCAGGTCCCGTTCGAGTCTGCTATTCTCCCGTCCTGCCTGGAAGAGTACCGAGCCCTGTCCCGTCATTTTCCAGTGGTAGTTCATATGCTGACTGGCGAGATTATTTCCATACACGGTGAGTTCCAGCTTGGCATTCTCGGGATAGGCTATGATGCTGCCTGCATCCACGTAAAGCGGGGCAGTAGGATGTAGTTCCTGCTGGCACACCTGGCCTTGGGTTAACAGTCCAATCTTGCCTGTGCCTGAGAATTTCATTTTGACAGCATCCTGAGTGATCAGCATGTTTTTGATCTTCTGGATCTTGGTATGCATGCTCACTCCGTCTGAGTAAAAGAAGAGATGCCGAAAGTCGTACAGCAGATCACCCTCCTCGGTGAGCTCAACTTCCTTCATGGTAAATCCGGGAGGGAGTGCAGCCACAAATTGGCAGGGTCCAGTGATTTCGGATTTGATCAGCTTTTTTTTGCGAACCATGCCTGAGATGTTCATGAACTTGTCATTGCGGCTGCCGCTCGATCCGCGAAAGGCGACGATTTGCTGTGGATGCAAAATATGAAGCCGGTCATTCTGGACCAGCGAGAAGGTTACCACTTGTCCAGCTCCGCCAGCCTCGGCAGTGTTCAGGTGTATGTGCATGTGCTAGCTCCTGTTCTTTTAGGCTCGGCCCGAACGACGACGCATTCCCCAGCGCATTACGCGAATCAGAACAAAATAGCCCAATATGAGGACAATGACGGTGATAATCATCGTTTGAATTCGTTTGGTCGTGGCATTTTTGGCATCTTGATCTTCCTGCAGTTTCGTGACCATATCGGTCAGCTTCTGGTTCTGTTCTATTAACTGCTCATTCTGGGCCTTGAATGCTTCAACATTGGCCTGGGCTTGTCCCAATTGAGCAGAGGTTTCATTCAGTTGGTTCAGCGTCTGCTGGTAGCTTTCCTGCAGGGCGTTTACTTCACCGGGAAGCTCGGAAACGCGTTCCCAGCCACTGTATATGTCAGAAAATATATTGGCACTAGCTGCACTTACTGTAGATGACAGTGTAACGGTAAATAAAATGCATGTGGTGAATAACACCCGAATGAAATGACCCTTCATGGGTTGTGGCATCATTGGCACCTTCTTTCGGTGAGGTTTTTCGTCTGCCGAATTCGTCGTCATTTGTTGAAATACGGCTCTTACATTATACGCCAAAAGGGACGTGTTGGGTTCAGTACATTGCAAATTTTCAGGAGGGATTCTTTGTTTAATTCAGCGCGCGACAGGGTAATATACGTTCAAGGCAGCGCGCGGACAGTTTAAACATAATATCATTACCCCGGTTCCGGGTGCTTCCATTCACAATGACGAAAATAATAAAAAATAATAATATATCCGATTTTTAGCATAAGATCGTGAATAAAGGAGAAGAAATATATGTACACAACAGAGCAAACGACACCAACCAAAACGATTATGATTACCGTAAACGGAGAGCCAATCGGGCGAAAATTAATCATTGATAGCGTGACTTACGCGCCTGTGAGAGAACCGGAATGGGCAGCATCCATGACAGAAATGGGAATGAATCAGCCTACCGTATAAGTTGGGACTTGTCATAAATATGGAGCGGAGAAGCTTGGCATAACGCCAGGCTTTTTTGTCTTTTCATGTCGAATTTAAGCGGATTTAGGGAGGTGAAAACATTTTAATGTAAAAATATTATGCGAACATATGTTCCGTGACAATATAGTGTCCATTCACCCTGATAACTTATAAGATAATACACATAAATCGGGGGAGAGACTACCAGTGAACTCAGTCTTTGAAGTATGTTATTCGTGGAACAGAGAGGCCATACCGACAGGGGGGGCCGACCCCGTATATATGATGGTGGAATGGCGATACGGGGCCCCTGCCAAAAGACTTAGGAAAGTAGCACCTAAAATTGTGTCAAGAGACATGGAACTTTTGCTCAAACCGGAATTTGGAATTGAACTCAAAGGGATTTATGGTTGCCGATCAAAAGAGACCGACATCGGCTATATTCTGCGGCTCGGCGATGTATACAAAGGGGAGAGTAAACAAATTCTCCTCGAATTTGCCATGGGCCCTCGTGTGTCTGGAAAAGCAGCCATATGCTCTGCCTACTGGAGCACACGCAAAGTGAAGCAGAGTCAGAGAGTACTGCTGCGCCGTGAGCAATTGTATATACAATATACAAGCCACCTGGGGATGTTAAGGCAGCCGGAGGACCCGAAGGTGGAGAAGACAATTAAATTAAGTGAGACCGTGCCGTTGATTAAACAGGCCCTGCGGGCCTATGAAAGAGGTCGTGCACAAGAGGGAAGCAATTTGCTTCGCAGGCATGCAGATGCCTTGTTGATTGAGGCAGCACGAAAGCAGGATCTGGATTATTACCAAGAAGCCGAGATTGTGGAGAAACTGCGTTACCACTACGGAATCACGTATGGTGGAGCGTACAATAGCCACGGAAAAACCATGTTGTGTGAGTAGGAACAAAGGACTATTGAGAATGATATTAAAATGAATGTTTCTACATAGAATTTAAAGGTGAAAATAAAGAGTGAGTCGAATGTACTATATATCATGATTAACAATTGGATGGAGTTGTATCGAATTTTTTGACAACTTAGTGGAGGGTCCGGCAAAATGACAGACCGACTGATCCGATTAATGCGCATTATAACTCTCGTGCAGGCAAAACCGGGAATTCTGGCCCGGGAGCTGGCCGAGCGATGCGAGACAACGGAAAGGACGATATATCGCGACATGGAGGCCCTCAGCGCAATGCATATTCCGATCGCCAATATGGGACACGGGAGAGGTTACATGTTTATCAGCAACTTTGCCATGTATCCGCTCAACTGGTCTGATGAGGAGGCTCATGCTTTTGCTCATTTGGCGGAGGTTATGGATGATATTCGTCCTTATCTGAAGCCAGCCTTCGAGAGCGCCTATGAGAAAGTGGTAGCATCCAATCAGAAGAACAAAACGGAGCGGGTAGAGTGGTCAGAGCAGATTGGCGGTTTATTTAAAACAGGGCTGCCTGCTTGGCAGAATGACGGCGATGAATGGAAAAGCAGTTCACTGGTAACTTTACTTCAAGCTGGCATGTCACAAAACACAATTGAGGCAGAATATCTCACTCAAAACATGAAAAAAGTGGTGCGGCTCGATCCGTATTGCTTGATTCCACGTGAGTACCGTTTTGATTTGTTGGCATACTGTCACCTTTCGGAGACGCTAAGGATTTTTGAAGTAGGGAATCTGCAAAAAGTACGGATCCTGCCTCGTACATTCCGCAAAGATGATTTCCTTTTGCAATCCCATTTCCGCAAGCCGGGAGCTGGCCAAGGACAAGAATGGATTGCTTTCAAGATCCGTTTCTCCCGCGATGCCGTTGAACATGTGATGCAGCAAAAATTTTTGGTGCGTCCCATTCTCACGATGGAACCAGAAGGAACATTACTGCTGGAGACCATTTTGAGTGAAGATCAGGAATTTTTGAGATGGCTTGGTCAATATGGACCGGAGGCAGAGATTCTTGAACCCGAGGGATACCGAAGCATAATGAAAGAACGCCTGCAACGCTGGCAGCAGTTGTATAGCTAATGCCAGCGTGGACAGGCGTTCTTTTGCATGATTAAGAGGAAAGGTAAAACAGCTTATTCATTGGCTTTGAATAGATGAGCGAGATTACCGAAGGGTGAATCTTTCACATCGTCTTCTGTGCTGCTGGAATAGACAACCTTGGAAGCTACGCCTTCATCATCAGCGGCACAGTTGGTTTCCAGATTGAACCGGTCGAATTGATGCATAAATACTTTGGCGGTATTAATGGCGTCATCCAGTGCACGATGCTGGGTGCCGTCGAACTCGATTCCGCATAGTTCGAGTGCTTGAGCTAGTCCAAGCTGACGGAATTTGCCTTCCTTGCGAACGGTTCGCGACCACTGCTGCTGCAGGTCATTGTGATTCGTGATCCAGGCAACATCAAGCTGGTGTGTACGACAATGGGAGATCAGCTTGCTGCGGTCATCGGGTCCCCAGGAACACATGTAATAAACTTCGCTTCCCATCCAGGCGATAAAGTTTTGGAGTGCTTCAGGAAAAAGAGGAGCAGCATCAATATCTTTTTGTGTAATTCCGGTGAATTGAATGGTGTCGGTGGACAGCACCGACTTGTTGGAGGGACGAACATAAGTATGAAACGTGTCGGATACATATAATCCGTCAGGTCCTTCCGTAACTTTTACCGCACCGATATCGATGATTTCAGAAGAGTAACGAGCGTTACGGCTAACCGTAAATTCAAGATCATAGATAATATATGGCATAGGACAAGCTCCTTTATCAATAATACATGTTCTCTATCTCTCTATATTACAGGGAAGCCAGCGGGATGTCAGCATCACCCGCGGAATTCTTCCTGCCCGTTATCTACATGTAACGCAGTAGTTGACAATTGCTTGCAAATGCACTAATGTGATCAAAAATGATAACAGCGATTAGCGAGGACATAATTACGCCAGCCAGCTTCAATCAGAGAGGAAACCGTTTGGTGAGAGGTTTCTGCTGCTGCTTCGTAATTCCCACCTCGCGAGCTGCGGAAGAGAATGCCAGCAGGCTGCAACCTCCGCCGGATTGGGCTCGTTACGCCTCTGAGGACTGTATGATTCCGTTTTGCCTATTGGGGAAACGGGACGTTTGTTCAGCATGCCCGGGGGAATCCGAGACGTGTTAATGAACGTAACCATGCAGTTAAATAAGGGTGGTACCACGACACATTCGTCCCTTGACGGATGTGTCTTTTTGCTGTTTATCCACTCATTTTGCAAAAATGATCAGGAAGATAAGGAGTGTGGAATGGATGCGTCAAAGTGAAATGCTTGTTCCAACGTTACGTGAAGCGCCGGCAGAAGCGGATGCAGCCGGACATCGCTGGCTGCTTCGTTCAGGCATGATTCGCCAGCTGGCAGCAGGGATATATAGTTATTTGCCGCTGGGGCGGCGTATACTGCTCAATGTCGAACGGATCGTTCGCGAAGAGATGGACCGTGCCGGTTGTCAGGAAGTACTGCTGCCTATTATGCAGCCGGCAGAGCTGTGGGAAGAATCGGGAAGATACAGCCAGTACGGCCCTGAGCTAATGCGTTTGCAGGATCGTCACGATCGGGAGTTCGCCCTCGGACCAACCCATGAGGAAGTGGTGACTGCTCTTGCGCGTGATGAGGTCAATTCCTACAGAAAATTGCCCTTCACGTTATATCAGATTGGAACCAAGTTCCGGGATGAACGGCGTCCAAGATTCGGCTTGCTGCGTGGCCGCGAGTTTATTATGAAGGATGCGTACTCTTTTGCTTCCGACTGGGAAGAGCTAGATCACACGTATCAGGCAATGAATAAGGCATATTCACGCATTTTGGAACGCTGCGGTCTGGAATATATTCGTGTAGAAGCAGATGCAGGTACAATCGGCGGTCAGGGAGAAACACACGAATTCATGGCACTTGCTGATGTGGGAGAGGATACGATTGTATCCTGTAAGCAGTGTGGGTATGCTGCGAATCTCGAGAAGGCCGGATACCAGACAAATGGAACTGTAACCCAGCATACAGCTGAATCCCGGTCCAATGCCGCGGACCAATCGCTAATCCGAATCCATACGCCCGCCATTCGTACCATTTCCGAGCTCAGTTCCTACGTCGGTGAGGGACCCGAGCACATCATCAAAACACTGCTCTATCAAGCGGATGGTCAACTGATTGCTGCACTTGTTCGCGGGGACCATGAAGTGAATGATATTGCGCTCAAGCATGTATTGGGTGCCGAGGAACTAATTCTGGCTGACGAAGAAGCGCTGGCAGGACGTTCGGATTTGAAGGTTGGCTTCCTGGGACCTGTTGGTCTGGATCTGCCACTTATTGTGGACGCGGATGTGGCTGCGATGGGAAGTGCTATTACCGGCGCCAACGAAGTCGATATGCATTTGTCGGGTGTTCGCCCGGGGGTGGATTTTGCCTTGAACCAAACCCGGCAAATTCGCTTCGCGGCTGACGGGGATAACTGCCCTACATGTGGAGCCAAGCTTGTATTCACCAAAGGCATTGAAGTAGGACACATTTTCAAACTGGGTACCAAATATAGTGATGCCATGAACGCTTCATTCTTGGACCGAAATGGTCGTCAGTGTGCTCCGGTGATGGGATGTTACGGTATTGGAGTGTCCCGTCTGATGGCTGCCATTGCCGAGCAATATGCTGGAGAGGACGGAATAAGATGGCCGGCAGCTGTTGCGCCATATCAGATTCACCTGATCCCCGTAAACTGGAAAGATGAGCAGCAGCGTCAGCTTGTCCTGGAACTTGAACAGCAGCTAGGGGATGCGGGATACACGGTGCTGACGGATGATCGGGATGAACGTCCCGGGGTGAAGTTTAAGGATGCGGAACTCATTGGTCTGCCTGTGCAGATTGTGGTAGGCCGGGGTGCTGCAGAACGGAATGTCGAATTAGGGTCCCACACTCTTGCCAGTAAAGGGGAAACCAAGCGGATTAGCATGAGTGTGGAAGAGGCATTGAATCATGCCAAGGAAGTGCTCTAGTCCGTAGATAATCTTATTTGTCCGAATGTCAGTGCACTGTAAATTCGTGTCATATAGAGACACATTTTATAGGTCCGCATATTATGAAATATTCTATTTATGTGGGATATTTTGAAATAAAGCACTAAAACAAGGCCTATAGACATATGAATTAACAGAATCATATGCATGAAGCCGTACAAAATGACTACTCTATACTAATGTGTATAATGCATTTTAACTTTTTGAAAAGTACACGTTCCGCTGATTGGCATGAAGTATGGAAAGAAGTGCAAATATGCAAAGCATTTTTGTATATTTTGTTCGTCTGGAACACGAACAAATCGCGCAACAGTGGCAATTATGCGCATATTTTCTATAGTTCACGATTAGGGACTCAGAGAGTTTGTGTACGATAGAGTAGGTTTGAGGATTTATTTTTGCCGCAAAGGTATTTCAATCGTTTTTGCCTAAATGGCTCACAAGGGAAAGGCAAATGGTTGCTTTTCAAATGAGAAGCAGAAAGGGTGCTCCTTCAGCCAGATTGGCTTGAGGAACACCCTTTTTTGGGTACTGCTATCATTACTTGATACAATCGATCCGTAGAGCAGGTCACACTATTCGAATAATGGTTTGCTTAGGAAGCAGCAGGCAGCTTCAGTTGTTGACCAGGATAAATCCAGTGAGGATTTTTGATGCTGTTCAACTCTTGCAGCGCTTGCCAGGTTGTGTTGTATTTTTTGGAGATGGAGTACAGGGAGTCTCCGGATTTTACAACATATACTTTGGCAGGAGCTGGTTTGTTTGGTGTCGGTTTTGAAGGTTTTTCTGGTTTTGGTGTTACCGGTTTTGGCGTTTCTGGCTTCGGTGTAGCTGGAGCCGGTGTCTCTGTCTCTGGAGATTCCGGTTCAACTACAGGTGTTTTGGCTTCCTTGATTCGGCCATCTGTTTTGATGTCCACAGCCCCAAGCTTCTGCATGTATTCAATTAGTGCTTCGTCCATTGCACCGTACATGCCGGAGATGGTGTATTTGTTGAACATGGTGTACTCGTCACCGCCAACGGCTGTGAAATCGTTCGTAGCCAGTGTATACGTGGCTTCCGGATCAAGAGCTTTACCGCCAATCGTCACGGAATGTACACGGCTGCCTTCAGCAGCTGAAGTATCGATACTAAACGTCATGCCGGATACTTGCGGGAAACCACCGCTTGGTTCGGGATAGGAGGCTACACCGTTTTCAAGGGCTGCCAGAACATCAGAGCCTTTTACATCAAGCGTTACAACCTGATTACCAAAAGGAAGTACAGTGATAATGTCGCCTTTGGTTACGATCCCTTTTTCAATGGAAGCACGGATACCGCCGCCGTTCGTAAGTGCGATATCTGCATTGCTGATGTCACGAAGGGCATCTGCGAGCAGGTCACCCAGGTTGGTCTCGCCAGCACGAACTTGTTCGCGTTTTCCATCAAGCAGGATTGCTGTATTGGCCACTTCTTCTTTAAGAATAGGTTCTTGTTCTTTTTGAATGGAGTTCACGAGTGCTGCTACTTTCTCATTCGGTTTAATATCTTTGGCTTCTGTTTCATCAATCAATGTAGCTTGTTTCTTCGTTACCTTGCCACCGTCTACCCACAGATCGATGACACCTACGAAGTTGGTGTACTCTCCAGCACTCGCGATCAATGTTCCATTGTCGGATACGAGGCCATCCTGGAGGATGGTGTGGCTGTGACCGTCGATGAATACATCAATACCCGGAACTTCTTTTACCACTTTGAAGCTAGTGTCTGTACTGGAAGCATCTTGTCCAAGGTGTCCCAGAACAACTACCACATCTACTTTGCTGCGAATTTCGTTCACCAGAACTTTGGCTTCAGCAGCTGGGTCTGTAATATCAAGACCTTCAACATTCTTTGGATTCGTTTTGTACATGGTTTCAGGTGTAGTCAGGGCGATGATTCCGATTTTGACACCGTCAACTTCTTTAATAAGATAGGGATCGAAAAGACGAGTTCCGTCTTTTTTCTTCACGTTGGCACTGAGCATTGGAAAATTCATCATGTCCGCAAGCTCAACAAGGTGCTTGGAGCCATAGTTGAATTCGTGGTTACCCGGAACGATGGCCTGGTAGCCCATTTCATTCATGACCTTGACGATACTCTCGCCATTCACGAGTGTTGCAAAGGTTGTACCATGCACAGCATCTCCTGCATCAAGCAAAAGGGTATTGGGATTCTCGCTGCGGTATTTGTCAGCAATCCCTGCCACTTTGGCATATCCCATTGCAGGTGAAGCTTCAACTGCACGTGCATGTGTGTCATTCGTATGTAGAATCGTAATGTGTGTACCCGTGCCCGGAACTGTATCCGTTGCAGCAGCCGCAATTCCTACACTGCCAAACAGTAAGCAAGCCGTTAGCAGAAGTGAAACGTAAGTCTTCCAGATTTTCATATGAATCTGTACCCTCCCAAAAATATGATCTGCCTGAGCTCTCGCACAGCTCAAATTGTATTTTAGCAGACTATGATTAGGAAATCTCGTGATTTACGTAAAAATAGGTAACCTGAAAGTGACATCTGATCGACTGGCTGGGAAATAAAGTTAATGCTCATTTGAATGAAACATATGTTCTTATATAGGGTAAAAAAAATGCTGCGCTTCGCGCGGCAGTCCTGTACGTAAACAGAATTTCTCCAGGGATTCATCAGGTTCCGGCATGACTCCCGAGGTCAATAATTGAATGGCAAAACGATTGGCCTGTCTTTCCAGCTTGCCGGGAGCAAAATAGGAGTGTTCCTCCAAAAAGAAACGATTAATGCCTTTGTGTAATCGGTCGTGTCCAAGTTCATGAGCACATACAAACCGCTGCCATTCCGGGGGAAGTTCACTGTGAATGACAATAAATCTGCGGCGGAGCTTGCGGAAATACAGCCCTTTGGTAGACTTGCCCAGATTGGTGAAACGGATCTGTATTCCAATGGCTCTGGCAATGCTGAAGGGGCAGTTGGTCCGGTGTTTTCGAATCAGCTTTGTTACCATCTCGTCCATATCATCTCACCTGCTGCTTCATTGTAATCAGCTTTCCATGCCTCATTGGCGGCTGTCCGGTTCATCGTTTTTCTTGCGTTTGTTCATCTGCTTGGCTTCCCAGAACAGTCCTGTCAGCACATCCTTGATACGTTTTTTGTCTTCGTCATCCAGTGGAATTCCGTCAAACATCAGATCGTCTTCGTCCTCAAGCATTTTCTTGAAATCACGCCGGTCTTTGTACGTCGCCCATTCGGGAATGTTTTGAGCTTCGCTTGCTGCATTTGCTGCCTCAATATACCCTGCCTGTTTCATCATGTCGGCATAGGGAACGGAGAGGGCATCTGCCAATTTGCGGATCGTTGCTGGTTTCGGAACACCGCGGACCCCATTTTCAATGCGTGAAATTTGCGAGTTGCTGATTCCTGCTGCTTCGGCGAGCTGATTGATGCTATAGCTCTGCTGTTCCCGCAGTTGTTTCAGATAAGGACCAAAAGCGTGCTCCACAATTCATGCCAACTCCTTCAATTCGTATAAGTAACTGAATGATAGATTAAGAAATCCTATGTACACCGGGGCACTCCGCTGGCAGAACAACCTTCCGATCACTGTTATCCCCCGATTTCCTTATTCCCTTTCTTAAAGGGAGAAATCCGGTGATAAACGTGACCGCTAACGCTTCTTCAGGTTAATTCTGCCCTCTCCGTTAACGGTGAATTGGTAACCATCTTAAGCTATAAAAATTCATTCTTATACGAGGGATCTGTAATTATCTGTACTATAACGTATATATACCATTAGGTAAAGGGAATTGAAACAATTATGCCAAAAGGTATAGAAAATAAGAGCGAGGGTTTTATTTTATCGTCAAAATGACCCAAAATGAAGGTTTACTCTAATCTCCAATAAGTGGTATCCTCAAATAGAAATGCGAACAATATACGAACACAACATTAAATTCGAACGATTTGTATGTACTGGAAACCGGAAGCCTCAAGGTGTGGAGCCCAGCGGAAGTGATTCCAAAAGGCAACGCAAGAGACCTGGACAATGGCCGTTATTATCTGAACAAACTGTATACCCTTTATAAAAGAAGTGAAACTTAGCAGATTTGCTTTTATACCAAACTCTTAAGGAGGAGAATGAATATGGAATTATTGCTGCCTGAACTGGATCGACGCAAAACACAAACGGCTGTGGAAGCTGCGCTGGAGAAATACCGGATTTATAAAACAATTGCCTTTGAAGAACGTGAGGTCATGGTCACGGCGAGTTACACGGAGCGTTTCCATGGGCCTACCAATGTCACAGGGGATTCAACCGCCAGAACGGCGATCTACAATGTGGATGTACAGCGTGCACGTCAGGCATATTGCGATACAATTGATTACATCGTGTCTCGTCTGAGTGAGAAGGAGCGGGTGCTGGTGTGTGAACGATACCTAAAGGATGATGATGTGTTTGATTACAAGGTGTACAATCATGTATTTGATCCGCCTGTGAGCAAGGATACGTATACCAAAATCAGAACCCGTGCCTTCTATAAAATGGCCCTTGCCTTATCCGATCGGGGACTGATCAATGTGGAGCCGCTGTCCATATCCCGTAAGAGCCGCCAAAAGCTCGGTTAAAACGATTGGAAGTTCATCCTTTAAACTCCTGAAATGATTGTATACAATAATGAAACAACCAACACTTCGATGGAACAAAGGAGAGAAATCCGCATGCCGCAAGATTTCGGAATGCAGGAAATGTACACGCTGAAAACCATTGCGGAGACGCTGAACACGTCTAATGATCTGAGCCCGATGCTGGATACGGTAGTAGGCAAGCTGCTGGAGCTGACTGGACTTACGACAGGCTGGGTGTTTCTCATTCGTGAGGGCGGAGAATATTCATGTGTATCGGACTATAACCTGCCGCCGGCTCTGCTTCATCAAGACAAGGAGCCCATGCGCTGTGGAACATGCTGGTGTGTAAACCGTTTCCGGGATGGCAGACTCGATAACGCCGTCAACATTATTAACTGCAAACGGCTTGAGGATGCCACGGAGCATCAGTGGGGAGACACGCGTGACATCACCCATCATGCAACGGTTCCACTGCGATCGGGTGAGAAAATGATAGGATTGCTCAACGTTGCCGCACCAGGCAAAGAGCATTTTAGTGAAGGGGAGCTGGCGCTTCTGCAGGCCGTAGCTTATCAAATCGGAAGTGCCATGGAGCGCATGCGATTATACCGCGGTGAGCAGAGAAGAGCGGATCAGTATGCCAGGCTGGGGGAGTTCAGCAGAGCGCTGGGGCTGGAACTAAACGAGTGCAGCAATGCTGACGATATGGCCAGGACGGTGGTCAAGCTGCTTGGACAGCATTACGAATGGCCTTTTGTCGCTCTGATAGCTCAAAAAAATGGAGCTCTAAGCATACAAACGGCGCATGCCAGTACCTCGGAAGACTCATTGCTAGTGAACGAGATACCGCCGGAGACGGATCGCCTACTACAACGTGTGATTCAATCACATCGCGCCGA
This sequence comes from Paenibacillus sp. 7516, assembly GCF_002272715.1. Taxonomy (NCBI): domain Bacteria; kingdom Bacillati; phylum Bacillota; class Bacilli; order Caryophanales; family Paenibacillaceae; genus Paenibacillus; species Paenibacillus sp. 7516. Next base: position 483,292 of record NZ_NPBI01000012.1, read on the forward strand.
AATATTATCAGCACCCGAGATGGTAGAATTGTCTCAGGTTTGCGGCACAGTGCCTCCCGATTCTGTTATGTCTTCAGGTCTGGCTGCTGCCATACCATTGAGCTCTCCCGGGGAAACAGCCGTGCTGGTCGCCCAGCTTGGTTCGGAAATGGATTCTCTTCTGTCAGACCGTGAGGTTATGGATGCGCTGGCAGAACATATTACAGCTTCTTGGGAAAGTCTGAGACTCGTCGAGAAGCGCCGTGAATTAACCCGTCTGGAGGAGCGAAACCGACTTGCTCGGGATCTGCATGATTCGGTAAACCAAATTTTGTTCTCGCTCTCGTTGACCGCCAAGGGAGCAGAGAGCATGTTGTCCGGTACAGCGGAACTGCATCCGGCGGCTGAAGCGATGAGAGATATCCGTTCGTTATCCCAAGAAGCTCTGAAGGAGATGCGTGCGCTGATCATGCAGCTTCGTCCCGCCGGACTCGAATCCGGTCTGCTAAGTGCACTGCAGGAGTATGGAACGAGCCAGGGGCTGCAGGTCGTCGTCAATCGAACCGGCATGCGCAGCCTGCCTCGCAATATAGAAGAGGGGTTATGGCGAATTGGACAGGAAGCCCTGAATAATGTACGCAAACATGCGGAAGTTACAGCGGCAGATATCACTCTCCAGCTAGGGGAAACCGAAGCCGTGTTCATTATTAAGGATCGGGGAAAAGGTGGAGCCAAAAGAAAGCAACCCCTGCCTGCCCGTTCACTGGGTCTGTCCATTATGAAAGAGCGGGCGCAGTCGCTGGGAGGCAAGCTGGATCTTATAAGTTCATCTCGTACGGGAACATCGGTAACGGTAGTTATTCCACTCCCGTCCGAATTGGGTTAATGTCAGGGGGAGACAACATGCCGATTACGATTTTGCTCGCTGATGATCATGCCATGGTTAGACGGGGACTGCACGTGTTTTTGTCCACGCAGACGGATATGAAAGTGGTGGGCGAGGCCTCCAATGGGCAGGAGGCGATTGAACAGGCAGAGAAGCTGCAGCCCGATGTGGTGCTCATGGATCTGCATATGCCTGTGCTGGACGGGATCGAAACCGCCAGACGCCTGCGTACGATTTTGCCTGGAATTCGCGTTATTGTGCTCACGTCGTTTTCGGATCAGGATCACGTTATACCTGCCGTGCGGGCTGGGGTCAAAGGGTATCTGATGAAGGATATTGAACCCGAGGATCTTGCCGTTGCGATAAGGAATGTGCATGCAGGACAGGCCCAGCTTCATCCTGCCGCGGCTGGTCAGTTAATGCATGTGATGGCTTCATCTGACATACAGTTAGAAGCGCAGGATACTGTACGCACAGATTCAACAGCATACGGGAAAGTTCAGGATCATGGGAAGGTTAAGCAGCCTTTACAAATGGAAGGAACTTCGTCGAGTCTGGATGCGCTGACCCGCCGCGAGCAAGAGGTATTGGCTCTTATTGCACGGGGACTCAGCAACAAGGAGATTGCGGTTCAGCTCGTAATTACAGAGAAAACCGTAAAAACACATGTCAGTCATCTGCTGGATAAATTGGGATTGGCCGATCGTACGCAAGCAGCCATCCATGCCGTGAAGAACGGCTGGGTCTGATCGATTCGAGCCCCTTCTCAGCCTAAAGTCGTAGAAACTCAACCGAAAGGTTGAGTTTTTTTGTGCTGCAAGTTAAGTCTATCTGCTGACGATTTGGAAGAAGAAGCAAGGTAAGATAGAGACAGAAGAGATGAAGGTTGATCATGGAATACCAACCAAAAACAGGCAGGAGCGTGACATAGATGAAAATCATCGTATTGGCAGGAAGCAACCGAAAGAATGCAACCAGTACACGTTTAGGGGAATATGCGGTCGAAGTCATGCGCAACCAGGGTCATGAGGTGAGCCTGTTCGATCTGTATCAGACACCCGTTCCATTCTACGCACCGGATGAGAAGCAGGCAGAGGATCACAACCTGGCAGAACTCAACTCACGCATGCTCGCGGCGGACGCCATTATTTTATCAACGCCAGAGTATCACGGCAGCATCAGCGGGGTGCTCAAAAATGCGCTGGATCATCTGAGCCAGGCTCACTTTAGCGGCAAACCGGTCTTGTCGATCAGCTCTGCGGGAGGAGCGGTAGGGGTTAGCTCTCTTTTACAGCTGCAGGCTATCGTTCGCAATTTGCATGGGATTAATGCACAAGAATGGATCTCCATTGGGGGTGTGCAGCGGAGGCGGTTTGAAGCAACCTTTGACGGATATGAGGAATATGAAGGCAGCCAGGACATTGAGGACCGGATTCAGCGGGTGATTGGTTCATTCCTGAGCCTGGCCCAGACATTAACATCTGCACGGAAATCATCCGGAAATTGAGAAAGAGGTAATGCACATGATTAAAGGCATATTTGAAACACATTTGAATGTAACGAATCTGGAGAGATCACATCATTTCTATGAGCAGATTGTCGGTTTGCCACATGCTTACGGGCAGAAGGAACGTGGTAACTCGTTCTACTGGATCGGAGGAGCGGGGAATGCGATGCTGGGGCTGTGGGAAAAAGAACCGGAGCAGGTGCAGCGGCAGCATTTTGCCTTTCATGTATCGCTGGAGGACATGAAGCATGCTGTCACCTATCTGGAGGGTAAAGGGATTACGACACACAACTTCCTTGATGATGATATCGGTGAGCTGTATGTATTCGGCTGGATGCCGGCTGTATCGGTATATTTCACGGACCCGGATGGCCATTCTCTTGAATTTATATCCATGCTTCCGGATGAAGCGAAGCCGGAGCTGGGGATGGTGCCATGGAGTACATGGGAGAAGCTGCACGGACGGGCGTGATCGAGAGGAGGCAGTCAGATGGTATTTGAAGAAGTGAAGCTGCACACAGCTCGTTTGGCAGAGATTAAACATTTCTATAGGGATACGCTCGGACTGAAGGTGGTCGCTGACTCCGATACTTCATTCACATTGCAGATCGGATGCACAAGAATGATATTTGTCCACAGCGAGACGGAGCATGAGCCCTTCTACCACTTTGCCTGGATGATTCCGAAAAATCGTTTTCAGGAGGCCAAAGCCTGGGCAACGGCACGCGTAGAGCTCAGTACGCAGGACGGAGAGGATGAAACCTTTTCAGAGAACTGGAATTCCCATTCACTCTATTTCGAGGATCCCGCTGGTAACATTCTGGAGCTGATTGCTCATCACAATACCCATCATAAGAGTGAACGTCCTTTCTCGGCGGAGGATTTGCTGCAAGTGTGCGAAGTAGGGCTTGTATCGGAAGATGTATTGTCCACGGTGGGAGAATTGGAGCGAATGGGTTTAAACCGATGGAGAGCAATAAGTGAAACCTTTGCCCCGGTAGGAGACGTGAGTGGTCTGTTTATTGTGGTAAAAAAGGAACGGATCTGGTTCTTCTCGGAGCAAAAGGCACAACGATTCCCGCTCGAAGTTGTCATACAAGGTGTCGGCAGACTACAGTTTGGGTAAATGATTGGATCTGGGAAGCGAAACGGGCATATATGCACGATTTGATTCATTTTATAGAAGTAAACACAATGTAAACATGGTGTTATACATTTAAATTCGGTGAAGGAGTGATGACGTTATGGATCGACGTTTGTTGGAAGAGGGTCTGAGGGTCATCGTTTCGAGTCGGGAGCGTACAGGTGACCTGTGGCATGCCCACTATGGAGCAGGAGCAATAGCCGCTTATTTCTGGGTTCGGGAAAATCGTCTGTCTTCCCTTGCGGCGGGCAGCGTTACCGCAGAGGCGAAAGCCATGCTTCGCAAACACGGAGTAGATCAGGAGCCACAATCTGCCCGTGGTGAAATGCTCGAACGGGAAGAAGCCGAGGCGCGGATCACAGAAGCGCTGGATCGTACGATTGGAGAACTTCACTGGGTTGGACACCAAGCAATCTATGGCGCCCTTACGCTGAAAGCCATTCGCGAGCTGGATGGCTGGGGCACTGAGCAGGATATCGAACGGATGGTGGAGCTGATCGATTCGTTTGAGAAGACCATACCGGGAAGATCGTGGCTGAACACAACGGTTAAGGAAATCCGCAGTCTGAAGATAGATGATACGGATGAATTTCCTCGTATTGACGGACCGGAGCAGCTGTCCCGGTTGATTCTGGATGAGCTGGGAGCGTTCCCGGCGATCTATCAGGCCGAGTCCCATCATGATCTGATCGGTCATATGCTGACTTACGGCCATGCACTCAATATCTTGCATGAGCTGGGTTATCCGGCACTGTTCCACAAAGGAATTCCACCGTTCCTGACGATGATAAAGGCCCTTCGATTGAGCCGGGAAGCGGTTAGTGAAGATGGACAGTGGACATTGCAATCTCCGGTTGATGTGCTGCCGCTGGTTCCGGCCGAACGTTCGACGGCTCTGCCGCACGAGCTGGAATACTGGCTCACCGACCGTCGCTCCCGCGATTGGAACGCAGGCCATGTGTTCAAATTTCCGTTCAGCTTCTATCATCATACAAGAAACGGCAATTCGTTCCCGGAGAGCTGGGAGAATTTCCGGTATATTATTGCATAAGAATAAATGTTAAGGCAATCGCTCAGGGCATTTAAGGATGCATGTTATGCGATGGCAAACATATAAATGATGAAGAGCACTGCCTAAATTGGCTAGTGCTCTTTATTATTTTTACAAGCTCAGAGCTCAAGGATAAACAGGATAAGCCTCACGATCCTAACAGAGATCACGTGGAACCGACTTTTTACCTCCCGGAGGGCGACGACAATCAGACGGAAACCGTACCTTTCACCGTCAGCAGAGCCGGAGAAAGGGTGTAAGATTGTATTATCGGATTAGCAGCAAGGGACACAGCCGATAGCACATACGCTAATGTACAGCCGGCCTGGGGGCCGGTTTTTTGATGCGGTGATGGTGAGCCTGCTCTAATCGGGTACTTATGTAAGACTGAATTTATTAAACAGGAGGTTACGTGATATGAAAACCGTATTGTATGTTCCACTGGATGACCGCCCGGCTAACTTGGATGACGTCATTGTTCAAGGGAAGGCAGCAGGCATCCATATCGTTACGCCGAACCTGGGTGATATTCAAAACCGACTCGATTCGGAAAAAACGACAGAAGGCACAACACTGCTCGGTACGTCTGCACCTACGTATGGTATTCCGACCAACATTTATACGTTTATTCTGCAGCATGCTGCCCAAGTCGATGGATTCATTATCTCATCTGATATGCTGGCCTATGGCGGTCTGATTGGCAGTCGTCAGCTTCGGGAAGACGGAGGAGGCGCCTATCCGGGCTACGATGAAGAAACGACACGTCTGCTCAATGTGATTCAAGTGATCAAGGAGAAATATCCGCGCAAACCGGTGTATGTCATGGATACGGTAATGCGACTGGCGACGACTTCATTTGCAGATGGTCTTGCACTTGATGCCTATAACGAGTCCCGTGCACTCATGCAGCAGCCGCGTCAGGCCTATACCGAGTTTGAGGACATTATTAACGGCTACAACCTGTCGCCAGATGGTGTGGAGTATGGTGAAACGACTTTTTTCAATAAAGAGCAATACTACAACACCAGACAGCACAAGTTCAAAACAAACCTGTACATTCTGGATCAGCTGGCCCGCAAAGGATACATTGATTTCCTCGCTGTGGGTGTCGACGATGCGAATACACAGGGGGTTCAGATTAACGAGATTAACTATGTAGAAGCACGAATTAACGAATGGTTGGGGGGAACTGACGGACAAAATCCCGAACGGGCCATCATCCTTCCGGATGCGGACGGTCTCGGTCATGCTCTTGTCGCACGGATGGCGAATCAGCTGCTGCGAAGTGGCGCGAAAACACGCTACGCTGTGAATTATTACGGCCCTCACGGCTCCACAATTATTAATACCTATGAATATATGGACGTTCACGAGAATGTAGCTCGTCACATTGATATTGTAGGCGGAGGGCTGGTAGCAGATGCGGCTTACCCAGGAGAGGCTGAGGAAGCCACTTCGTTCGACGTTTCCTCAGAACTGGATCGTATGACAAGCGGGCCTTCAGGAAAGCCGGGACCAAAGCCGGGTGTGGATATCGAGATTATTGCGATTACGGCGCTAGATCAGGTCCAAGCCGCGGTTGAACGGCTGACGAGCATTAGTGAGCAAGGATTGCCGGCGGTGCTGATTGATTTTGTCGGAAAAGGACCAGCGAATGTGGATGTAGCGGAAGCACTGCTGAACAGTCCATATACCGGCCGGGTTCTGGGTTACAGTGCCTGGAATACACCGGGGAACAAGATTGGCCTTGCCGTGGGCATGGGACAATCCCGATATGCTTTTGTCACCACTGAAACGCGCGCTTCTGCTCTTCACGAAGCTGTAGATGCACATGGATCGTTGCTGTTCAAACGGTTCCTGAAAGATTACTACTATAAAGCTGTAGCGATCGCGGATATCCGTACGTACTCCAGAGCTCACGCGCTCTATACCAATGTGGCTACCCTTGCGGACCAGAATATGGTGCTGTTCAATTCCGAGGAAGATTATGCTCACCTGCAGACGCTGCTTCGGGATCTGATGCAGACGTACACCGCGGGTCTCGCAAGCAAAACGGCCTTTGCTCAAGGTAATGTGGCGATCAACCAGATCCGCAACTGCGATGTGTTGTATGCAAAATATTGTAATGCTGCACTCGACTATGCTAATCCGGATTTCATCTGGGGACGTGCATTTGAAATTACATTGAGTCCGCAAGTTACCCTTAAATAATGATGGGCGGATTGACGTGAACGGACTCGTCTTTTTTCCGCCGAAGATACGCCTTAAACCACACGGAAGTCATCCGATTCACCGTCCGCGCTATGGAGAAAAGGGTGTAAGATTGTATTATCGGATCAATCGCAAACGGACACACACCGAAAGCTCATACGCTTATGTACAGACCGGCCAAGAGGCCGGTCTTTTTGATGCGGTGATTCGTGTCCGGCATTGATCACGGTATTTATCATTTACCAGTCACTGAGAACAAGGGGGAGTCCGGCGCTGCCGCATGGCCTCTGCATCATGCGAGCAGATGACAAGAGTGCAGCTGAAGGGGGCGAAATGAATGTGTCTAACCAAAGTGAAACAAACGTTACAGCTATAGGGGCAAATCAAATGAGTGTGGCTGTGAGACAGACGCTGAAGCAAAAGCTTGCAGCACTCGTTCCGGCATGGGAAGGCCGGGTGCTGGATGTGCCTGCACAGGGTGAGGTTCTGACAGGGCCTTGTGCAGTCGTTGCTTTCGCTGAAGAAGTACCAAAGTCTGCTTGGGCGGGGTACCGACGAATTATTAAAATCTCTCCGTACGTTCGCCCGGAAGATGGAGGAGCAGAACAGCTGGAAACGTGGTCCGCGGAGCTGGTAAAAGGACTTCATCAGGTACGGCTGGAGGACGAGAAGGGTGCAGCGTTTACCTGTATCTATTTCGGTTCATCCGACTGCGACCGGGTGGACGCCGGATCAGGCATGATGACGCGAAGTCTGCGGTTCGGAATGTATATTCCTGAATCCACCAATGACCATACTGAACCCGGTACACCGGATTCCTGGATGGCTGCGCTTCAGGACTGGACACAATCGGCGCTTGGTTCCGAATGGTCCGTGTATGGTGACGTCTGGCCTGGAGGTTATGAGACACCTTCCGTGCTGTGGCGATTGACGGGTTACAGTTCAGCTGCAGCGGGCACTTCGGCGCTGGAGATGCGAAAGCAGTGGACAGGACATGTTGTTGCTGCAGGTGAAGGGGTCACCCGTCATACCGTTACACGTCTGGTCGAACAACTGGCTGTACAGACCCGTATTGCTCTGGCGAATACAGAGGATACCCGGTACCTAACGGTGGAGGAAGTTTCAGCTGAACTGCAGGCAGATGCCTACCTGAACGGGCAGATTCGTCTTACGCTGCAGCAGCGATCTCGTCGTCCGGGGACGGATGTGCCGTTGATCCGCGAGATTTATCACAGTAAGGGAATCGAATAGTTAAGAATGGCAAGAAACCATCCCTAGGGAGGAAAAGTATCCGTAATTCTAAGATGAGGTGAAGTGGCAATGGCAAGCACCGTGAAAAAAAGTAAGCCGGCTGACCCGCAGTATACGCGGGCTGAGCTGATGAATCATGCGGAAGCCCTCTTCGCCGTTAAGGCAGAGGTGCTTCATGGTGCGCTGTACGAAGCAGCGCAGCAGACGTTTTCCATTGAGGAAACGCAAGTAAGAATTAACCAATTTATGAAAGCGAAGGTGAAGGGATAATGGCAGGCGGAACATGGGAGCAAACGAATCGTCCGGTCCTTCCGGGCTTATATATGAATTTTCAGGCGGCAGCATCTTCAGCCATTCAGGCTGGCAATCGGGGAACGGTTGTCGTTCCGGTCAAGGCCAACTGGGGCCCGGTGGGAACCTTTGTGGAAGTCGGAAGCGAAGCGGCGATTGAACGTATTTTCTCCGCACATGCGCTGGATAATGGGACAGCCTATACGTCCTTGAAGCTCGCTCTGCTGGGTGGTCCGAAAAAGCTGCTGGCCTATCGGGTAGCAGGCGTCACGGCAAAAGCAGCCAGTCTAACGTTGAAGGACAGCAGCGATGCGGACGTACTTCAGCTGGATGCCAAGTATCCGGGAGATCGTGCGAACGGATTCTATGTGACCATTCAGCCGGGTGTAATTGATAATACGAAGCATGAAGTGCGCCTGTTTGAAGGGAACCGGATGCTGTATGCACTCCTGACCGCGGATATCTCGGCAGCATCTCTAGCCAAACAGATGAATGAGGATGAACGCAATGAGTGGGTAACGGCTCAAGCAATTGGCGATGGTACGGGTGTGGTTGCGACCGTGTCGGGTGCGGCTTTCAAAGGTGGTGCCAGCGGTAACGATGACCTGACCAACGCGGAATATATTGCGGTTCAGGGTGCACTGGAAGGCGAGCAATTCGACGTATTGGCACTGGATCATGCGGCGGATGTACCTATGTTGGCAAGCTTCGCGGCCTGGGTGAAACGTGTACGCAGCGAAGGAAAACCGGTGATGGCCGTATTTGGCGGTTCGATCGCAGATGATACGTCTGCAACGGCTGCACAGAAGGCAGTCGCCCGTTCACTGACATTGAATCACGAAGGTGTGATCAATGTGGGTACCGGTGTGCGTCTGGGGGATGTGTACTACAGTTCAGCGGAAACATCCGCTTATGTCGCGGGTCTCATCGCTGGACAACGTCTGAATGAATCGACAACGTACGCTCCTTCACCGTTCGATGACGTTACACGTCGCTGGACTCGTGCGGAACAGGAGCAGGCGGTACAGAATGGCGTATTTATTTTCTTCCATGATGGCCGCCAGGTGAAGGCACTTCGCGGTGTAAACACACTCGTGACTCCTGCTGCCGGACAAAATAACGCATGGAAAAAAATCCGTTCCATTCGTGTGATGGATGCGATTAACACAGATTTGCAGCGTTCCGCTGAAGATACGTATATCGGGAAAGTAAACAATACCGAAGAGGGACGCCAGGCGCTGATCGGTGCAATGAAGGCTTATCTTGCGCTGCTCGCACAGAGCAATGTGATTGAGGCTGAGGGATATGATGTCATTCTCGACCCAGCCTATTATGGGGCAGCCCCGATCCTGAAACCGGAGGCAGATCAGGTATTCCTGCAGTGGAATGTGAAGCTGACCGATGTGATGGAACAGTTGTTTGGTACATTTTACGTGCAATAAGTAGTGTAGAAGAGCAGGGCGAGAGCTTAGCTTAGTTTAGTTATGAGTTGAATTCGTTTTTTTTCATTCGAAAAGATCCCAAGGAGGAATTGTACATGTTGGATGCATCAAGAGTTATTCTCGGTACCCATGGTCAGCTGCATATGGATGGGGTGTGGCAGACGAATATTAACAAGCTGGAAGCCAGTGTGGAAATTGAAAAACGTGAGCTTAATCTGGTCGGCAATGACTGGAAAGTTCACAAAAATGGCGCGAAAAAAGGAACAGGCACGATGACAGGTTACAAAGTAACTTCGGACATGATCCAGCGCGGATTCACCAAGTTTCAAATCATCTCGAAGCTGGACGATCCAGAGTCGTATGGACACGAGAGTGTTCTGCTGAAGGGCTGCATGGTGGACAAAATCCAGCTTGCCAACTGGACAGCGGGTGAGGAAGTACCGGAGGAAACGGGCTTTACGTTTGAAGGGTTTGAACTGTTGAATCCGATTGTTGCCAACTAAGATCAGGACTGAATCCATAATGAAATTTGTCTGATCGAGCAGATGAACAAGTGACTTAACAAGATAGGGGCACACATGCAGGCTGAGAAATCTCGGTCTATTTGTTGTCCCTAATTGTTGAAATGAGTTATCCAATTGTGAAATGAGAAGGAGATTGCGCCCTATGAGTATGAATGAAAATATGTCCGAGGAACAGATTCTGGATCAGCTGTTTGAAGCGGCGGAACGTTTGCCGGAAGAGAATGTGCGCATTCAGCGCCTGGATCTGCTGTTGACCCTGCGTGGACTGACGTCCTCCAAAGTGGATCAGATTCGCGAACGCTGTACTATCCGTAAAACGACAAAAGGACGTACGGAAGAGAAGGTAGATACCGAAACCTTTAACGCACTGCTGATCTCCGAAGCCACGGTGAAAATGAATGTTCGCGGTCTGGAACTGTCCGGATGGGGAGATAACCGGATTACCGGACGCATGAAGCTGTCTGGTGGAGAACAGGCGGTTCGCCGCATGCTGCTGGCAGGTGAATTGGATGCCGTTGGCGACAAGGTGCTGGAGCTATCCGGCTTCGGTGTGGAGATTGAAGACCTAAAAAACTGATTCACTCCGGCGGGATGACCACGTTCCTGTATCACATGTGGGTTCGTCACCATCTTCGTCCCGGAGAGTTTTGGTCTTTGCCGCGAGGGGAACGCTCGCTGTTGATTGCGTTCTCGGAAGAGGAGATGGCAGCGCTGACTTCGCAAATGAATCGATAATTATCTTGGACAGGAGGTGAAAAGAAATGGCAGAAATGATTGTGGGTTTATCCAAATCCAACGCGGAATTGCGTACGACTATTCGTTATCTGGATCAGATTCAGCGTTCGACCGAACGTCTGGGCAGAGTTCGATATCAGAGTCTGATCAAGGTGAACAATGAACTGAGAACAACCGGACGCAGGCTGGAAAGCATCTATAGTACGGCTGTTCGGTTGAGCAGGCTGCGAGTCACACCGAAGATTGGGCTGGATGATCAATTGAGTCCGGCATTGGACCTTGCGCTCGCGAAACTGAACAGTTTCCGAAACCAGATGGTGAAGGCATCGGGAACGGTGTCGGTAGAGGTGAAGCAGAAGGTTGAAGTGGCGATGGGGAAGTTGAGTCCAGCATCGAGCGGGCCTTCGCTGTCTCTGAACATTGGGAGCAACAATAATACGGTAAAGAACGCACCGAAGGAAGAAGAAATTAGTTGGATACGGGAATTATCTCAAAAGATAAATGATTTTGCTGATCCAATAAATAATGTGACAGATATACTTGGAAAGCTTAAAAATTGGTTTGGAAAATCCAAGGGAGATAAGGGTTCTGCCTCCCAATGCTGTTGCTGTTCCGGAGGAAGCCTTGTAGGAAGGCTTTCAAAAGGCGGAGCTAAAGGTGGCAAAAACAAAAATGCAGGTGGAAGCAGTGCTAAAACTGTGACTGCAACAGAGGGAGGAAAAAAAGGTCCTTACAAGAGCGGTTCCAAGTCCTACCAAGAACGTGCGACTGGAACTGTAAAAACGCCTGCTTCCGATCCTGCGAAAAAAATCATAACCAACATCTCTGATGCTGAACAGAAGAAGCTGAAAGTGGACTTTGATCAAAAACTGAATCCGAATCGATTCGGATTTAGCGCAAATGCTCCCTCTGGTTTGCCAATGTCCAATATGTCTTCTGGCAATGGTTTGTTCAGCAAACTGAGCGGGGGACTCGCGAAGGGAGCGGGTAAACTTCTTGGACCAATTAGCATGCTTGCCGATGTAGCGAATGTTGCCACTGCTCCTCCTGAGGAACGGGGCAGAGCAGTCGGATCCATGATCGGTGGAACTGCTGGTACCGCGATTGGTAGCGCCATTGGCAGTTTTATTTTACCTGGAATCGGCACGTATATTGGCGGTGCATTAGGTGGATGGGCAGGAAGTTCCGCGGGAGGCTGGATCGGGGATAAGGCCAAAGATATTGGAAATTTTATGTCCAACGCCACAGAAGGTGCAGGCAAAGCGTTGTCGACTGCAGCGGATTTTGTTTCTGAAAAAACGAAGAGCATGGTGAGTGGCATATCCGATTTCTTCGGTTTTGGTTCCAAAAAAGAAGAAAAAACCGTCTCAGCTACAACCGTTGCTAACCCAACACCAGTACCCACTGGTCCCTCGATGCCTCCGGCTTATATTCCATCTGCGCTCACCATAACCGGACCTATGGCTTATGCGAATAGCATGGGTGGTCAATCCACGACTGCCGCTCTTATGGGAACAAGTGTGATGCAGTCCCAAGCAATGGCGCTGGGTAACGGCGCTCAGACAAATGGCAAATCGTCTACGATGACGGTACAAATATCAGAAGAACAGATGAGCAGTCTGGCCGGTTACCTCAAGGATTTTAAAACCGAAACGACGAACCAGATCGCCGTCAACATACCTCAAGGGGCTGTGCAGGTGACTGTCCGTGAAAATGCCATCGACTACGATGCGATCACACATCAAGTTGGACAGCGGATTTCGGGAGAGTTCCGCCGCGCGATGGAAAACCGTAAAACCATTATGGCCTAAGCAGAAAGGAGGCCTGTTATGAGTGTAATTAAAGACAACGTGGAAGGAATACGAATGGAATTCACCCTGAAGGATGGAACAACATCGTTCCGATTCCCGGTGAAGCCGGAAGAGCTCACGATATCAAGATCCAAAGGCTATGAAACGATTAATATGCTGGAGTATGGCGAGTTTGATTTTGCACAGGGAGAGAAGGTGAAGGAGATCACTTTCTCTTCTTTTTTTCCAAAAGAATATGACGCGTCCTACTGCATGTACGAGCCTGTACCTGATCCGCGGGTGGCGATGAATATCCTGAATACGTTTCTCGTATCCAAAAAACCACTTCGTTTCATCATTTCCAACACAGGGGTGAACGTGCCGGTGTATCTGATCTCACACAATACGACCTTTCGGGGCGGTGAGAGTGGGGACATTTATTTTGACATTACACTGCGTACTTGGCGGGATTCCAAAGTGGAGAAGGTCGGCGCGGCAGCATCTGCGAGCAAGTCGGGTTCCCGTACCGATCTGAAAAAAAGCAGCAAGACCTACACCGTCAAATCTGGCGATTCTCTGTCCAAAATTGCAAAGCTTGAGCTGGGCAGCAGTTCCAAATGGAACGAGATCTATAAGCTCAATGTGAAAACCATTGGCAGCGATCCGAACCGGATCAAGCCTGGACAAAAGCTGGTGATGCCATGACCTACAAGGTTATTGTGGACGACAAATATGACCTTACCAAACTGGTGGAGACGATTACGCTGAAGGACTCGCTCGATCAGATTGCCTATCAGGCGAGCATCCGGCTGGCGGTGTCGGCTTCTTCCGGGTTGCTTGCGATATCACCGGGGATGGCGGTGCGAATCAGTGGGATTCCTTTTGGCGAAAAATCCATGGTTCATCTGCTGCATCCTGCGGTCATCTGGGAGGTGGAAAGCTCCAACAGCGGCACCAAGCGGCTGTCTCTCACGGTGTATGACCGGATGATCTATCTGGAAAAATCGGAAGACGAGTTCCTTCTGCCCAAAGACCAAACCGCCACGCAGCGGCTCAAAACGTACGCCAAAGAGTGGAAGATTCCATATGGAACACTGCCAGACACCAAAACAAAGCTGGGCAAAGCGGTGTATCGGTCGCAGACGATCTTTTCGATGATGTTTGCGGATCTGAAGGAAACCGCCAAGTCTGGTGGAGACATGTATCATCCCCGGATGACGCCTGGCGGGCTGCAGCTGTTCAAGGTAGGCAGCAATGCGAAGGTGTACGAGCTGGATCGGCTGATCGATCTGTCCCAGATGCGTACGCTTGAGGGTGCAGTCACCAAAGTTAAAGTTATGGCTGCATCGGAATCCAGTAGCGGCAAGGAAGTTCCATCGAAAGTGCTGGCAATTGAGCAGGAAGGTGTGGAGGAACTGGGCACCCTGCAAAAGTTGATCGAGGACGATCAGGTCAAAACGGCGACGGCTGCCAAGAAGCTTGCGAAGAGTCGTCTGACAGGCATCCAGGAGACGTTTACCGTTTCCGCGCCGGATGTGAACACGATTCGCGCCGGCGATGCGGTACTGCTCAAAGGCCTAAAGCTGATCGTCATGTCCGTCAGCCGAGACTTATCGGCCGGGCCTGGGACGATGACGCTGGAGCTGGGCACGGCGGAGCTGGTGAAAAGGAGGTATTACCTTGAATAAGGAAGATCCGTATGGGCATTTTGCCGAAGTCATGCGGGGCGCGATGAGTACGCATACCCGTCAGGCTGTGAGCGGCATGGGTGCGGTGCTGGGTACAATGACGTCGTCCGGCGTGAAGCTGGATGATTTCAAGCACGAAGTGCAGGACTATCTCGTGGCCGAGCTGCCGGGCACGCTTGGTTTGCCGGAGCGCGAGGCTGTTGGCGCGATCTCCGGGATACCTGACGTGGCGAATGGCGGAACGACGGGCACGGGAAGGTTTCTTTTGCAAGAAGAGGAAGTGGAAGAAGCGGTATGGTCTCTGGGGAAAGGGTTGAAGGCTGGGGACCGTGTGCTGGCGATGCGGGTAAATGGCGGTAACGACATTGTGGTGCTGTGTAAGGTGGTGAGTGCGAATGCCTAGTTTGTTCCCGGAAACGGGTGTGGTCTGGGGAGATGAAGAGAACCTGTCGGGTGCGGCTTCGGAAGAGGTTCGCTTTGGGCGGAGCTGGCGATTCGATTATGATGCGGGGGATTTTGTGCTGACCCCAAGTGGCAAAGTGGCTGCGGCAGGTCCGCAGGAAGCCTGGGTGCAATGGTGCATCAAGGCGGTGAAGACGCCGCGGTACAGACATGTGATTTACTCCCGGAACTATGGCTCAGAGCTGGAAGAGCTGGTGGGTCAGGGTGACAGCCGGGGTGTGATGGAAAGTGAGATTACCCGGATGGTAACGGAGACGCTGCTGGCTGATCCACGCACGGATTCGGTAGACCAGTTCACGTTCGATTGGAACCTAGAGCAGTGCATGTTCTCGTGCCGGGTGGCGAGTGTACAGGAAGAGATGTTTATTCTGGAAAGTGAGGTGATCTGACGGGATGGCTGAGATTCCGCGTTATTTGGAGGACCAGACGGAGGAACAGATTATGCAGCGCATGCTGGATCGTCTGCCCGCGGATCTGGATAAATCGGAGGGATCGTTTCTGTGGGATGCGGAGGCTCCGGTTGCATTTATGCTGTCTGAGGCGGCGCTGTGGGCGCAGGAGCTGCTTCGGCGAGGGTTTGCCAGTACGGCTGCGAGCAGTGACCCGAATTTTCGTTCGGAAGAGCTGGATCTGCGGGCGGGAGAGCATGGTGTTACGCGGCGGGCCGCGGTAGCGGCACAAGGCACGGTGAGGTTCACGGGTACACCGGGGAAAGTGGTGCCGGCGGGTACAGTTGTTGCGACGCTCGCGGATGAAGTATCCGGGGAAGCTTCGCTGGAATACGAGACCGTTGGGAGTGTAGAGCTTGGAGAAGATGGGCTTGGTGTGGTCGGTGTGCGTGCACTCGTTGCCGGAAAAGAGAGCAATGTGCCCGTAGGCACCGTGACCGTGCTGTCTACACCGGTAAGTGGCGTGACGTCTGTGGTGAACACGGACGTTATCAAAGGCGGTTCGGATATCGAGGCAGATACGGCGCTGCTGGAACGCTTTTATGCCAAAGTCCGCAACCAGGGGACAAGCGGCAACAAGGCACAGTATGTGCAATGGGCCAGTGAAGTGCCTGGTGTTGGCGCAACACGTGTAATTCCGTTATGGAAGGGGCCGGGAACAGTGGGATTGTATCTGCTGGATACGGACAAACGTGCGGCAGGCAGCGATCTGGTGGCGGCCGTGCAGAAGTATGTGGACCCGACGCAGGATGGTCAAGGTGAAGGCGTTGCCCCGGCAGGTCCCGTGGTGTCGGTGATGCCAGCCGAGGAAGTGCCCATGAACATTGAGGTGAAGCTGACGCTGGCCAGTGATGCAACCTTGGCGGATGTCCGAGCATTGATCGAACGCGGGGTGACCGCGTATTTGAAGCAGCTTGCTTTTGCCGATCCGCTCGTGCGATATACCCGTATTGCCGCGATCCTGCTGGACATCCCGCCGATCATCGACTATTCGGAGCTTACCGTAAATGGTGTGAGCGACCAGAATATCGAGATGACCGCGAGTCAGGTGGCGGTGCTGGGGACGGTGGATGTCAATGAGTAGTCTGCCGGCTGTTGTTGCTTCTACAATCACAAGCACGAAGGGGAAAGAGCTGTTCTCGTATTTGCCGAGTTATTATGAGACTTCGCGCGTTATGCAGGCGGATATGCAGTCCAAAGGTACCGAGATGGATCTGCTGTATCAGGCGCTGGATGAGACCTTGGATCAGTTTTTTGTCCGTACGGCGACGTGGGGATTGGATTTCTGGGAGCAGGAGCTCGGTATTGAAACGGATCGACTCAAACCCGTGGAGCAACGACGTGCCGTGGTGGAGTCGAAGCTGCGCGGTGCCGGGACATTTTCCGGCAGGCTGGTTGCGAATGTGGCTGAGGCATATGCCGGAGGCAAGGTGGATGTGACGTTTCAACCGGAGGCGTGGAGTTTTACGGTGAGCTTTGTGGATACGATGGGTATCCCGCCCAATATTGATGATCTCAAACGTGCAATTGATGAACTGAAACCGGCCCACATGGCCGTGGAATATGAGTATCGCTATTTGGTGTGGGACGACTTGGATGGAAAACAGGTAACTTGGGATGAACTGGATGCCGCGTCCCTGACGTGGAATGAATTGGAGGTGTGGGCGTAATGCCACAAGAAACAGATCGACTGAAATTACCTCTTCCCTTGGGCAACGAGAACGTAACCCGGGAGAGTATTAATGGGATTTTTGAGAAGATTGATGCAGGTGTCGCGACACAGGCCGATTTGGATACGCTTCGTGAAGCGGTGAGCCAGATGGATATTCCTGATGCGTCTTTGACGCAGAAGGGGAAGGTGCAGTTGTCTGATGCGATTAATAGTACTGTGAAGGACAAAGCGGCTACGCCGAGCGCGGTTAAGTTAGCATTTGATGAGGCAACAGCGGCAAAGCAGCTTGGAGTTGAGCAAAAGAATAATGTGGTGGCCGCTCTCAACTCCATTGGTGTAACGGCATCCACAAGTGAGACATGGGCGCAGTTAATTAACAAGATGTCTGGGGTGATTAAAGCTACTGGAAATGCTGTTCCAGCGCAAGTGCTGGCAGGGGTAAGTTTTAGCAATGCCTCCGCCAATGGACGCACTGGTACAATGCTCAATCGCAGCGCTGAGGACCATCATCAACCAGCAGTTAATTCGACTGTTTGGCCTGGAGATCGTATTTTTTTGATGCCATCCGAAGGCTACTTTAATGGACAATCTTGGGTATATGCCCTTACGCCTGATTTACGACCTGAAAATATCCTTTTTGGTAAAAATATTCTTGGTGTAGTTGGTTCATTTCTAGGTATTATTCCAGGAGACCATCGGACATTCGGGTATGAGGGACAAGTACAAAAGTGGTTAGAAAACCAATATAAAACTTTTTATAGTATAAAATTCTCGGCTACAGGACGATACAGAATATCCTATACGGCAAATACATCAGGGGGTTATAAAACGTATCGCTCTCGGATTTTTGTAAACGGGTCACCACTAGGAACAGAGCATATTAGTACACAAGATATGTCTGATATTATATATACGGAAGATTTTTATATTTCCGCTGGTGATACAATACAGTTTATGGGTATGTGTGACAGTGGTGGATGGATTACTATGTTTAATTTTGAAGTAAAATCAAATGTCAGTTTCGTTGGTACTATAGGATAGGGGACTTGTTGAATGATCAAAGTAGAATACAAAGATACATCAGAGAGACAGGAAATTATTGATCAATATAAAGATAAATTCTTGGTTGAAGATCAGATTTTATTTGATGGGAATTTCTTGATTTTTTCAGATACTAAACCAACACCGCCTATTGTTTATATCTGCGTACCACAGGAAGAATTTGAATTTTTGAAGCAAGAAAGCACAGAGCAAGGCACTTGCGGAACGAGCTGCATTCACAGATGACGTTATTGCTGAAATAGCAATAGAAGTTTATAAATGATTCAGCGCACATTAAAATGGCTTCTCCTTTGTACGGAAGGAGGGATTACTATGGTAGCTATGTTTTTCGCACAACGTATTATTTTCGGGATGTCTCAGTACAAGACAGTTCCAATGTCTTTACATCAACAGGTGGATGCTATTCTGATTGAAAGTGGAGTTGGATTTTTGATTGATTAGTACCTGGCGTACCTATGAGGTGCGCTTTATTTATGTCCTTTGGAGTGGGTAGGGGACTTTTTATTACAAAAAGAGAGGATACTTTTGTTAGTGTTTGTCGCGTTGGGCTACCTGACAGGGCTTGCGGGAGACATACTTAAGAGAGATATGGGATTGTTTTACACCGTACGTAAGACACTTACTTTTAACATAGTGGCTTCCAGGCATTTGGTGGACGGCATATTAAGTGATGGTCACGTGTTTAGGATAAAGTGGTCATTTATATCGGAAATGAGCCCCGTCCATCATTAAAAATAGAGGCAGCAGGGCAAGCTGATTTCGTTTTTCACACGATCAAGTCTATTTATATGACGTAAGAGGGGATGCTAAACCTTTTTAGATAGGAAAACTAATTTTTACCCTAAGGGAAGTGTACCATGACCACAAACCAATTAACCAAAGCAATTGCAAGCACGCTCAAACAGAATTTCCCTAACATCCCGGTCCACCCTGCAAGTGGCGGCACCACACTCGTTCCAAAAACCCAAGGCCTTACCTATCGCCTGTTGTCAGCCAAACTCACTCGTGAGCGTAGCGATCGGTTCGTGCAGTTTCACATCTACGAGATTCGTTGGCTGGATGCGGATAACATTCCGGAAGACCTGCCAGACAGGTTCTTTGAAGCACTAGAGACGATTGAAGGCGAGGGAATGCCTTATCGGGCGACAGAGCTGCGATGGAAAACGTGGGGAGAGATACCCAAACTGTGGGTGTATTACACGATGCGAACCACCAAAGTGTCGGAGTCCTCCAGTCCAATGCAACATCTGGAACGGCGGCCAACTGCATTGAAATCGCCATACGAATGACTTTTATGTTCAGACTAACATATAAACAAAAACGGAGAGGACAGAAATAACCTGAAGAAGCTTAGCTAAAAGCTTTCTGAAAGGAAGCTGCTTCGGAAGCATGAACTCGCCTTTATTCCCGGATTTTCCCCTTTAAAAAAGGGAATCAAAAAAATCTAGGGATAACAGCGATCGGAAGGTTGTTCTGTACTTGGAGTGGCCAGTGTCAATATTCTTTAGCTGAGCTTAACTAATCAAATGAGGGGATAACCATGAAAGGAATGGGAGGCGTATTAGCGATGTTTACGAAGAAAGAAGCGGAGAATAAATTCCCGAAAAGCAGCCAGAACATCGACCAAAACATCAATCTGAAATACAGCAAAGCACAGTTCGCTGAATCCCGGCAGTTGAGCCGGATGGAGAAGGACATTCTGGCAGCCGTACTGCGGGAGAATGTGACATACACAGTAGAAGAAGCGAAGCAACACATCCAACAATTTATGAATGAGGAGGCACAATAATGGCAGGAGGAACATGGACAACTCAAAATAAGGTACGCCCTGGCGTATATATGAATTTTGCATCAGAGGGCTCGTTGCCGGGGACGGTAGGAGAGCGAGGAACAGTGGCATTGGCGCTTCCATTGTCATGGGGAGAAGCAGGTACAATCATGACCATCCAGGCAGGTGAAGATGTACAAGCCAAATTGGGCTATGATTGGACAGCACCTCAACTGCTGTTGATTCGAGAAGCATTGAAACGGGCCCAAACACTGCTCCTATATCGTTTAAATGCAGGGACACAGGCCAAGGCCACGCTGGGAGAACTAACGGTTACTGCCCAACACGGCGGCGTGAGAGGGAATGATCTGGCGATTGTGATCTCAGCCAATATCAATCATCCGGACCAGTTCGATGTTATGACGCTGCTTTCAACTAAAGAAGTGGATAAACAAACCGTCTCAACGATCGAAGAGTTGGAATCCAACGCATACGTTAATTTTACTGGCGAAGGTGCTCTCACAACAACAGCTTCACTTCCACTAACAGGTGGATTGGATGGCTCTGCAACGAACCAGGAGCATACAGATTTCCTTTCCAAACTGGAAGTACTTGATTTTAACACCGTGGGACTGATATCCGACGATGCTACCCTCAAATCTGTATACTCTGCATACATCAAGCGTTTGCGCGATACGGAGGGCAAGAAGGTCCAATTAGTGCTGGCAGATTATCCGGCTGCGGATCACGAAGGTGTAATTAGCGTCAAAAATGGCGTTGTGCTCACAGACGGTACCGTTCTCTCCCCCAAACAAACGGTAGCTTGGACAGCCGGAGCAACAGCCGGGGCCAATCTGAACGAATCCCTGACCTTCCGCGCCTATGACGACGCTGTAGATGTGAATGGTCGATTGACACACAGCGAGACAGAAACAGCCTTGCGTAATGGTGAGTTTGTCTTTACAGCAAGCAGTAACCGTGCAGTGGTAGAGCAGGATGTGAACACGTTCCGTTCGGTAACGCCGGATAAAGCGCGTCATTTTGCCAAAAACCGTGTTGTCCGTGTACTTGATGGCATTGCCAACGACATGAAACGAATTTTCGAGTCCTATTACATCGGCAAAGTGAACAACAACGAAGATGGGCGCAGCCTGTTCCGCTCCCAATGTGTTACCTACCTGAAGCAGCTGCAGGATATCGGGGCCATTCAAAACTTTGACTCCAACACAGATATCACTGTGACTGCGGGAAATGAAACGGACAGTATTGTAATTGAGGTTCAGGTCCAACCTGTGGATTCCGTTGAAAAAGTATACATGAAAGTGAAGGTGGTTTAAGATGGCATTTTTGAAAGCAAGCGATACGATTTCCGGCCAGGAAGGCCGCGCATATGCAACGATTAACGGACAGACGGAAGAGATGTTCTACGTGAAGACGCTGGAAGCAACGGTGGAGAAACAAAAAGCAGAGGTCAAAACACTGGGCCGTCGCGGCGTTCAGCACAAAGCAACCGGTTGGTCCGGCTCGGGTTCCATGACAATCTTTTATACGACGTCCCGTTTCCGTGAGCTGATGCTCCAGTACATGCAAAATGGTGTGGATACCTATTTCGACATTGAAGTGACCAACGAAGATCCTTCGTCTACCATTGGCAAACAGACGGTGACTCTTAAAGGCGTTAACCTCGACAGTGTGATCATGGCATCCCTGGATACCGAGGCCGAGGCTTTGGAGGAAGAAGTGAGCTTTACCTTTGAAGATGTCGATATGCCTGTATCGTTTAATCTGCCGAATTAATTTTTGAAGTGGCAAATATATTAGCTATAGATCTATAGCGAGTTCAACTTTAGCAGCGGGTCTGCAAAACAAACCTGTTCAGCTTGCCTGTGTTACGGGCTATTTGGCGTGTCCAAATTCGTTTGCAATCTCTCTTCGTTTGAAGAGGGGATTACATTAGTACATTACACATGCTCTTCGCCGCTTCTTGCGGCGGGGGGCCCAATATTGAGGAGGAGCGAACAATGAGTGGATTGAGCATGTTTTTTGCGCAAAATGCAGCGGCGGATACAACAGAGGAGTTTATCGTATCTCCCCGTTTCAAGGATGAGAAGGGTGAACCGGTTGCCTGGAAACTGCGCAGCATGACCGAAGACGAGAATCAGGAATGCCGCAAGGCTGCAACTCGCAAAATCAAAGGCAAGAACGGTGTCTACACACCCGACATTGATGCCAATGATTATATGGCTCGCCTGATGAGCGCCAGCGTGGTGTATCCTGATCTGAAAAATGCAGAGCTCCAGCGTTCATATGGCGTGATGGGGGCGGAATCGCTTTTGCGGAAAATGCTGCTGCCTGGGGAATTTGCTGCACTCGGCGAACAGGTTCAGAAGCTGAATGGCTTCAATCAGGACATGAACGAACTGGTGGATGAAGTAAAAAACTAATTAAAGAGGGCGATTCGGAAGCCAATCTGGCTTATTACGCTCTCCATGAATTGAACATCCTCCCGCATGAGCTGATGGCATTCTCCGCACGAGAGCGGGCGGCGATATACGCTATGATCTTCATTCGGGTGGAGGAAGAGAAGAAAGAGCGGTCCAAGAACCATGCGAGGAAAAAATAACAGGGGAAGGAGGGAGAAACGAATGTCCGAAACAAGGATCGATGTAATCAATCCTCCATCCATGAATAATCTGATCAACAATCTGAATCTGGTCCAGGTAAGAACAACTGAAATATTGAACAATTTTAACCAGATCAACCGCATTAGTCTGAATCAATTTAACCAGACGAACATAACCAACCACTTCAATCAAGTAAACCAGCAGCTGAATGTAACCATTAATTTGATGGAAGAACTGGAGGGTGCCGCTGGTGATACGAGCGATGCTCTAGGAGATAATCTGAACAAGCTCTCCAAATGGCTGCAAATGTTAAAGTCGGCTGGAAGCGTCGTGTTAAAAGCGGCTGCTGAGGAAGAGGACTTCAAGCACCGTTACATGGTTGCTGCTGAGGATCCGGTGCTCGGGGAAGGAATATACAATAAGTTTCGAGATCAAGCCTCTAAAAGCGGCCAAGATGTCAATGATTCACTCAAATCTTCTCTAGGCTTCTTGCCTTTGGCTCAGAACACAGGGCAGGTAGATCAGCTCAATGAGTTGACCCAACGATTGAGCATGTTGTCACCGGATGGTAAAAGCCTATCAGATGCGTCAAAAGCAATTGTTAGTGCCATGAACGGGAAAAACACGGATCTGGCGAATCAATTTAACATTCCGGAAAGTGCTTTAAATGGTGCCGGACTGGATAAGTTTATTCAAACCAAAGACCTGAATGGTTTCATTCAGGGTTTGCAGACGGTTCTTGAAATGCAAGGTTATACCCGACAGGCCTTCGAGACGATGCTTGATTCTCCATTACAGAAATGGACGGCTCTTGTGAACCAGTTCAATGGGATAATGGCCGAAATCGGCACGAAAGCGTTGGAAGCACTATCTCCGGTACTTGATCGGTTAAATGAAGCGATAAGCTCAGGCCAGTTTAGTGGTTTTATTGAATGGGTTAGTGGGGCATTTGCAATCATCGCTCAGGTGATGGCGTTTATTGTGGATGGGTTTGTCAATTTCGCTACAGTTGTGCAAGAAAACTGGGATATCATTGCACCTATTCTGACTGCTATAGCAATGGTGCTGCTTTATAACATGATTGTTTCGCTTGGCATCGTGATCGCGGAGGTATATTCGCTCGCAGCAGCTTGGCTGGTAGCTAATTGGCCTATTTTGCTTGTGATTGCTGCAATTGCAGTGCTCATTTATATTTTGCAATTATGCGGAGTTACAGCTGGAGATATAGTTGGGGTAATTGTCGGTTATTTCTATATGGTGTATGAACACGTGAAATCGATTTTTGCATCTATTCTCAACGTTGTTATGTCGTGGGCTGAATTTTTCGTTAATTTAGTCAGAGATCCTGTCTATGCATTTAAGAAATTATTTGTCGACATGGGGTTAATTGCATTACAGATTCTACTGAATATCACAAAGGGAATCGAAGACTTTGCAGCCGGATTCAAAGATCAGATCAACTGGGTGATTGAGGGGATAAACAAACTGATACCTTACCTGAATAAGATCTTTGGTACAGATTGGGGAGGCATTGAGCTAGTCACAAACTCTAATGTTCATTCCGTTAGTAATAAATTACAAGGCTTGATGAATGATTTGGAAGCAAGTGCACCTGAAAGTCAAAAAGATGTCTTAGATTTGTGGAGGGCGGATGCCTCAGCGGATTATAAAGATGCATTTGATAAGGGTTATGGTAAAGGACATGACTTGGTAGATAAAACAACAAATAAATTCTCCAGTAGTTCAGAAGATTTACCTGGGAATTTTGGCGGCTTTACTCCCAAAACACCTTCCATGCCAACCATTCCAACTGCACCTGCTCCCGCTATGGTCCCCAATAACAACATGAGCAGCATTAACAAAATCAACAATATCGGACAGGTGGACAAAATCGGAGATGTGGATGGCACGGTGGATGTGACCAGTGAAGATCTGAAACTGATGCGTGAGCTTGCAGAGATGCAGGCTATTCAGCGATTCGTCAGTCTAACACCAACCGTTCAGGTCACCACAGGGGATATTAACAGCGGACATGACGTGGACAGTATCATTAGCAAAATCACCGATGGACTGAACAGTCAGATCGTCTCCAGTGCTCAGGGGGTGTACGGTTAATGGAATACTATATCCAGCTCAGCTTCAACAATCGTTCCGAATACATGTATTTCCCGGTGACACCAGAGAGCATTGAGTTTTCGGATGCGGGGGATGGCAGTACGTTTAACGTCAGCGCGCTCGGAGAAATTAACGTGATCAAGTCACCCAAACTGCGGGAGGTCAGTTTTAGCGGCATTTTTCCGGCAGACTACAGCCCGTATCATCTGAATTACGATGCAAGTCATCCAGCAGTACAGAAGGAATATTACCGTGATCCGTATGAATATGTGAAAAAGATAATACGCTGGATGCAGACAGGCAGACCCGTCAGGCTATTCTTTTCCAGTGCGAGGTACACGATTAACATGGCGGTTTCCATTGAGAGCTTCGACTGGAAGGAGTCAGCGGGTACGGTAGGCGATATCCAGTATGATATCAAGCTGAAGCAGTTCATTTTCTATGCCGCCAAAAAAGTAGTGCCACTCAAGGACAATAAGGATACTGATGCTTCGAAAACAAAAACCAAAGCCTCCCGGCCCAATGAAA
The DNA here is from genome assembly GCF_002272715.1 of Paenibacillus sp. 7516. Lineage (NCBI taxonomy): Bacteria > Bacillati > Bacillota > Bacilli > Caryophanales > Paenibacillaceae > Paenibacillus > Paenibacillus sp. 7516. The sequence goes on from NZ_NPBI01000012.1 coordinate 508,471, forward strand.
AAATCCAGGCCAAGACCGTCACACTCAAAGCCGGAGATTCCTTGTGGTCTGTTGCCAAAGCCCATTTGGGAGATGGCTCGCGCTGGAAAGAACTGCAGAAACTGAACGGCATCAAGGATGCACAACTGAAGAAGCTCCCCATTGGACTGGTGATCAAGCTTCCGTGAAAGGAGAGGGAACATGCAGCAGCAGATCAGTTTGGATAACAAACAGGGAAAGTTGAAGGAGCAATTATGGCTGGATGATAAGCTGGGTAACATCTGGGATATTAGTGAGATTGCCGGCGAAATTACCTACAAAACCTCCCGCATTGGCAAGCCGTCCTCTCTGGAATTCACCTTGATCAAGGGGAGCTTATTCCAGAATTCGAAGTTCACATATGAGAATGGATACGTCGTAAAGTATGTCAGTAACGAAGTGGGGATATTTTATGGATATATCTTCTCGGTGGACAGCGGCAAGGACGAAAGTGTCAAAATCAAAGCCTACGACCAGACTCGCTATCTGACCGCGAACCAGACGTACCAGTTCGTTAACGCAACTGCTGCGGATGTGATCAGACGAATTGCAACAGACTTTCAGTTGAAGATGGGTGATCTGATTCAGCCGAAATATGTCATTCCGCGTATGTTATTTGATAACAAGAAGCTGATCGACATGATCTGTGAGGCACTGGACAGGACGCTGATTTATGGCGGCAAAAACTATATCTTTTACGACGACTTCGGCAAGCTTGTGCTTCGGGATGTGGAAGAGATGCCTTACGGCTTTGTTATTGGGGATAACAGTCTGCTGACGGATTACAGCTATACCCGGTCGATTGACGATCAGACGTATAACAAGATCAAGCTGTATCGGGACAACAAGGATACGGGAAAAAGAGAAACCTTCGTCCATCAGGACTCAGGCAGCATCCGTCAATGGGGGCTGCTTTTTTTGTACCAAAAAGCGGACGATGGCCTGAATGAAGGCCAGATCGATGCCATGCTGAAAACCCTGATGACACTGCGTAACCGAGAGACTCAGTCATTGAAAGTGGATGCGCTGGGCGATTTCAAGGTCAGGGCAGGCAGTTATGTCAATATTCAGATTGAAGAACTGAAGATCAATCAATATTTTCTGGTAGACGAATGCACACACAAGGTACAGGGGGGCGTGCACACGATGTCGCTGGATTTGAAGGTGGTGTAACAATTCATGATGCTGGATGTAATTAAAAAGGCGGCAGTAGCCGCCGTAGATGCCAAAGCCCCTGTTCAGGTCATGTACGGAACAGTGACGAGGACAGAGCCCTTGGAGATTACCGTTGAACAACGGCTGACATTGGCGGAACCTTTTCTCATGATGCCGGAATCCGCAGCGAGGAAGAATTGGACTGTGGGTGACCACGTTCTGCTGCTCCGGGTGCAAGGTGGGGACAGTTTTGTTGTGCTGGATCGGCTGGTGAAGACATGATTCCACAAGGAGCACAAATGAGTGCAGAAGAACAGGAAGAACTGGCTGTTGTTCCAAGCCTGACGTATCTGCTGCAGCCTTCTGGGCAGCGAATCGGAAGGCTGCAGCTGGATGGAAAAGAGGCGGTGAAACAAGCCGTGTACAAGGCATTGTCCATTCATCGTTATGAGCATCTGATCTACTCATCAGATTACGGCATGGAATGGTCTTGGGAGGGAATGGCCGGACGATCTATGGTGGAATCCGAATTAGAGCGCTGGATTGTGGAGGCATTGCTACCGGATGATCGCATTTCGAATGTAACGGAGTTTGATTTTGTTCACGAGGCGAATGGGGTACGGGTGTCTTTTACCGTGGAAACCAATTTCGGCTCGTTCAGGGGAGAAACGGAGGTGAACATGAATGTATGAAGAGCAGACGTTTGAGGTCATTTTAGACCGAATGCTGGACAAAGTACCGGATGGAGTGGATAAACGTGAAGGCAGCATTATCTATGATGCGCTTGCACCAGCCGCTGTGGAAATGGCTCAGATGTACATTGAGCTGGATATTAACGTCAATCTGAAATTTGCGGACACAGCTTCGGGAGAGTATTTGGACCGAGCGGTGGCTTGGTCTGGCATTACCCGGAAAGCGGCAACCCAGGCACGCTGGATCGGCAGCTTCAAGGACACCGGGGGTAAACCGGTTGAAGTTCCATTGGGGAGTCGTTTTTCTACAGGGGATCGGGTGTACCTGGCTGTCGAACGAATGGCAGCAGGGCAATATGTGCTGGAATGTGAGGTTGCCGGAGCGGAAGGCAATGAATATACAGGGGCGCTGCTGCCCATCGAATATATTGCCGGACTGACAACAGCGGAACTGACCCAGCTGCTTGTTCCAGGTGAAGATGAGGAAACAGATCAAGCTCTGTATGACCGATATCAGGACAAAGTCTCTCGTCCGGTAACGAGTGCCAATAAATATCAATATGAACTGTGGGCACGGGAGAACTCGGGGGTTGGTAAAGCGAAAGCTTTTCCGCTGTGGGATGGTCCGGGCACGGTAAAAGTGGCACTGTTAAACAATGAGATGCATGCACCCGCCGAGGCGGTGATTCACGCGGTACAGGATTATATCGATCCAACCCGGGATGGGATGGGGGAAGGCGCGGCTCCAATCGGCCCCGTGGTCACGGTGGTGGGGGCAGAAGAAGTACCGATTGATGTGGAGGTGCAGGTCACACTTGCTTCAGGCTCAACGTATGAGGGCGTAAAAACGCTGATTGAAGAGGGTGTTACTGCCTATCTGAAAGAGTTGGCATTTGCCGATCCGCTAGTCCGTTGGACACGAATTGCCAATGTCATTCTGGATATCCCGCCTGTGATCGATTATAGCGATCTGTTGGTGAATGGCGGCATGTCCAATCTGGAGATTGCACCCGGTGCAGTAGCCGTTCTCGGGACGGTGAAGGTGACATGAGTAAAGCTGAGGTGTTGATGTCCCTTTTACCCCCGTTGTATGAAAATGTGTTGGAGATGCAGTTGCTAACGGAGACCGAAGGTGAAGAACTGGAAAAGCTTGCGTCGGGGTTGGAAGGTGTATTGGACCAATTCTATCCGGAGTCTGCAACCTGGGCATTGGAGCGATATGAGCAGGATTTGCAAATTCCAACGAATCCAGCCAAGCCGGAAGAGCAGCGGAGATCCGTTATCATCTCCAAAATGCGAGGAAGCGGCAAAGTCTCAGGTTCGATGCTTAAAAATGTGGCACAGGCGTATGAAAGTGGAGGGATTGATGTATCGGTTGATTCTGGCGAATACCACATCATAATCCGCTTCATAGATACATTGGGTCTGCCGCCAAATTTGGACGATCTCAAGGCTGCGGTTGAAGATATCAAGCCTGCGCATATGACTGTAGAGTACCGTTTGCGGTATTTGACGATCGCAGAAGTAGAGAGCATGACACTGGCCGAGATCGAAGCGACCTGGCAGGATAAATTTTTAGGAGGTGGAGCATAAATGAGTGAGCCGAAAACACCGAATCTCGGGCTAAATAAGATTGACCGCAGCTCGCCATCGACAACCTACTTTGATCTGGATAAGTATCTGGACCAGAACTGGGAGAAGGTTGATAGTTTTGCGGAGCAGGTAGAGGAAAAGTTCGAAGAGACGGCTGCACAGGTTAATGGTATCCAAGAGCGGCTGGATACGGAAAAGCGCAGATCCGTGACGTTGGAGCCAGGATTGCAGATTGTTAATGCGGAACGTGCCTCGGCGTTTAAGCTAGAGGGAATTAAAGGCCGTACGCTGGTGAACTTGTTGGGGCGTGATGGGGGGTTCGAGGATGCTACGAGATGGAACGTTGGATTGGGTACAAGAACTGCCGCGAATAATGTCATAACCGTTACGGGTAACGGAACGGGCTTAAATCCTCAAATCACAAATTATAATCATATTTCAGCCCTAAATCCTAAAGTAGGGGACAAATTATTTTTGCGTGTTCGGGCTACTCACATCGTTGGGACAGCTAAACAATTACAGCTCTACCTGTATTCAAATACCCTCAATAGATTTACAGCTATGAACATTGATAACCCTGTTAATGGAACAACCTATGATATGTATGGAGTCATTACTGTTACTCAGGCTATTGTGGATGGTTGGGACACGACATTTGGATTTAAATTAACTGCGGAATATGCTACTTACGAAGCTTCGAACGAATCACAAGTGCAGTTCTCTAATGCAGCTATCTACAAAGTTTCTGATGAGGATAAGTCCCTGACATCTGGTCAAATGGCTTTAAAGTATCCTTATGTCAACAGTCTCCAACCCGTACGAAATCCGTATGCAATTCGTTATGGAGAAAACTTGTTACCGCCGTTTTATGAGTGGAATCAAATCGGTACTGACGCTAAAATTGTATCTCCTTATCATTTGAGCGTGAATACTGCAAACGCAGGAGGAAGTTATACTATCGTCAAGGTTCCTTGCTTGCCAAACACTACGTATAGAGTAAAAGCAGACGTTATTACAGGTCCACCGGTAGTAATTGCTGTTGAAACTCTCGACGGATCTGAAAATCTTATCTCAACCAAGTACTTCATGGACGGACCATTCCTTACTGAAGCAAATGCAAGCAGCGTTAGAGTTTCGATATATCGAATTGACGCTGGAGTATTGGAAGTTAGGAACCCAACTTTGACTATCGGAAGTGAATCAAGGCCGTTCCAATTGAGTGTAGACGCAATGCTCGCATTGCAAACGGATCTATATGCTGATCCATTAACCGGGGCAAATGCTGACGAAGTATTCGAGAAGGACGGTCAATATTTCAAACTGGCGAAGTGGAAAAAAAGATTGATTGACGGTTCATTGTCTTATCAATTGTTGGCGTCTCTCACAGGAATAAAAGAAGTTTATGTAGCGGGATTAACAGGAGCAAACATTCCCGTACCAGAAGCTATCATGAGTAAGTACGAAGGAGGATTGCTCACACGATTAGAAGCCAGTAAAACGGGGCCAAACTTGTTCGGGATTAATACTGTTACTGGTACTTTATATATCACAATCTCAGCAGCAGACAGCGGGTGGGGAGACTTATATACACCGACACCCGACGAGATTAAGGCGTATTTCATGGGATGGAAGATGTTTTTAGGAAATCAAGGAGACGTAAGCAAGCCGTATAACGGCGAGTCTGCTGGCAAGGCATGGTGTCCTTTAGATTCAATTTATGCGGCAGGAACAGCTGCTACGACTTACGTACTAACAGTTCCTACCAGTCCAATAACTACGTTAACTTATACAAGGTATTCTCCTTGGACGCCGTACCAACTCATATATCAACTTGCAACGCCAACTGTCGAGCCTATCACGTCAGAAGGACAATTGACGTTAATCGAAGGCAATAACCAAATTGAAGTCGGAACGGGTATCATGTTGCGTGAGTATAATTCAACTCCTGAGAATACGAATCCTAATCTAAATGGTCGCCGGGAGATTAACTTTACTCAAGTTTCTTCTTCCTTGCTTAAAACTAAAGCAAGGGATATTCTCGCGATTTATAAAAATGGAGCTCAAGATGATCGATGGGCTATTGGTAGAAACGTGGTCGATTCTCATGGAACAGCAAGAGCGAATCTGGTGAAAGATGCGTTCGATCCGTCAGCCACGTATACGGTAACGTACTTTATGCTGGACACGTCTCCGGTTGCTCCATTCGTCGGATCGGTAGCAGAGAATGAAAAGGCGTTACTTACGGATATGAACGATATCATACGTCAGAACACGGCGGCTGTATCCGTTATTGAAACGGCTGTTAAAGAAGCTGTTCGTAATATGCAAAATAAACGAAACGTTTGGGGGCCAATTGAATAATGGGTAAACAAATTAAATCGTTGGTTCTTGCTAATCCTTCCGCAAACGTATCAAGGACCGCGTATACGGTACCAAGCGGAAAGTATGCGGTCGCTAAGTCAGTAACAATAAGTAATTCCAGCACAACGGACTTAAAGTTTCGCTTGATCATAGGAGGGGCTTATGTCGCTTACGATCACACGTTAAAAGGGAAAGATACGTTAGCGATCAATGACTTGGACATTCCTTTATTGCCAGGAGAAACGATAATAATTATGGCATCATCCGCATCATGCTTCTTTAAAGTGTCTGGGTTTGAAGATGATTATGTATCATCCGAGTATCCGTACTTAAAGGTGAATGCTATCCCAGTTACTGTAGCCGCGTCAATTACAAAAGATTCTGACATGATTATTCGTTCAGTAATAATTTGCAACACAAGCGGGACAACGACAACTTCAATTTTCTTGGATGCACCTTCGACGTTGGTAAATAAAGATATTAAGCCTAATGACTCGTTGCTGCTTTTGAATTTTCAGTACTTCATTTCGAAAAATGAAAACATTGTTCATCGACAATCAAGTACTGGTGGAATGATGACGTTCGTCCTCGAAAAGGTGGGTGATTAAATGCCGTTAATTGATAATTATTTGTTGAACAATTACGCGATTGATGGGCCGAGTAAAGGAATGGTATCCGGGCCAAGCGGCGAATATTCAGTCGGATCAAATGCTACCGTTAGAACGGCGAGTTCAAGTGCCTACGCTAAAATGAAATCAGTACGAGTTAATTATCCTGGGGTTTATAGATTCGAACAAGCTTTTGGATTAGCAGCTCCCGGAAAAGCTCGATTGTATGTGAACGGAGTAGCTCGGGGAAGCATTGTACAATTAACCGTAAATGGGCAAGTGTTCTCCCAGACAGTTACAGTAGAAGCAGGAGACACGATTGAATTGTGGGGTATTTCAGATTCAACCGCGTATACAATTTCAACTCAAGGTAATGCGAATTTATATTCTACGATAGAGCCTGTTACTACATGGATACTGTGACAAAAATCTAATCACCCGAAAGGTAGTGGAAGAATGAACGAACAAGAGCCGAAAAATAAAATCGGTATGAAGGTTTATTACGACTCGCAGTCCGGTAACGTAATCGTTATTACACCAGAGAGCGCCGGGATTGTTGTTGAAACGACAAGAGAACAAGACTTCAAATTGTATAAGGCATTGGATGACAAGGTACCCGCAAGCGTCGGGATGATTCAACTTGAGCACGGGGAGTACTCCTTGGATCGTGCCGAAGGCGGAGTGATTGAAAGAGTTGATCTTGAAACTTTGAAGCCTTTGTTCTCTTATTCCGATCCAATTACACAAGAACCACAAGTGCCGGGCATTTCCTTAAGTGATCAAATTTCCGACTTGACGCAAAAGCTCATTGAAGCGAATGAACGGAATGAACAACTGGCTGAAGAAAGTACACTCAATCAAATCGCGCTCATGGAGCTACATGCTATGATGCAGTTTGATGCCACCTGAAGAAGCGGCACCTACGGAAGAAGCTCCTGCCGAAGATGTCCCAGTGGAACAAGCACCAGAAGAAACGGCAAATGAAGAATAAGCTTGGCAGGCTACTAATCAGATGGGAATTGCACTCATGAGAGGGGGGTGAGACTATGGTGGCAGTATACGTTGCATTGATCCAAAAAGGCGTTATTACTATAGATGCTGTTCCTGCGTCGAGTCAGACGAAGGTAGCCGAAGCTCTTGAAAAAGTAAAACAAAGTGAGAATATCGTTTAACTAGTGTTCCAAATAAGGAGCGCTATTTTTATGCCTTCTGACGAATGTTTACAAAATCAAAGGAGGTGAAACCATGGAAAAATGGGACACCATATGGAAGTCTTTTATCGCTCTGCTAAGCAGCTCAGCAACCTACTTCTTCGGCGGCTGGTCAGGCGTGCTTGGGGTACTGCTCGTATTCGTCATCCTTGATTACCTAACCGGTATCGCAGCGGCGGGGGCGAGTGGCAAGCTCGAAAGCAATGTCGGGATGTTCGGCATCGCGCGAAAGGTATTTATATTTGCAATGGTATCGGTGGCTCATCTGGTGGACGGTGTTCTGGGAGACGGACATTTGTTCAGGGATGCGGTCGCCTTTTTTTATATCGCGAATGAGCTGTTATCCATTATTGAAAATGGGGGCAAACTGGGAGCACCTATTCCGCCTGCGATTAGGCAGGCTATTGAAGTGCTCAAGGGCAAGGGAGGGGACGGGGGGATTCCCGGTAACTATACTCCCCATTCCAGAGAATCTATTGCACCGTCAGATCATAAGGACGTGGATCAACAGATTAGGGATGACACGAAGTAAGGATTCAGCAATTATTCCATTGTGCCCTGTGATAACAGACAGAGCGCTACTGAGTCAAAAGTATTTGGTATGTGCCATTAGCTACAAGTAGTGAAAGAGACGGAATCGATTCTGAAGAAGCGATAGAGGTCGCCTTTGTCTCCGAATTTCAAACCTTTAAGAAAATAAATCAAGAAAATTTGGAGACAACAGCGATCGGAAGAACGATCCGGATCTGGAACGGTCACGTACCGAGCCAGTATGGTTTCCTTAGTGTGTAATAGATACCGAAGTGACATTAATAGAAGTTTATATAGCTCCAATATAGAATACGATGTAGGCTGACTTAAGCACTAACTAACTTTATTTCAATAGCGACAACGACATAACCTCGAGCAATCCGAAAAATTCGCTTTTACCATCAACAAGGGACACGCACACAAGCAATCCCAGGATCCTTGGCATTAACTATATACAAACGGCAATTGCCGCATAAAGGGTGTGAGAAACATGCAAACCAGAACCTCAGGCAACACGCAGGGCATTGACGTCTCCCGCTACCAGGGCAATATTGACTGGGCCAAAGTGAAGGCAAGCGGCATGACGTTTGTGTTCATCAAGGCGACCGAGGGCCAGACGTATACCGATCCGAACTTTCAGAAAAATGTAAGCGGCGCACTGGCGGCAGGCATGCTGGTCGGAACGTATCACTTCTTCCGCGCTACCTCCACGGACGGGGCCAAAGCCGAAGCGGCGCATTATGCGAATACGCTAAATAAGGTCGGAGGCGCGAAGGCGCTGCAGCTGCCACCGGTCATGGACTATGAGAACAACCCGGGTAATCTGAGCAAAGCCCAGATCAACACGGTAGCCAAAGCCTTTTTAACTGAACTGCAGCGACTTACGGGTGTAAAACCAATCATATATACGGGCAATTCATTTGCCAGCAATTTTGAGACTTCGCTTGGTACGTACGATCTGTGGATTGCGCGTTACAGCAGCACACGTGTACCGGATGATCAGCCTGCCTGGAAACGTTGGACGTTCTGGCAGTTTACGGATTCGGGCAAAGTGAATGGAATTAGCGGCAACGTGGACATGAATGAGTTCGAAGGGTCGGCAGCGGAGCTGCGGGTCAGATATGCAGCAGCCACACCGAAGCCGCCTGAACCATCCGAGCCTGTGAAACCGACCGAACCACCGAAAGGGGGCGAACCGATGACAGCCGAAGAGAAAGCAGCGTTTGATGCGCTGAAGGCGCAGGTAGACAAACTGCAGGCGCGTCAGCAGATGGAAGTTCCGGTGTGGGCCAAAGCAGCCGTGGATGCGGCTCTGGCGTATGACCCCAAAAATCCGCTGTTCAGCATCGACAATGGGGCGAGTTATGATTTTTACCGTTTTATTACGGTCATGTATCGGAGAGGTTTATTCAAGAAGTGAGTTAACACAGATCTAATAAAGCTATGATGGGCGTTACCAGAGCGGGATTGAGAGGGGACACATCGGCATTTTCCTGTCGAATGGTGTTCCTTTTTTGTGTTTTATGTAATTAAAATTAACGCGTGAATAAAGTTGAAGACTTATGTCCGCAAAACTCTTGTCTAATTGATGAATGTGATGTAAAGTAAGTTACACGAAATTGTTTTTAACCACTGTTTATTTACATAAAACTCCTCACCATGACAGAGCCTTAACATGACAAGTTATCGTAATGTCTCCCTGTTGTCTAATCCCTGCATCTTCGAACACACACATCATTCATGAAACTCAAAACAACTACCTTCATGTGAAACCACTGACATGCTCCATCCATATCAAAATAACAGATTGTTTAAATGCTGCCCAACCCTCTCAATGGCCAATGCCAAACTTCATGAACAAACAAATGTATCTAGAACGAACGATGCTTTATACCATGTTTTTATACAACTCTTTTGTCATTTTGTCTTCTTTCTAACTCAGTTTAACTTCCATCCAAATAGTAGAATAATGGTGCTAATTGACCTAAGTTTAATTATTGCGCAACTGAGCCGTACTAACCTTTTTTCTAAAAGGTAACCTATTGAATCCACATAATCTTATAATCTGTGCCCGGTCCGCAAAATCTTAAAAAAACCAATAGTACTCCACCTTATCGTAATACGATCACAAATACAGGTATCACAGGCACCTAAAGCCTTTCATTGATACAAGCAAGCACCGAACCAATGGCTATCATTGAAGTTTTTTCACGCCAGTATCACACACATTATGAGACAGGGAAGGGTGTTGTACGTATGCGAATGAGAAAGAAATGGATGTCCGGTTTTGTGACTCTGGCTTTGAGCACCGTCTTGGTGTTGTCCGGCTGCTCCAGCAATGAAGAAACAGGCAATTCACCTGCTCCGGCAGAAGGTACCGATCCCCCAACAGAAACGGCAGCTCAGGATACGATGATTATGGGCCGCGGCGGGGACTCGGTGGCATTGGACCCTGCAATTGTAACAGACGGGGAGTCGCTGAAGATTGGGCACCAGGTCTTCGACTCATTGCTGGATTACAAGGAAGGCGAGACGGAGGTCGTTCCTGGTTTGGCTGAGAGCTGGGAAATTTCGGCGGATGGCCTGAAGTACACGTTTAAGCTGAAGCCCGGTGTGAAGTTCCATGATGGAACAGATTTCAATGCCGATGCTGTTGTGTTTAACTTCAACCGTTGGAGTGATCCGGCGAGTGAGTATAAATTTGAAGGGGATTCCTTCGATTATTACGATTCCATGTTTGGGCCAGAGGATGGCCGTGTCATCAAGGAAGTGAAGGCGATTGACGAGACGACGGTAGAGTTCACGCTGAACCAGCCGCAGGCACCTTTCCTGCAAAATATCGCGATGACCCCATTCGGTATTGCCAGCCCAACAGCGATTCAGGAGAAAAAAGAGAATTTCAAAAGCGAGCCCGTGGGCACAGGCCCATTTGTATTTGTAGAGTGGAAGCGGAACGACTCCATCACCCTGGAGAAAAATCCGAATTATTGGAAAGAGGGCTTACCGAAGCTGAACAAAGTCATTGTTCGTTCGATTCCGGACAACACGGCACGCTTCAATGCCCTGCAAAATGGGGAGATTGATGTCATGGAGGATTTGAACCCGGATGATCTGTCCATTCTCGAAGGTAACAGTGAGCTGCAGAAGATCGAGCGTCCACCGTTCAACGTGGCGTATATCGGCTTTAACTTCAAGAAGAAACCCTTTGACGATGTAAAAGTAAGACAAGCCCTCAACCACGCGGTGAACAAGCAGGGCATTATCGATGCTTTTTTTGCCGGACAGGCTCAGCCTGCCGTGAACCCGATGCCGCCAACCCTATGGGGTTACAACGATGCGATTGAGGATTACCCGTATGATCTGGAAAAAGCAAAAGCATTACTGGCCGAAGCCGGCTTCCCAGACGGATTGCCAGACCCGGTAACGTTCTATGCAATGCCGGTGTCCCGTCCTTACATGCCTGACGGCAAGAAGGTGGCCGAAGCCATTCAGGCTGATTTCGAGAAAATTGGAGTGACCGTTAACATCGAATCGCCGGAGTGGGCGACTTATCTTGATGATGCAAAAGCCGGAGAGAAGGACGACATCTACATGCTCGGCTGGACCGGAGATAACGGCGACCCGGATAACTTCCTGTACACGCTGCTGGATAAAGACGCAATCCCGGGCAACAACCGCAGCTTCTATGTAAACGAAGAGCTGCATGTGCTGCTGACCGATGCGCAGAAAGAAACGGATCAGGACAAACGCGCCGAGCTGTACAAACAGGCTCAAGTCATTATCAAGGAAGATGCACCGTGGATTCCGCTTGTGCACACGACACCTATTCTGGCAGGAAAAGCAAACCTGAAAGGTTTTGTGCCGTCCCCACTGGGCAGCGAATCCTATGCAAATGCTTATTTTGAATAACGGATTTATGTGATCTAAAATCATCATTTTCATCATTTATCGTTACAACTTTCAAAGCGCTGGTAAACACGCAATGCTTGGCAGAATCCACATCTGGTCATAACAATCTAAAGCATTCTTGTCTGCCAGCGCTTTTATAATTGCATGTTGCATTGATACGTCAAAGGCAGGTGAATAGGGATTGAACAGTTATATTGTCAAACGCATACTCGTGCTGCTGCCTGTGCTGCTAGGCATGACCCTGATCGTCTTTTCCATCATTCATGCCATCCCGGGTGACCCGGCGGAGACGATACTTGGGCAAAAGGCAACCGAACAGTCCAAGCAGGCCCTGCGGGACCAGCTCGGACTTGATAAACCGTGGCTCCAGCAGTACTTTGCTTATCTTGGCGATTTGCTCCAAGGAGACTTGGGCACATCCATTCGCACCAAGGTGCCTATTGCCCAGGAAATCGTACCTTACCTGACAGCGACGCTCGAACTAACGATGGCGAGTATGCTATTTGCCGTCATTATTGGTGTTAATGCAGGGATCATCAGTGCATGGAAACATAACTCCTGGTTCGACTACTGCTGCATGGTTATTGCGCTCGTTGGTGTGTCGATGCCAATCTTCTGGCTCGGACTGATGGAACAGTGGCTGTTTGCCAACAAGCTGCACTGGCTGCCCTCCATTGGACGAATGAACGCACGTGATCCCGTCGATGCCATCACCGGTCTCTATGTGCTGGATACGATGATTGCCGGTCGTTGGGACCAGCTATGGACCGTAACCAAACATCTTATCCTGCCCAGTGTTGCACTCGGAACTATTCCGATGGCTGTTATTGCCCGGATGACTCGCTCCAGCATGCTTGAGGTCATGAGTTCGGATTATATCCGAACTGCAAAGGCGAAGGGACTCGGTCCATTTTTTGTCGTATATGGACATGCGCTCAAAAATGCCTTTATTCCGGTTCTGACCGTTATCGGCATCCAAACTGGCTCTTTGCTCGGCGGTGCGGTCCTGACCGAAACGATCTTCGCTTGGCCTGGTGTGGGGCGCTATATATATGAAGCGATTAGTTCGCGGGATTATCCGGTCATTCAGAGTGGCATTCTGATCGTTGCCTTCTTTTTCGTATTGATCAACCTGATTGTCGACTTGCTCTACGCTGTGTTTGATCCACGAATCAGCTATAAGTAGGACTCATTCTTCTTATCTTTCATTCATAGCTAAAGAAGGGAGACGCCGCATGGCCAAATTATCAACCAACACCGGACAATCCATAGAAGCAGCATCGGCACGTGCATCCGGTCCATGGCGGGAAGCCTGGAGGACGTTTCGCCGCAATCGGCTGGCGCTCGCCGGACTGATTATTATTGTGTTTTTCATCCTGCTGGCTTTCCTTGCCCCGTACATTTCTCCTTATGATTACAAGGAACAAGTGCTGACAGATCGGCTTCAGGCTCCTTCGGCAGAGCATTGGTTTGGTACTGACGATCTGGGACGTGACGTATTTTCCCGAGTGCTTCACGGAGCGCGTATCTCCTTGTGGGTGGGTTTTTTCTCGGTGATCGGTTCCATTATTGCGGGAGCATTGCTTGGACTGGTTGCCGGGTTTTATGGAAAATGGGCAGATATGCTCATCTCGCGTCTATTCGATATTCTGCTGGCCTTTCCGGGCATCCTGCTCGCGATTGCCATTGTGGCAATCCTGGGTCCCTCGCTGCAAAATGCATTACTCGCCATAGCCATCGTCAACATTCCGACCTACGGGAGATTGGTGCGTTCGCGTGTACTTAGCTTGAGACAGGAGGAATTCATTACATCTGCCCGCACACTGGGCGCAAATAATATGCGTATTCTGTTTCGCCATATCCTGCCGAACAGCCTTACCCCGCTGATTGTTCAGGGAACATTGGGCATCGGGACAGCGATTATTGAGGCGGCCGCACTGGGGTTCCTCGGCATGGGTGCACAACCGCCTGACCCGGAATGGGGCAAAATGCTCTCAGATTCCCGTCAGTTTCTGCAAAAGGCGCCGTGGACGCTTATCTTTCCCGGCCTTTCCATCATGCTGACCGTCCTTGGATTCAACCTGCTCGGGGATGGCTTGCGTGATACCCTTGATCCGAAGATGGTGAAGTAAATGAAGGAATGCGCTCCAACCTTTCATTGACCTACCTTTTTTACCAGCTTATTAACCAGGCTGACCATTTCAGCTATACCAATCAGAGAAAAGCCAGTTCGAACGTGGATTCGAGCTGGCTTTTGTATTGGCAGATGGATTACGTTAAAATCAAATATGCGTGTATAAACGAAGTGTTAAGCACCCATTTTGTTAAAATAACGCCCGGCGTATTGACACCCAATTTTGCCATATGTTATATAAAAGAAAGGGTTTAGCACTCCGGTCATCTGAGTGCTAACAAATGATGCTTTATACTACAGCGACTACATATGGAATGATTGTGTTTTTGAATATTCTTAAGGTGAACTCGGATAGGGCATGAGAGTGAAGGACTCGACTAAATCTCAAGAAGATCTTTGTTGACCTGCAGATCTAGCTGAACTACAAGCTTCAACTTTAATTTGGCTCTTGATATGATGCGAAGGTAGTGGAGGGGACGAAATCGATTCTGAAGAAGCGAAGCGGTCGCCTTTATCACCGAGTTTCTCCCTTTTCAAAAGGGAATAAAGGAAATTTGGGGATAACAGCGATCGGAAGAACGATTCGTAACCGGAACGGCTGTATCGCACAATGTCGTGCTTTTATTTCAAGATGAGCCATAAAGGTGGATCAGTACAATCCGGGGATAAGAGTTGTCGAGTTGTTTCTAGTTAAGTCACGCATTAGATGTAAATTCGAGTTTGCTTCTATATTCAAATCAATCATTCTATATCCCAAATTGAAAGGAGAACACCCATTCATGGCCAAGAAACAGTTCCAGGCAGAATCCAAACGTTTGCTGGATATGATGATCAACTCCATCTATACCCAAAGAGAAATCTTTTTGAGAGAATTGATCTCCAACTCCAGTGACGCCATTGACAAAATATATTACAAAGCCCTTACCGACGATACGCTCGTCTTCAACAAAGAGGATTATTACATCAAGCTGACTATCGACAAAGAGAACCGTACACTCACACTGACTGATACCGGAATAGGGATGAGCCAGGAAGAGCTGGAGAACAATCTCGGGGTTATCGCGAAGAGCGGCTCGCTGGCGTTCAAAAAGGAAAACGAGGCCAAAGATGGCCATAACATCATCGGACAGTTCGGGGTTGGTTTTTACTCCGCGTTCATGGTGGCGGACAAGCTGACGGTAACGAGCAAGACGCTGGGCAGCGACGAAGCCTGGAAATGGGAGTCCGAAGGTGCGGATGGATACACGATCACTCCAGCTGAGAAAGATTCTGTAGGTACGGAAATCGTCCTGACGATTAAACAGAATACCGAAGAGGATTCCTACGATGAGTTTCTGGAAGAGTACCGCCTGAGATCCATCATCAAGAAATATTCTGACTTCATTCGTTACCCGATCAAGATGGATGTGACAAGTCAGCGTCCGAAGGAAGGTACGGAGAACGAGTTCGAGGAGTACAAGGAAGAGCAAACCGTGAACAGCATGGTGCCGATCTGGCGCAAAAACAAAAGCGAGCTGACCGAAGAAGATTACAACAACTTCTATATGGAAAAACGCTACGGTTTTGACAAGCCGCTCAAACATCTGCACATTAGCGCGGACGGCGCTGTGGTATACAATGCCATTTTGTTTATTCCGGAGAGCACGCCGTTTGATTACTATACCAAAGAGTACGAAAAAGGCTTGGAATTGTACTCCAATGGTGTTCTGATCATGGATAAATGCGGGGATCTGCTGCCGGATTACTTCGGATTTGTCAAAGGTATGGTTGATTCGGAAGACCTGTCCCTGAACATCTCCCGTGAAATGCTGCAGCATGACCGTCAGCTGAGCCTGATCGCGAAAAATATCAAAAATAAAATCAAGAGCCAACTGCAAAGCCTACTGAAGGACGATCGCGAGAGCTATGAGAAGTTCTATCAAGCGTTTGGACGTCAGTTGAAATATGGCGTATACAGCGACTATGGCGCAAACAAGGATACACTGCAGGATTTGCTGCTGTTCTCTTCTTCCAAAGAGAAGAAGCTGGTCAGCCTGGACGAGTACGTTTCCAGAATGCCTGAAGATCAGAAGTATATCTACTATGCATCGGGTGAGTCTGTTGAGCGGATTGAGAAGCTGCCTCAGATCGAGGGTGTACTGGATAAAGGATATGAAGTGCTGTACTTCACTGAGGACATCGATGAATTTGCGATCAAAATGATCATGAACTACAAGGAGAAAGAGTTCAAATCCATCTCCAGCGGTGACCTGGGTATCGAAGACAGCGAGGACAAAGAGAAAAACGAAGCAGAAGACAACGATAACAAAGAGTTGTTCGAAGCAATGCAAGCACAGCTGGCAGGCAAAGTAAAAGCGGTCAAAGCTTCCAAACGCCTCAGAAGCCATCCGGTATGTTTGTCCACCGAAGGTGAATTGACGATCGAGATGGAGAAAATCCTGAAAGCCATGCCGAACAGTGAGAATGTACAGGCAGATAAGGTGCTCGAGATCAACGTCAATCATGATGTCTTCAAATCCCTGAAAGATGCTTACGCACAGGATAAGGAAAAGTTGAGCCTGTACACTAGCCTGCTGTATCACCAGGCATTGCTGATTGAGGGCTTGCCAATCCAAGATCCGGTAGAGTTCACAAACGACATCTGCAAAGTGATGGTGTAATCGCATCACCGAGCTGAGTTTTGTAAGAAGCGTGCAGTTTCACGCGATCAGCATTCCATAAATAATAGGTCAGCAAGCGAGACGCTGACCATCTGCACCCGACAGGGCATTCCGTCCCTGTCGGTTTTTTATTTTCTCCCCCTCCAAGGAAACAAAATAACAGACAGAGGATCATGAAAGTGCCGCACTTGAATTGAGAATGAGTTTGTCTTTTGCCAATTTAGTAATACTTAAGTTTCTACGAATATCCTGTTTTATCGAAATCCATAGCGTTAAGCAGCGAAGTAGTGGAGGGGACGGAATCGATTCTGAAGAAGCGGAGCGGTCGCGTTTGTCTCCGGGTTTTCCCTTGCCAAGGGAAATTCAGAAAACCTGGAGACAACAACGATCGGAAGAACGATCCGTAACCGGAACGGCCACGGCCACGGCCACGGCCACCAATGCTCATTAGCACTTTTTATCCTATCTTTTCGAAGTATCTGGAATGTGTCTCTAATTGTCTGAATGGTTTCATATTTTGATGTGTTTTCATGTATATCAATATTCATTTAGGTGCACGGATGATAGTCTGTCGGGGTATAATAAAAGAAGAAGACTGTACATCACAAGTTGATGTGAGAAGAGATGACAATCACAGACAGGTTTTGCTTTTCGAAACGACGGATGTTGTGTATAATCACTCAAAATAGAGACAGTCGGCTAGGAGTGATCACATGCAATGGAACGATTTGAGAGAACATAGACAATATCCTGAACTTACCAAACTGGATGGGGCTCGTGCAGCGTATGAGCGGGACTATTCCAGACTGATTCATTCACCGACCTTCCGTCGGTTGCAGGGCAAATCCCAGGTGTTTGGTGCCGGAACAGGCGACTATTATCGCACCCGGTTAACCCACTCCCTTGAGGTTGCACAGATCGCGCGAGAGGCGGCAAGAAGCCTGCTTCGTCGATACCCACAAGTAGACTGGAGTCAGGCGGACAGCCCGGGGCTTATTATTGATTCGGAAGTGGTGGAATGTGCCGCAATCGCACATGATTTCGGACATCCGCCGTTTGGACATAAAGGGGAAGAAGTACTGGACGGCATATTGGATGACCTGATCAACACCGAGGTCAAGAAGATCATGAAGAAGAACCGCAGTGCGAAATCTCCCCAACAGGAGCCTGAGGTTCGTGCAGAGCTGAAGCGGAAATATGAGCATTTTGAAGGCAACGCACATAACTTCCGTCTCATCATGTTCCTGGAGAAACGAGAGGACATCGATGGATTGAATTTGTCCGATGCGGTGCTGCTTGGAATCAACAAATATCCTTACCCCGGTACGGAGAGCAAAAAGGGTATGTATCATCATGAGTGGCAATATATCCACGAGATTCGTAATCGTTGGAACATGCCGGCAGGCAAGAAGACACTGGAAGCACAGCTTATGGACCTCTGTGACGATATTGCGTACTCCGCACACGATCTGGAGGATGGCATTAAGGCAGGCAAGATCGAAGTGCATGAGCATTTCCTGCAGGACCCGCACATTCATCGACTGATTGTGGATAAGATTACTACACTCGAGGATCTGTTCTGGAATGGATGGACGAGAGAGGCGATTGGGCAAAAGGTAGAAGAAGTGCTCGCTTCGTTCCTGCGCGTCTGGAATGAGAAGATGCCGTTCTGCGAGCATGATTACTCCCGTACCCGCCGCGAGGTCAAGGCATACTGGGTAAGCCTCTTTGTGGGCAGCCTGGGCGTAATTGACGACGGGGATTGGAAGAAGGTGACGTTTGTCCGCGAAGGTGCAGAGGATCTTGATATGCTGCGCACGGTGAGTGTGCTCAAAAGTTTTGCCTGGGTGACCATGATTCGTGATCTGCGCGTGCAGCGTCTGCAAAAACGAAGTGAATGGATGATTAAGCGTCTGTGGGATGCATTCCTTGACCCGGAAACGTCCAAATCCATTATTCCATCCGACTGGCTGCAGCGCTATGAGAAGGATCAGGCGAAGGCTCATCCGATCTGGACATGGGAGCACATGGTGATTGATTATATTGCAGGCATGACGGATGCGTTTGCCGAGAAAATATACAATGAATTGTATGGTCTGAAGGTAGGTTCCATCTACGATCTGGACTAGAATAAGGAGTGAGAAGCTTGGATACAAACATCGGCACAGGCTCAAGTGAGCCGTTCAGTCTGGGCGTACTCGACCTTGTGCCAAGATTGAATGGAGCTGCAGCGGAAGAGGCATTGCAGCAGTCTGTATCCTTGGCTCAACATGCCGAAGCCTGGGGATATACCCGGTACTGGACGTCCGAGCATCATGATATGGAGGAACTTGCATCCGCATCGCCTGAAGTTCTGCTCTCGCATATTGGTGCGAGGACAGCGACCATTCAGCTGGGGTCGGGCGCGGTGCTGCTGCCGCATTACAGTCCGCTGAAGGTGGCCGAGTCGTTTCGGCTGCTGGCTGCACTTTACCCAGGGAGAATTGAGCTGGGACTGGGACGGGCACCTGGAGGTGGGCCGCATGCCACCATGGCGCTAAGCGGTAATTATTTGCAGCATGTGTCCAAATTGCCTGAATCACTCGCGGCACTCACTGAATTGTTCGAGGATCGGTACAGCTATGAGGAGCATCGGGTTACGGCACGTCCGATCCCTGAACTTCCCGTATCCCTGTGGATGCTGGGTACCAACGTCAAGAGTGCCGAGTTTGCTGCACGATTTGGCATGGGGTATGTATTTGGTCAGTTTATGAGTGACGCCGATGGTACGGAAGCGGTGAAGCGGTATCAGGATGGGTTTACCCCCAGTAAAACGATGAACGAACCGCAAGTGATGGTTGCAGTCAGTGCAATGTGTGCAGAGACAGAGGAGGAAGCTCGGGACTGGAGCCGCGAAATGGCAGATCGGCGCAGGCAGAGTGGACAAGATGCATCAGCCCTGCACGCTGCCGAGAAGGAATCTAACTCTACTACAGGTACGGGTGGTCAGATCAACTTTGAGAAGGGCGAGGGTGGGGACGAAGCGCGTAAACATTTTGCGGGAACAGCGCCGCAGATCTGGGAACAATTCGGGCAGGTAAGCAAACGACTGGGGACGAAGCAATTTCTGGTGGTTACAGCCGGCCCTGATTACGAGCGTAGACTTGCCTCTTATCGGTTACTTGCCGAGTTTGGTAAAACCATGGTGAAGTAAGCGGCGCAGTTCCTGTTTTCATAGGATAATCCTCACAATTTAACATGTTGAAGGGTTGCAGATCGGTATTTTCCGTATGCTGCAGCTCTTTTCCATTTTATCTCGCTGCATGCTTTCGGTTGTATTCCTATGACCTCACGTGTATACGGGGCACAGGATTTTACAAAACGAAGCATGTCTTAAACAAATTAATGTTATAATACTTTACGTCGGTTTATCCATAGATATATGATAAAAGAGTATTTTGCAAGATGCCAAAAGAAGGGTAAAACCAAGACCAAAGAACCGAAAATTCGGAGGTAGGCCGAATCCGGTATAAGGGGGAAATCACATGTTCAGCAGATTCAAGATCAGGAGTATCGGTCTGCGTATCAGCATCGCGTTCTATTTGTTAATCCTCTGTTTAATTCTCCTTAGTGTCACCATTGTTACCCGGTTAAACTCCATGGAAGCAAACACCAATGAGATTACGGGGAACTGGATGCCTTCGATTCAGCAAATCAATAGGTTGAACTATACCACCGAACATATTTTGTCATTGAGTTACCGGCACTTTGATGCTCCGGATGGAGACAAGGCTGAACTCGCTGAAGAGCGTACCAATTACATTCGCGAAACGGCACAGACGATCAAAATATACGATCAGCAGGAAAAGGCGACAGACGAACAGGAGCACTGGGATGCATTCAAAACGAAGTGGGCAGCTTACCTTAAGCTGAATACCCAAGCGATCAATTTGAGTGATCAAGGACAATCCCAACTGGCGAAGGAAGTATCGGAAAAAGGGGCTGATTCCTTCGATGCCATGCAGGTCGATCTGGACTATCTGGTCGAGTACAATCAGAATCAGTCGGATCTCTCGGCAGCACAAACCATCAGGTCTGTGCAGAATGGCCGAATGATCATTATTGTAGGGGTGCTGATCATGATTGCGATCACGGCCATCGCGATTCCGATTATCCGTTCGCAGGTCGTGAAACCGCTGCTCCGGGTCATTAGTGCAGTGAAGCTGATTGCAGAAGGCCAACTGAATGTGCAGGATATACATACCAAGCACGAAGATGAAGTAGGGCTTTTGGCTAAAGCGGTAAACACGATGAAAGGCAATCTGACTTCCATGGTGTTGAATGTCAGACGTGTTGCCGAAGCGGTGAATCGCCAGAGCAACGAGCTGGCCATTTCTTCGGAAGAAGTCAAAATTGGAAGTCAGCAGATTGCCATTACGATGGAAGAGTCAGCCAAGGCTGCAGAGAGTCAGGCCGTAACGGCAGTCGAATCAGCACGTACGGTTGAGGGATTGAACGATCACATTCAGCAGCATGCTAATCAAGGGAGCAAGCTTAGTGTGATGTCAGAACGTGTGCTGGAGCAGGGATTGAATGGACACAAGGCCATGGAGCAATCGGTGCAGCAAATGCAGCAAATCTCCGGGGCTGTCTCGGCTTCGATGGATCGGATGGAGCAGCTAAACCGTAAAAACGAGGATATTTCCAAGCTGGTCCAAGTGATTCGTGACATCGCAAGGCAGACCAACCTGCTGGCATTGAATGCTTCCATTGAGGCCGCCCGTGCTGGAGAAAGTGGTCGCGGGTTCGCTGTGGTCGCAGCCGAGGTGCGGAAGTTATCGGAAGCGGTGCAGACTTCAGTGGAGGAAATTACAGTGATTACGGAAGATATCCAGCAGGATTCCCAAGGAGTTGTTGCTGAATTGCGTACAGGTGTCCGGGAGACTGAACTGGGGCAGGAACATGTGCGAACTTCGGGTAATCTGTTCCGGAATATTAATGAATCCGTAGAGGAAATGGTTCACGTGATTGGCACCATGACAGCTGGGTTGGAAGGCATGCAGGATGCAAGTGGACGCATGAATGATTTCAGCCAACAAATCTCGGCAGTATCGGAACAATCTGCGGCAAGCGTAGAGGAAGTATCGGCTTCGGCTGAAGAACAGGTAAGCTCCATGGAAACGATTAGCGGCAGCATTCAATCACTGAAGGAATTGTCGGATGACCTGCTTGCTTCCATCGAAAAATTAAAAATATAAACCTTCTTCTTATAATAGAAGAAACATGAAGGACGGCTGCAATTTTGACTGAAATCAATTCGACCGATATCACAAGGAGTTCAATCAACCAAGATTACATCTATACGTTTGCCTGTCATGAGAACGAGCGTGAATTATGCTCGCTTGAGCTCCATACATTGTTTGGTTCCACACTGGAAATGAATTCGGATTTACGCTCATATGTCCGGTCCAGTATATGCATTCCACCAGGCAGAAGCCCGTTTATCCACGGAAGGCTGGACGTGTTATCGGAAGCAGATAGCGTGAATGATTTGCTTCCGGCTGCAGCGAAGATCGAATTGCTTCCG
Source organism: Paenibacillus sp. 7516 (assembly GCF_002272715.1). Classification (NCBI taxonomy): domain Bacteria; kingdom Bacillati; phylum Bacillota; class Bacilli; order Caryophanales; family Paenibacillaceae; genus Paenibacillus; species Paenibacillus sp. 7516. The sequence goes on from NZ_NPBI01000012.1 coordinate 530,909, forward strand.
GAAGAAACGTTCAAAGTGGTATGCCTGAAAGAAGGAGACCATATGCCTGATTATGAACATTCCCGTCAGCTGGAAAGAGAAGTGGGGATGTGCATCAAGGGCAAGGCGCAGATGAAGCATCCAAAAGTGACCTTTGGACTAATACAAACAGGTAGGAAATGGATCTTGGGTCGGTGGACAGAAGCGGATCGATCATGGCAAAGTCATCAGCAGAAGCCACAAAATTACTCCACGGGTTTCGGAGTTGCGCTGGCCAGATCTCTCGTCAACATTGCCGTACCAAACATCCTGAACCAGCGGCTGCTCGATCCATGCTGCGGCATGGGTACGGTAGTCATTGAAGCACTCTCCATGGGGATTGAGACCAGAGGGAACGACCTGAATCCCCTGGCCATTCAGGGAGCGCGCATCAATTTGCCGCACTTTGGTTATGATCCGGATTGCCTTACGCTGGGTGACATGAATGAATTACACGGATCTTACGACGCAGCGATTCTGGATATGCCCTACAATCTGTGTTCCGTCCTCCCGGATGAAGAACAACGCGTCATGCTGACAAGTCTGCGCAGGCTGGCGAAACGGGCTGTCGTTGTATCCACGGAATGGGTGGAAGAGCATTTGCTTGCAGCGGGGTGGGAAGTGAATCAGTATTGCGCTGTACGTAAAGGCACGTTTATACGTCACGTTTGGTTATGCACATAGTTATATAGTAGAAGAAAACCTCCAACTCGGAAGAAATGATTTCCGGTGTGGAGGTTTTTTATATCCATTTTTAGAAATAATGATAAGGCATTTGTACAATTACGCATGGAAAATGGAGGACGAATTAGTATTTTTGACTATAGTCGACCAGGTTGACCGGCAGTGTTTTGCCTGCCAGGTAAGCTTCCAGATTTTCCACAAAAATATCAAGTGCACGATCTGTATATTGCTCTGTACTTCCCGCGATATGGGGAGTGATTAACACATTGTCCTTTTTCCATAACGGATGCTCTGCAGGAAGGGGTTCTTCTTCAAAAACATCCAATGCAGCATAGGCGAGCTGACCGCTATCCAGTGCATGAATAAGTGCTTCAGTGTCTACGCTTGGACCTCGTCCTACATTGACGAAGCAGGAGCCTGTCTTGAAATGTTCAAATGCGGTTTGATCATACAAATGATGGGTTTCGTCAGTGAGGGGCAAGATGTTGATGACATAATCACCTTTGCCCAAAGCTTCATGCAGTCCGGACATATCGTACATGTGATCGACATTAGGAACGTCTTTGCCAGACCGTCTAACCCCGATGACATTCATGCCGAACGCCTTGAGAATATGGGCAGCTTCGGTGCCGATCTCTCCTACACCAACAATGACAGCCGTTTTGCCGTGCAGCTCTGGCAGTGGCTTGCCGGGATTTTTCCACTCGGCTTGCTGTTGATGAAGCATGGCTTGTCTCAGCCAGCGGCTGTGCGATAACATCATGCCAACAATAATTTCAGTGATCGGGATGGCATGTACGCCATTGGCGCTGGTCACCTGAATATTTTTTTGTTCCAAATCCGAGAAGGGGAGGTTATCCACACCTGCGGACCAGACCTGGACCCACTTCAGGAGGCTGTCCTTCTTCAGGGCATGTTCTGTGACGAGTGGAGACCAGCCAACAATGATTTCAGCTTCTGTTAACGCTGCAGGGTCAATCTCCTTGGCTTTGCTGACAGTCAGCGTATAGCCGGGTGCGGCGTCTAAAATGCGCTGCTGCTGTTCCGCAGATAAAGATGGAAAACATACAATTTTACCCATAGTGTGTAACCTCCTGAATTCAATTGAGTTGTAAGATAAGTGTAGCAGATTTGAGAAGATGCTGCAGAAAGGCAGGAGTGCAGCCTCATGTGCAAGTGCTGACATTTGTGTCAATCTATAATTACCCAACTTGAAACAGGACATATGATTATGAAATAATAGAACGAACTTTAGAGAGGTGTATACGATGATGAATAACTATTCATATACGGATCTACCATCACGGCGGGAAAGATTATTTACGGCGATACGTCTTCCGGCAGCTATTCAGGAATCCCTTCAATTCGATGCAGGAATGGTGAAGAACGGACTCGATTTTCGCAAATGGACAGACCATCGGGACTACCATATCACGCTGCAATTTCTGGGAGATACACTGGTGAGTGATATCGGGCATCTGCGGAAAGCGCTGCGCATGGCGAGTACTGGAATTCAGCCGTTTAAACTGCAAACTTCCGGGTGGGGAACTTTTGGTCTAAAAGATGCTCCGAAGGTGTTGTGGAGGGGTGTGGATGGCGAGCTGGAGTCTTTGAATCTTCTTCACAAACGGATCGTGGAGGCCACAGCGACACTTGGATATGAAGCAGAGCTGAGACCTTACTCTCCGCACATTACAATTGCACGCAAATTTCTGGGTTTAGCTCCAGGAAATGAAGATAAAGGTATTTATGGGGTGCTTCCGGAACATTCCTTGGGTGCTAAATCATGGATTGTGGAGGACTTTGTACTTTATGTGACCAGGCTGGGACAATCGCCGATGTATGAGGTTGTGGATACGTTTTCATTTTCCTAAAACTCGTTTTTATGACATAAAATCACATTGACATTACGTTTATCCCTATGTAATATTAGCCATCGTTATTCAAATTCTTTTTTTTGGGTTACTTAGTTAAGGGAATTGTTGCGACAGGAGGAATCTTACGAATGGATATTATAAGCAAGAATCGTTGGGTAGCACCGATGTTATCTGTGCTGCTTGTATGTATAGTGGGGGTTAATGTAGTTCAGGCAACTGGGAAATGGAACGAGGCAAGTGATAGTAAACAGATGACCGATCTGGCGGCTTCTGTGCAAAATAGCGCATCATCTTCTTCTGCTGGGGACAGGCGAATGATGTCAGACGGGACAAGTCTGTCTGCTGATTCATCGATTCATACGGCAAACTGGACGGCTTCATTGCCAGCCAAGGACTGGCTTACGGCTGCTCAGGAAGAACAGGAATTGAAGGAAGCCAAGGCCAAGCATAAGGCCAGAGCTGCTGCTGCGGCCAAAGCCAAAAAAGAAGCTGCGCTGAAATTGGCCAAAATAGAGAAGGCCAAAGCCGCTGCTGCTGTAACAACTCCCCCCCAAAAACTTTACTTTACGCGGACCGAACTTTTGAACCAGGAGGACTCAAAACTTGCAACCTGGTCATACAGTGTGTCCGATAAAGAGCTGCTTCTGCTGCAAAAAATTGTCATGGCAGAGGCGGAAGGTGAACCGTACGAAGGCAAAGTGGCAGTTGCCAATGTTGTCTTAAACCGGCTGCGGTCAGCCAATTTTCCCGATACTATTTATAAGGTAATCTATCAGAAGTCTCAATTCAGCCCGGTAGCCAACGGACGTCTGAAGCGTGTAGTTCCCAATGAGGACAGCGTGAAGGCAGTGAATGCTGCACTGAATGGACAGAAGGAAGTCGCTGATGATACGTATTATTTCTTGTCATTGACGCTTGCCGATGATCTGACGGTTGCCCATTCGAAGAAAAAAGTGAAAACGATCGGTCATCATACTTTTTACAAGTAATTGATCTGAAAATTCTGCAAACAGGCAGGGTAGTTAATGTGTTTACATTACACGAACCTTTGATAACACCTGGAACAGAGTTTTATTTCGGTATTTACATGGATCTCTTTCTCTTAAATTACCCTTTTTTCTGGTAAAACATACGTTAACTTTAAATGAAATTGAAGAAGGTTCCCTTCCAAAATGAGAAGGGAACCTTTTCTGTATGCATTTCGTTTCAAATGAGTGGATGTTAATCATAAGACATGTCTATCTACATTCAAGACCCTCCTAGAAGAGCTCCAGGGGCCCTTAGAGGCCTTAGAATGGAATTCTGGTACCTGACAGCGTCGTGGCAGGAATCCCGGCCTTAAAGCGTTCCTTGGGCGTGGAGGGGAACCCGGCTGCAGCCGGACACAATAATTCGTGAACAGCCTGTGCACAGGACGTCGGATCGTAGGACGGTCTGTTCCACGGCTTGCGTACAACTTTCAGCTGGCTTTCAGCTTCACTCGGTGCTTTTGTCCGGTCACACAGCTCTCTGAACCTTGTGGTAATGACGTCTGCTGAATGTATCACCTGACCGTATCCGGCTTGTACAAAGTACTCGCAATTCTCTTCTTCCTGTCCTGGGAGCGGTGGGATAAACAACATCGGCAGCCCTTTGGCCAGAGCCTCCGTGCAAGTCATGCCGCCCGGTTTCGTAATAAGGACGTCCGATACGTCCATTAGTTTGCTGACTTCCCTTGTGTAACCGAGAATGCGGATGTTCGGGTGCTGGAAGCAAGCCATCTCTTTCATCTTGGAGATCATCTTCTCGTTGCTTCCAAGGCAGAATACAAGCTGTACCCGATCGGCCCAGGAGGTTAATAGTTTCATATGTTCTTCATCAAAGGAAAGCCCCCATCCACCGCCCATAAGCAGTGCCGTAGGCATATCCTGAAGCCCCATTTCCTGACGCAGCCGTACTTTGTCACCTGCTTCCCAAAAATCAGGATGCACGGGAATTCCCGTAACCTGAATTCGAGAGGGGTCGACTCCCCGAATTTCAAGTAATGCCTTAACCTGTGGGGTAGAGACCAGATACTGGTTTACTTCAGGATTGATCCATGTACCGTGCACATCGTAATCCGTAATGACCGTATACAGTGGTATGTTCAGCCCTTGCCGTTTCAGTCTTGAAATGACCGCATTCGGAAACGGATGAGTGCAGATTACTGCATCCGGCTTCAACTGTGATACGACCTGCGCCGTCTGAGTATAAAAAATTCGATGCAAAGCGAGTTTGGTAAACCCGTTCAACGATTTATTATATTGTGTCCGATACAGCATGCTGACCAGTTTGGGCTGGACGGATAATGTTTTTCGATAGGCGGAAAAAATAAGCGGAGCCACCGTCGGATTCAGGAATTTGCCAAGTTCGATAACGCGGCTATGGACGTGTGGACTGACCTTTTTGATGCCGCTTGCCAGCGCATGTGCGGCCTGGGTGTGACCGGTGCCGAAACCTTCGGATAATAAGAGCACTCTTGGTTTTCGCATGAGTTCACCTTTATTCATAAGTTTAAATTTGATAAGTTCACCGTTCTGCCGTACCCTTCAATACATGAATATACAGCGAAACGGAAAATCATGTTCATTCCATAAATATTTACACGAAAGTTGATGTTCTGAGACAGTCCATCTTCGTTTAATCCGTATTATTGGAACCATCATACACTATAGACGACGAATGAATCACTTTCCACTGCATTTCGGTTAAAATAAATTAACACAAATTTGAAATGTTAGGGTTGCAATCTGTTGACGAAGGTGATAATGTAAGCTTTGACCAAGTGACCAAATTGTATTTTTGGTCATTTTATAAGTGAAGATCAGTGAAGGAGGGGATATGATGGCTCCGATTGACCGGAGGCAGCAGGTCATTCATGCAGCAGCTCAGTCGTTCGCCATGTTTGGATACAAAGCTACCACGATGGATCAGGTAGCCAAGATAGCGAATGTAGGCAAAGGGACAATTTACACTTTTTTTACGAACAAGGAGCAGCTGTTTGATCAGATTCTGGTGGAAGTGATCCAGGAAATGAAAAATATTGCCCATCGTGAAGTGCGTCAGGAAAGTGCCTTTTTTGATAACCTGTTTCGTGTGCTGGATTCATTGCTGGAATTCCGACGTGATCATGATTTATTGGTGAAGCTATCCCAGGAACTTAAGGATTTTGGAACACTTCAGGCCAAGGAGGGTCTGGACAAGGTGGAAAAGGTCATTTCCGACTTCTTGTCCAAGGAGCTGGAGAAAGCCAGAGATAGCGGAGAGATTCGGGATTGTGATCCGCAAGTCGTGGCCTTTATGATGATCCGTCTGTATATTGCGCTCACCTCGGATTGGAATAAACAGCACGAACCGCTCAGCAAAGAGGAAATCAAAAATTACTTTCGTCTTTTCTTAATGGAAGGGATTGCTGCCGTCATGTAGTTTCCAAATTTCTCTACTATAATATAGGGAGAATATGGAGTGTCTTTTTTTTGCGTGAAGGCAGTGAGGCTTGCCGAGAGGCAGGTTTGTTTTTTGTTCTGGATTGACCGTTTGAGGAAAGTGGTCAGTTCGTATTTCAGCAAATTGCTGAATTTATTCAAGTTTTTACATTAAGTTAGTTCCTGCTCATGAAGCAGAGAGTTAGGGGAGAAAAAGACATGAAATCTTTATCCGTGTTTTTCAAGGATGTGGGATCGGCCGTGAGAAACCCGAAGGTGTTGATCCCCGTCATTGCAGTAATGTTTATTCCGATCCTGTATAGCGGCATTTATCTGGCTGCCTATTGGGACCCATATGGTCATGTTGACCAGATGCCTGTTGCTGTCGTCAACCTCGACAAGGGAGCAGAGCTTGAAGGCAAATCCCTGCAGGTGGGCGACGATCTGGTGGATGAGCTGAAGAAAAATAAAGATTTTGAATGGGAATTCGTTAATGCATCTCAGGCCAAAGAGGGTATGCAGAACGACAAGTATTATATGCAAATTACGATTCCTGAAAATTTCTCTTCCCAGGCCACCACGCTGCTGGATGATCAACCGCAGCCAGCTGAACTGATCTACGAACCGAACGGCAATTACAGCTTCGTAGGGGCACAGATCGGCAAGACGGCAATCAAGGATCTTAAGGCGAAAGTATCTGCCAAGGTGACAGAGGCTTATGCCGAAACGCTGCTCGACAAGTTCTCCGAAGTATCTGACGGACTGGCGGAAGCCGGCGATGGTGCGGGCGAACTGAATACGGGGGCAGGCAAACTGGATGATGGTGCGGTCAAGCTGAAAGACAATTTGGCTAAACTGGCATCCGGAACACTGGAGCTTCAGGATGGACTATCTCCATTGAGCGATGGCGTTGATGCACTGCATACCGGGGCTACCAAGCTGGAAAGCGGAACAACCAGTCTGGTATCCGGTCTGCAGCAGCTGCAGGCTGCAGCTTCGGATCAGCTTCAAAGCGGAGCAGACCAGTTAAAGGATGGCAGTGACAAGCTGCAGGCAGGTCTTCAATCATCACTTGATGGTACAGGCAAGCTGCAGGCCGGGCTGCAATCCTCCGAACAAGGCAGTGCAAAGCTCTCTGAAGGTTTGCAAAGTGCAGTGCAGGGTAGTGGAACTCTGGCGTCAGGCTTACAGTCTGCCGTTGATGGAAGCAGTAAAGTTGCGGACGGTGCCCGAGGTGTGGCGGACGGTTTGAAACAGCTGACTGCATCTAATCCGGAGCTGGCAGCCAGTGAGGATGTTCAGAAGCTGCTGGCAGCCAGTGAGGCTGTGGCAGAAGGCAGCGCGCAGCTGCACGAGAGCGAGCAAAAGCTCGCGCAAGGTGCGAATCAGCTTCACGAGGGCAACCAGCAGCTTGCAGCAGGTGCGACAGAGCTTCACGGCGGACAACAGCAGCTGCTGGCTGGAGCCGACCAGCTGGTTGATGGACAGCAGCAGCTGCTGGCTGGAGCCAATCAGCTTAGCGAAGGCGGAGCGAAGCTCTCTGACGGCCTGAAGCAGTTTAGCGGCAAGTTGGGTGAAGCTGCACGCGGCGGCACTCAGCTGGTAAATGGGGCCAAGCAACTGGGCACAGGCACAAGTGCCTTGCAAACCGGCGTTGGCAAGCTGAGCGGTGGCGTGAGTTCGCTGACAGCCGGTTCCAAACAGCTTGGTGATGGTGCAGGCGAATTGGCTAATGGTTTGACTGAGCTCAAAGACGGCTCGAGTGAACTGGCAACCAAGCTGAATGATGCCGCTCAGAAAACGTCTGAAGTGAAGAAGACCGATGATGTGGTCAACATGTTTGCTGAACCGATTAACTCGGCTGAGAATGAAGCAGAATCCGTGTCCAATTACGGTACAGGATTGACGCCCTTCTTCCTGTCCATTGGATTGTTTGTCGGATCCCTTATCTCGACCATTATTTTGAAAATGCGTGATACATCCGTACCTGGCGCATCCGGCTGGAGCCGTTTTGTAAGCCGTACGCTCGTATTTGGTTCCATGAGCATTTTCCAATCGGTTATCGTTGCCAGCTTTATGCTGTATGGTCTTGGTCTGGAAACGCACAGTGTAGGACTATTCTATCTGTTCACGATTATTACGGGGCTGACGTTCATGTTGATTGTTCAGGCGCTTGTTACCTGGCTTGATCTGCCCGGACGCTATGTGGTCATTCTGCTGCTGGTATTCCAGCTTGCGGCAAGTGCAGGAACCTTCCCGGTAGAACTGATTCCGTCCTGGCTCCAGGCATTTAGCCCATGGTTACCGATGACGCATAGCATTATGGGCTTCAAAGCAGTCGTATCCAGTGGGAACTTCGATGTGATGTGGCATCAGGCTGGAATCCTGGCGATCTATGCAGGGGTATCCATTCTGTTGACGCTGGCCTACTTCCTCTGGAGTGGCCGTCGTCCGAAAAAAGAAGCTGAAATGACTGATGCGGCCGAATCGGGTCAAGTTGTGACAGCATAAGTCTGAAGTAATGCAGAGTAATGGCTTGGATGGAAAAATAAAGTTTGTTAACCAGTATCAAAATTATGCAACATAGTAGTCAAAAAGTGCAAAGAGCTTGTGACCCCAAAATGGGTCGCAGGCTCTTTTTGTATACAAATGCATGTTCGGGATGGATTTTGCTCGAAAACGGAATGGGAATTTGGTGATATTAAGCAGAAACACAGGCTGCATATGGAATGTTTTTCTTTTGTCAGCAGATAAAATCAGTTGTACTCTGCCTTAAAATGTGTATAATTATTCGAAAAAGAGATGAATTTAAACGTCATTACACTAAAGCTGTGCTGCAAAACATTTCTTATCAGAGGTATTAAAAAGTTTAAATTGCGCTGATGTTAGGTCGGTGTTAAAATAATAGAACTATATCAAAAAACGTCGCTCCATATCAGCGGTCGTGCCAGCGACTGCGAGTAATTATAATTGTGCTCTTTCCCGGCTCATCCGGAAGCACTACGAAAGAATAACTTCTTCTCCAGCAGCAGAAGTACTCTAAATCCAATGACCCGATTAGATTATGGTCACCCCGATTATTCAGCAGGGCTCTCTAAAGACCCGCTCCTCCCGTTTCATTGTTGCTTGTTGCCTATGTTCTTGATCTTTCCGAAATACTTCATTATAGAAAGGTTGCGTTCCATGAGACACATCGGATTACCTCCTAAACAGGGTTTGTATGACCCACAGTTCGAAAAAGATGCATGCGGAATGGGTTTTGTTGCCAACATCAAAGGAGTACCTTCACACGATATCGTTAGTCAGGCACTGACCATGCTCAGTAATATGGAGCACCGCGGGGGACAGGGCAGTGAGCCGAATTCCGGTGACGGAGCCGGTATTTTGATTCAGATTCCACATCGTTACTTTGCACAGGAAGCGGAGCGCCTCGGCTTTGCGCTGCCAGAGCAGGGAGCATACGGCGTAGGTATGCTGTTCCTTTCTCAGGATCCTGAGATTCGTCATGCTCACCAAGAGAGCCTGAAGAAAATCATTGAAGAAGAAGGACAGACATTCCTCGGTTTCCGGGATGTGCCGACCTTTGATGAGATGCTGGGTCGTTCCGCACTGGCTGCGAAGCCTTATGTGCGTCAGGTGTTCATTGGCAGATCTGCGGATATCAACGATGAGCTCGCGTTCGAGCGCAAGCTGTATGTGATTCGCAGACGTGCTGAGCTGGCGATCCGATATTCGGCTGATGAGAAAGAAGGCGGTTCGTTCTACCTGCCAAGCTTGTCCTGTCGTAAAATTGTCTACAAAGGCATGCTGACAACCGAGCAGGTTGGACAGTTCTACCTGGATTTGCAAGAGGACCTGGTTGAATCGGCGATTGCATTAGTACACTCCCGTTTCAGTACCAATACATTCCCAAGCTGGGAGCGTGCCCACCCGTATCGCTTCATGATTCACAACGGTGAGATCAATACGATGCGTGGTAACGTGAACTGGATGCATGCACGTCAATCGCTGTTTGAGAGCGAAGTGTTTGGCAACGATATCTCCAAAGTGAAGCCGATCATTAACCCGGACGGTTCGGATACGGCGATGTTTGATAACACACTGGAGTTCCTGTATTTGAGCGGGCGTTCATTGCCACACGTGGCAATGATGATGGTACCTGAGCCGTGGAGCACGGATGAGGGAATGGATCCGGCCAAAAAAGCATTTTATGAATATCACAGCACGATGATGGAGCCTTGGGACGGGCCGGCAGCGATGGCCTTTACGGATGGTCTGCAAATTGGTGCAACACTGGACCGTAACGGTCTGCGTCCTGCACGTTATTATGTAACGAAAGACGATCGTATCATTTTGTCCTCTGAAGTCGGGGTCCTTGATATTGCTCCGGAGGAAATTCTGTATAAGGATCGTTTGCGTCCAGGTCGCATGCTGCTCGTGGATACAAAAGAAGGACGCATTATCTCGGATGAGGAAGTAAAGGCTCTAATTGCAGCCGAGAATCCGTATCAGGAGTGGCTTGATGAGCACTTGATGGATCTGAATGAATTGCCGGAAGCGCCGGAACTTCCAGATCCAAAACACGATAACGTAACCCAGCTTCAGCTGGCCTATGGATATACATTTGAGGAACTGCGCAAAGTGCTGGAGCCAATGGCATCCACAGGGATGGAAGCAACGGGTTCCATGGGTTATGATGCTCCACTGGCAGTGCTGTCGGATCGTCCGCAGCGTCTGTATAACTACTTTAAACAAATGTTTGCACAGGTAACCAATCCACCAATTGATGCCATCCGTGAAGAGATCGTCACGTCTACGGCAACAACGATTGGTCCGGAGCGCAACTTGCTCAATCCTGAACCGGAGAGCTGTCGCCAGATCCGTCTGGATACACCGGTATTGTCCAATGAAGATTTCGCGAAAATTCGTCACGTGCGCCGTCCAGGCTTCCGTTCGATGACCATCCCGATTTTCTTCACGGCTGCAGAAGGTGCGGAAGGACTGCGCAAAGCGATGGATCTGCTCTTCGAAGCAGCGGACCGTGTAATCGACAAAGGTCATAACATCTTGATCTTGTCTGACCGCGGTGTGGATGCGGAGAATGCGGCCATTCCTGCACTGCTTGCCGTGGCTGGCTTGCATCACCACCTGATCCGTCAGGGTACAAGAACCAAAGTCAGCATCTTGCTGGAATCGGCAGAGCCTCGTGATATTCATCACTACGCATTGCTGCTGGGCTATGGCGTAAGTGCCGTGAACCCTTATCTGGCATTCGAAACACTGGATGACATGATTCAGCAAGGACTGCTGCGCGGCATCTCGCATGAGAAAGCTGTCAAAAACTACATTAAAGCCGCAACCAAAGGCGTTATTAAAATATTGTCCAAAATGGGAATCTCGACAATTCAGTCCTATCGGGGCGCTCAAATTTTTGAAGCGGTTGGCCTGAAGTCTGATTTCGTTGATCGTTACTTTACTTGGACACCATCCCGGATCGGTGGTATTGGTCTGGAAGAAGTGGCAGCAGAGGTGCTTACTCACCATAACCGTGCCTTTACGGACAAAGACGGCAATGACAAAGTGCTGGATTCCGGCGGTGAATATCAGTGGCGTAATGACGGGGAGGAACATCTGTTCAACCCGCAAACGATTCATACGTTACAGCACGCCGTTCGCACTGGCGATTACAACCTGTACAAAAAGTATGCCAAACTGGTACAGGGTGAGAATGATCAGTTGCTGACGATTCGTTCCATGCTGAAACTGAAACCGGCAGGGCCGGCAGTTCCGCTGGAGGAAGTGGAGTCCGTTGAAAGTATTATGCGCCGCTTCAAAACAGGTGCGATGTCCTTCGGTTCCATCAGTAAGGAAGCACACGAGGATTTGGCGATCGCCATGAACCGTGTCGGTGGTAAATCGAACACAGGTGAGGGCGGGGAGGATCCGGCTCGCTTCATTAAAGATAGCAACGGTGATTCACGTCGGAGTGCCATTAAACAGGTTGCGTCCGGACGTTTCGGTGTTACGTCAAACTATCTCGTGAATGCTGACGAGATCCAGATCAAAATGGCACAAGGTGCAAAACCGGGTGAAGGTGGACAGCTGCCAGGACGTAAAGTATATCCGTGGGTTGCTGAAGTTCGGGGTTCAACGCCTGGCGTGGGTCTGATCTCACCGCCGCCGCATCACGACATTTACTCCATCGAGGATTTGGCTGAGTTGATCTATGACCTGAAAAACGCAAATCCACGTGCGGAAATCAACGTGAAGCTGGTTTCCGAAGTCGGCGTAGGTACCATTGCTGCAGGTGTAGCCAAAGGTCGTGCCGATATTATCCTCGTAAGTGGATACGACGGCGGTACGGGTGCATCTCCACAAGGTTCGATCCGTCACGCGGGTATGCCTTGGGAGCTTGGTCTTGCCGAAACACATCAAACGCTGATGCTGAACAATCTGCGTGACCGTGTTGTTCTGGAAACAGATGGTAAAATGCTGAATGGTCGCGACCTTGCGATTGCTGCTTTGCTTGGAGCGGAGGAGTATGGTTTCTCCACAGCACCACTCGTGGCACTGGGGTGTATCATGATGCGTGTTTGTCAGATGGATACATGTCCGGTAGGTGTAGCAACGCAAAATCCGGAGCTGCGCAAAAATTACATGGGTGATCCGGCTCACGTTGTGAACTTCATGCGTTTTGTCGCTGAAGATGTACGTGAAATTATGGCTGAGCTTGGTTTCCGTACCATTCAGGAAATGGTTGGACGTACAGACTGTCTTGAAACGGTTCAGGCAGTAGATCATTGGAAGAAAAAAGGTGTGGATCTGTCTGTGCTGCTGCATGTACCTGAGATGCCGGAAGGTTCAGCACGTTATCGTACACAGCACCAGAATCATCAACTGGAAGAGACGCTCGACATGCAGCAGCTGCTGACGCTGGCTCAGCCTGCGATCGAATCTGGCCAACCGGTTGAGGCTGTTCTTCCGATTACCAACGTTAACCGGGCAGTAGGTACGATTCTGGGTAGTGAGATTACACGGAAATATGGTCTTGCTGGACTACCGGAAGACACCGTTCAATTCAAGTTTGTCGGCTCTGCCGGACAAAGCTTCGGGGCCTTTGTACCTAAAGGGATGACCCTGACTGTTGAAGGGGATTCCAATGACTACGTTGGTAAAGGATTATCGGGAGGTAAACTGATTGTTATGCCTTCACCTAAAGCAACATTCAATGCGGAGGATAATATCATTATTGGTAACACGGCTCTGTATGGAGCAACCAGTGGTGAAGCCTATATCCGCGGGATTGCAGGTGAGCGGTTTGCCGTACGGAATTCGGGTGCAAAAGTCGTTGTTGAGGGCGTGGGTGACCACGGTTGCGAATATATGACCGGCGGACGTGTCGTCGTTCTGGGCGATACAGGTCGTAACTTTGCAGCCGGGATGTCCGGAGGTATTGCTTACGTATATGATCCGGAAGGCACATTCCTGCAGCGTTGTAACCTGGAAATGGTTCTTTTGGAGCGGATTGAAGATGTATCGGAAAGTGCAGACCTGCGCGGCATGATTCAACGTCATGTGGCTTATACAGGCAGTGCTGCAGGTGAGCGTATTCTGGATAACTGGCAGGATTCTGTGAACCAGTTCGTTCGGGTTATTCCGAAAGACTTCAAACGGATGACAGAGCAGATCGAACGTGTTCAAGCGACAGGCTTGACGGGAGAGGAAGCTTTGCTGGCTGCATTTGAAGCCAATATGCGTGAGCTTGCACGTGCGGGAGGTTAAGTCCCTCCTTTTAACAGGATTGCGTGAATAGGTTGTATAATGAATTAATAGGAGCTTTATGGTTGCCGATGAGGCGCTGTAAAGCTCCTGTTTGTGTTTCGACAAAATTAGAACCCGGACCAAAAACGCTATCGCCATGAGACGACAACATTGAGGAACTTTCTCAAGTATAATAAGGCTAGTTTTGGAGTGCAGGGAAAGTATATATAGATAAGAGAGGTTAGCGGAATGAATATGAAGAATCCAAACAGGGGCGAACTTAAGCCGACAGGTAAACAAGTGGAAGCAACCGAGATGGACATCATGAAGGTTTTACTGCAATGCGGAATCGACCCGGAGCGTTGGAACGAGTTCATATCCTCCGTCAACAATGAGCACTAATAACCAGGATCATACACAAATATGTATTGGAGGGAGTTAAGACGCAAAAAACCCAGGAACCGAAGAAATGACTACTCGGGACTGGGTCTTCCTTTGTTGGAGTTAATCCATGCTGCGTTCCATTCGGACAAAAGCAATAAAACGACGTGCCTCTTCTTCTGTTAAGGGTTTGCCATCGATCATCAGGTCGAAGCGATCCAACACTTCCTTATCCGATAATTCAAGCGAGTCCACAAATTCCCGAACATCCTCATCCATAACCACATCGCTCTGCTTCGTACGCCCTATGAGATAATCAATGGATACATTAAAAATGTCAGCAAGCCTGGTTAATACTTCAAAGTCCGGTTTGCGTCGATTCTTCTCATAATGGGAGAGAGCGGCCCTGGTAATATGAATGGAGGTCGCAAGTTCTTCCTGAGTAAGTCCCCGCTGTTCCCTTAATTCAGCAATGCGATTTCCGTAGTTCATACGCTTTTCCCCCTGAACGCCATGTCAAATGTATTAAACCAATCCTGAGCTATTTTTTGATCAGGGCAGCTTTCCTGCAAAATGATGACGCTTGGACAGACCTATATCTGGAATAGGTCTGTCTAAGGACATCTCATATTGTCGTAAATCAAAAGAACCATGTCCAAATACTGCTTGACATGATACAATTTGTATCGTAAATTGGACGTATGGAAGTTACAAAATGTATCATCTGGAATAATTTAAGTGTCTCCAAGTTGTCTATGCAATATACCTGTGAGAAGGAATAATGGCAACACTTGTGGGCTAATCCATTCTAAAGGAATGAAACGATGAATTCAGTGATTCAGGAATGGGCCGATCTAGAATTAAATGTCCATATGTACATTCAGGAGTTTCAGGGTAAGACAGTAGACCGCAAAAGACGTCCCGTTCTCTTGCTTGGGATGGATACAAAAGCGATTACTTTCCTGAGTGACCTGGTTTTACCGGTATCGTCAACGATGTTGATCGGTTTGGATGTAGAAGATCGCCAAGTATGTTTAAGGCTTCAGGCAAGCTTGCAATGGAAACAGCCCTTCGGCGAGCTTACATTGTATCATTCAAGCCTGCATATTCAGCAAGAGCAGACACTATATATAACTGGACAGTTAAATCAGATGCTTCGTGACGTGCAGTTTCCTACGGTATCCCGATTCGCCTATGAAAAGGCAGCGGAACAACTGGACCTGCAGAAAACCTATCATTACATCGATTTTACCATATGAAGCCTGACAAATTCTAAACATTTTCTGAACAAGCAAGTACTTAACGCCATTTTACTATATTTCATAGCGTTATGCATTAGTTCTTTAACACCAAAAGCATTTTGCGCGATGAATAAAAGGGCGAGGGGGATCATACATTGAGGAAGTTTGGATATGGTTGAAATACACTGCCACATTTTATCAGGTCTTGATGATGGTCCGGTTCACATGGAACAGTCCATCGACATGGCCCAGAAGGCGGCAGCCTCGGGAGTTACCTCGATCATTGCAACTCCGCATCACCTGAACGGGCATTACAATAATGAACCGATTGTGGTCAATCAGGCAGTGGAACTGCTTCATGCAGAGCTTCGCAAACGCAACATTCGCTTGGAGATCCGCCCCGGACAGGAGATCAGGGTTCACGAAGCTCTGATTCGAGACTTACACGCAGGCAAATGCTGCACACTTGCCGGGAGTCGTTACATGTTGCTGGAATTGCCCTTTGGCTATATTCCCTCGCAGTTCACCGGAATACTTCATGAACTTAAAGTAGCCGGTATCGTGCCTATCATTGCTCATCCCGAAAGGAATCACACAATCCAGAATAATCCTGGACTATTGGTTGAATACATTCATCAGGGCGCACTGATTCAGCTCACGGCCCAGTCCATCATAGGACTTTTCGGACGAAAAGTTCAGAAATGGTGTTTTCATTTTTGCAAAGAAAACCCGTTTCATTTCATTTCATCAGATGCTCATGACATTCATATTCGTTCATTTGCTATGAATGCTGCATATGAGCAGCTAGGCCGCAGGTTTGGCAAAGAACTGGTTGCACGCCTGAAAAATAATGCTTGGTCGTTATGGAACAACCAAAGTATAGACATAGAGCAAGAAAAACCAATGGTTCTCAAACGCAGGTTGTTGTTCTGGTAAGCAGTCAGATCGATAGAATGTCATCATAATCGCCGAATTGAATGGGAGGAATACAAGGTGGAACTGAAAGAGTACATGCAAATTTTACGCAAGCGAATTTGGATCATCGTAGCCTTTGTTGCAGTTGCTTGCATTGGTGCAGGTGTCAAAAATTATTTTTTTACCGTACCTGTCTATGAGGCTAGTTCCAAAATGATTGTCAACCAAGCATATAATGCCCAAGGTGTCCCTAATCTTGATTATGCTTCTATTCAAACTAATATCAAAGTAATCAATTCATACATGGAAATCATTAAGTCTTCAGCAATCCTCGACAAAGTAGCTGCTACTTATCCTGACTTGGGGCTAACGGGTAAAGAACTAGGCGAAAGATTAAAAGTAACAACAGCCAATGAGTCTCAAGTCATGAATCTAACCGCAATTGGTGTATCTCCTGAAAAAGCAGCTAAAACGGTCAATGCTGTATCTAAAATATTCAAATCACAAATCCCCGTAATAATGAAAGTAGACAATATCACCATTCTTAGTGAAGCCAACCCTAATGAAAATACAAAACCAGTTAATTATAACCCGATGATGAACGTGTTAATTAGTTTAATTGTAGGTTTACTCTTGTCAATCGGATTTGTTTTCTTATTGGAGTATTTAGATGACACTCTCAAAACAGAAGACGAGATCGAAAAAGAACTTGGAATACCGGCCTTAGCTGTAATATCCAAGTTGAAAAAAGAAGACGCCCGCTCCTCCAAACAAACAACAATATCCCAACAACAGGTAGGTGACAATCAATATGCCACGGTTAACCAATGAGAAGATGAATCTAGTCACAATGGTAAATCCCAAATCACCAAACTCTGAATCTTATCGCAAGCTAAGAACTAACATCCAATTCTCATCAATTGATAGTCAAATCCAAACCATTATGATTGCTTCCGCTGTTTCTGGAGAAGGAAAGACCACTACAATTGGCAATTTGGCAGTAACTTACGCTCAAGAGGGGAAAAAAGTTCTACTCATGGATACTGACCTGCGTAAGCCAGCTGTACATCGTATGTTTAACGTTCCAAATCATGTAGGTCTTACAAGCGTGTTGTCCAATCAGTACTCTGTGAGTGAAGTGCTGAGGGAAACCTTTATAGAAGGATTGCATGTGCTAACTTCCGGTGCTATCCCTCCCAATCCTTCTGAAATGATCGGTTCTCGTAAAATGACTTTGTTATTAGAGGAGTTAAAGGAACAATATGACGTAATTTTATTTGATACACCACCTGTTTTGTCCGTTACCGATGCCTTAATCATAAGTTCCTTATGTGATGGTGTTATTCTGGTTGTGAACTCAGGAAAAGTGAAAAAGGATGTGGTTAAGAAAGCTAAAGCCCATCTTGAACATGTGAATGCACGAATCTTAGGAGCAGTTCTAAATAACTTCCAGTTATCTAAAATTATAGCTGCTCATTACGAAGAAAGTTAACAATTTTCAGATGCCAGTCTGGAGGTCATGTCTACTATACCTTTATCAAGGTAGGCACTCGGTCACACTGTGGGTAGTGTACCTTAGACGTTGATCGTCAAGGGTGTGACGTGAGGTTGGGTTGAATGCCCCTTTATGAAATTGAAAGTAAGAATTGCATCGATTTATTTCAAGGTTTCATGGATTTAAGTGGTTCAACTCATACTTTTAAACCATAAAAAATATTAAGGATAGGGTGGTATTTATGACTAGAGTGAGGAAAGCAATCATTCCCGCAGCAGGTTTGGGGACCCGATTTTTACCCGCTACAAAAGCAATGCCAAAAGAGATGCTCCCTATCGTAGACAAACCGACTATTCAATACATTGTGGAGGAAGCAGTAGCTTCCGGTATTGAGGATATTATTATCGTCACTGGCAAAGGGAAGCGTGCAATTGAGGATCATTTCGATAGTGCGTTTGAATTGGAACATAATCTCATGGAAAAAGGGAAGCTTGGCTTACTTGAGGAGGTTCGTAAATCTTCCAACGTTGATATTCATTACATAAGGCAGAAGGAAGCGCTCGGCTTAGGGCACGCGGTTTGGTGTGCACGTAACTTTATAGGCAACGAGCCATTTGCTGTATTGCTTGGTGACGATATTGTTGTGTCGGATGTTCCGTGCACCAAGCAGCTAATCGATCAATATGAAGCGGTGAATCAGTCGGTACTTGGTGTAAAGACCGTAAGTCCAAGCGAAACCTATCGGTATGGCATTATTGATCCATTGCATACCGAAGGTCGCTTTTCTTCCGTGAACAGTTTAGTGGAGAAACCACCACTCGGTTCAGCACCTTCCAATTTGGCAATCATGGGTCGTTATATTTTGACTCCAAAAGTATTTGAGTACTTGGAAGAGCAAAGTGTGGGGGCTGGTGGAGAAATACAACTGACGGATGCTTTACAAATGCTGAACTGTGATGAAGGAATCTATGCATATGATTTTGAGGGAGAACGATTTGATGTAGGTGAGAAACTTGGATACATTCTGACTACTCTAGATTTTGCTTTGAAAAATGCAGAACTGCGTACGCCAGTATTAACAGCAATTGAGGAAATCTTGATGCGGGAAAGAATGAACCAAGTGCTTGTTGCAGGAGGGGATAGCCAGTGAATCTTTCGGGGCCGGAATACGTCAGAACCAATGAAGCTGTAGTCCAAGAGGGACCGGCTGTTCTAGTTGAGGATACGTATACGCCACAAGTCAGCAGCTACTCAGGATTTATAAAACCATTTATCGATTATTTTGTAGCTGCTCTGTTACTTCTGGTTACTTCACCAGTCATGATAATTGTTGCACTATTAATTAAACTTGATTCTAAAGGTCCTATCATATTTAAGCAAGAACGTTATGGGAAAGATGGAGTCAAGTTTTGTATCTACAAATTCAGAACAATGCGTGTAGATGCGCCAAAGTACAGTGTCTCACCAACTACGAACAATGACCCTCGAGTTACAAGATTAGGTCGAATTTTGCGTAAAACAAGCTTGGACGAATTACCACAGCTCCTTAACATCATCAAAGGTGATATGAGCTTCGTGGGCCCAAGACCTGAACAAAAAAGGATTGTAGAAGAGAGTTATACTGACCTGGAAAGAAGAAGATTTTTGGTTAAGCCAGGAATCACTGGATTGTGGCAAGTTAGCGATGTGAGAAAGGATCCTATACATCACAATTTACAGTATGATTTTCACTATATTTCAAACGTCTCAATCCTAATGGATATTAAAATTTTATTTAAAACAGTTGCCGTGATGGTGAAAAGCAATACATTTTAGCTAGCCTCAAATCCATTTGGAGTGTGATTTCATTGAAACATATTGTAGTTACAGGAGCAGCCGGTTTTCTTGGCTCGCATTTGGTTAAATCGCTCATTCAACAAGGACATCGGGTAACAGGTATAGATAATTTATCTACGGGTGTTTCTCAGAATTTGAGGGAGGTAATAAACAATCCTCTTTTTCAATTCTATAAAGACGATGTAACTCAGGCTAGTTCATTAGAAATCTTGGACCAGCAAACTGTGGATGAGGTGTATCATCTTGCGTCGCCAGCTTCACCAAAATTTTATCAGGCAGATGCTTTTGGAACGATTTGGGTAAACACGCAAGGTACTTATAATTTATTGGAACTTGCTCGTAAAAAGGGAGCTAAAATCGTATATGCTAGTACGAGTGAGGCATATGGTGATCCTGAAGTACACCCCCAGCCTGAAACCTACAAGGGAAGCGTAAATACTTGGGGACCGAGAGCTTGTTATGATGAAGCCAAACGTCTAGGAGAAGTGATATGTTACGAATACTTCACTAAACAACAAGTTAAAGTTAAGGTCGCACGCATATTCAACACATATTCTGCGGGCCTACGTAATGATGATGGAAGAGTCATTTCCAACTTTGTTACACAGGCACTGACTGGAGAAGATATTACAGTTTATGGAGATGGTTCTCAAACGCGTTCCTTTTGTTATGTCGATGACAATATTAGAGGGCTGCAGTTGCTTATGGCTTCAGAAAAAGCTAATGGCCAGATTGTGAATATTGGAAATCCTAAAGAATATACCATTCTGGAACTAGCACACCTGATTAAAGATTTAACTCAATCCAACAGTAACATAACATTCTCCCCACTACCTGAAGATGACCCCAAAGTAAGGCGACCCGTAATTGATAAGGCGAAAGAATTGCTTGGGTGGGAGCCGGAGATTAATTTGGATCATGGACTTAGGCTTACGATAGAAAACTATCGAGAAAGTTTGCTCGAAACACAATTCGAATGAGAGGTAATTTTATGGAGAAGCATAAAAAAATATATATTGCTGGTCATAGAGGACTTGTCGGTTCTGCAATCGAACGTGCACTGCGTGAACATGGCTATACAGCCATATTAACGCGTACAAGTTCGGAGTTGGATTTGCGTGATCATCAGGCTGTTGATGAGTTTTTTGCATCAGAACAGCCTGATTTTGTTTTTTTAGCAGCTGCCAAAGTTGGCGGAATAGTTGCAAATAATGATTACCCGGCTGAC
The DNA here is from genome assembly GCF_002272715.1 of Paenibacillus sp. 7516. Taxonomy (NCBI): domain Bacteria; kingdom Bacillati; phylum Bacillota; class Bacilli; order Caryophanales; family Paenibacillaceae; genus Paenibacillus; species Paenibacillus sp. 7516. Next base: position 551,788 of record NZ_NPBI01000012.1, read on the forward strand.
TTTATTAGAGATAACCTGCTAATTCAAACAAATGTAATTGATGCTTCTTATCGTTATGGCGCTGAGAAATTACTTTTTCTTGGATCTACGTGTATTTATCCAAAGATGGCCCCTCAGCCTTTAAAGGAAGAATACTTGCTAACAGGAGAACTTGAACCAACCAATAAAGCTTACGCTGTTGCAAAGATAGCCGGAATCACAATGTGCCAATCCTATAATCGGCAGTACGGTACACGATTCATTTCTGTGATGCCAACGAATATGTATGGCCCTAATGACAATTTCGACTTGAATACTTCCCATGTGTTACCCGCCTTACTGCGGAAATTTCATGAGGCGAAAATCCATTCCTTACCTACAGTTGAGGTTTGGGGGAGCGGATCTCCTTTACGTGAATTTCTTCATGCGGATGATTTGGCAGATGCCTGCATCTTTTTAATGAATCAGTACGAAGAAAGTGAAATCATTAATGTTGGCGTAGGTAAGGATATATCGATTAAAGATCTGGCCCTGTTAATTCGCTCTATTGTTGGTTACGAGGGGGAAATTGTATTCGATACATCAAAACCAGACGGCACACCGCGAAAACTGGTCGATGTGACTAAAATCAATAGATTGGGTTGGTCCGCTCGTGTTGATTTAGAAGAGGGTATTCGTTCCATTTACGACGCATATGTTAGTGACTCGCTTGTAAAAAGATAAAACTATTAAAACGGGTGGAGGAGTTCTAGATGAAAAAAGCTTTAATTACCGGGGTTACAGGTCAGGATGGATCCTATCTTGCCGAGCTGTTACTAAGCAAAGGTTACAAAGTATATGGGATGCGCAGAAGAACAAGTACACCGAACTTTGAGAATGTAGAGCATATAAAGGATCAGATTGAGTGGGTGTCTGGCGATCTGACTGACCTGGCCTCTTTAATTGAAGCCGTTCGGTTGAGTGACCCTGATGAGGTCTATAACCTGGCTGCACAGTCCTTTGTTGCGGCATCTTGGCCACAGCCGTTGGCTACGGGACAGATTACTGCTCTATCGGTAACCAACATGCTTGAGGCAGTACGTTTAGTTAAACCATCCGCTAAGTTCTATCAGGCTTCAAGTAGTGAGATGTTTGGTCGTGTCGTTGAGACTCCGCAGAAGGAAACAACCCCATTTTACCCTCGTAGTCCCTATGGCGTAGCCAAAGTTTACGGGCATTGGATTACCGTTAACTATCGTGAAAGTTATGATATGTTCGCATGTTCTGGGATATTGTTTAATCATGAATCTCCTCGTCGGGGTATTGAGTTTGTTACTAGGAAAGTAACAGATGGAGTAGCGCGTATTAAGCTAGGATTAGCTGCAGAATTAAGGTTGGGCAATCTGGACGCGAAGCGTGACTGGGGTTTTGCAGGAGACTACGTTAAGGCGATGTGGTTAATGTTACAGCAGGATCAGCCCGATGACTTCGTTATCTCGACTGGAGAGACACATACCGTTGAGGAACTGGTTAAGGTGGCTTTTGAATATGTAGGTTTAGATTGGAAGAACTATGTTGTTCTCGACGAGAAATTTGTTAGACCGGCTGAGGTTGATCTCTTACTGGGTGATTGTTCAAAAGCAAAGCAAGTACTCGGCTGGGACCTGGAAGTAGATTTCGAGCAGCTTGTTCATATGATGGTAGATGCTGATATGAAGCGATTGTCCCAATATAAAGAGATGGTTAGCATATAGGCGCTTATGGGCAAAGGTGTACTACACTTATTTGGAAGTAATGTCTCCATTAAAATAGTAGCTATTTTATTTTCATTCTATATCGCTAAATATTATGGGGCACATTTTTTAGGTATCTACACATTGTTTTTCTCTATCTATGGTATTGGACAATTCACTTGCAAATTGGGACTATTCTACGCTATGGAGAAGAGAATTAGTGAAATTCGCAAGGATGAAGGTCAAATCATCACAGTCACAATATTAATAAATGCGGGTTTGTTAATCATTTCGTTATTGACAACATTTATATTTCGATCGTTTCTGAACAGTTATATTGGTGTAGAGAATGCCGCATATTACTTGATGTTGTGCATCGTCATTGCTAATTTTGGTAATTTACTTTCAATTTTGATTAAAGCCCAAAAAAATATTGTTGCATATTCAAGGATCATGTTTATTAAAGAAGTTGTGCCACGTGTATTCTCAATGATCGTTCTGATATGGATTGGAGATATTCGTGTATTATTTACGGCAATTATTGTGGGAGAAACGGTCGCATCCATTTATTCGTTAATAGCTCTTAAAAAGGTGAAGCTTGAACGACCTTCCAAGCACGCATTTGGTCAATTGTACTCTCTCACCAAATACAATGCTGTTATGGAAGTACGCACTTTAACGTTTAGCTGGATTGATGTGTGGATGATTGGTTTCTTCCTTACCAAAGAGTTAGTGGGAATTTATCAATTAGCTTGGCAGATTGCCAGCGGAATATTAATTGTTAATAAGACATTGGCAACCGCGTATTTTCCTTACTTCAGTGAATGGGCAGCGAATAATAAACTAGGTCAATTGAAAAATTATTTGAACAAAAAGGTATATATGTATTTGTTATTTCCTATTCCCGTATTCTTTGGTAGTTTGATCTACTCTGAAGATATCATGAGATTATTTAACAGTACATTTGCCGAAGGCAAGTGGGTGCTTGCCATATTGGCAGTGTGTGCGATATTCCGCTCAATACAGGAACTTTATAGTAAGGTACTGGTTGCCATGGATCATGCCAGATTGTCTTTTATTGCTTCTACTTACTCAGGCATTGCTAATATTGTTTTCAACCTCGCTCTGGTACCTTTGGTCGGAATTGAAGGTGCTGCAATATCAACATCCCTTTGTGCAATTATTGATTTTATGATATGTAGGCACTACTTGAAGAAGGTATTCAATTACACTATGCCTAAAATACAATACCTTCCCAACATTGCTGCTTCATTTATTATGCTCGTCATGCTTGTATTATTAAAATTTGGATTGGATATAAGTAATATCTTTGTTGGGCTATCACTGGGTGTAGCGTTCTGGTTTATGTCCTTACTTTTCAATAGGACTTATCGTAATGAACTGTTGAGCGTGGCGACAGTAAGAAAACTAAGGCAAAAAATGAATGGCTAGGATAAATGGAACAAGCTGAAGTGGAGTGATGATATTGGATAACATGACCGCTGTCATTGTTACAGATGATAATTACGCTCAACATCTGGGGGTCACACTGACTTCATTGTTTGAGAATAAAAAATCAAATCAACTGTTAAAAACTTACCTGATCAGCAACGGACTCAAGCCGGAAAATCATAAGAAGCTGAAACGGATTTTTGAGAAATACCAATCAGAATGCATTTTTTTGGATATCGACGCCAAAAAATTTGCGCACTTGTCTGTCAAAAATCACATGAGTCATGCAGCATATTATAAAATTTCCATACCTGAACTTATTCCGGAGGATAAGGTTATTTTCCTGGATTGTGATCTTGTGATAAAAGAAGACATTTCTAATCTTTGGAACATCGATATATCTGATTTCTATCTTGCTGCCGTGGAGAACCCTGAATTTGACCGATACGATCAACTTGGTATCCCAGAAGGTTCCCGAACATTTAATTCGGGTGTAATGCTGCTAAATCTTAAAACTTGGAGAGAAAACAATATCTCGGAAAAAGTCATGGAGTTTCTTTTGAGTAACTCTCATAGAACAGCACTGCATGACCAAGATGGATTTAACTCTGTACTTTACGATAAATGGTTACCGATTGCTCCCAAGTGGAACCAACAAACCAAATTCTTTAGTATGAAGTTGGATGAATCATCTTTCATTCAAGAAGAATGGGAGGAGGCAATAAAGAATCCAGCAATTATTCATTACACAACTTCATCGAAGCCCTGGCAGTATACGAACATACATCCGTATAAAGAAGAGTACTACAGTTATCTTAAGTTGACAGAATGGCATGATTTCGTCCCTCAAGGTAGGACCTTCAAAAATCAAGTCAAGAAGTGGATCATTATGGCTCTTCCTACGCCTTGGTTAGTACGTATTCGCAAGAATATACAAATAAGAAAAAACAAAATGATATACGATGATGTTGCCAAATGATAAGCCATCCTTGGTTCAATGAAAGACACTGAACAAAAGGGGAATTTTGCATGCCCACTTACTTAAGAAACATCAATTTACAGCTCTTTGTTGCCACTATGGCTCCTCTAGGTTTTTTCTACAAAAAAGGCGAAGGTGGCGGAATATTAGATATCACACTTTTAATATATGTGATTCTGTACGTAATGGTTGTTTATAATATGTTGATAAAAAAAGAGAAGTTAAATCTTATGAAATATGATGCAATCGTTTATCTGGTTCTTTTAGTTATGAGTTTTAGCCTTCTATACACTCCTGAACCGATGGCGGGATTAGTAAAGTTTATGAAGTTCACTGTCATGGGAATTGGCATGATATATATACTTCGGTCTTTTATAAAAAACAAAGATGATATTACGAAATTCTACAGATATTTTGTTTTCAACAGTTTTGTGGTTCAAATGCTTATACTTATTGATTTTGCAGCTAATAAATTTCCTGTAGGTAGGTACAAATACCACGGGGTACATCCTATTGCAACAGCCATGTTGGGTGCTACGACGCTGTTGATTGTGATCTTGCTGTTCTCAGCCAAAAAAATGAAGTTCTCAGCAACATTGATCTTAATACTAACAAGCGCAACAATTTTAATTATTGGTGCGTCCAAAGGCCCTATCCTGTCCATTGCAGTCACTTTGTTTCTCATGGTAAGGGGACTTAAGAAGGTCAATCTTAAGCTAGTTCTTATACTTGGCGGAATCCTTATTGCGCTGCTCAATCTGAGTGTGGTACAAAAATATACGGAATTTTTAACGGATCGCATCACGAATACTGCTGAATCAGAGTCTTCGGCTGTGCGGTTGAATCTGTATGATCAGGCTGAAAGGATTTTTTATGAGAAGCCTCTAACAGGTGCAGGGATGGGTACACTTAGGGAGTATCCTCATAATCTGTTTTTGGAAGTTGTTGCCGAAAACGGGATACTGCTAGGGTTCATGTTAATTATTGTTTTATTAATGGTGTGCAAATCCTATGTTGGCTTCTTGCTTAACAAGTCTGTGGACATTAATTACTCACTCTCGCTATCCCTTGTGATAATGTCATTTATAAGTTTGATGGTTAGTTGGACTTATGTGGATCAGAAATATCTGTATATGGGTCTCGGAACACTTATTATGGTGCACGGTTCTCTTTATGCTCAGCCCAAGAATGATATAAAAATGCTGATCAGCTCAGAGAAAGCGTTGAGGACAACTACTCTTTAAGAGGAGAGAATACATGCTTAGGACGTTATTGATTACTAATCAGATAGCACCTTATCGAATTCCTGTTTATAACAAAGTTAATCAGAGTGCTTCCGTTGATTTAACTGTATGGTTTCTGCAGGAAAAGGAGTCAAACCGAGAATGGAATATAGATTACTCCGAAATGGAATTCGCCTATGAACAATTGCGCGGGTTCCATATTTTTTTGCAAAAACTTGATATGGGAGTGCATCTGAATCCAGGGTTATTTTGGAGATTGATTCGGTTTAATCCTGACGTAGTTATGACAACGGGGTATGAAGCACCTGGATATTGGACTGGTATGGTATATGCAAAGCTTTTTCGAAAAAAATTTGTTGTTTGGTATGGCAGCACGCTTCACAGCAGCAGAGTCCAAAATAAAATATTTAACGCGATTAGGCGATTCTTTTTTGGCAAAGCTGATGCATTTGTATCGTACGGAACTGAATCCGCAAAGTGCATGGAACATTATGGGGTGGATCCGGAAAAAATTGTAATTGGTTATAACACAGTGGATGTAAAGTATTACCGACAATATTACAAAAACAGCAAAAATGAACTGATCGGGAATGCTGGCAAAATGCAATTCCTATATATCGGGCAGTTAATCGAACGCAAAGGATTGCTTCAAGTATTAGAGGCCTTACGTGAAGTGGATTCCGAGAACTGGGTGTTTAAAATTGTAGGAAGCGGAACGGACGAAGCCATTCTGCGGAAGAAAGTGGAAGAGTATGGGTTATCGGAACGTGTTTTATTTGAAGGTTATAAGCAAAAGGATCAACTTGGCTCCTATTTGGCACAGGCCGATTGTCTGATTTTCCCTTCACTAATTGAGGTATGGGGGCTTGTTGTTAATGAAGCGTTAGCAACAAATACTTTTGTGTTAGCATCCAAGTATGCTGGTGCCACAAAGGACATTATCGTTGATAAACAAAATGGTTTGGTGATAGATCCGTTGGATCAGCGTAACATGACTGAGGCATTTCAGTGGGTGATGAATCATAAGGACTACATCCAGTCTCAACGGTCCCAGGATCTTAGTTTATGGCGCAAATTACATCCAAACTCTTATGCACGCTCGGTTGAAACAGCAATCAAAAAAGCTGCATTGTGAGGAAATTGACATGGAAAATAAAATTAGACTGGATTTATATGATCAGACGGGATATTCGCGCGGAAGAAATGGAGTCATTGTATTGTTATGGTGGCTAGTGCAGGGTTCTATATTTCGCTTTTCTCTTCATCAGATGTATGGATGGCGCAAATGGTTATTAACTCTGTTCGGAGCTAAACTCGGGAAGGGAGTCAAGATCAGATCGTCTGCCAAGTTTACTTACCCGTGGAAAGTGAAGATTGGAGATCACAGTTGGATTGGAGATAATGTGGAGTTCTATAGTTTGGATAGTGTCACAGTAGGAAATCACTGTGTGGTTTCACAGAATACGTATCTTTGTACTGGAAGTCACCAGTTGAATGACCCCGCGTTTGGTTTAATTACGAAACCAATTGTAATCAAAGACGGCGCTTGGATTGCAAGTGATGTTTTTGTTTACCCTGGTGTAACGATAAATGAAATGGCCATTGCAGGTGCAAGAAGCACTGTAATAAAGGATATTCCCGCCAATGAAATACATGCAGGCTATCCTGCAGTGTTTATAAAGCAACGTTTCTCTCAACATTTGGGGGTAACTACGATACCGTTTGATCGGTTGGAAAGTGAGATGATCAGATAAGATGAAGCCAAAAATAGTATTTGTCATCAATTACTTTTACCCAGATGTAGTTTCAACAGGACAGATTATGACGGAGTTATGTTTATACCTTCAAAATGATTTTGATATCACAGTAATTGCTGCACAAGGGAATACTGGGGGGGCTCTGGAAAAGCAAGGGCGTTTCGTCTTAGATCATTTAGAGCAAATCAAAATTATAAGAATCAATCTTCCCGAAGTAAATAAAGAGGATAAAATAAGCAGGATTAAGTATATTTCGGCTTATTTCATCTGGGCTACTATCGCATTACTCAAACAAAAAAACGTGGATCTCATATATACGATCTCCCAGCCACCTGTATTAGGTGGTGTCATTGGGACAATAGGGAAAATATTAAAAAAGACCAAGCACATCTACAATATACAAGACTTCAATCCTGAACAAGCAGAAGCAGTCGGATATAGTAAAAAGAGATGGATAGCGAATACAGCTAGATGGATTGATACGCTCAGTTGTAAGTTAGCAGATCATGTAGTGACAGTCGGTGAAGATATGAGAGAAACGTTGAAACGTAGATTTCATTACAGAAAAGTAACTGATAATTCAGTGATTCATAACTGGACAGACGAACAAGAGATCATACCACTTCCCAAAGACCACCCAAAGGTTGAGGCATTTTTGAAAGAACATGATCTGGAAGGTAAATTCATAATTATGTATTCAGGAAATCTTGGACTGTATTACGATTTGGAGAATTTGATTAAAATGACAGGAAGATTTGCCGGCTATCGGGATCTTGCCTTTGTATTTATAGGCGAGGGTGCTGTAAAGCGACAAATGCAAGATTATGTTGAACAGCATGGCATTGCTCAAGTTTATTTTCTTCCTTTTCAGCCCAAGGAAAACCTGAGGTATTCCCTAAACGCGGCAGATGTTCATCTGGTGGTCAACCAAAAAGGGATTAAGGGTGTTTCTGTCCCCAGCAAAATTTATGGTGTAATGGCTGCGGGGAAACCTGTTTTGGGAGTACTAGAGCAAGGAAGTGAGGCTTACCGAATTATAGGGGAGAGCAAGTGTGGGCGATTAACGGAACCACAGAGCTATGACATGTTTGTAAAGCATGTGAAAGATCTGTACATGTTAAATCGTGAAGTTCTTAAAAGTATGGGGATGGAAGGAAGGGTTTACCTAGAGAAACATCTTAAAAGAGATGTATCTATGGAGAAATACAGGGTGTTACTTAGCAGACTTGCATCGAAAGCAACGGACCACAGGATGGTTGAGAAGAGAGAATATGCTGCATCTGAATAGACTGCAAAGTTATAAAACCTAAGGGGGAATGGCAAATGAAGGTTGTGCTGTTGTCAGGTGGATCTGGTAAACGGCTTTGGCCATTATCCAATGATTCACGCTCAAAACAGTTTTTGCGCGTACTTCAAAATGATGACATGCAAATGGTGTCAATGGTCCAACGTGTGTGGCATCAACTTGAATTAAATGGTTTGGGTGCTGACAGCTATATTGCAACAGGCAAATCCCAAATAGAAATGATGCAGACCCAGGTAGGTACAGATATACCTTTGATAGTGGAACCAGAGCGAAGGGATACATTTCCGGCTATTGCTCTTGCAGCAACCTACCTATATTCCGTACAGAGTGTAGGGCTCAATGAAGTAGTAGCTATTCTTCCTGTTGATCCTTATGTCGAGGACCATTTCTTTGAAGTAGTAAAGCAGTTGGAGGAGGCAATTAATTCTTCGGGTGCTTATATTGGGCTTATTGGTGTGAAGCCTACATATCCATCATCCAAATATGGCTATATCATTCCTGAAACAGCCAATCAACCTCTAAGCGGATTGAATATGATGCAGGTTCTAAGTTTCCAGGAAAAACCTACAGAGGATGAGGCAGATCTATTAATCAACAATGGGGCACTTTGGAACTGTGGTGTATTCGCTTTTAAACTAGACTATATTATCAATCATTTGCAAAAAAACGGCCTGCCAATTCAATATGATGAACTTCTCAAACAATATGGTAACTTGCCTAAAATCAGTTTTGATTACGAGATACTGGAGAAGGAACGTGAAATAATTGTGGTCCCATATGAGGGGTATTGGAAGGATCTAGGCACCTGGAACACACTCACAGAGGAGATGGGATCTGGACAGATCGGAAAGGGCATTATTAGTGAAGACTGCACAAATACTCATTTGATTAACGAATTGGATATTCCTGTTGTAGTTTTAGGAGTCTCGGATCTTGTAGTAGCAACGAGCCCAGACGGGATTTTAGTAACCGATAAAAGTGCAAGCCCCAGAATTAAAGATACCATTACTTTTAATAATGTTCCCAAATATGAAGAACGTCATTGGGGTTGGTGCAAGACGCTGGACATACAGCAATATGAAGATGGTAATCAGGTGGTGACCAAACGACTGCATGTGCTTACGGGAAAAAACTTAAGTTATTGTCTTAATCGTAGTTGTCAGGAAGTATGGACAATTGTTAAAGGGTCAGCTGAATTTATACACAATGGTAACCGAATGAGCATTAAGGCAGGTAATGTTATGCATATACCAGCAATGACCATGCATGGACTCAAAGCGATAACTGATGTTGAATTTATTGCTGTTCAATCCGGGCCTGTAATTATGGAGAACGATTCAGTTGAACTTTATACCGATTGGGAAGAAATTGAACAACATTGTGTGAAGATCTAGGATGAGATCCAAGCCAAACTTGATTTTTTACATTTCTGATTATGGTTTTGGTCATGCAACAAGAAGTATAGCTCTGATCAGGGAATTGATGCTGCCTAAGTATGATATAGGTTCCTTAACAATCTGTTCAGGAAAAGCTTTGACTTTTATTCAAGATTCGTTACCTTGCGATCATCGGATAGATTACAGAGAACTTTCTCTTGACTTGGGATATGTTCATGAAGCAGGTAGTATGGATTTGTCTTTAGATTTACTTCAAGAAGGATATGAATATCTTCAGTGTTCCTTTTCCGATATGGTTTCTGGGGAAAGGGATTTTTTAGTTTCCAAACAATTTGATATGGTATTATCCGATATCTCACCCGCTCCACTATTGGCTGCATCGCAATTGAAAATAGTTTCAGTCGGTATATCCAATTTTACTTGGTACACAGCATATGAAGAAGCGCTTAACTCTGAACTCATACATTTTTTGGAGAGCTGCTATCGTTGCATGGATTACTTTGTAAGGTTACCTGGAGGGAATTTTGAGCCTGCTTGGGGAAGATGTGGTGAAATCTCAGTAGATTTTTACTGCCGTAGTGTAGATCCTATCGAAGAAAAGCGTATTCGAGCACAACTCGACCCTTTCCATAATAAAACGATAGTATTTTTTGGACTGGGTATGGGTATCGAACTTACAGACCTCCCCAATATGAAATTACTGAAAAATGAGAACTTTATTTTTATTGTTTCCTCCAACATGGGTATTTCTGGACCTAATATCTTCAATATTGATAGGGACTATACAGAGACACAAAACTTTGTTGCTGCCTCAGACATTGTACTATCAAAACCTGGATGGAGCACCGTTAGTGAAGCGATTGTTTCACACAAACCTTTGATATTACTCGAGAGAGAGAATATGCCAGAGGATCGCAAAACCATTGATGCTGCCAGGCTGGTTACGAACACGGTCACAATCTCTTGGAATGAGCTAAGAGATATGGAGGACCCTAAATTTTATTATAGAATGCTCAAATCTCGTCAGCGTAACTTCCTTCCTCTAGATATGAAGAAGTCTGGAGTGGAAGTTATCTCTGAATTCGTTACAAATCTTTTATCTTTTCATATAACAACGTGATTCATATATTTTATATAAATAATAAAAGGTGATGGAGGATGAGAAATATGAAATTAACAGTGATTGGTACAGGTTACGTAGGACTTGTATCGGGTGTTTGTTTTTCGGAACTTGGGAATGAAGTGGTTTGTGTTGATAAACTGGAAAGCAAAATTGAAATGTTGAACAAAGGTGAAGTCCCCATCTACGAGCCAGGGCTAGAAGAACTTATTGCAAAAAATAAACTTGCAGGACGTTTGCACTTCACAACAGATTTAACGAGTGCGGTGCAGCGAGCAGATATTATTATCATTGCAGTTGGTACTCCTCCACTTCCTACTGGTGAGGCAAATCTGGCATACATCCACCAAGCTGCTGAAGACATTGCACTTGCAATGAATGGTTACAAAATCATTGTTACCAAAAGTACAGTACCTGTAGGAACTAACGAGCAGGTGGGTGAGATTATCAACAGATACAGCAAGTTTCCTTTTGCTATAGCCTCAGTGCCCGAATTTTTAAGAGAAGGCTCGGCGGTTCAAGATACTCTTAACCCGGACCGAATTGTTATTGGTTCTGCTAGTAGAGATGCTTATGAGAAGTTGTCCGCACTGCATAGTGACTTAACATCGAATATTATTCTAACGGATGTTCGTTCTGCAGAGATGATTAAATATGCATCAAACGCCTTCTTATCCACGAAGATTTCTTTTATTAATGAAATCGCTAATATTTGTGAAAAGGTTGGAGCTGACGTTACCCGGGTTGCTGAAGGTATGGGATATGACAAACGCATAGGTGCTTCTTTCTTACAAGCTGGAATAGGTTATGGCGGATCTTGTTTTCCAAAAGACACACAGGCACTGATCCATATTGCCAACAGTGTTGAGTATGATTTTAAATTGTTACAATCGGTTGTAGAAGTTAATACGAAACAGCGCTTCAACATTATTGATAAGTTGCACGAAGCCCTAGGATCTTTACAAGGGAGTCGAATTGGAATCTGGGGGCTTGCTTTTAAACCCAATACTGATGACGTAAGAGATTCTCCGGCCATTGAGATTATAAATAAGCTACTTGAGTTAGGTGCAACTGTTCAGGTATATGATCCGATTGCAATGGATAACTTTAGACGGGAAATTACTGATGCATCAATGATTCAATGGGCTGAAAATGCAATGCAGGCAGCTGTGGGTTGCGATGCTTTATGCCTTTTAACAGAGTGGTCTGAATTCTCGTCAATTCATCTTAACGATCTAGCGAGGGTCATGAATCAATCTATATTGATTGATGGACGTAATTCGTACAGTTCAGAGCAAATCATGAATTCTACATTTGAGTATTACTCTGTTGGACGCCCAAATCTGACTAAAATTGTATCTGATACAGTTCCATTGGCTAACTAAACATTTATTGTTTGAAAATCTATGAATCTGCTCGGAAATCACGTAATTACAAGGTGTATTCGTGATTTCCGAGCAGAAATTTTTTACTCATAAATATCTAAGGGGATATGTAATGAAGCTATGGCTCAAATTAACTTTAAGTGCATTATCTCTAGTAATAGTAGGTATTGTTGGTTACAGTGCTTTTGTATATTACACTGTAAAATCAACAGCAGACAACATTTACGAACCACTTGATCCAAAAATTAAACCAGTAAACATTGTAACGGATACAAGGGGGGGACAAGAAGTTGATATCCAGGCTAAAGATCCTTTTACAGTTATGGTGATGGGAGTGGATGAGCGGAGCACAGACACAGGCCGTACCGATACAATTATTGTCCTAAGCATTAACCCTGCTAAAAAAACAGTACTTATGTTTAATATTCCTCGAGATACAAGGACTGAAATCGTAGGTCATGGAACAGTGGATAAAATTAATCATGCTTATGCCTTCGGTGGGGTTAATATGGCCATAAACACTGTGGAAAAATTCCTGGATTCACCAATTGATTATTATATCAAGGTAAACATGGAGGGCTTTAAGCAGCTTGTTGATATTATGGGCGGTGTGGAAGTTAATAATCGATTCGCATTTGACTATCAAGACCATCACTATGACGAAGGTTTAATCAAGTTGAATGGCAGCGAAGCACTTGGATACACAAGAATGCGTTACGACGACCCACGTGGAGATCTGGGGAGGAATAGCAGACAAAGACAGGTGCTAGAAAGTCTCATCAAGACCACTCTTCAAGTATCAAATATTATACACATACAAACGATTATTAGTGAGATTGGTAATAATGTAAAAACCGATTTCACGTTTGATGAGATGAAAAGCCTTATTCTTGATTACCGATCTGATCTTGAACATATTGAAACAGTGGAGCTTGAAGGAAAGGGTACGAAAATCGACGGAGTGTACTATTACTTGATTGATCAGGAGGAACGAGATAGAGCTCACGATTTAATACAACAACACGTAGCTAAATAATAAAGTATGGAGATGGCATATGGATAAAAAGCTGGTTAACGAGATATTTTGGCTCCGAAGTATATCATGCTTGGCTATTGTGTTAATTCATGCAATTGAAACTTCAATTGACTATTATTCAACACAATCAGGATCAGCATTAGTCTCACTTCAGACTCTCCACCTGTTTTTGCTGTTTGCCACGCCGACATATGTATTTATTTCGGAGTTTTTATTAGCGAAAGCCTATAAGGATGGAGTACCCTCGGGTTTCTTTATGAAAAGAGTAAAAAACCTTCTAATTCCTTATTGTTTCATGGGGGTGGCATACGCGGTTATCGAAGCAAAAGACAGCTTTACTTGGAGCTCTTTAATAGTTGAAACTGTAAAAAATATTGTAATGGGCGATTTTGTAGCTTGGTTCATCCTTCTCATATTTCAATTCTATATACTTCATATGATTCTAAGTAAATTTTTGAATCGTATTCGTCCTTCCAATGCACTCGTTATCTCCTTTGTTATAAATATTGCGTACTTAGGATTCTTTAATCTTACTCAGCCACTAGCAGTGATCCCTTTCCATGATTACATTTGGGCACGTGGCTATTGGATTCCATGTCTAGGCTGGATATTTTATTTCACAGTTGGTTATTATGCTGGGCGTAATTACAATGACATTGTTCAATGGATACACCGTCGTCAACTCTGGATATTCGGCTCAACTTTATTAGCGTTAGGGCTTGTTTTTTTACTTGATGATCTCATTTTTAGCAAAACAACGTCCAAGCGACCAGATATGCTCATATACACTTGCTGTGTCATTGGACTGATTTTTTATGTTTCCAACAAAGTAAATAAGGTCCCACCTTGGGTCTATTATATAAGTAGCTACTCTTTCAGTATCTATTTGCTGCATAAACTTATTATGACTTTTATTCCCCCAATACCCAAAATGGGCATGATCTCTTATGTAGCTATTTTATTCGTAGGTAGTTTAATCGGATCTGTTATCGTAGCATATCTGTTTAATCGAATTCCCTTTGGTAAATATGTAGTTGGGGGGATTCAAGAGATCAAAAACAAAGAGTCCGTGCCTTTAATTCAGAACAAAACTGCCATAGAAACATGAAAATTAAGTCTGCATAAATATTGATAATATTGATATAAGAGGAGGCTGAAAAATGCGGCGGAATTCTGTAAATGTTCAGAAGAAAAGTAAATTGCGGATACGCCGATCACTTTTGTTACTAGGTGCTATAGCATTCATCGCCTTATGGATTTTGTTAATATGGTCAATGTCAGCTCAGTCATACCAACAACAAACTATTCAACCATTACTTCATAAGTTGTCTGATCAGGTAAGGATAGGGTTTACTCTACCTAATGTAACAATTAATTATGGTGAGAAGCAATATTCACTACAACAGAAACCATTTGATTTTCTAGAGTTTGTCTTCAGGAAAGGCGGTCATTTGTTTATCTATGCAGTATTAGCCGCCCTGGTTTATGGAACATTGAAATATAGAAAACAAAGCACTATAACAGCTGTTTTGTTCGCATTATGTGTTGTGATTCTAATTGCTTGTATTGACGAGTATATCCAACAGTTCAGCCCTAATCGTACTGCCTCTATACGAGATGTAGGAGTCGATTTTGTTGGAGGATGTTTAGGGATTATATTTTATACATTAGGTAAGAAATTGTTTAAAAGGAGATCAAAGAAAGAGAATTGATCTTCGGATTGGGATTTCCCAGGAAATGCTCTTGTCCCTCCAGCTTCTACTTTCCTGCTATTCATCATAAGAATGGAGTAGGACAGGAGGGACAAACATGCTGCGAAGACGGAATCGTAATGCCTTGTTCAAAAAGATCGGATTCATCGCACTTGTGCTGCTGCTGCTATGGTTAATAGGCAGAACGATCCCATATCTCTTTCGTGCCGATGCGCCGGACGACGCTGCTTCGGTGGTTGAAGAGTTTTACAAGTATGAGCAGGCGGGCGATTTCGGCAGCTCATGGGAACTGTTTCACCCATTAATGAAAGAGCGTTTCTCGAAAAGTGCTTATTTGCAGTCCAGAGCTCATATCTTCATGCAGCATTTTGGCGTGGAAACCTTTGAGTTTGAGATGGAAAAGCCGGAGCGGGAATTTGATGTTACGGTGATGGATGGCGTAAAGCCGTTTCCCGAGGCGTACAAGGTCGGAATAACGATGAAGTACAGAAGTACCTTCGGGCAATTCGACATTGTACAGACCTGTTATGTCGTGCAGGATGGACAGGAGTGGACACTGCTCTGGTATTACCCTGGCAAGGGCGAAGAACAGCATTCAAGTGAGAGCAGCGAGTGATCCCCATAATGTGTGGAGGTAGTTTGATATACACCCATACTTTGCATCATATTGTATCATTGTTCCTATTTTAAGCTCTATAAATGCGAGACTTTTGTCGCATTTATAGAGCTTTTTTTGTGTTTTACCCTATTTTAAAGCCGGAAGGGGCTTGACAATAGTCCCGGGGTCAAGTAAATTACGAGATAGATACAAAATGTATCAAAATTCAGCTTCTAACGACAAATAACAGGGACTACATTGCTCCTTGTTGAGGGGAAGGAATTTCTGTGATCGAAACGAGCCGCTTTTACTGTGTCAGTTGTGGGATGATTGTGTCGGTTGGTAGAGGCTCTGTCGAATTAAAGGAAGAGGGCTATGGAGGCAATCACGTATTTCGCACCGGATTTTACCGGAGTGAGATGCCGCTTGGATGCTGTGGAGCGTGTCAGATCCATATGAAGCGTAAGGAGAACACCCAGTTTACGGGACATTATACCAAAGATTATGATACACTATGTTCATATGAGAGGCGGGCATGATTTATTAGCCTGTCGATGAGGGAGGGAATTGCATGCAGCAGGAGCCGGTCGTCCGACTTCAGGGCGTCAGTAAAATCATATCTTCCCGATCGTTGGTCAGCGACCTGACTCTGGATATTTCTCCGGGGCAGGTTTTTGGTTTTTTAGGGCCTAATGGTGCCGGGAAAACAACAACGATCCGGATGATGGTCGGACTTATGTCCATTAGTAAGGGAGATATTATCATCTCGGGACATAGTATCAAAAATGAATTTGAGCAGGCAGTGGCCCATGTAGGTGCCATTGTAGAGAATCCGGAAATGTACAAATTTCTTACCGGATATCAGAACCTCGTCCATTTTGCCCGCATGTCGCCAGGAATTACCAATGAACGCATTGCGGAGACCATTGAGCGTGTAGGGCTTACCGCCCGTATTCATGATAAGGTGAAAACCTATTCTCTGGGCATGCGTCAGCGTCTTGGTGTCGCCCAGGCCATATTACATAAGCCGAAGCTGCTTGTACTGGACGAGCCAACCAACGGCCTTGATCCGCAAGGGATTCGGGAGCTACGGGATTATCTTCGTCAGCTCACCCGTGAAGAAGGCATTACGGTCTTTGTGTCCAGTCACCTGTTGTCAGAGATGGAACTCATGTGTGATACGGTTGCCATTATCCAAAATGGTAAGTTGATTGATGTGAGAAACCTCAAAGCAGAAGCTGGAGCGGATGCACTCGCGGAAGTGGCCTTTGAGGTGAATGATACACGGCGTGCTTCAGAACTCATTCAGGATGCGACTGTTCAAGGCAACATGCTTGTGGTGCGCCTGTCGCGTGAGCAGATTCCGGATTTCAATGCCAGACTGGTAAGCGAAGGAATACAGGTATACGGTATCCGCAACGTAACACATACACTCGAAGATCAATTTTTACAAGTGACTGGGGGCGGAGGTATTGCCTAACTTTGGAAATCTGTTGTTGAATGAAAATATGAAAATCTTCCGGCGTCCCCGTACCTGGATTATGCTTTCATTTTTGGCTTTAATTTCGCTGCTGCTTCCGGTGCTGCTGAGAGAAGGTATGGGAGGTGGTGACGTTTACTTCTGGGAAGCGGCAATAACGACGGTTCAGATTGTATTCTTCCTGAATACCATCTTCTGTGTGGTCATTGCGGCTGAAGCGGTAGCCGGTGAATTCACATGGGGCACCATTAAACTGCTGCTTATTCGTCCGTGGTCACGCAGCAAAATTTTGGCTTCAAAATACATTACGGTTCTGGGATTCAGTCTGCTCAGTACAGTGCTGATTCTCTTGCTCGCAACCGGAATGTCCTATGTTCTGTTCTCCCATGATGGAAGTGCAGCTGGCGGCGTAACCTCGGCATCGTATGCCTTTACGTTATGGGCATACCTGTACGTTGATCTGTTTATTACGCTGGCCATAGCCTTTATGGTCTCCTCCGTGTTTCGTTCGGGAGCACTGGCCATTGGTTTGTCACTGTTTATCATGTTTACCCAGAGTATCTTTGCCTTGATCTTCAATCCAGCTCGCTATGACTGGGCCAAATATGTACTATTTAATAACATGGATCTCAGTCGGTATATGAATTCGGGAATGGACCTCGGATTGTTTGGCGGGGGGAATGCGGGAATGACCCTTGGCTTCTCGGTTGCCGTACTGGCCGTGTACTATGTGATTTTTATGGTTGTTTCGTGGGTTGTATTCAGCAAAAGAGATGTGGCAGGCTAACCGCCTGCTTCTTTTTTTGCTCATTTTTCATCGGCAAGAAAAAGACCCTTCCACGTTAACTGACATGCAATGTGGCAATACTTGCATTTAAGGGTACATATAATCAGGTGACTGAAGAAGGTACACCAGATTATAGCCCAGTGCTGGCAGAGCAGTGTATGGAGGGATCAATTTCTTGATAAATAACAAGTTCTACCGAATTTGCACAGCCATTATTTTGCTGCTGCTCATTGTGTATTTGGGAGATAAGGTGAATTTTATTTTCCGCCCGTTAACATCACTCATACATATCATTATTATTCCGCTGTTAATCGCGGGCTTTTTCTATTATTTACTCCGGCCGCTTGTTGACTTTATGGAACGACATCGGTTGAAAAGGGCCCTATCGGTTCTAATTATTTATGTTGTGATTGCCCTGCTGATTGCCGGGTTTAGCGTGCTTATATGGCCGTCACTTCGTGAGCAGCTGTGGAACTTTATTGAAAATACGCCTGCTCTGATAGCCTCACTTAGTGCACAGCTAAACGAACTGGAGAGAAGCGGATTCCTGTCCAAATACTTGCCGGAGGACTCGGATCTGGTTTCAAGATTTTCCGAATTCCTGACACAGGGAATTACACAGGTGAGTGATTATCTGTCAGGCCTGTTCTCGGTGGTATCCAATCTAGTCATCATTTTGGCCACCTTTCCAATTATGCTGTATTACATGCTTAAGGAAGGCAGTAAGTTTGGCACTAATCTCACCCTGCTTTTGCCGAGACGTTATCGGAAGGACGGAGAAGAGACCGTTCACGAAATTGATGAAGCGTTGAGCAATTTTATTGTTGGGCGAGTTATTGTCAATGTTGCACTCGGGATCCTGATGTACATTGGTTTTCTTATCCTTGGTTTGCCATATGCGCTATTGCTGACGGCTGCATCCATCATATTGAACTTTATTCCTTATGTGGGTGCCATATTGGCAGCGATACCTGTCGTGATTGTGGCTTTTATTGAATCTCCGTCGATGGCTATCTGGTCGCTGATTATTATCGTCGTTGCCCAGCAGATTCAGGATAACCTGATATCTCCCTATGTATATGGCAAGCAGCTGGATATTCATCCGCTGACAACGGTTATTCTGTTGCTCGTGGGTGCCGATCTGTGGAATATTTTGGGTATGATCATCGTTATTCCGCTATATATGATCCTGAAAATTATAGTTCGTAAAATCCATTATCGGATTGTTGAAGATAAGACTGAACTTTGAATGGAATGTAAAATACAACATGGTCATGTGCCTCCACTCATGTTTGTACTTGAATCACATAAGATAAGCTCATGAAGATAAGCCGCATATCAATGGTGAAGGGTTAGGTAAGCCTGCCCTTGCCATTGATATGCGGCTTTATTTCCATACGCATTGCCCCTCTATGTTATATCTGTTATACTTGATATATAACAGACGACAAAGAGAAGGTGAACTCTTGATTATTCAACTTGACATGCAGTCCGAACTTCCCATTTATTCTCAACTGGTTTATCAAATTATCGAAGGCATTGCTAGTGGTGAGCTGCAGCTAGGTGAGGCGCTACCATCAGTTCGGAATTTGGCAGCAGATATTGGTGTTAACCTTCATACGGTCAATAAGGCTTATACACTACTCAAGCAAGATGGGTACATACTAATTCACAGACAAAAGGGAGTTGTCGTAAACCCTGATGGAATGCCTGGTCTAACGGATGATTTTTTGAAAAAGCAGCAAAGAGAATTAAGACCGATTATTGCCGAAGCGATATGTCGAGGAATGACCAAAGAGGAGTTATCTGCGGTATTAGATCAAATCTATGATGATGTGAAGATGGGGCACAACAAGGAATAAACGAATAAGGGAGTGTGTTATTTATGCAACTATTTAGTATCTTATCGGTCATCTTAATCTTTGCTCCATTAGCCTTACTTCTCTCCTTTACACCTTATCTAACAAGGGAAACCATTAGCTTTGGGGTTACGGTAAGTGAATATAATTACTACACACCCATCTTACGTAAGCTACGGAGAACATTTGCTACCGTAAGTCTGATCGGAAACGCGATGTTTATACTTGTCTGTCTATATTTACTCCGATCTGCCAATGAAGAGTCTACAGCAATAATCACCGGTGTTTGCACCATGATATTTATTGTGTACTGGGTAGCACTACATCTATTTTTTCATTTCAAGATGAAAAAGATAAAGGGAACACTTCCAACTGAAGAAGCACCTCAACGGGTTAAAATTGATACCACCTTCCGCCAAAATAAGCTCACGTATTCCAACTATTGGTTTCTAATTCATCTGGCTATTATTGTAGCCGTTGCGATCATTTCGATCCTGAATTATGATGCACTACCTAACGTCATTCCAATGAAATATGATCTTCAGGGCAATGTCACTTCCAGTGTGCCTAAAACCTACCTCTCGGTACTGGCTATTAATCTTGTACAGCTGGGAGTAATTGCACTCCTGATGCTGGTTAACTGGAGTATTAAAACAAGCAAACAACAGCTTACCATGACTAATCCTGCCCAATTTGCTGCTAAAAATATTCAATTCCGCCGTAAATGGTCCCTATTTACGATAATAACTGGGCTTCTTCTTACTATTTTATTTGCATTCATTCAGATGAATATGTTCGTCCCCAATCTGGTCTTGCTAACGGCTATCAGCTTCATCGTCCCTGTGGTGATCGTGTTAGGCGCATTATTGCTGTCTCTCACAGGCAGACAAGGCGGTGGGAAAATTCGAAATCATCAAGAGGATAGCGAACGCTCTAAGGAGCAGCCCGTGAATGATGATGAGTATTGGAAGCTGGGTTTTATTTACTACAATGCCAATGATCCATCTTTTACCGTAGAAAAACGTTATGGAATAGGCTGGACCATTAACTTTGCTCGTCCGCTATCTTGGGTCCTGTTGTTACTTATCATTGCTATTGTTGTTATAAGCAGAGTTCTGAGCCAATAAATGCTCATAGATCTATGCATATCATTAAAATGATTAGGAGGAGTTATTACGATGAACAATTGGAAAAAGCTATTATGTTCTCTTACTTTCGTATGCCTTATCCTGCCGGTAACATCCATCTCAGCAGCTGCTGAGAAACCCGTTGATCATGAAAATCTAGTTCCTGTTCGTGAGATTGCAGCAAAGAATGGGGCAGAGGTATCTTGGCAACAAAACACAGGACAAATTACAATACGAAAAAATGAGCTTACCATTGTAGTTAAGGTAGGGGAGAAACAGGCGATCGTGAATGGACAAGTCATTCCCTTAGAGCATCCTGTTCAGTTAACGAAAGGAGTTACTTTTATGGATGGGGAATTTCTTACCGAGGCACTGAAGGCAGCACCTGAGGATATGTTCATTTCACTTTTAAGTGAGGGTGACGGCAACGAGGCTGCCAAGTATGTTCATACCTCGGTGAGTGGAGTGCTGTCACCCACGTTGTTGAGTCAGCTATGGGGAGCTTTAGAAGGACAAAATGGGAGAATTACAAGTAAAGCCATAGCTAAACAAGTAGAGAACAACTCAGTGCATCGCAATGTCACATATACTTTTAAGACAGAGCTTACTAATGTAAATATTACGGTCAGAATGAATCATGACGGACTGGTGGATGACTTGTATATTGCCCCTGCTACTCCAGATGTTTATCAAAAACCAAGTTACGACGATCCATCTGCGTATACAGAACAAAAGATTACAGTTGGTCAGGGTGATTTAGCTTTACCAGGGACCTTAACCTTGCCCAAGGGAGAGGGGCCTTTCCCGGTTGTCATTCTGGTACACGGATCCGGGGCTAGCAATCAAGATGCTGCCATTGGTGGTGCAAAGCCATTTCGCGATCTTGCGGTAGGTTTAGCTTCACAAGGAGTTGCTGTATTAAGATACGATAAGGTCACCTATGAGCATACCTATAAGGTGGCTTCACAGCCTAAATTCACATTAAAACAAGAAAGTGTGGATCAGGTAACCGATGCAGTAGCCTTACTTAAAAAGAATGCACATATTGATTCTACAGCGATTTTTGTAGCTGGACATAGTCAAGGCGGGTTTGCAGTACCGTTAATCATTGCTGAGGATAAACAACATGATATTGCAGGAAGTATCCTGCTTGCTGCACCAAGCAGTCGCTTTGTGGATGTGCTTACCGAGCAGCAGGACGAATTGTTAGATCGGATGAAGCAGCGTGGTTTGGACACGGAGATCATTCAAAGACAAGTTGATTTTTACAAAAATGTTGCTGCAATCGTTAAAGATCCTAACTATTCCGTAGATCATCTTCCTGAGGCATTTCCACTTCAGCCTGCTTATTGGTGGTTTGAGCAGAGAGATTATGTGCCTGCGGAACTGGCTAAAACACAAAATATCCCCATGCTTATTCTACAAGGTGAAAATGATGTTCAGGTGTCTATGGATCAATTCCAGAACTGGAAAACGGCTCTTCAAGGTCATTCCAATGTAACGTACAATAGCTATCCGAAGGTAAATCACCTGTTATCCAGTTATGATGGACTTTCGATTGGTCAAGAGTATGCTGAGCCATCTAATGTCTCCAAAGCCATTATCGATGATATTGCGAAATGGGTATTAAAAGTGGAGTGATAACATGGAGAGTGACACATTGAGCGGGAATAAGAAGAAGAGCACTTACCAATGTAGGTAAGTGCTCTTCTTCTTATTATATATGGAGCTGCTTCATTTAGCCCAATTAGGCCTCTTTCTCGTCTTCATCCGTATACTCAGACATGACAAGTGGTTCTTTAGGTACAACAGCCACCTTGTAGAAACGGTTTTTGTCTTTTTCCAGAAGCACAAACGTCAGGTTTTCAAATTCATACTCATCCTGCTCGTTCATTTCCGGGCGATGGCTGTAGAGCCATCCACCAATGGTGTCCCATTCATCGGCATCGAGATTAGACATAAACATGTCGTTGACCTTCGACAGGGATACCTTGCCATCCATAATGACATAGTTCTCATTGATGATCTGGATATCTTCCACTTCGTCCGCATCGAACTCGTCACGAATCTCGCCGACAATCTGTTCAAGTACATCCTCAATGGTTACAATCCCTGATGTACCGCCATATTCGTCGACCAGCACAGCGATGTGCACGCCGTCCTTCTGCATTTTCTTGAGCAGATCCTTCACCGGAGTCGTTTCGTGAACAGCAGATACGGGCTGAATCAGCGAAGACAGATCAACAGGTTCATCGTTTCCGTAAAGTTCCAGGAAGAACTGTTTGGTATTGATAATACCAATGATATCGTCTTTGCTCTCATTCACAACCGGGAATCGGGTATATTGCTCCTCCCGGATAATTTCCAGGTTTTCTTCATTCGTTTTATTGACATAAAGGCAGACCATATCGGTCCGGGGTACCATAATTTCCTTGGCGAGCATCTCATCAAAAGCAAAGATCCGGCTTACATAACCGAACTCGGCCTGATTAATTTTGCCGCTTTCGAAGCTTTCATTAATGATAATTTGCAGTTCTTCTTCTGAGTGCGCCTCTTCATGCTCGGACGCAGGCTTGATTCCAAACAATTTGACCAGTTGATTCGCCGAGCCGTTCAACAGCCAGATAAAAGGATACATAATTCGGTTAAACCAGATGATAGGTGTAGATGTCAGGAGCGCAACCGTTTCAGCTTTGCGGATTGCAATCGTTTTGGGAGCAAGTTCACCAACCACAACATGCAAGTATGTAATGGCAACAAACGCAATAACAAACGATAAGAATGATGAGAGCGCCTCAGGCATACTTAAACTTTCAAACACAGGATGGAGAATTTTCTCTACCGTCGGTTCACCAAGCCATCCAAGTCCGAGGGATGTAATGGTAATCCCAAGCTGACATGCGGACAGATATCCATCCAGGTTGGCAACAGCCTGTTTGACAGCCAGAGCACGCTTGTTTCCTTCTGCAATCATTTGGTCAATCCGGCTTGGACGAATTCGTACCAAGGCAAATTCTACTGCAACGAAAAATGCTGAAAATCCTATCAAAATCGCAACCAATACTAAATTTAACGCATACCTCTCACTGTCCATTCACTACTCTTCTCCTTTAGGTAATAAGTTTTTAACGAATATTATATCGAATTTAAGGTCAGAAGACCACCTCCAGAGAAGCTGGAGAGGAAGACTATGGAAGGATATTCACCCAAAACGGCGCAGTGGCGCGGCTTCTCGGACTTGATGAAGATTATGTAGATGCAAACACAGTCAGAATATACAGTCATTTCACCGAAGGGGCAGGACGGAAATTCCTGAGCCTAGTTTGTGTATGTAAAGTTTTATCTATGCGAACGTTACGAATGGACCTAACATTGGGTATCTATGATTAGCTATATCCTTTATCGTCAAAACTGATGAAGCGAGAGTGCGAGAGATTGTTATCAAGGGGGAAGCCGGATGCTTTGGCTGGTCATTATTTTACTTATTTTTATTTTCCAGGCAGCCACCATTATCATATTGGAGTTCAGGAATCCGTCCAAAGCGGTGGCCTGGCTGTTTATTTTGTTTTGTGTGCCTCCCATTGGATTTATCGTGTATTACTTCGTGGCACAGGATTTCAACAAGCGGAAAAAGGTACGCAAAGCCGGATCCAGAATTTTTAGGGAGATTAAGGAAACGATATGGGAGCAGGCTCATATTGTGAAGGAAGCAGCCGAAATGCCTGACGATCGCTTTAGGCACCAGCAGCGGCTGTTTAATCTGCTGTCCCATCTATCGGAGAGCCCCATAACGGGCTGCAACCGAAGCAGGGTGTTAACAAACGGGAAAGAGGCCTTCCCGGCCATGTTAAGGGAAATGGAGAAGGCCAAGCATCATCTGCATGTGGAGTTTTACATTTTTCGTGATGATGCAATCAGTATCAAGTTTCAGGAAGTCATGATTCGAAAGGCACGTGAGGGTGTGCGAGTCCGGTTCATCTGTGACGGCCTTGGCAGCCACAAAATGAGCTTGGGTTTCATCCGAAAGCTCCAGGACGCCGGGGTGGAATTCCATTACTTTCTGCCACCACTGATTGCCACCATCGATCGCAGGGTCAATTACCGGAATCATCGGAAAATTATCGTCGTGGATGGAAAAGTCGGCTTCGTTGGTGGCATCAATGTCGGGGATGATTACCTCGGAAAATACCCCGAAATGGGGTTCTGGCGGGATACACATATGCAGCTGGAAGGTGACGCCGTTTATTTCCTGCAAAACACGTTTCTTAACGACTGGAAGCTTGCTTCTGGCGAGCAGATTACCGAAACACAGCTGAAGGAACTCTTTCCGCCTCATATATGCAGCGGCAACGAAAAAATTCAGATTTTGGCCAGTGGTCCCGACCAGGAGTGGGATGCCATTCAGGAAATGTGTTTTGGGGCCATCTCGGTTGCCTGTGACCGGATTTATATTACAAGTCCCTATTTCATTCCGGATCCAGCCCTCTATGAAGCACTGAAGACCGCAGCCGTCAGCGGGGTGGATGTAAAAATCATTATTCCATACCATTCTGATTCCCGTCTCGTTCATCTGGCTTCCCTCTCGTACGTGGAGGAACTGCTTCGGGCAGGGGTGGAATTTTACCAATATCGGAAAGGGTTCATTCACGCCAAGGTCATGATTGTGGATGAATTGCTTGCAACTGTGGGGACAGCAAACATGGATATGCGCAGTTTTTTCTGCAACTTTGAACTGACAGCCGTTCTGTTTGAGTCTTCCTCCATGGATCGTTTGGTCGGTGATTTTGAGCGGGATTTGAAGGTGTCCAGCAAGATTGACCTGAAGACATTTCAGGCGCGTTCACGAGTACAAAAAGGGGCAGAAATACTTTCTCGCATGCTTTCTCCGCTGCTTTAGCCGTTTTAGGCTCGATTTCTGAAGATAAATTCACTTTTTTTGAATTTATCTTCTTTTTGCTAACTATTTTGCTCAAATTTGATCTTTTATGATATAATAAATATATAAATCATGTCTTGGCGAAGGAGGGGAGTCTGCGGGAAACAGGCTCCCTTTTGCTCTCTTATCGAAGTGTAAACCGGAATTAAGACATATTTGAATCCATTTCATATTGCTTTTAGATGCTTATAAGCAGGGTACGTATAGGGTCGACCGAGATCGTTTTCTTCTATATGTAGTTTCCCCGTCCGGTATTTAAATGATTTATGAAATTGATTCACATATTGATCAAACGGGGGGGATACCATGTCCAATGTAACGGTTAAAGAAATAACATCGAAGCCGGATCGGAATGTAAAAAGCTCGGTATTTACACTGAAGCTCCTGCAACGTATTGTAATGATTTTGGTTGGTGCCGCACTGATGGCCGTATCACTTGAAATATTTCTCGTGCCCAATGGCGTCATTGATGGTGGAATTACGGGGATCTCGATTATGGTGTCAGAGCTTACGCAGCTGCCGCTCGGGATTTTCCTGACCTTGCTCAACTTGCCGTTCCTGATTCTGGGTTATAAGCAAATTGGTAAAACGTTCGCGTTATCCACATTGCTCGGCATTGTGGTCATGTCCATCGGAACTTCATTATTGCACCATGTTCCTGCATTGACACCGGGTGAGCCGCTGCTTGGAGCTGTTTTTGGCGGATTGATCCTGGGGGTCGGTGTTGGCCTTGTTATCCGGTCTGGGGGATCGCTTGATGGTACGGAGATCGTAGCCATCCTGCTGAGTGAGAAGTCACCATTGTCTGTCGGACAGATTGTTCTGTTTATTAACGTGTTTATTTTCGCAGGTGCAGGATTTGTATTCGGTTGGCCGAACGCCCTGTATTCAATGATCGCGTACTATATTGCCATGAAGATGATTGATATCGTCAACGAAGGTCTGGATCAGTCCAAATCGGTATGGATCATCAGTGAGAAATATCGGGATATCGGTTCAGCCCTGACTGACCGTCTCGGTCGTGGGGTTACTTTCCTGGATGGGGAAGGCGGATTCAGCGGAGATGAGAAGAAGATTATCTTTGTGGTCATTACTCGTCTGGAAGAAGCGAAGCTGAAGTCTATCGTGGAAGATTGGGACCCGCATGCCTTTGTGGCGATCGGTAACATTCATGACGTGAAGGGCGGACGTTTCAAGAAAAAAGGTATCCATTAGCGAGTCTTATCCGATGTAAGAAGCTTCTAATAAGAAATGAAGAAATAGCCGGCGCCCTTGGTTTGAGGGCTGCCGGCTATTTCTTTTTGAGGTGCTGCGTAATGAGTTCAACTGGCTGCGGCTCAACACTGGCAATGAGATCGCCTACCTGCTGGAGCCGTTCCACAATATTCATCAGGTGATAATCCTTCACCGACACATTGTTCCGAACTTCATCCCACGTGAGCGGGGTGGATACGGTACCTCCGGGTTTGGCACGAGGTGTGTATGGTGCTGCCAGGGTTTTGCCGCCATAATGCTGCAGGTAATCAAAATAAATGCGGTCTCCGCGGTCCTTTTTGAGCCGCTCCAGTGTGAACAGGTCCGGATGCTTCTGGGTGACGTACTTGCCGACAAAATGACCAATGTCCCGCAGCTCATCAAAGGTGACGCCCTGACGAATGGGAACGATGATCTGTATGCCTGTGGCACCGGAAGTTTTGGGTACAGAACGGAGGCCGAGGGAGGTTAGTGTCTCCCCTACTATTAGAGCTGCCTGCATAATACGGGGCTCCTCCTCAAGTGAGGGGTCGAGATCAATCATCCATTCACATGGCAGATGGCTCCCTACGGCATGTAAGGAGGGGTGGAACTCCAGGGCAGCAAGATTGCCGAGCCACAGCAGTTCCGGAAGACCGTCCATGACGATATAGCGGATGCCTTCGTGGATCTCGGTACGTACGAAATCGGGAATGGGTTCAGGAGCATTTTTTTGATAAAAAAATTCACCGCCTGCACCGTGCGGATATCGGATGGTTGTCAGGAGGCGGTTCCTGGTGTACGTCAGCAGAAAGGGAGCGATCGCTGCAAGCTTCTGCAGATAGATGGCTTTCGTCACTCCTGCTTCAGGCCACAGCAGTTTGTCGGGATTGGTTACAGTAAGCTCTATTCCCTCGATGGTAATGGTACCTTTGATCGTACGGGGCATATGAACACCTCCCTTTTCATGAGTCTAACGAAAAAAAACACGCCTGCTACACCTCGATTGTGAGTTGGCTGGCAAGACAGTCTTCACGAGACACTTCCGCGAATGCTTGTATACTCGGATGGCGTAAGGTGCGATGCTGGGTTAGTTCCATGTATTGCACTTTGACTCCGATCTCGGGCTTGATCCAAGTTGTTTCGGAGCTTCGTTCAGGCACGTTATGGAACGGCCGCTCCTCTTGAATCAAAGGTTCGACTTGCTCGGTCAGTTTACGCCAGGTGGCTGAGTTCAGCTTACCTGTGCCGACATGACCAATATAGACAAAATGAGGCCCGTCATATACACCAACCGCAATGGCGTTAACGACGCCGCTCCGGTAGGTAACCCCGCCAATCATGGCATATAGATCATGCATGATTTTAACTTTTTGCCAGCGCTGATCCTTGCCATTGATGCCGTAGGTACTTGTAAGGTCTTTACAGACAATCCCCTCCATCTGATGCTGCCTCATAACGGTGAGCAGAGAAGCCGCATCGGAGGTATTGGTCACCTCCTGAACGTGTGAGCCCGGGTTGAGAACATGATGCAGCAGACGCTGGCGTTCTGCAAGTGGTTGATCGGTGACCCATTTTCCATCACAGTACAAAATATCGAAAACCATATAAGTGACCGGAATCCGGTACACCGCTTGGGCAATCGCATCTGGTTTGCTCATACGGTCCCGGCGCAGCACATGGTAAAAAGAAGGCTTTCCCGTTTCGGGGTCAAGCGCAATCACTTCACCATCCAGAATGTAGGAGGGGGCGCTGCACAGATTGCGGTCAGAGACCAGCTCTGGATATTGGACTGTCCGGTCGTGCAGTCTGCGGTTAATCAACCTGAGTTCATGGCCATCCTCGTACGCAAGCATGCGAACACCATCCCATTTCACCTGGGCAATCCAGTTAGGTCCGTTTGGAATGCTGTCCCGAGATATGGGTTCAAAGGGGATCAGAGGCTTAAACATGTGCAGGGCTCCTTTCGGGTGGCAGTATTGAGCAAACGTAATCAGAAGTGCTTACCTGTTATAACGTTCTCGTTTTGAAGCACGAGACTTCAATTTATGTACCAAAATAAGCAGCACAGGAAGTGCAATGCCGCATGTAAGATCCCAGTCGATCCAATAAGGGATAATGACTTTGAGATAAAAAACCTCGTCCGGAGCGACCAGGATCGACATCGCCAAAATCAAAAGGGCCCCTGGCAGAATAAGCTTACGATAGCTGGAAAGTCGGAACAGGTTCGTAACCCCCAGGATAAAGCTGTAAAAGAATAGAATACTTTTGAAAAAAACGGCGATAATCCAGACGGATGCCATGAAGGCTTCAATCCGCTGCAGAAAGTTGCCTATATTAATCTTCTGCGATAGCTTGAATGAGGCAAACCAGTGATGCTGTGTCATGAACGGCCCCATGACAAGCAGGCAGATGGTCAGTGTCAGTGTAAGCATCAGACCGCCGATGAGTCCTGCCAGAAGAAAATCCTTCTCCAAATGAGGCTCCTTCTTGGTGTACGGGAGTAACATCATGAAGATACATAACTCACAGTAAGGATATGTCAGCACGGCGATGAAACCTCGGAATGGAGCAGCGAAGCCTTGAGCAAGAACAGGCTGGATGTTATCCAACTTTACGTGAGGGAGCAGACAAACCGTCAGAATAATCAAAAACAAGACGATCAAGGGAAGCCAAAGCTCTGCACTCCTGGCTATACATTCGAGGCCACAGATGAGTCCCCACACGAGAGTGCCGACAAAGAGCAGATGCACAATCAAGTGCGGTGATTCAGGCAGGATCTGGGTAGACATGAAATCGCCGATTTCCCTGACGAATGTGGAAGTGCTAATCAGAAAATAAAACAAATAAAAGCAGCTGAACAAGGCTCCGATCCAAGGTCCAAATGTATGAAGTGCATTTTCGATAAGATTGAGTTTGGGGTGAAGCTTATAGGTGACCAAAAAAATGAACAGAATCCCCATACCTCCGGCGACACCGAGTAAACCGGATATCCAGGCATCTTCGTGGGCGAATGAGGTAATCATGGCCGGAAATACAAGTATTTGTTCACCAATTGTACAGAGGAACATTAAGGCGGCAAGCTGCCTTACAGTCAGACGTCCCTTTTCAACCATGTGGGTTCTCCTTCATCGACCGGGCTGGATATTAGGTTAGGATGCGCCAAATTCACCATATTTATAATAGTAAATAAAGCCCGGACGAGGGCATCATCTCTAATCAAAGGATCAAGAGATGTACACTGTCCGAGCTTTCTCGGTATGGAATGGAATCAAAAAAATGATTGTGTAACGTGCTTTATTCTGCTGTAACCAGCTGTATGCGGATATTCTGCGGATCAATGGTAAACCATTGACCGCCCAGTTCTTCAAGTGTGGAACCTTGCGTGCGCAATTGTTCCAGCGCTTGCTGCAATTGTTCCTGTCCGGCGTACACGATGGTAAAGTAGTCAATTCCCGTAGCCCGGTTCGGATTCACAGGAGCGCCTGTGCCTGCCCAGATATTCAGGCCGATATGGTGGTGATATCCACCTGCGGAAACAAACAGCGCTGACATGCCAGCGAAATTGCCAACGACGTCAAAACCGAGAACACCCGTGTAGAAACGGCGGGATTCCTCCAGGCTGCGTACATGAAAGTGTACATGACCAATAACCGTTCCGGCCGGCAGGCCATGCCATGGCTCATTTTCCGAGATGTCGAACAAGCTCTGTACATCCACTGGATCACTTGCCATGATGTAGTTGTTGTCTGTATCACGTCTCCAGGTATCACGCGGGCGGTCAGCGTAGATTTCAATGCCGTTTTGATCCGGATCGGAAATATAAAAGGCTTCACTCACCAGGTGATCCCCTTGGCCGATTTCAATGCCGGAGGCGGCGAGGTTTCGCAGTGCAAGTCCGAGGGATTTGCGGTCAGGCAGAAGAATGGCAAAATGGTACAAGCCCGCGTGAGAGCGTACAGGCAATGTCACCGCATCAGTCAGTTCTTCCAGGCGCAGCAGTGACGTTTTGCCGTCGGCGGTCATCGTTGCGACCTTATCCTGGCGTTCCAATAAACGAAGACCAACCACCTCGGTGTAAAATTGAATGGATCGCTCCAGATTGCTTATTCGCAGGCTTACTTCACCCAAATGAGTAGTTGCAGGGATCTGGTATGGGGTAGTCATCTTCATTTCCTCCTAATATAAAATAAGTTTGAGATCATCTCATCTAAATTGCAATAACAAGGGTAGGTACGTTAGATCATTCTCGCTTCGGATCCTATAGGATACACTTTAAAATTATAAATAAGTTACTTTTCATAAGTTAATATAAAATATAAATCATCTTTCGTCAATTGTATTTTCACGTTCCGAGCAAACCTAAACTAGCGGGCAGGAGGGCTTATAAAAAAATAAAATCCGGCTAACGGAGCCGGATGGGTTGTATCGTAAAAAATTTTTGTTCGTTATGATTTGGACTTGGAAGCTGCTCTTTTCTTTTTGGCTGGAGCTGCTTCGGTATCGCCACCGACCACGGCTTGTACAGTTGTCTTTTTGGTTGCGCGTTTTTTGGGTTTGGCAGTCGTTGTTCCCGGGTCTGCAGGGATGGGCTTGACTGCCTCAATGCTGGCTTGGAGGGCTGCCATCAAATCCATCACATTCGCTTCCGGTTTAGCCGGCGCAATCTTGATCTCTTCACCCGCAACTTTGTGATTGATGAGATCCAGCAGTTTATTGCGGTAATCGTCTGTATATTTGCCGGGTTCAAAAGGCGTGGACAATTGATCGATCAGCAGCTTCGCCATCGTCAATTCCTTGTCATTGACATTTTGGGCTTCCGGCAAGTTTGGTACTTGTGAGACCGGACGAATCTCATCTGGATAGAAGATGGTTTCCATGGAGAGACAATCCTCCAGAACCCGAATGGCAGCGAGGCTGCTTTTGGAACGAATGGAGACCTTGGCGATACCGATTTTGCCCGTGTCACGCATGGCTGTCATCAGCAGCTGATAAGCGTTTCCGCCGGCCTGGTCGGGAGAGAGGTAGTATGTTTTTTGAAAATAGATGGGATCAATCTCCGTCAAATCCACAAAATCCAGGATGGTGATGGTCTTGCTGGCCGAATCATTCAGGGCTTCCAGCTCATCTTTTTCGAAGAGCACAAATTTTCCTTTTTCGTATTCATATCCTTTCGTAATTTCTTCCCACTTCACATCCACTTCACAGGAAGGACATTGACGGACATAAGCGAGCGGGCTGCCGCAGACTTTATGGATGTATCGCATGGAGATGTCTTTGTCTTCAGTAGCCGAGAACATTTTGACAGGGACGTGCACGAGCCCAAAGCTGATTGCACCTTTCCAGACCGTATGCATGGGTCGGCTCCTTTCCGAGGTACCTTTTTATGATGTAGTATGGGCATTTCCGTGACTGGATAATCGCTTACAGGATGAATTCGTATGGTTCGGGCTGACTGGGGGATGATAACAGAAACATGCTTGAACATGGTATTGAGTCTTAAGCATGTGAGTCAGGAAGGGTATGACATCGAACAAGCTGGGAGGTGCCGAAATGAAGAACACTAGGGATGAAGAAGAAGCGCACAAACATGCCTTTTCTCCATATCCCATTGACGGGGCAGAGGATTCTGAAGAATTTTACACGCCAGCTGCTGCGGTGAACTGGGAAGCGGTGACTTCCGAAAAACTGCCACTTGATCGGGAGTCCTTCATGCTCGACATTGACCGGATGGTAAATGAAGGGTTAGGTGGAGGTCAGGTTACCGAGGATAACGGGTATATTGGTGAGAGTACGACGGACACGATGATTCGTGAACCACATGATGATCCGGAAGGAGAGTATGAATAAAATGATGGATGCAAAACGTGCCAAGGCGATTTACGATTCCAAAGATACGATTGCTGTTACCCTGGAGGGAGATCCGGTTTGGATCGAACATGTGGACGAAGCTAACGGAATGGCAACCGTTCAGGTAGGCAGCAACCCGGGGAATACCCAGACCGTTCGTGTGGACCGCCTGGAAGAGTAGGAAGTTAGCGAAGATAACGTTAAATACAGGATGTCGTAAGAAGGCCGGTGCCGTCAGGTACCGGTTTATTTAATTTTACGATCTGCCAATATTGCTTTTGCTGTTCGTCTTCGATGCTTGCGGGGGGAGAAGGGGACCGATATAATAAGGTTCAAAGTGAACTCAGGCGGCTGACCGCCAAAGGTGGGGCGTATATTGAACAAAACGCATGAGCAATGGGTGTTTGAGTCCCATGGTATTGCAGATACAGAGGCGCTTGCGTCCGCACTTGCTGAACAGGCAATTGCCGGAATGGTGATTGCACTTGACGGTGATTTGGGCGCGGGCAAAACGGCATTTTCACAGAAGTTTGCCTGGCATTTGGGTATACGTGAAGTGGTGAACAGTCCCACGTTTACGTTAATTAAGGAATATGAAGGGCGTTTGTCTTTATATCACATGGATGTGTATCGTATTTCACTGGAAGAAGCGGACGAGCTTGGACTGGATGAATACTTCTATGGAGCCGGAGTCAGTCTGGTGGAGTGGTCCAGTATCATTCCCGAACTGCTGCCGGAGGACCATTTGCATGTACAGATTGAAACAACCGGTCCGGAGGATCGCAAGATTACGCTGGATGGATACGGTGAGACTTATGCGGCCATGTGCCGGCAGTTCAGACAGAATGGAGTCAATAAATGATGAAAGATTTACAAAAAAAGCCGCGTCAGCGGTTTTTGGCGTTGGATACGTCCACCGCGGTGATGGCTGCCTCGGTGATGGAAGATCACGCCTTGCTGGAGGAGCGCAATGAACGTGCCGAACGGAATCACTCGGTGCACGTCGTGCCTGTAATGGAGCAGCTGCTGGCAGCGAGCGGCACTGCACCTGGCCAGCTGGACGGCATTGCCGTAGGCATCGGCCCAGGCTCATACACAGGTATCCGCATTGCGGTAACGGCGGCGAAGACACTCGCCTGGGCATGGGACATCCCCGTTGCCGGGGTGTCCAGCCTGCAGGCGATGGCCTGGGGCGGCTGGCACCGCGGCCTCGCGGCCAAGGCTGAAGCTGCGGCAGATGAACCTGCCGCAGCAGGGGCTGGCGGAACGCCATCCGCGGACCAGGGCGGCACAGGTGCCGCCCCTGTCCACTGGATCGTTCCGCTCGTGGATGCGCGGCGCGGCCAGGCGTACACCGCGCTGTTTGCCTCCGCCGGAAGCGATGCGCCCCGGCGGCTCGCGCCAGATGCCATCCGCCTGATGGACGGATGGCTGGAAGCCCTCGCCGCCCGCATGGCGGAGGCGGCGCCGGAAGAGCGGCCCGCAGCCGTCTGGATTGTCGGCGAGACGGGCCCGCATGCGGCAGCAGCGGCTGAGCTCCGCTGCCCTGCAGGTACGGCACTCCAGCTCGTTCCCTATGAGCTGGAAGGCCGCTGGATCGGGCGCCTTGGCGCCGAAGCGCTGCTCGCAGGGCAGCGCGACGATGTGCATGCGCTGGTGCCGAACTACACCCAGCTGGCCGAGGCGGAAGCCAATCTACTGCGCAAAGGCTGAAAGAAGGGTGGCGAGCGGATGGACGAGATGGAAGGTTATGGACAGGATGCAGCACTTCAGTTCAGGCTCATGACATTGAACGACATTCCCGATGTTATGGTGATTGAACATGAGGCATTTACGATGCCCTGGACGGAAGAAGCATTTCGAAACGAATTAACGAATAATCATTTTGCCAAATATATGGTCATGGAACTGGAAGGCAGAGCTATCGGATATGCCGGGATGTGGACCATCATGGATGAGGCTCATATTACCAACATTGCGGTAAGAGAGGCTTACCGTGGTCGCAAGCTTGGCGAGAAGCTGCTGGATGAGCTTATGAGAACAGCGGCATATCTTGGCATGGAGCGAATGACGCTGGAAGTGAGGGTATCGAACCTGGTTGCCCAGCGTTTGTATGAGAAAAAAGGGTTTGAATCGGCAGGTCTTCGCAAAGGGTATTACTCCGACAATCAGGAGGATGCGATGATTATGTGGGCGAATTTGCCGCCTGCAGGCCGGGGCGGCGAAGAGGAAGGAAGCGTAATAGATTCATGAACGAACTGAGTGAACAACAACAATTGGGTCCATCCTATATTTTGGCGGTGGAGACCAGCTGTGATGAAACATCGGTTGCCGTGGTCAAGGATGGGCAGGAAGTGCTGTCCAACCTGATCTCGAGTCAGATTGAGACACATAAGGCGTTTGGCGGAGTGGTCCCTGAGGTCGCTTCCCGTAAGCATGTTGAAGTGATTACCTTGATGATGGAACAGGCGATTGAACAATCCGGTATCCGTCCAAGAGACCTAAGCGCGATCGCCGTAACGCAGGGACCTGGTCTGGTGGGTGCATTGCTGGTAGGTATTGTTGCGGCCAAAACGCTTGCCATGGCTCTGGGCAAACCGCTGATTGGCACGCATCATATTGCTGGTCATATCTATGCCAATCGGCTTACACATGAATTGCAATATCCTGCGATGGCTCTGGTTGTGTCTGGTGGACATACGGAGCTTGTGCATATGGAATCCGAGGGTAAGTTCAAACTGATTGGCCGTACGCGGGATGATGCCGTAGGTGAGGCTTATGATAAGGTAGCACGTGCCTTGGGATGCCCGTATCCGGGGGGCCCTCATGTGGACCGGATGGCGTCTGAAGCAGAACAGGTTGTGCCGTTACCTCGGGTGTGGCTGGAAGCGGGTTCTTATGATTTCAGTCTTAGCGGATTGAAATCTGCTGTGCTGAACGCACTCAATCATGCCAAAATGCGTGGAGAAACGCTGGAACCGTCTGCTGTTGCACGCGGGTTCCAGGAAGCTGTAGTGGAAGTATTGGTAGAGAAAGCGGTGCGAGCCGTTCGTGAATACGGATCACGCCAGCTGCTGCTGTGCGGAGGCGTTGCGGCAAACCGCGGTTTACGCTCGGCATTGCAGGAGCGTTGTGCCAAGGAAGGGCTCGAATTGCTGATTCCTCCGATGGAGTACTGCACGGATAATGCAGCGATGATCGGAGCTGCCGCTTATTTGAAATGGCAGCGGGGTGAAAT
Organism: Paenibacillus sp. 7516; assembly: GCF_002272715.1. Classification (NCBI taxonomy): domain Bacteria; kingdom Bacillati; phylum Bacillota; class Bacilli; order Caryophanales; family Paenibacillaceae; genus Paenibacillus; species Paenibacillus sp. 7516. The sequence goes on from NZ_NPBI01000012.1 coordinate 587,975, forward strand.
CTCGGAATTCGATGCCAAGGCAGATCCGGGACTATCCTTGGAGGCATGGTCTGTTCAGTCTGTGTAGTCAGACGTAGGAATTTAAGAGTTGACAGCAGCATGTGAAGAATGTATATTAGTTACAAATTTAAACAGGATATTGAAGTCCTGAACCGAAAACGCGATGAACAGGAATAGTAAGGTTAATCCGGGTCTTAGAGAACTGCGGGGTGGTGCAACGCAGTCGAAGGAAACCAGAAACTCGCCTGGAAGCGGAACGATGGAACACGGAAACTCCCCAGGAGGATCCGAAGGCCGAACAGGTCATGAGAAAGTACATCGTTACGGATTGCCTCCGTGATTGGGCCGTTGCCGTGCAGATGACCTGAATGTCAGGTAAGAACTCGGCAATAACAAGGGGATTTTTCATCCTTGAGGAAATAGATCCGTATGGACGCATACGGAAGCTGCCTTGGGAGCGTGGGAAGTCAACAAGAGTGGTACCGCGATGGTTACAGCCTGTCGTCTCTTGCATTATTGCGAGAGATGGCAGGCTTTTTGGATTGAACAAAAGGGTCACATACGATAAATGTAATGAACGGGAGCAGTAAAACGATGAAGCGCTCAGAGAGCTGCGGGGTGGTGCGACGCAGTGGCTGGAATCGTTTGAATCTCGCCCGGGAACGGAGCTGTGGAAACAGGAAGTCCTGTGTACACAGCAACGGCTGACCACCGTTATAAGGTGTTTCTCCAGATTGCTCCATTAAGCAGCGATATGAACAGCGCAGTGATGGTGAGCCTGGAGACGACGAGGTGGATGATGTCTGGCGCAAGCCGGATTCGTCAAGCAAGAGTGGTACCGCGGAGGGGATATAACCCGCCGTCTCTTAGATGAGATGGCGGGTTATTTGTTTTGCTGCCGGCAGCAAATGGGTGGGTGTGGAAGAGTATCGTTTTGGAAGGGTGAGCAGGTATTGAATTCAGGAGTGCAAGTCGACGTGCACTCAGGAGAGAAAAAACAGCATGGATAATGTTTATCATGGAATACACATACATTGAAATTAATGGAGGCGGAGTAAAATGACAACGGAAATGAACAAGCGGAAAATTGAGATTTTTGATACCACACTGCGTGATGGAGAACAGGCACCTGGAGCCAGTCTGCAGCCGGAACAAAAAATTGAGCTGGCTCACCAGCTGGCTGCGCTTGGCATTGACGTCATTGAGCCTGGATTCCCGATCTCCAGCCCAGGTGAGTTCGCGGCGGTTCAGGCGATATCCAGACAACTGCAACATGTGGAAATTTGCGGATTTGCCCGTGCGGTCAAAGGAGACATAGATGCTGCAGTGAAAGCAACAGCTGATGCTGCACGACGCCGGATTCACCTGTTCATCTCTTCGTCAGATATCCATATCGAGCACCAATTGCGTCGTCCGCGCAGTGAGGTTGTCGCTACTGCACGGGAGATGGTGTCCTATGCACGCCAGTTTACCGACATTGTGGAATTCACGGCGATGGATGCAGCCCGGACCAAGATGGATGATCTGATCGAGATGATTGAGGTAGCTATTGAAGCTGGGGCCAGCATCATCAATCTGCCAGATACCGTTGGTTACGCGCTGCCGCATGAATACGGAGAGATGTTCCGCCGTGTCCGCGAGGGGGCAAGAGGTGGCGATCAAGTAAGGTATAGCGCGCACTGTCATAATGATCTGGGACTTGCAGTGGCCAACAGTTTGGCTGCGATCGCGAACGGGGCTTCCCAGATCGAAGTAACGATCAACGGAATTGGTGAGCGTACAGGTAACTGTGCATTGGAGGAGCTGATTATGGCACTGGAGACACGCGGCGATGCCATTGGGGCCACAACAAATATCAAATTGAATCAGCTATACGAGACGTCCCGCCAGATCAGCCGGGCCATGCACTTCCCGATTGCTTATAACAAGCCGGTGGTCGGACGCAATGCGTTCCAGCATGAATCGGGAATCCACCAGGATGGACTGCTGAAGAATCGGAACACCTATGAAATTATGGACCCTGAAGCATTGGGGATTCCGCGCAGCATGATCATTCTGGGGAAACATTCGGGTCGTCATGCCCTGAAAGACCGTGTTCGCAAGTACGGTTTTGAACCGGATGAGCAGCAAATGGAACAATTGTACGAAGTGTTCAAGGAAACGGCCGACAAGCAAAAAGTGGTTAGTGACGATCAGCTGCTGCAAATGGTCAGCCAGACGATGAACATTCCTGCACAGGATTATGAGCTGGTTGAACTGCAGGTAACGGCAGGCAGCATGACAGACCGGATGGCAGCCGTTCGGATCCGGACAGGTGCGGGCGAACAGACGTATTCTGCCGTTGGCAGCGGGCCGGTAGAAGCAGCCATCCGTGCGATCGGTCAGAGCATTTCTGATGATATCAGCTTCGTGGATATGGAAATCCATGCGCTGAGCGGAGGAGAAGAGGCGACGGCAGAGGCGGCTGTTGCCGTGGAGCGTGCAGGACGGGAATTCAGAGGAACAGCTACGCACAATGATATTGTTATGGCAGCAGGTCTTGCTTATGTGGCGGCATGTAACGCTGCGGGACTCAAGGCAGAGTCAACGGAAAGCGACAAGTCTGTACACGTATAGAAAAGGTTGAATAAGCAAGCTAAATAGTGAAGTGACGTATTAGAAATTGAAAAGCAGACCTTAGATCTGAAGGTCTGCTTTTGTCTGATTATGTGAGATAATCTATATAAGTAAAAAGCGATCTGTCAAGATGTGATTATAGTTATCCACATATTCAGGATAATTTGTGGGTAACTGTACCAAAGCCAATCCAGCAATGTTTTCGAAACTAAAAGGGTTTAGGGGATAGTATACACCTACTGTATCCACAAACTTGTGGATAACGTGGATAACTTGGTGGATAAATATGGTTTTTGTTCAAAAATGCGATTCTACCGCTGTATAATTAACTTCATTAAACTGCTTGCTATCTAGCTTTTCTGTGGATAAACATGAAATGGAGTGGAGTAAAAATATTTTTCACAATTCGAGTAAATTTGACAAATGCAAAAACTCTAAATTAATCTCTGATGTGATTCATATTCAACAAAAACAGCAAAAAAGCCGATCCCGTCAAGGAGTCGGCTTTTACTGTATCTCTTTGTATTAACTTAACTTGCACATGAGTCCAATACTTACGCTGACGAGTCGAGAAATCAAGACTCGAGCGCGAGGGCTTCCCAATCTTCGTACGCTTTGGCCAGCTGGAGCTTCCGCGCTTCCGCATCTGCCTGAAGCTCCTGCAGCTTCACGTAATCCTGATACACCTCTGGCAGGGCCATCTGGGCTTCAAGCTCCGTAATTTCCGTTTCCAGCTTCGCAATCTCCTGTTCGAGTGCTTCCTGTTTCCGCTGCCGGTTACGCTCCTCACGCTTGGCCTGCTTGTCTGCTTCGAATGAAGCGGCACCGGATTTCTCGGTTGGTTCCTGATCTGGTTTCACAGACCGCTTAGAGGAGGAGAGAGCTGCTTCTTCGGCTTCGCGTGCAATGTCCTCAAGCTCCTGCTTCTTCTCAATATAGTCATCATAGTTTCCTAGGTAATGCTCTGTTCCTCCAGGATGCAGCTCCACGATCCGTTCAGCCATTTTGTTGAGGAAATACCGGTCATGAGAGATGAACAGCAGTGTGCCCTCATAATCCATGAGCGCTGCTTCCAGCACTTCTTTGGCGAAAAGGTCGAGATGGTTAGTAGGCTCATCTAGAATGAGCATGTTGGCTTCCTTGAGCATGAGCTTGGAGAGGGAGACACGAGCCTTCTCACCGCCACTCAATGATGAGATCTTTTTGAGTACATCATCTCCGCTGAACAAGAAGTTGCCAAGTACAGTGCGAATTCTTGCTTCCTCCATGCCGGGATATGCGCTCCAGAGCTCTTCCAGAACCGTATTGTTGGGGTTTAGTCCCGTTTGCTCCTGATCATAATACCCGATCTGCACCTTGGTTCCCCACTGGATCTGGCCGCTTACCGGACGCAGGCTTCCAGTGAGGCATTTCAGCATCGTGGATTTCCCGATCCCGTTCGGTCCGATCAGGGCTACCGTTTCCCCGCGTCTAAGATCAAATGATACATTGCGAAATAATGGCGAGGCTTCATCGTAAGCGACGGAAAGATCGTCCACACGAAGCACTTCCTTACCCGACATGACAGCTGTCTCAAAAGAAAAATGAGCTTTCTTCAAGTCACCCATCGGCTTGTCCAGACGTTCCATCTTGTCCAGTGCTTTACGGCGACTCTGAGCACGTTTTGTCGTGGATGCACGTACAATATTCTTTTGTACAAAGTCCTCCATTTTGGCGATCTCATCCTGCTGTTTCTCGTACTGTTTCATCTGACTCTCATACTCGGCTGCTTTCAGCTCCATATAACGGCTGTAGTTCCCTGTGTACTTTTTGGAGCGGTGCCGTTCGATCTCCACAATGGTGGTCACCAGCCGATCAAGGAAATACCGGTCATGGGATACAACGAGCAGTGCCCCTGAATAACCTCTTAGATAATCTTCCAGCCAGGTTAGGGTCGGAATGTCCAGATAGTTGGTAGGCTCGTCCAGCATGAGCAGGTCGGGTGCCTGAAGCAGGATGCGGGCAAGTGCAAGACGTGTCTTTTGTCCGCCGCTTAGCGTGGCAATTGGAGTATCGGGTGAAAACTCGCCAAAGCCCATTCCGTGCAGGACGCTGCGGATGCGCGTTTCCATCGCATAACCGCCGTGGTCCTTGAACCAGTCCGATCGCTGGGCGTAGCGTTCAAGCAGGTCCGCATATTTTTTCTCGTCCTCCATCTGGGCCGGATCAGCGATATCCTGTTCCATCTTGCGCAGTTCAGCCTCAGCCTGGGTCAGATGGGAGAAAACGTGCATCATTTCCTCCCAGATGGAGCGGTCGGATTGCAGACCACTGTTCTGGGCGAGATAACCCAGGGTTGTCTCTTTGGATTTGAAAATTTGTCCGCCATCATAGGACATTTCTCCCGCAATGATTTTGAGCAGGGTAGATTTCCCCGCACCGTTTACGCCTACGAGTCCAATGCGTTCACGTTCTAATATTTGTAAGTTCACGCCGTCCAAAATCGGATCGACACCATAACGTTTAATAATTCCGGATACTTGCAGCAGCATATAATTAAGTTCCTCCATAGGTCCAGTTCTTGATTACTCAACTACATTCCAGTTTACATGAAATACAGATCAAATGCACCGATAACGAGCGCCCCGGCGTGTAGTCTTTTTGCTCAATCAATGATAAACTGAAAGAAGACATGTGAATATATGAGGATTTTGCAGAAAATCACTCATTTTAATTTTTTCAACGAGACGACAACTGGTCTTAACATATAATTGGTTTGAATTGAGGCGTTTTTACTACCTTCCACATCAACAGGAGGTTATTCAGGAACATGCAGGACCGGACGGAACCCAAAAGCCAGCTTCGATCCAGACTGATGAAGAGTCGTGATCGGATGGATGAGGCAATTCGGCAGCATGCCATGAGTGAAGTTAGTCTTGTGGCTAAACAGGAGCTGCAGCGACTTCGGCAGGACAAGCGGAGGTTGACGATTTTCAGCTACTTGTCTTATAGAAGCGAAGCATCCACGGCCTTTCTGTTTGAGGATGGCTGGAAGCACGGCGACAGGATGTTTGCACCGAAAGTATTGGCGAATCCGGACCGTATGGAATTAAGGCGGGTGGCCGGAGAGCACGATATTGAGCCTGGCGTATGGGGGATCCCGGAACCCAAAGACACCTGTGAGGTGCTTCAGCGTGAGGAATGGCCGGATATTGATCTCGTCATTGTACCCGGCCTTGGATATGATCTTCATGGCGGACGAATTGGTTATGGTGGCGGTTATTATGACCGATTTGCCGAGCAGCTTGAAGCAGAGTGCTTCAAGGCGGGGAAAAGGCCGCTTCTCGCTGCAATCGTCTTGCCGGGACAACTGCAGGATGAAATTCCGATGGACCCGTTTGATCTGCGTATGGATCTGTTGATGACAACCGAAGGTATACTACATATCGAATAAAGGGTTGTGATGGTATTGAACTCCAATGCAAGGAATGAATCGGATTCCAGCGAAGGTAAGCTGACACATTTTAACGAGCAGGGACGTGCCCGTATGGTGGATATTTCGGGCAAGGACGTAACGGTGCGCACGGCAGTGGCTGTATCCAAAGTAACGATGAACCCCTCCACACTGGAAGCCATTCGGGAGGGGCGGATCGGAAAGGGCGATGTCCTGGCCGTGGCTCAAATTGCAGGAATCCAAGGCGCCAAGAAAACGTCTGACTGGATTCCGATGTGTCATCCGCTGGCACTGAATGGTGTGGATATTCGTTTTGAGGACAATGGACTGGACGAACTATCGATTCAGGTCACGGTCAAAACAGAAGGCAAAACCGGTGTCGAGATGGAGGCGCTCACGGCGGCTTCAGCAGCGGCACTGACGATCTATGACATGTGCAAAGCATTGCAAAAAGACATGATTATCGGACCAACGATGCTGCAATCCAAAAGTGGTGGCAAAAACGGTGATTTCAACCGATAAGGGACATTTATTTTCATAGAGGAGAAGGGTGATCTTTATGGTGTGGAGAACAGCAATCCTGACAGCCAGCGACAAAGGGGCCCGCGGGGAACGTGAGGATACGAGTGCACAAGTAATCCGGGAGCTAGTGGAAGAAGAACTGGGTGGGGAGATCGTGGAATACCGCATCGTTCCGGATGAACCCGATGAGATTATTGCGGCCTTGATTGAGATGACAGACTATTTTCATGCAGACCTTGTACTAACGACCGGAGGTACGGAGCTGGCGATTCGTGATATTACACCGGAAGCCACGCGTCGGGTCATTGAACGTGAAGTTCCGGGAATGGCAGAAGCGATGAGATACAGCGTTATGAGCAAAAATCGTTCCGCCATGCTGTTCCGGGGCGTGTGCGGGATTCGTGGACGTACGCTGATTGTCAATTTGCCGGGTACACCGAAGGGTGTGCATGAGCATCTGGCAGCAATTATGGATCAGCTTCCCGAAGCGCTTCTGATGGTTACAGGCCAGTTTAAGCAATAACGGCAATGCACTTGGAAAGCAGTAGAATTAAAAATCGTTTCTTTTATACTCCTTAGTTGATTTTGCGGGTTATGTAAGTGGTTACATCTGTGGTATGATGGGCTTAATTGTAAATTACAGCAGAGGCATCTATAAGTTAGGGCCAAGTGTACGCATCTTCGAAGCTTGAGACGAGGAGGAATATCAATGTTAAGTTCCATTGGACCAACAGGTTTTATTTTGCTGGCCGTGATCGCTTTATTGTTGTTTGGACCTAACAAGCTCCCGGAACTGGGACGTGCTGTTGGACGTACTTTCCGTGAATTCAAAGAGGGCGCACGTGAAATCATCTCTGAGGATGATTCGTCCAATCGCAAAGAGCAGGAGAAATCCAAGCCGCTGGCAGTGGATAGTGAGCCTGAGTCCGCTCCCAAGCCTGTAGACAAGCGTCTGCCGGAGTGACCTGACGGCAATGAATGAGAAATCCCTTCCTGCCGGAAGGGTTTTGTATTTTAAGCTGGCAATAATGGAGGGCAGGAATGACGCAGCAGAATGAAGAAATGACCATTACGGAACATTTGAGTGAGCTGCGCAAGCGGCTGATCTATGTGTTAAGCGTTTTTGTGCTGGGCCTGGTGGCAGGATTCTTCGTAGCAGATCCGGTGTACCGCTATTTGACGAAGGCGGAATCGGCTCAGGGGTTTGTGCTGCATGCCTTCTCCTTCTGGGATGGAATAGGGATCTATATGAAGATTGCCGGTCTGTTTTCATTGATTATTACGCTGCCCTTTACGGTATTTCAGATCTGGAAGTTTGTAAGTCCAGGCTTAAGGCCCCGTGAACGGAAAGCGACACTGAAGTATGTACCTTATGTATTTCTGTTATTTCTGGTTGGACTGGCCTTTGCGTACTATGTTGTATTTCCGATGGCACTTGCTTTCACTTCCACGATTACGGAGAAGATGGGGCTTGTGGAGACCTATGGAATGAAACAGTATTTCAGTTTCCTGTTTGGAATTGTGCTGCCGGTATCGCTGTTATTCGAGCTTCCGCTGCTCATCATGTTTTTGACAGGGCTTCGGATATTGAATCCAATCCGTCTGCGAAAGATGCGGCGGGTGGCTTATTTTGTCCTGATCTTCATCGCAGTTGTTGTGACGCCGCCGGATTTTATATCCGATCTGCTTGTTATGATTCCGTTACTCCTGTTATATGAGATCAGTGTGTTTCTGTCTGCCATCGTATACCGCAAGCAGCTTGCTGCCGATGAAGCGGCAGAGGCCAGATATGTACGTACCAACAATGAGCAGAGCGCAGGTTAGAGGAACCTTCCTGTGCTCTTGTTCTGGTCGCTTTCAATTAGACTTTGTTCGGTATGCTGGATTACGCAGAGATCTTCGTTCTGGGACAGGCAGGCATATTTTGCCCAGCAATGGATACAATGGTGAAGGGCTGTTTAGTGATTCGTTTGGAGCTGATTGGTGACTCGGTAACAGGGTTACGCAATAAGAGGTGTAGGGCTGAACACGCCATTTTGGTGTCTTGATGTTAATGCAGCGTAAATTCTCGCATGAATTCTTCAAAAGGACTTGAAATCATGCTTCAAGTTGAGTATCATAAAGTTGGTTGTTAGCACTGAACACTGTCGAGTGCTAATACATATGGCTACAACCTACAATGCAACGTTATATAATTTCAAAAGGAGGCTATTTTTCATGATCAGACCTTTAGGTGAACGCGTATTGGTAGAACCACTGGAGCAAGAGCAAACAACTTCTTTCGGGATCGTACTTCCGGACTCTGCTAAAGAAAAACCGCAAGAGGGCAAAATTATTGCCGTTGGAGCGGGCGCACTGAAAGACGGCGTACGTGTAGCTCTGGAAGTGAAAGAAGGAGATCGCGTAATCTTCTCCAAATATGCCGGAACAGAAATCAAATTCGAAGGTAAAGAATATTTGATTATGAAAGAGAGCGATATCCACGCGATTCTCGACTAATTCAAATTTAATCGGTTAACCGAACCATATAGCAATATCATTTTACAATATACTAGGGAGGTTTTCTTACCATGGCTAAAGACATTAAATTTAGTGAAGACGCTCGTCGCTCCATGCTTCGCGGTGTGGATGCATTGGCTAACGCAGTAAAAGTAACGCTCGGTCCTAAAGGCCGTAACGTGGTTTTGGAGAAAAAATTCGGAAGCCCGCTCATCACGAATGACGGTGTAACCATCGCTAAAGAAATCGAACTGGAAGATGCATTCGAGAACATGGGTGCACAACTGGTTAAAGAAGTAGCAACCAAAACAAACGATGTTGCCGGTGACGGTACTACAACAGCGACTGTACTTGCTCAAGCACTGATCACAGAAGGTCTGAAAAACGTAACTGCAGGCGCTAGCCCAATCGGTATCCGCAAAGGGATCGACAAAGCGGTTAAAGCTGCGGTTGCTGAACTTCAATCCATCTCCAAACCGGTAGAAGGCAAACAATCCATCGCACAAGTTGCTGCAATCTCTGCAGCTGACGAAGAAGTAGGCGAACTGATCGCTGAAGCTATGGAAAAAGTGGGCAAAGACGGCGTAATCACAGTTGAAGAATCCCGTGGATTCGCAACGGAGCTGGAAGTGGTTGAAGGTATGCAATTCGACCGCGGTTACATCTCTCCATACATGATCACAGATACGGATAAAATGGAAGCTGTTCTGGACAACCCGTACATCCTGATCACGGACAAAAAAATCTCCAGCACACAGGACATCCTGCCATTGCTTGAGAAAATCGTACAACAAGGCAAACCACTCGTGTTGATCGCTGAAGATATCGAAGGCGAAGCACTCGCGATGCTGGTTGTGAACAAACTGCGTGGTACATTCAACGCTGTAGCGGTTAAAGCTCCTGGCTTTGGTGACCGTCGTAAAGCAATGCTGCAAGATATCGCTGCCCTCACTGGTGGCCAAGTGATCACGGAAGAACTGGGTCTGGACCTGAAATCCGCTGTTGTGGAACAACTGGGTACAGCTCGCCAAATCCGTGTAACTAAAGAAAACACAATCATCGTTGACGGTGCTGGTAACAAATCCGATATCGATGCTCGTGTTAGCCAAATCCGTACACAACTGGAAGAAACAACTTCCGAGTTCGACAAAGAGAAACTGCAAGAGCGTCTGGCTAAATTGTCCGGTGGCGTAGCAGTAATCAAAGTCGGTGCGGCTACTGAAACTGAATTGAAAGAACGCAAACTGCGCATCGAAGATGCCCTGAACGCAACTCGCGCTGCGGTTGAAGAAGGTATCGTATCCGGTGGTGGTACTGCGCTCCTGAACGTATATCAAGCGGTTGCTGGTGTAGCTCTGTCCGGTGACGAGCAAACAGGTGTGAACATCGTGCTGAAAGCACTGGAATCACCAATCCGCACAATCGCAGCTAACGCTGGCGAAGAAGGTTCCGTCATCGTGGAACGTCTGAAAAAAGAGCAAGTAGGCGTAGGTTACAACGCAGCTACTGGCGAGTGGGTTAACATGATCGAAGCGGGTATCGTTGACCCTGCGAAAGTAACTCGTTCTGCTCTGCAAAACGCTGCTTCCGTAGCAGCAATGTTCTTGACTACTGAAGCGGTTATCGCTGACAAGCCAGAACCTGCAGGCGCTGCTGGCGCTCCTGATATGGGCGGCATGGGTGGAATGGGCGGCATGATGTAATAAAGGTTTAACAACCTTGTAATACATCTAGCAACTCATATCCATGAGTAGAAGAAGACCCCGAGAGATGTACACTTGAACAAGTGACTTCTTTTGGGGTCTTTTTGTTTCGTTCTATGATAAAAGCACAATAAGGATGGGAGACTGCTTGCAGGTAATTTAAAATTTGAACTACCTTTTATCTCAATTTCAGATTCATTTAAGGTAGTGAAGGTAATATTAATCTTGTAAGCCCCTTCTCGTGTTAAATAGATGTGTGACTGGCCCTATCGGATTGTCCTCCGGTAGGGCAATTTTTTTCCTGAATTATCCCTTGAGATGATATGATAGAGAAAATAGTAGAGTGATTGAAATAGTTATCGTGACGTTTAGGAGGGATTTTTCGGTGGACGCCAGGCTGCACCCGTTGTTCAGGCCGATCCAGATGAATGGGACCGATTTACACACCTATTACATTGAACAACCACCGTCTCACCCGATGACAGCCTATATCGCTTGCTTCTGGGAATCGGGGACGATTTCTTATGCTGGTTATAATCCTTTAGAGAGTGTGCCCGGCAGAGTATTACCTGATGGTTGTACGGATATCCTGATAACATATGATGCTGTTCTTCAGCAGCATTCTTTTGCCTACTGTGGCAATTATACAGAGCCGTTTGCCATTCCAGTGAGTGTAGAGGTCAACCCGCCTGCAGACTATACCTTTGGTGTTCGATTTTTCCCTGGTGGGGCACGTCACTTTCATGGTTTGCCGCTCGAATCCTTCACGGACAGGCGCGTTCCCTTGGAGGAATGCTGGCCAGCTAACATCGACGAGCTTCGTGAGCGAATGGCTGGGACCAAGTATTTTGAAGAGAGGGTACAAGTCATGGAGACGTATTTGTGCCTATTATCTGGGGATGGAAGTACATATGAGAAAGATTTGATGAAGAATGCCATGCACCGGATCTTTGTTCATGGTGGGCAGATGAGTGTGAAAGAACTAGCCAGCTGTGAGGTTGTCAGTGAGCGGCAGCTGCATCGCAAGTTCGGTGAATGGGTGGGGATCAGCCCCAAACGGTTTAGCGAGGTCGTTCGGTTTCACTGTGTTTTGAGAGATATCCATCAAGGGGACCGTATGGACTGGTCGGCACTGGCTCAAAATCATGGATTCTTCGATCAGGCCCATCTGATTCGGCAATTTCGCAAGCTATATGGAGAAACCCCGCTGACCGCTGCGAGCGAGCATCGCCGGATGTTGTCCGAATTGTACAATAGGTCAGACGAGCTTTAGTATATACTCGACATGTGAGAATTTAAAATAAAGGGGACTTAATCTATGAATGGAACAATGCAAATTCGGGATCATTTGTTGGATGAGTTGGAGACAGGTGTAAGGACCGGAGCTTCTCTGATTCGCCTGATTCGTCCGGAAGACTGGGCTTATCGCCCTCAGGAAAATATGCGTTCATTGGTGGAACTGGTTCACCACTGGATCCAGATTACAGCATCTGACCTTGCTATCATGCAGGAGAAAAGTGAAGCGGAAGTTGGAACGATAGAGAATAGTCTATCTGGTATCGAGAATATTGAACAGTTGGAAGCAGTCCTATGGCGCAATTTTGAAACGTACAAAGCGTACATCGTATCACTGAGTGAAGAGGACCTGTTGAATCGATCTACTACCGCCTTTTATATGGAACATGGACATGTACAGGTGAAATGGCAAATTGAGACGGTAACCCATGTGTTCCATCATCGTTCCCAGTTGTACAACTATCTTAAGCAACAAGGACATGAGCTAAACTTTTTCATGTTATACGCATAATTATAAGGCCCTGAAGGCAGACACATCCTGTGTCGATCCCTTTGGGGCCTTTTTTTGTGTTAGTGGCCTATATAAACAGTGAATTCTATCAAAATGGACGTAGTTCCACGGTCAATTTACCGTTACAATGCTAGATTTCAAACATAGAATACCGTATCAAAGCAAAAGGAGGTGATTTCAATGGCCATCCTTTTACCACAACAGTTTTACAACTTGGCTGCTGGCGTAGGGAAATCGTATTACGAAAATCTGGCTGGAGGTACTAATGCCAGCATCACGGTCAACAACTTTGGGCCTGCTCCGGTAGACCTGGTTGTAACTCGTGTCAATGCACCCGTGATCACGTATACGATTCCTGCTGGTAACAGCCTCACGTTGTCGGTTCATTTGCTGCTCGTTGCTGCCTTGTTAACTACGGTTGCAGGTGCTTCGACCGGTACGATCCAAATCGCAACATCTGATTTCTAATGAACGCAGCATGCTTTGATAAGCCCTTGTCGGACATGATGTCGACAGGGGCTTTTCTTATTTATGGTGGAATAATGCTAGATAGATGTATGAATAGAGTCACAGCCTGCTATTTCTAATATTACATCCTTCTGTTTATGAGGGAAGCTATACGAGTAATTTATAGTAGAGTCATTCGTAGAAGCATGCATAGAAGCAGGAGGGGTAGGAATATGGATCAAACCTATAAAATAGGCATGAAAAGCAGAGCAACATTTCTGGAAACGGAACGTCTTGTATTCTCCACCTGGAGCGAGGAGGACCGACCCTTGGCTTCTGCACTCTGGGGGGATCCCGAGGTGACGAAGTGGATTAGCAGCAAGGGTTTTATGAGCGAGGATGAGATTGAAGCCAGACTTGCGCAGGAAATGGAACGGCAGCGGGAGATGGAGGTGCAGTACTGGCCACTTTTTGATAAGGAAACAGGTGTGTTCGTCGGGTGCTGCGGATTACGTCCATATGCACCAGAGGAGAAAATCTATGAATTCGGTGTCCACCTGACCAGAGATCACTGGGGGAAAGGGTATGCACTCGAAGCGGGGAAGGCCGTTATCCGTTATGCATTTGAGCAATTGGGTGTTCGTGCACTCTTCGCAGGACATCATCCAGAGAATGGTGTATCCAAACGGCTGCTGCAGAAGCTGGGGTTTACTTATAAGAAGGATGAATTCTACGAGCCGACAGGCAAGATGCATCCGTCTTACTTTTTGTCGGAATCAGACATGCAGTAGTTGTACCTAGACGGCGTCGTGCCGTTTTTCATTGTTTTTTTATGCGATTTTCAGCTTCTATTAAGGTAGAGGGGGTAAGATATTTCTTGTAAACCCCTTCTCGTGTTAGATAGATGTGTGACTAGCCCTGCCGGAATCCGGCAGGGTATTTTTTTGTTGTGTTTTTAAAATATACGAAATCAAATATAAACAAAAATAAATAAAGATTAAATGTGGTTTTTTATTGACTAGTAAAGATAAACAAAGGTATAATGAATGTGAAAAAAGGAACTTACTATGTACGTGAATCGTATCGACATTTTCCAAATAAGGAGAGAATGATCATGAACGTGACCCTTAGAAACGAAGCGACGCAAGCAGCGGGATGGAATATCCCCTTTATCCGTGAGATGGCGGAAATTACGCAGCATATGTGGAAAAATGGTTGGGATGAGCGCAACGGAGGGAATGTCAGTTATCTGCTGGAAGAAGAAGAAGTGGCAAGATACATTGATGTCCATCAGGTTATAAGGCGGATTAAACCCGCGTTTTCGGTACATGAACTGGCAGGCAAATATGTAATTGTAACCGCTTCGGGCAAATATTTCAAAAATGTACTTGCGGATCCGGAGAGCAATCTGGGCTTGCTGCGCGTTTCGAATGATGGAGAAGAACTGGAAGTGCTCTGGGGATTGAAGAACGGGGCGAATCCAACGAGTGAGCTGCCTACGCATTTTATGAGCCATATTGAACGTTTGAAAGTGGACCCGAACCACCGGGTGGTCATGCATAACCATGCCACTAACGTGCTGGCGATGACGTTTATCCATGAACTGGATGAAGTGAAATTCACGAAAACCCTATGGCAGATGTGTACGGAATGTGTGGTCGTTTTCCCGGACGGCGTTGGCATCATCCCGTGGATGGTACCTGGATCGAATGAGATCGGCCGTGAGACGGCGGAGAAAATGAAGGAAGTTCATGCGGTCATCTGGCCGCAGCACGGGATCTTCGGGACAGGAACAACCATCGATGAGGCCTTCGGTCTCATTGAGACGATTGAGAAAGCAGCTCAAGTCTACATGTTGGTTGCGGGTCACGAGATTCGCCAGCGAATTACGGACGAACAGCTGATCACGTTGGCCAAGGCGTTCGGGGTTACCCCGCGTGCAGGTATACTGAATCCAAAATTTAGCGGATAGACCAGTAGAGATTGCAATTCCCGTGAAAAGGACGGCTCTCAAGAAACACCTAAGAAGCTTCTATTGGTGAGAAAAGTATTAGGAGGACATCTAAATTAATGCAATTGACAACCGTCCTAAATCTTGGTAAAGTTCTATAAAACCGCATAATGCATTCTGGGAATGTTACCGATATGGGCATAACCTGAGCTGGCTTGTTTACGCTACGTGTGTAGACAGGCTGGTTCGGGTTTTTTTGTTGCCCTGGATCGAAGACGTGGTTGTACATTACTTAATGGAGCTGAAAGGAGAGTTCGGTATGAGCAATTTCAAATTTCCTGAAAACTTTTTGTGGGGTGGTGCCATTGCCGCCAATCAGGCTGAAGGGGCTTACCTGGAGGACGGCAAAGGGCTGAGCATCGTGGACCTCCTGCCTTCCGGAGAGAATCGCAGAAGCATCATGAAGGGGAACGTACCGGGATTTAAGCCACAGGACGGAGAATTTTATCCTTCACATGAAGCAATTGATTTTTACCACCGTTATCCGGAGGATATCGCGCTATTTGCTGAAATGGGATTCAAGGCACTCCGAGTTTCCATTGCATGGGCACGCATTTTTCCGAGTGGGGAAGAGTCGGTGGCAAACGAAGCTGGGTTGCGGTTTTACGATAATCTTTTTGATGAAATGCTTAAGCACGGGATTGAACCGGTTGTAACACTTGCCCACTTCGATGTACCAGTCAACCTGATTGAGAAGTATGGGAGCTGGAGAAACCGCAAGCTGGTGAATTTGTTCGAAACCTATGCCAAAACCGTATTTACGCGTTACAAGGATAAGGTTAAATACTGGATGACATTCAACGAAATCAACATGCTGTTGCATTTACCGTTTCTGGGTGCCGGCTTGGCTTTCAAGGAAGGGGATCATGTAAAAGAAATTCAGTATCAAGCAGCTCATCATCAGCTGGTCGCAAGCGCATTAGCAGTAAAGGCCTGCCATGAAATTATTCCGGGGGCCATGATTGGCTGCATGCTTGCAGCGGGCAGCTTCTATCCGTATACCTGCAATCCAGACGATGTGTTCCAGGGTATGGAGAAGGACCGGGAGTCTTACTTCTTCATCGACGTGCAGTCGCGGGGGGCATATCCCGGCTATGCGAAACGCTTCTTTAAGGATCATGGTCTGAACATCGTGATGGAACCGGGGGATGCTGACATTCTGAGAGATCATACCGTAGATTATATCGGATTTAGCTATTATTCCAGCCGAACAACAAGTACTGATCCGGAAGTGGTCAAAAACATGACCAGCGGTAATGTATTCGGATCAGTCGCCAATCCTTATTTGGAGAAATCCGATTGGGGATGGACTATCGATCCGAAGGGATTCCGCATAACGGCCAATCAACTGCATGATCGCTATCAAAAACCACTCTTCGTGGTCGAAAATGGTCTTGGGGCCAACGACGAAGTTACGCCAAACGGAGAAATTCACGATGACTATCGCATTGATTACCTGAAGCGGCATGTTGCCGAGATGGGTGAAGCGCTGCAGGATGGCGTTGAAATTATCGGTTACACTAGCTGGGGACCAATCGATATCGTGAGCGCATCGTCCGGCGAGATGAAGAAGCGTTACGGTTATATCTACGTAGATCGCGACAACACAGGTCATGGTGATTTGAAGAGAATCAAGAAAAAAAGTTTTCATTGGTATAAGAAAGTAATTGCATCCGGAGGTACGGATTTGGAGGCGTAGGACAATAGCTTGTTCATTCGGAAGGTTCACCTCGGCTGGTGGATCTTCTGAGTAAACAGGGTTCCTGTGAAAGCGTTGACATATCTGTAAGTTCGCGATATACTTTACGCAATTATATCGTTTTGGGATTGTTACTACATATAATGTAGGCAAAACCTAAGCATGCAAAACTAGGCGTCGGTCTATTTGTCGTTCGTACCGGTTAATTACGCTCTCAAGGGCGTTAATTGCCTTAGGCAAAAAGCTGTCCGTCTTCCGAGAATAACGTTTCAGGACGTTTTTCCATTTTGTGATGCTTCAGGTTTTTTTTGCATCTCCAAAACGCGATAGGTTGTAGTTACGAGTGGATCGTGAATGGGGGATGGAAGTGAAAATAGCCAAGGTCATTAACAACAATGTAATCAGCACATATCAGACAGACGGGGCTGAGCTTGTCGTGATGGGACGAGGAATTGCCTTCAAGAAGAAACCGGGAGATAAAGTAGACGAGACCCGTATCCAGAAGGTATTTGCCCTTAAGAATAAGCAGACTTCTGATAATTTCAAAATGCTGCTGCGTGAAGTTCCGATCGAATTGATCGAAATTGTCGAAGAGGTCATCACTCATGCTAAGGATAACATGGGGAGAAGCCTGAATGAAAATATTTACGTGTCCTTGACGGATCATATTCATTTTGCCATCGAACGATATCGCGAAGGTGTCGATATCAAAAATGTGATGCTATGGGAGATCAAGCAGCTCTATAAGTCTGAATTTATTCTAGGATTGAACACGCTGGAACAGATCAAATCCAGGCTTGGATACGAGCTTCCCGAAGATGAGGCTGCCTTCATCGCGCTGCATATCGTGAATGCAGAAATGAATGAAGAAGTTGTGACCACGATGAACATGACCAAATTCATTCAGCAAATCATCAACATTGCGAAATATCATTTCAAGATGGAATTTGACGAGGAATCCCTTAGCTATTTTCGGTTCATCACCCATCTGAAGTTCTTCTCGCAGCGGGTATTAAATGGAACGCACTATAACAACAACTATGACCATATCTACAACATGGTTAAAGAGAAACATCAAGAAGCAGCAGCCTGCACGGAAAAAATCCAAATGTTTGTCAAAAAGGAATACGATCACGACCTGACAAACGAGGAAAAACTGTATCTGACGGTGCATATTGAAAGAGTGGTTAATCGTTAATAAATAAATGTTGACAGAAATGGTTTTATAATTATATTATGTGATTAACAGGAAGAACATATGATTTAACTGGGATTGTTACTGGTTATGCAGGCAAAACCTAAGCCATGAAAAGGATGCGTCGTTTGAGCACCTTTCTTCAAGGCTTAGGTTTTTTGCGTGCAAAAAATCAAAGACCTGTCTTCAAAAAACATGGGGGTGCAGAATATGAGTCATGAAAAGCTGGCCAAAGATATCGTTCAGCTGGTCGGTGGGGAGAAAAATGTCGTTTCTCTGGTGCATTGCGCAACACGCTTGCGGTTTGTATTAAAAGACGACGCTAAAGCCGACAAGAGCAAGTTGGAAAAATTGGATGGTATCATTGCCGTAAAGGAGAACGGTGGACAGTTCCAGGTTGTCGTTGGCAATACGGTACCCGAGGTATACAGTGCTATCGGAAAAGTGAGCAACATTTTGGATGATTCCTCACCCAAGGAAAAATCGGGTAAATCCGTCAAAGGTCTTGGCGGCATTATCGACGTGATTTCAAGCATCTTTGCTCCACTTTTGGGTGTCATGGCTGGAGCCGGTATTTTGAAGGGACTTCTGCTGATCGCCAGCAATGCAGGCTGGCTTGAAACAACGGACACAACCTATATTATCCTTTATGCTGCTGCAGATAGTCTGTTTTACTTCCTGCCGATGCTGTTAGCGGTTACAACCGCGCGGAAATTTCAGGGGAATGTTTTCGTTGCGCTGACCATTGCGGGCGCATTAATATATCCGACCATTATTACGTTGAAAAATGAAGGTACACAAACCGATTTCTTTGGCATTCCGGTAATTATGATGAGTTATTCATCGACGGTTATTCCCATCATCATATCGGTTATCGTGATGAGTTTGTTGGAGAAATGGTTCAGTAAAGTTATCCATCAGAGTGTCAAAAACTTCATTACGCCGCTGTTGCTCTTAGTCATCATGGTTCCGCTGACGCTAATTGCATTTGGACCATTCGGTGTATATGTAGGTAATGCCATTGCATCAGCTCTGGTTGCCGCATTTGGCTTCAGTCCTTTGCTTGCGGGAGCCGTTATGGGTGCGGGCTGGCAATTGTTCGTCATTTTCGGGGTGCACTGGGGCCTGGTGCCAATCTTCATCAACAACGTCGCGGTTCATGGCCGTGATGGCATTAAGCCTGCCGCAACAGCTTCGGTATTCGCTCAGACAGGAGCTGCATTTGGAGTCATGCTTAGAACGAAGAACAAAAAGCTGAGAACCCTTGCAGGGTCCTCCACGCTGACCGCTTTGTTCGGGATCACTGAACCGGCGATCTATGGGGTTACGCTTCCGCTGAAACGCCCATTTATCGCAGGTCTTATCGGAGGTGCGATCGGAGGCGCGATTATCGGCCAAGCGGGGACCCAGGCTTTCGCATCTGGTGCGCCGGGGTTGCTGACCCTGCCGATCTTCTACGGCCCAGGCGGTCAAGGTTTCCCAGGATTAATTATCGGAATTGTCGTTTCCTTTATCGTGTCGGCAGTATTAACGTATATTATGGGCTTCGAAGATCCGGTGAGTGAAGAAGAGAACAAGGGCGGTACAGTCGAGAAAACCGTTCAATTGGTACCCTCGACGCAGGCAGCAGACCAACTGGTGCTTAGCCCGATCCAAGGCAAAATTGTTGATCTGACGGAAGTTCCAGACCCGGCCTTTTCGTCCGGTGCTATGGGTCAAGGCATTGCCATTGAGCCAAGCGTAGGAAGAGTGGTTGCTCCGTTTGATGGTACGGTTACTGTGGCCTTCAAGAAAAAACACGCACTGGCTGTCGTATCCGACAGTGGTGCGGAAATATTAGTTCATGTTGGTGTGGACACCGTGAAATTGGATGGGCAGCATTTTGTCTCGCATATCAAGGAAGGCGATCGGGTGAAGGCTGGAGATCTGCTGCTAGAGTTCGACATTACCCAGATCAAGGCTGCCGGATATGCTACGGTAACACCGATTATTGTGACGAACTCTGCTAATTACCAGCAAGTGCTGCCGCTTAAAGCAGATGGAGAGGTTAATGCCCAAGATTCGCTGCTGAGCCTTTACGGTTCAAAGTAGACTGCAAAAATGAATGGCCTTTGGTTCCATGAACCAAGGGCCATTTCTTATTTTTCGGCGAACAAACGTCATTTTGGTTCAAAAAAGTTCAAAACACTGATAAAGAACCGCTTTGTTATCTATTATTGAATCGTAGGATGCATTATCACACGCTGGCGGTTTTCGGGTGAAATGACGTATTGTCAGGGAGCTTTGGATTTTGCATAATAACAATGCTTCACAGATGAGAGATGGAAGGAAGTAATGATGATGCTTGGCAAAATGAAGAGAATCTTAATCGGCAGACCGATGAAATCGGCTGAACTGGATGCAGAAAAGTTGGGGAAATGGAAGGCACTCGCCATCCTGTCCTCCGATGCGCTATCCTCTGTAGCCTATGGAACGGAACAGATTTTGCTGGTGCTCGTAGCGGCCGGATTTGCCGCCTTGTGGTATTCTGTGCCCATTTCCATCGCCGTGCTCGGATTACTCGTCATTTTAATTTTTTCCTACCGTCAGACGATATTTGCTTATCCTACAGGTGGCGGTGCGTATATCGTAGCCAAGGATAATCTGGGGACAACATCCAGCCTGATCGCTGGAGGATCTCTGCTAGTCGATTATATTCTAACGGTTGCTGTAAGTTCATCTGCAGGGACAGATGCCATTACATCGGCTTTTCCAGTGCTTCATGATTATAGCGTAGGGATTGCACTGATAATGATTGTTTTTCTGACGATTATGAATTTGCGGGGAGTTACCGAATCGGCTTCCGTATTGGCGATTCCGATCTACCTGTTTATCTTTTCGATTGCGATTCTGATTATATCGGGCGGCATTAAGTTTCTGACGGGTGGCATGGAAGCAGCTGCGCCTGAATTCGGAACAAGTCTGTCTCATGTGAGTATATTTCTGCTGCTGAAGGCATTCAGCTCCGGCTGTTCCGCTCTGACCGGTGTGGAGGCCGTCAGTAATGCGATTCCGAACTTCAAGCAGCCTGCTGAGAAAAATGCAGCCGGTACGCTGATGCTCATGGGATGCATTCTTGGGGTTATGTTTATCGGGATCACGTTGCTCGCCTTCGGTTACGGAGTGAAACCGGATCCCCATGCTACGGTCATTTCACAGATTGCCGAAGCAACCTTCGGCAGAGGGTGGATGTATTTTATCATCCAGGGTGTAACGGCACTGATCTTGTTCCTGGCAGCAAATACGGCTTACTCCGCATTCCCGCTGCTGTCCTTCATGATGGCCAAGGACAAATATATGCCTCATATGTTTATGGTTAGGGGAGACCGGCTGGGCTTCTCGAACGGCATTATTTTCCTGAGTGTCATGTCCGCCTTGCTTGTTGTTGGATTCAAAGGAAATACGGAAAGCCTCATCCCGCTCTACGCGGTGGGTGTGTTTATCCCATTCACCCTGTCGCAGCTCGGCATGATGATTCGCTGGATCAAAGTGAAGCCGTCAGGCTGGCAGATGAAGCTGCTGGTAAATACGATCGGTATGCTGACCACACTGTCGATCACCTTGATCTTTATTTTCACCAAGTTCACGCAAACGTGGGTTATCTTTATCTTTTTGCCGCTTGTTGTATATGTCTTTATGCGCATTCACCGCCATTACTGCAATATTGCAGATGAATTGCGTATTGATATCAAACTCGATAAGCCAGCGCAAAAAGGCAACACGATTGTCATTCCGGTAGCTGGTGTTACGAGGGTAGTCATGAACACGATCAGTTATGCACAGACGATGTCGGATCATGTGGTGGCCTTGTATATCGGATTCGATGATGAGTCCATCCGCAAGATGGAGCAGAAGTGGGAGGAATGGAACCCGGGTGTGCGACTGGTTGTTATCAAATCGAGATACCGCAGCATTATGGGCCCGCTGAAGAAATTCATCGACACCGTGGAGTGGAAAACGGCCGAGACCGACCATATCACCATTTTGATTCCGCAATTCATCACCAAGCATTGGTGGCAAAATGTACTGCATAACCAGACCAGCTTCATGATTCGGGCCTATCTGATTAATTATAAAGACGTGATTGTGACGACGGTCCCGTATCATCTTAATCGATAGATTGCTGTGTGAATCGACAAGTTCATATGGACTTATTGTAGATTATTGTAAAAAAAGGATGGTGGTATCACGGCATCCCCGTTTATATTTCATTTACACAACGAACCGCAGGAATATCCCGGAATGGGGATTCCTGCGGTTTTTCGTTCGTTTCTAAGCATCCTACCTGTCTATCTGAATGCTCGCTCATATGGTAAAGTCCCTTGTCCACGATTAACGCTAAGTTTATTCTGAGTAAATTCTGCTGTGACATTCGACTTTTACACTAGATAACGTGGTGTTGATGAAGCTTAAGTTACATTCACACACCGAATGCATAGACCAAGGGGGAAGAAAATCCGATGAGTGAGCTTGACAACCGGATCAGCTTGCCCGCCGCCAGACGGCGCGTATCCGATACCAAAGAGCGCCGGACAGCTTCGCTGCGAGTGCAGCGGATGCGGGAGAATCTGCTGGCCTATGGTTTCCTGGCACCATCGCTGCTTTTGTTTGCAGTGTTTCTGTTTTACCCAATGTTCAAGTCTGTTTATCTGAGTTTGCACTCCACCGATCCAACAGGCCAAATCGCGGCTTATGTGGGACTGGACAATTTCAAGGCCGTGTTTCAGTCGGGGCTGTTTTTACAGGGCATGAAAGTAACGCTGCTGTTTGTCCTGTTCACTGTACCAACCGGCATACTGGTTGCCCTGATTCTGGCCGCGCTGACTCACAACCGTTTCAAGGGCATGCGCTTGTTCCAGTTTGTGTTCTCTCTGCCTGTTGTATTATCGGTCGGTTCTTCGGCCGTCATCTGGAAGTTCCTGTTCCACCCGACTCTGGGCATGTTGAATTATCTGCTTAGCAAGGTGGGCATCGATCCAATCCCTTGGCTGACCAGTCCGGATTGGGCGCTAGTCTCCATTTCCATCATGACGATCTGGATGAATCTCGGATTCAATTACATTATCTTGTCCAGCGGATTGCAGGGCATCCCGGATGAGATTTATGAAAGTGCAAAAATTGATGGTGCAGGACCTCTGCTTACGTTTCGCAAAATCTCCATGCCGCTGCTATCACCAACGCTGTTTTTTGTCACAGTAGTTTCGATCATCGGAGCCTTTCAGTCATTTGGACAGATTAACATATTAACCCGTGGGGGCCCAATGGACAGTACCAATGTATTCGTCTATTCCATCTATCAGGAAGCCTTCGTGAATTTCCGCTTCGGAACGGGAAGTGCACAGGCACTCATCCTCTTCGCGGTCATTATGCTGCTAACCCTGATTCAGTTCAAGTGGGTGGAAAGGAAAGTACATTACCAATGAGGACACCGTGGACGAAATCGCTATTGTATATATTGCTTACCATCTGTGCTGCGCTAGTGCTGTATCCGGTGCTGTACACCTTTTTCATGGCCGTCATGACGCCTGAGGATGCCAGTGCCTATCCGCCGCATATCATTCCGCAGTCGATTGATCTATCCAACTTTACCGAAGTGTTTGATATCGTACCCATCGGTTCCTTCATCGGCAATACATTCCTGGTTGCAGGTCTGACGATGCTGGGACAGCTGATAACAGCGAGTATGGCAGCGTATGCTTTTGCCAAAATGCAGTTTAAAGGGAAGAACATCATTTTCAGCATGTTCGTCGCAACGATGATGATCCCGTGGGAAGTCACCATGATTCCTAATTATCTGACCATCCGCAGTTGGGGATGGCTGGATAGCTATCAAGGGCTTACCGTTCCATTTCTGGCCACGGCATTTGGCACATTCCTGTTAAGACAGTTCTTTATGCAGCTGCCGAAGGAGCTATTTGAAGCGGCAAAGATCGATGGATGTGGACATATCCGCTATTTTGTATCACATGTACTACCGCTATCCCGTCCTGCATTAGGAACGCTGGCGATCTATTCATTCCTGAATATGTACAACGCGTATCTGTGGCCACTGCTTGTAACCAACACCCCAGAGATGAGAACGGTACAGATCGGAATTTCGATGCTGGAGTTCCAGGAATCCACGGCGTGGAACCTGGTGTTTGCCGGAACTGCACTAGTTATCCTGCCTTCGCTGCTGCTGCTCGTTTTCGGCTTGAAACAGCTTGTTCGCGGTATGGCTGCAGGCGCACTGAAGGGCTAGTTGAGTAAATATGCTGTGAATTCAGGTTGGCGGGTTTTGTTACCCAGGAGCGAATAAATAAGGCGCACTCTTAAAATTAAGTTCTTCAGCGGCTGCAATTAGTGAAGGGAACGAAATCGATTCTGTAGAAGCGGAGCGTTCGCCTTTGTCTCAAAATTTAAACAACTAAAACTAATTCAAATAAATCTGGAGACAACAGCGATTGAAAGAACGATTCGTAACCGTAACGACTAAATTGCAGGACGTAAGCACTTGATTTTTAAAATGAGCCACAAAAAAAGGAGAGAGATTATGCGTTTGAAAAAAAGAGGGACATTTGCATTAATGCTGGCTGCACTCATGTTGGTGATATCCGCCTGTGGCGGCAAAACAGAGACAAGCAGTCCGGTAAGTGGAGCTCAAGCGGATGCGGCAGCTGCTGAGCCGACTCAACTGACGTGGTGGCATTCCATGTCCGGAGCAGGGGAGAAAGCCATTAACCAGCTCGCTTCCGATTTCAATGCAAGTCATCCGGATATTCAGGTAAAAGCAATCTATCAAGGGAAATACGATGAGAGTCTAAACAAGCTGAAAGCATCCATGGGATCGGACAGCGGTCCAGACATCATCCAGGTATACGAGATCGGCAGCAAGTTTATGATCGATTCGGGCATGATCACACCAGTACAGAATTTTATCGACAAAGACAAGTTCGACCTATCCCAACTGGAGCCGAATATCATCCGTTATTACACGATTGATGGCAAATTGAACGCCATGCCTTTCAACACATCGAATCCTATTCTGTACTACAACAAGGATATGTTTAAGGCAGCAGGTCTTGATCCAGAGAATCCACCAAAAACATATGAAGAGTTTGAACAAGCAGCGAAAGCGCTGGCGAAAGACGGTAAGCCGGGTGCATCCATGGCAATTTACGGCTGGTTCATGGAGCAGTTCTTCGCAAACCAGAATGCAGATTATGTAAACAATGGCAACGGAAGAGATGGCGCTGCGACGGAATCTCTCTTGAATTCCGAAGCGGGTGTGAAGACGCTGACATGGTGGAAAAAGATGATTGATGAGAAGACACTCTCCAATCTGGGTCGCAGCACAGATGATACAACGGCGGCATTTACCGCAGAGCAAATCGGTATGACACTGGATTCAACAGCTGGATTGCGCAAAATTGTAGAAGGTGCTGGTGGCAAGTTTGAGCTGGGAACAGGCTTCCTGCCTCGTCCGGCAGATGCCAAAGAAGGCGGCGTGGTTGTAGGTGGTGCAAGCTTGTACATCATGAACAACAAGTCGGAAGCACAGCAGCAAGCGGCTTGGGAATTCATCAAATACTTGGCGACACCTGAAGTACAAGCCAACTGGAGTGTTGCGACAGGATATTTCCCAATTACGACAGCAGCCTACGATCAGCAAGTATTAAAGGATAATATGGCGAAGTACCCGCAATTCCAGACAGCAGTCGACCAATTGCACGCTTCCGCTGATTCGACAGCAACATCCGGGGCTGTAATGGGCGTATTCCCGGAAGCTCGACAACTTGTCGAAGGAGCGATTGAAACCGTACTAAACGGACAAGGTACACCGCAAGAAGCACTCGATGCAGCTGCGAAACAAATCACAGACAAGATTGCCCAGTATAACAGTACGGTGAAGAAATAAGAAAAAGTGTAGTAATCAAACGGGATCATCCGTTAGGTACAGTATCGAAGTTTTATATAACAACACAGCGTATGCGGCGCTCTTGATGGAACGTCGCATCGTTTTGCTGTGTCTAAAAGGATGATCAAGGTTCGGGTTACCCCTTTTTAAAATTAAAATGTTATCAGTTTATGTCGAGAAAGATATTTGATTGAAATACAATGTAAGAATACCTAACTTATATTAGTTAAATATGCATGAGTTTATGATTTAATAGAGTAGTAAAGTCATGTTTTTCATCAAAAACTGGTCCTATAATTGATTTTAAACCAATATTCATTAAAAGTGTGTGAAGTGTATGTACTAATTTATATCAAACGACAAGAATATGATTTACATCATAAAAGAGTTCAGTTATCTTATATTTGAACCAATGTACAAGCTCTTTGAACAAATGATTGAAAATTCGAAACATGGGGGTAGGAAAAGGATGCATAGTAAGCGAATAAGGAGTTGGCTCAGATTATTCTTAGCCATGGTACTGCTGATCACAGGGGCTATTCCGGCTGGATTATTTAGCAGCAAAGCAGCTGCTGCGGACGAGCCGTTAACGGTTGCTCAGGCACTGGCTATGGAATCAAATGACTCATCCGCCACGGTGGAAGGTTATGTCGTAGGAACGTTTAGTAATGGTCCAAACGTAAATCTGAATTCACCATTTACACTGGATACTAATTTTGCAATTGCAGATAGCCCTGAAGAAACCAATATCAGCAAGATGATGCCTGTTCAGGTGCCTACATCTGCTCCCCGAAGCATTTTCGGACTACAAAGCAATCCTTCCTTGTATAAAACCAAAGTTCGTATTAACAATGGCACGTTGTCTCAATACTTTAGTTCCAAAGGGATCCGCTCTATTACCTCAACCACCTTCCAACTGATCGATGACACGCCTGAAACCAAAGTGGCAAACGTTACCGCTAATCCCTCCTCAGGTATGGTTCCAGCTGGAACAAAGGTTACTCTTGCAACAACCACAGTTGGTGCTGCAGTCTACTACAAGCAAAATGATGACACCGACTATCTCCCATACACCGTTCCCATTACAGTAAATGATGCAACTTATATTGAAACCTATGCAGCAAAAGACGGGCTAGAAAATAGTGATGTTACCAATTTTGAATATGCGATCGTGGATAATACGCCAATCTCCATCTCCAGTGCCAGAAACCAATCGGAGAACACCCCGGTTACCGTTCAAGGGATTGTGACCTACCGGGAAGAGTCTGGAGGCATGGCCAATCTGTATATTCAGGATGAGAATGCCGGAATCGTCGTTCGTGGAACGGATTCCACAGTAGAGCCGGGAGACCGTATTGAAGCGTATGGCCCACTCACTATTTATAACGGTTTGCTCCAGATAGAGAAAGAAAAGGCCGGGTTCCCGGGAGGTTACATCAAAATTCTGGACAAGAATCAAGAAATTCCAACACCGATCACGCTGACATCCAAAGACTTCATGCCGGCTGAGGGCGGAGGCAAGGGCGCAGGCGGTATTTTTGAGGGGATGCTTGTCGAAGTGAATGAAGTCACAGTGACAAGAAGCAGCAGTTCTACCTTTTATGCGACAGATGCCGATGGTGCAGAAATCACGATCTATGCGAAAAATAGTCCAACAGCACTTGCAGCAGGCAAAACATACGAAAAAGTGACAGGCGTCATGACGTATCACACAAGCTATGGCCTTGAGCTGATTCCACGTACAGCAGCAGATGTTGTCGAAAATTTGCTCTCCGTAACGGCCAGTGCCCCGTCCGGTGGTATTGTCAAAGGATCAACCGTGACTCTATCCTCACCAACAGCAGGAGCTGAAATTTATTACACGGTTGATGGAACAGAACCAACCCAAACATCTACACTCTATAGTGGCCCGATTACAGTAGACGAAGATACGGTTGTTAAAGCGATTGCCGTCTCAGGCGGAAACACAAGTGATGTATATAGCTTTACGTACACCGTTCTTCAGGA
Organism: Paenibacillus sp. 7516; assembly: GCF_002272715.1. Lineage (NCBI taxonomy): Bacteria > Bacillati > Bacillota > Bacilli > Caryophanales > Paenibacillaceae > Paenibacillus > Paenibacillus sp. 7516. Next base: position 615,850 of record NZ_NPBI01000012.1, read on the forward strand.
GCTGGACAACCTGAGAATTCACGATATACAAGGAGCATCTCATAACTCCCTGTATGATGGTCTGGCTGTGCAAAATGTTGAAGGTATTGTGACTCATGTTGTCAATGCAAGTTCGTTCTATATGCAGGAGATTCCTGGCATGGAAGATGACGACGTAAAAACATCTGAGGGTATCCTTATTTATAAATCCACTCATGGCATGGCGGTAGGCAGCAAAGTCAGCGTATCTGGTCAAGTGAAGGAATATGAGACAGCAACGACCGAGCTGGCGACGACTGAAATTGTGGCTACAGCGATTACGGTTGAAGGTGAACATCAGACGCTGCCTGAACCTGTTGTCCTCGGGAAAAATGGCCGAATGATCCCTACCGTAATTGATTCTGATCAGTTTGGTGAGTTTAATCCGGAAGTGGATGCAATCGACTTTTACGAGAGTTTGGAAGGCATGAGAGTTCAGCTTGATCAAGCTACGATTATCGGCCCGTATTCCAGTGAACCAGGACTGGCAGTTGTAGTAGATAATGGTGAAAACAATCCGTTACGAACGCCAGCAGGAGGCGTCATTCTGACTGGAGATGGTGCGGAACCATTCGAGAGCTCCCTGAATCCACAGCGGTTGTTTATCAATAAAAAGCCTACTCAGGCCGTTAAAACGGGGGACAAGCTCGCGGATTCTGTCAGAGGTGTGATGACTTACGCTAACGGCAATTATAAGGTAGCTCCGGAAGGGAATTTGCCGGCAATTATTTCGAGTGACCTAAAACAGGCAACAACGGTCATTGAGCAAGCTGATGATAAACTGACGATTGCAACCTTCAACGTAGAGAATTTCAGTCAGAAGGACGCTGCAAGAGCAGTGAAAATCGGAGGTATTGTGGTTAACAACCTCAAAAATCCTGATGTTATCGGTATCATGGAAGTACAGGATAACGATGGAGCTACCGACAGCGGGACAACTGCTGCGGATGCGAGCTTCCAGACATTAATTGATGCAATTGCTAGTAATGGTGGTCCTACTTATAAGTACACGGATATTGCTCCGGTAAACAATCTGGATGGCGGGGCTCCGGGTGCCAACATTCGTGTAGGATTCCTGTACAACGAGGCGCGAGTTTCTTTGAAAGAAGGAACTAAGGGAGATGCTGCAACAGGAATCCAAGTGGAATCGGATGGAACGCTGTCCCTGAATCCAGGGCGTATTGATCCAACAAACGATGCATTTGCCAGCTCACGTAAACCTCTTGCAGCAGAGTTCGAATTTAATGGAGAACGAGTGGTCGTGATCGCGAATCACCTGAATTCCAAAGGTGGCGATCTGAAACCTTACGGTAGTATTCAGCCTGCGACACGAAGCAGTGAAATTCAGCGTGCCAGACAGGCAGCGGCAGTGAATGGTTTTGTGAAAGAACTTTTAGATAAAGATCCTAACGTTAATGTAGCTGTACTTGGGGATTTCAATGACTTCCAGTTCTCCAAGACTTTGAATATCATTGAAGGCAACGAACTGGACAATCTGGTGAATAAGCTGCCAGAAAATAAACGCTATTCCTACATCTATGACGGTAATTCTCAAACACTGGACCACATTTTGGTGAGCAAAAATCTGTCTGAAACAGCAGCCATTGAAGTGGTGCATGTAAATGCGGATTTTGAAACAGCTGATGGACGCGTCAGTGACCATGATCCACTGCTTGCACAGCTGAGCATTGGAAGTAACGCAGAGGAAGGTGACTTCAACCTTCGTGTATTGCATACCAATGACACACATGCGCACTTGGATAACATTCCGCGCCGCGTAACGGCGATCAAAGAAACACGCAACGATAACACCTTGGTGCTGGATGCCGGGGACGTGTTCTCTGGAACCCTGTATTTCAATCTTTTTAATGGTCAAGCGGATCTGGAATTCATGAATATGATTGGATATGACGCAATGACCTTTGGTAACCATGAGTTTGATAAAGGCACAAGCGTGCTGAAGGAATTCATTGAAAAAGCGGAGTTCCCATTCGTAAGTGCCAATATCGACTTTACGAAGGATACCAACCTGGGTAGTGTGTACAACAAGGGCGTCATTGGTCAACCAGCTGAGAATGCTGAGATCTATCCGGCTATCATTACCGAAGTAGACGGCGAGAAGGTGGGAATCTTCGGTTTAACGACTACAGATACCGTATCCCTGTCCTCACCGGGAGATGATCTGAAATTTGAAAACTACATTGCAAGTGCACAAGCGACAGTTGCCATGCTCGAGCAAGAAGGCATTAACAAAATTATTGCACTGACCCATCTGGGGTACTCGGAAGACCTGAAGCTGGCAGAAGCCGTGGAAGGCATCGACATTGTAGTGGGTGGTCACTCCCATACGATTCTAAGCGAGCCCGTTGAGGTCAATACTCATACAAACCCAACTTTAGTTGTCCAAACGGGAGAATATGATGTATCCCTGGGTCAATTGGATGTCACGTTCGATGCACAGGGTGCGTTGAAAACGTGGAACGGCAAATTGCTGAGCCTGGATGCCAAGGATTCCGCGGGTAAATATGTATATCAAGATGATCCGGCAGCAAAAGCCAAGCTGGCCGAATATGCACCACTGCTGGAAGATTTCAAGAAAGAAGTCATCGGCAAAACGAACGTCCTGCTCGATGGAGAACGTGGTAACGTGCGTAAGCAGGAAACCAATCTGGGTAACCTGATGACAGATGGTATGCTGGAAAAAGTAAAATCCATCGTCAAGGAAAACGATGTGAAAGGATATGTGGCCATCCAAAACGGCGGCGGTATCCGGGCATCGTTCCAGAAAGGTGACATTACGTTGGGCGATCTGCTCACCGTTATGCCATTCGGTAACAATCTATCTGCACTGAAAATGACAGGTAAGGAAATTACAGCTGCTCTCGAAAATGGTGTGAGTGGTGTGGAAACAGGAGAAGGACGCTTCCCGCAAGTGTCGGGCATGCGCTTCTACTATGATTCGACCAAACCGGGCGAGAAAATGGATTCTGCGACCAATACCGTGACGCAAGAGGGTCAACGCGTAGTGAAAGTGCAAATCAAAAATGCGGATGGCAAGTATACGGATATTGATCCAAACGGATATTATATCGTGGCAACCAACTCCTTTATGGCGAATGGTGGAGACTTCTACCGCTCCATGAGAGCAGCGAAGGATGACAACCGATTCTACGAACTCAACTTGGTAGACTATGAGATCTTCCATGAGCATCTGGATCGAGTGGGTGTAGTTAATCAGACAACAGAAGGACGCAGTACGGATCTGAAAGGATCACCGCTTCCGGTTGACGGAAATGGAAGCAATCCTGGGAATGGCGGTGGCAACAATGGCAGCAATCCGGGCAGTGGCAATAGTGGTGGAGGCACAACGACACCAACAACGCCGGTAACACCAACCAATCCGACCAATCCAACGACACCAACAACGCCATCCATTCCGGGTAATGGTAATGGTGGAACGACAACGCCGAATCCGGGTGTCATTCTCAAGGATATCGGTAATCACTGGGCAGCTGCTGCAATTGAGCAGGCCATTTCCCGGGGAATTGTAAACGGATATGCAGACGGTAATTTCCGTCCTAATGCTCCGGCTACACGTGCTGAATTTGGAGTAATGCTTGCAAGAGCATTCGAGCTTCCAGCCAGCAGCAAGGCGTTAACGTTCAAGGATGCTGATAAAATCCCGGCGTGGGCACAATCGTTTATAGCTCAGGCGGTTGAGCAAGGCATTATCAGCGGATATACCGATGAGACATTCCGTGCATCAGGCAAAGTATCACGTGTGGAAATGACAGTCATGCTGGTAAGAGCGCTGGGACTTCCGATCGAATCCAATGCAACGTTAAGTTTCACAGATGCAAATCAAGTTTCGGCATGGGCAGTTCCTTACATTGCAGCAGCCTATGAAGCTGGATTGATTAAGGGCACAGGCAATAACATGTTTAATCCGCTTGTGAATGCAACCCGTGCAGAAGTGGTGACGCTGCTGATGTCGGCAAGTGAGCTATAACTAGAATCCGTATTAAAGAAGTTATGCTTCCCAAGTAGAAACAAATCAGGTTTGTTTAAATCCCTACAAACCCCGATGAGTTTAACTTCTGGCACTCGATTCAACGGCTTGCAGATCACAATCTGTAAGCCGTTTTTTTACTATTTAATTACTGTTCATTTTCACCATGAGCGAGTATAGTAAACAGGATTATATTGGAAGGGGTGATGATATGCAGGATCAACCGATCTTGCTTGCATTGGTTGCCATAATCGCAGGGATTTTCAGCATGCTGGGCGGTATGAAAAATTGGGATTGGTTCATGAGTACCTTTCAGGCAGGACTTTTCGTGAAAACGATTGGGCGACAGGCAGCAAGGGTAGTCTATGGCATTTTGGGTGTAGTACTCATTACAATTGGTGTGTTATTGTTACTTATCGGATAAGGCAGTTGTTCAGTTCAAAGTATACCTACATAGCTCCATTAGAAGTACATCTCATATGATATGAGATCTAGCCTTAATGAAGTCAGCTTACTCCAATTCCAGAAAAAAACAGTATATAAAAAAGACCACCGAAAAATTCGGTGGTCTTTTTTCCAAATTGAGGTTGATTCATCTCGATCTGGTTTAATTATCTTTTAAATCGTTAATGGATTGAACATCCATATACGCAGGCACAACAAGTCCGGTTTTGACACCTGTCATGTTGGCACCCAGATCGTCGATCTGATCTTTATATTTATCCCAGTAGTCTGCATGGGTGAGCGGAAGCCATGCAGCGGGTGAAGCATCAACATCACCTGTGGCTACCCCGGTCCACATCGGACCAGCTTCGACTTGCAGGGCACTGACGGTATAACCCAGTTCCGTCTCAAGCACGTATTTTAGCAGGTTGGTGCTTGCAATTTCCGAGTCCCATGCAACATAACCGAGACGTAGGGTTTTACCATTAACAGGCGTCAAACCTTTAGTCCATTCGCTAATTTGATCTGCATGTTTTTCAGCATAATCCTTAGCTGCCTGTTCTGGTGAAGTGCCACCTTGGATGGAGATCATCATCTCGCCCATGTCTTCCGAGGTCCATTGGAAACGGGACAGGAATTCATAGGCAACAGGTTGATCCTCTTTCAGACCCTTGCGTGCAATGGTGTGAATCTCTTCAGCATCACCGAACACCTTGTCGGGATCGTCCAGATACTTCAGGTCATATTGATTGAACATCCAGTGTGGTGTCCAGCCTGTAATGATAATGGGCTCTTCATTTTTGAAGGCTTTATCGAGTGTAGCTGTCATGGCCGCACCGGAACCTTCAACGAGGTTCCAGTTGGACAGACCGTAATGTTCAATTGCACTTGCTGTGGATTTCATAATGCCGGCACCAGGATCGATACCGATGATCTGATGGTTCACTTCATCGCCTACATTGGCATTAGCTGTTGGCGCGGAGGAAGCAGCACCGGTTTCCAGATCTTCAATCGAATTCACGTCCGTCATGTATGAAGGAACAACGAGACCAGTACGTACACCTGTCATGTTGGCTCCGAGATCATCCACCTGGTCTTTGTAACGTTCCCAGTAGTCAGCGTGCGTGAGCGGCAGCCAAGCTGCTGGAGAAGCATCTACGTCGCCTGAGGCAACACCTGTCCACATCGGTCCGGCTTCTACCTGCAGAGCATTAACTTTATAGCCCAGTTTGTTTTCCATCACATATTTCAGCAGGTTGGTGCTGGCGATTTCGGAATCCCAAGCAACATAGCTGAGTTTAAATGTGTCGCCGTTAACAGGGGTCAGACCTTTGATCCATTCGTTAATCTGATCTGCATGTTTCTCAGCGTAGTCTTCGGCAGCTTGCTCAGGAGACGTGCCATCCTGAATAGCAGTCATCATTTCACCCATTTGATCCGACGTCCATTGGAAACGGGACAGGAATTCGTAAGCAACAGGATGATCTTCCTTCAGACCTTTACGTGCAATCGTATGAATTTCTTCCGCATCACCGAAAGATTTCTCAGGGTCTTCCAGATATTTTAGATCATATTTGTTGAACATCCAGTGCGGAGTCCAACCTGTAATAATGATTGGTTCCTCATTTTTAATCGCTTTGTCCAGCGTAGCCGTCATGGCCGCACCAGAGCCTTCAATAAGAGTCCAGTCAGTCAATTTATAGTCTTCGATCGCTTTAGCAGCAGATTTCATGATCCCTGCACCTGGGTCAATACCAATGATCTGATAATTGACTTCTTCACCTACAGCATTGGCTGCTGTGTTGTTACCGCCAGCAGAAGTAGTCCCGCCCGTGAAGTATTGGGAGAAACCGGCAACCAGCACGACGAGTGTAGCTGCTGCGGTAATCCACGCTTTCTGTTTAGAAGATACACGAGAGGTCTTTTTCCGACCAGGCATAAACAGGTTTTGCGTGAAACGGTCGAGTACAATCGCGAGTACCACGACAGCCAGACCCGCTTCAAAACCTTTACCAATCTGAAGCTGCGTTACCGCACGATATACTTCCGCACCAATACCCTGTGCACCGATCATGGATGCAATGACAACCATGGACAGCGACAGCATAATCGTTTGGTTGATACCTGACATGACGGTAGGTAAGGCGAGTGGAAGCTGTACTTTGAACAGTTTTTGCATGGAAGTCGAACCAAATGCATCAGCGGCTTCAACCAGTTCGCCAGAAACCTGTTTGATACCCAGATGAGTCAGACGAATGGTTGGCGGAATCGCAAAGATAACGGAGGCGATAACACCTGGAACAACACCAAGGCTAAAGAATGTAACCGCAGGCAGCAAGTAGACAAATGCAGGCATTGTCTGCATGAAGTCAAGCAGCGGTGTAATAATGCGTGCTGCAGTTTTGCTGTATGCCAGCCAGATTCCGACCGGAACACCAATCAGAATGGAGATCAGTCCTGAAGTGATAACCAGACCGAGTGTGTCCATAGATTGGGACCAGTATCCCAAGTTATCCACGAGCAAGAATCCGATAACCGTAAATAGTGTCAATGGGAGGCGACCCACGAGGAACGCTAGAACACCCAGTATCGCAATGAACAGGAGTGGATGGGGCAGCATGAACAGCCCGGAGAAGAATCCGACCACTTCCTGAATAACAACAGAGATTACATTAAACAATCCGGAGAGCGATGAGCTCATCCAGTCAACGATGGATTCAATCCACGATGCTAGTGGTATTTTGGGAATCATTTACAAGTTCCTCCTTTACTGCAACTTCACCGCTAAGCGCACCCAGAAGGGCACCGCGGACGATAACACCTTGCAGACGGCCATTCTCACCTACAACAGCGAGAGGCACATGGGCTGAACTTACCATTTCGAACAATTCATGAATCAGGGTCTCAGGCGCTACAGTCGGCCCGTCCGTGATCAGAATGTCGTTCAATACTTTATTTTCACGCATCGCACGGGACGCATCATCTGCTGTAATGACACCAAGCAATTTCTTCGAACGGTCAATGACAAACAGGTTGGAAATACCACGTTCGCGCATTAATTCGAGGGCAACACGAGGACCACGGTCAAGCGTAATTGTTTCAGGGCGCCGCATAACATGTGATGCAGTGAGGACTTTAGACAAATCCACGTCTTCGACGAAGCGGGCCACATAAGAGTTGGCCGGTTGAATCATAATTTCTTCCGGAGTACCGATCTGCACGACAGCGCCGTCCTTCATGAGGGCAATACGATCACCGATGCGCAGCGCTTCGTCCAAGTCATGGGTAATGAAAATAATCGTCTTTTTCATTTTATCCTGAAGCTCAATCAGTTCATCCTGCATATCCCGGCGGATCAGTGGATCTAGTGCGCTGAACGCTTCATCCATCAAAAGTACTTCCGGGTCATTGGCAAGCGCACGAGCCAAGCCGACACGCTGCTGCATACCACCACTCAGTTCATCTGGCATCTTATCTTCCCAGCCTTTTAGGCCAACCAGTTCAAGTGAGGTTTTCGCTTTTTCCCGGCGAACAGCTTTGTCCACCTTTTGGACTTCAAGTCCATACTCCACATTATCAAGAACGGTACGGTGCGGGAACAACGCAAATTTTTGGAATACCATGCTGATTGTTTTCCGGCGTACTTCGCGCAATTGTTCTTTGTTCATTTTACGTAGATCCTTGCCGTGAACGAGAATTTCACCGGATGTTGGTTCAATCAGTCGATTGAACATTCGAACCAGTGTGGATTTACCACTTCCTGAAAGTCCCATGATGACAAAAATCTCACCTTGCTTAATTTCCATGTTGACCCGGTTGACACCAACCGTTATCTGTTTTTCTTTGGCCAACTTTTCTTTTCCCCAACCTTGCTCCAGTAATTGCAGACCTTGCTCGGTTTGGGGGCCAAACAGTTTACTTACATTTTTTACTTCAAGTATGGTCATGTTTTCACCCCTTCTGATGTGTTGTGCACTTCGAACGGCTTTCAGCAACCACAAGCCCATACACTTGTGCGCCCAGCCACGAAATCCGGTAATTGTTGCTTCGCTTCCCGTCTTTCTGGGTAACGTTTTGTATTGTATCAATACTTAACCAGTATATCAACTGAATAAACAGTACATAATGTTTGTACAGTAAAAACTGTACAAAGTTTTACGTCCGAATGCTCTCTTTTACTCCTTATTCTGCCTAATAAGGCTGCTTTACATTTGATATTGCTTTTCCTACAATAGACAATGAGCTAATTTAAGCTGTTTTTTGGTTAAAGATAGTCGTAGGCAGATGCAACCTGGTAAGGTTCCATTTTCATACATTGGGTGAACGAAAGCCCTCTGGCATATAGGATGTCCGGCCGGATGCTTTCCCATGTAAGCAGGATCTTGTATGGTTGCAATTATTTGTGCCAAGACTGGGAATGTTCAGAATGGAGGTTGCAAGCATGGGCTTGGACCATTTACAAGAAGAACAGCAGGCAACCGTTCTTAGAATCCGTAAACGCGTCATTGAAGCTATCGGACGTAATATGGATCTATACGGCGTTACGCTGTCCACGGGACACTTATATGGATTGCTTTTTTTTGCAGACAAACCAATGACCCTTGACGATATGGGCCGGGAAATGGAAATGAGCAAAACGAGCATGAGTACCGGCGTACGTACACTGCTGGATCTGAAAATGGTAAATAAGGTATGGAGCAAGGGCTCTCGGAAAGACCTATATGAAGTGGAGTATGACTGGCATCAGACGTTTACGGATTATTTTGCGATTAAATGGAGAAAAGCTGTGGAGAGTAACCTTCAGGTGCTGCGCAAGTCCGTGGAGGAACTGAATCGTTTGATTAAAGACCTGGACGAGCAAGCAGATGCCGAACTTCTTCACATTCTAAAAGTAGACAAAAATAAAGTGTTGCAAGCGGAAGCATATTACAAATGGCTGGACCGACTGATCGACACCATGGAAGATGAAGAAATCTATAAACTGGTTCCGCGGGAAGAGATTCAAGATAACTCTTAAGTAGAACCCAAAAGGCGCTCTCCTGATGGAGGCGCCTTTTTGCTGTGTATTTATAATGAAGAAAAAAATCAGATTTTGTTCCAAATGCATTAGAATTGCCCGATCAGTCCGGCATGAGAGAGGGCCGCGTGCTGCTCTGCAATGTGTATAAGTTCATCCATAATCCGGTGACGTCCCGAAGGTGTCCAGCTCATCATCAGCCAACTTGAAATATCATGAACATTGCCACCAAGTACAGCAGGCGAACGATTCCATGAAGACGTCTGTTTTAACCGCCGCAGCAATTTTTCGCTGGCTGGATGCATGGAGAGACGATGAATGAACAAGTGATCCGTATCCAGCAAAGGGATGCGCTCAGCAGGGTAATCGACCCACTGGTGTTCTGGCGGAGCAATCTGTGCAGGTTGCAGCCCCAATTCGGTATACAACAAATGACTCAGGGGATGATTGATTGTACCCTGCAGCCGGATCATGGGAGGCTTAACCTCCACAAGTGTAACTCGTTCATGGTCAAAAAACTGTTGCAGACGTTTGACCACATCCAGCGTTCTGAATTCAAGCTGTTTGAAATGATCCAAGGCCTGTTTTTCCCGTCCAACCAGCTCGGCAATACGGGAATGAATTTGTTTCCAGTCCTGAACAGGCTCAAGGACGACGGTTGGCGCAATACTTTTCAGTTTATCGTAATAGGGTTCATGATGTGAGTCTGCAATAATCAGATCAGGCTTCGATTGGCGAAGCTTGTTGAATTGCAGTGTCAGCTTATGCTGTTGTTCGTTCTCGCTCAGTTCCTGATCTGTGAATCCGTTTAGCGTCGCAATCGCTTCTAGCCCTAGGGAAGACAAGTTATCTTCCAGGCCCAGAACGGAAGCCGTTGCTACTCGTAATTGTTCTCTCTTCATATATATACTGGGTGAGATACCGACGGCTTGTTTAAATTTGCGATTAAAATAATACTCATTGCCATAACCTACAGATTCAGCGACATCTTTGATGGAACATGGATCCTGCTGCAATTGTTGTTTGGCTTCTTCAATTCGCAGTCGATTCAGGTAATCTGTTGGTGACATGTCTTTGGCCTTCTTGAAGCTGCGAGAGTATGAGCTCGGAGTCAGGCCGGCGATCTTGGCCAGCTGGTCCATACTTATGCCTTCACCCATGAATCGGTGCATATACATAATGCTTCGCTCTAGGGCAGGGTCAACCTTCTCATGATTCGCTTCTAGACGATTCTCGGAAATGTACTGTAACAATTCGTGGAGCTGAGTGTGTATATTGATAAAATGTTCCTGCTGAACGCCCTGATAGGCCGTATATAATTGTTCCATGCGCGCGACCATCTGCTGCTCATGACGAACAGGCATAGGACCCGTTGACCATTGGAAGGGTAGGCAGGGATCAGAAATCATCTTCCATTCACCACGTACTTGCTTCAACTGGACCGTGTTCATCGATAGGAGAATACACTCCGTAATACCGGAGCGGGAGGCAGCCTCAATCGTGGTTCCCTTTTCCAGTACAAATAGTTGATAGGCGCGGGCTTTATGTATTTGATCATTAAGAATCAGGACACCTTCTCCTTGCAAAACAAGACACAGCATAGGCCGGGAAACCGTCTTGCCATGCACACGGAAATTCTCCTCACGGCGTATGCGGCACATGGAAGAGAGGAGTGGTAGAGTTGACGTTTCAGAAATGAAGGGAAGCTGTTCATTCATACGGACCATCCTTTTGTCTCATTTTCTTAATGATAACAATTATCATTCTCATATGGAAGACGTTTTTCAAAAATAGTTGTAAACATATAAAAAGAGGATACCGGGAGCCGCAGGGCTGCAAGGTAATCCTCTTTATTTAATAAGAAATTTAGTTGGGTGTTACCAACAGAATGTCGTCCAGGAATACTTCGCCTAACACTTTATTACCTGAGCCATTCGCCTGGATATAATACAAACGATAGAGGTCTTTCGCGTTAATGTAGAAGATGCCTGGAACGTCATCTCTGAAATGGAAGGTGTCCCATTCATCCCCGACCAGTTTGGTTACTTTGAGCGTCGAACTTACGGCGTAGAGGCCATTGTCGCCAGAAATGTAGGCAAGTGTTGCTGTGCCATTGGTCAGCTGATCCGCAACGTAATTGACATTACTCAAATTTAGATTGGTCGTTTTGGTAACCTTGCTGCCAGATACGGTTTTTGCGTACGCTTTTTTACCTGCATCAATGATAACTGCCTTGTCTGTGCCAAGTGCACTTACTTCCCGGATGCTTTTGCTATGAAGCTGGAATGTCTTACCTGAAGTAGTAAGGGCAAAAGCTTTGCCTGTTGCGTAGTTGTAATCCTTGTTGCTGTCCAGGCTGATTCCTTTGTTGTATACGTAAAACGAGCTGCTCCAGCCACCGGAATATACTGCATTCACGTCCAGTTTGGCTTTTGGATTTACAGCACTCGCCTTGCCTGTACTGTAGTTCACGGTGTACATGACCACTGCATTGGTGGAGTAGTAGGTTTCATAAGGATTGGTGTTAACCATCAGTTGCAATTTGTTTTTTGCCGGATTCATAAAATAAGTGCTTTCCACTGCGCCTTCAGCAATCCGTTGTACCGTTCCGCTGCCATTTGTAGCTTTGGAGACGATCCAGGTATTGCCGTTAACGAGGGCGTTGTAATAAACGCGGCCCTTAATGACAGCGAGCAGCGGGAAATCCGTATCTGCTTTGTCTGCAATCTTTTTAACGGAAGTTGGCTCACCATCACCACTCGCACGATAGATCGAACCTTTCGCATCCATGTAATATATGAATCCGTTATCCGTATCGTAACGCAGAACGTCGGTTGCAAACGTCTCGGCGGTATCGCGCGATCCGTCATTGGGGACCCGAAGCAGTGTTGTGGAAGTTTCAGAAGAAGTGTAGTAGAGGTGAGAACCTGCTGCTACAAGGTCCACACCCTGAAAATCAAGTAAAACTTCTGTCGTATTGCTGCCATCCCCGGATACTTTGTACAATACACCGTCCGAATCGTAATACACAGTAGATTGATTGAGGGAAGCTGCCTGTGCTGCATTACCCCCACCCAACATTGCTGCAGTGATCAGTGTAAACAACAGGAAAGTACTGATCTTGCGCTGCATGCCTGTAAACCATTTGCTCATGTCTTCATCGACACCCTTCATCCATATGTATGTAGTTCATTTCTTAAATTATATCGGTAAACTAGGGAAAAATTGTTATATCTCAGCTGCCCGAGGCCCACAGTTTGAAATTGAATTTCACACTATCCCAAGCCTTGAATCCATTTTCGAATGTTGCGGCCATTCCTTCTCCAAAGCGTTCACCACGAGTCTGCTGCATGATAACATTGCGCTTAACCAAAGTAGAGGAGTGATTCCATATGTTGAAGATCGCTATCATTGGATTTGGAAATGCCGTAGTGAATTATCATCTGCCTTATCTGGAGAGAAGAGAGCAGATCCAGGTGAAGACAATCTACCGACGTGAGGAAGACCGGGTGGGTGACACGGAGCGAGAGGGCTATTATCCGGAGATTGCGTTTACTACAGTTCTTAATGATATACTGCATGATCCAGATATCGAACTGATTGTCGTTGCGACTCATGTGGACAGTCATGTTGAATATGCCAAATTGGCATTGGAACATGGCAAACATGTTTTGGTCGAGAAGCCGTTTGCCTCAACTTCGGCTGAAGCCAAGGAGATTTTTGAACTGGCGGAACGTAAACATCTTATCGCGATGGCGAACCAGAACCGCAGGTATGATGGGGACTTTCTTACTTTGAAAAAAGTGATCGAGAGCGGCAAGCTGGGCAATATTGTGGAGATCCAGTCCCACTATGATTATTTTCATCCGCAGTACAGTCGCAAAGGATTTGGGTTATTGCATGGTTTGGCGGTGCATACCATTGATCAGCTAATATCGTTATACGGTGAAGCAGACCGGATTGATTATGATGTCCGAAGTCTGGTGGCGCCTGGGGAATCGGATGACTATATCGATATTGATTTCCGGTACGGCCGGATGAAAGCGACCATAAAGTGCAGCCTGCTTGTCAAGATCGAACATCCGAAGTTTATCATACACGGAGACCGGGGCAGTTTTGTGAAGTACAGCAGTGGTCATCAATCAAAAAATGGAGTCGGACCAACATCGGTATCCTATGACATTGAACCCGAAACGAATTGGGGAACGTTGAGTTATGTGGACGAGAAAGGGGAGTCCCATACGGAGAACGTACCGTCTGAAGTGACGGACTATGGCATGTTATATGAGAAATTGCTTGATGCGATCCGTCATCACGGTGAGAAGCCCGTCAAGGATCATGAGGTTTTATATGTACTGGACATTTTGCATGATGGAGTCGAAGCCGCGAAAAAGGCCAAATGAATGGATAAAAATAAAGAAGAGGAGTGTCACAATGATGAATATAGCAACGATTGGGACAGGATTTATTGTGGATGCCATTTTATCGGCAATCAACGAAGTGGATGGAGTGAAATGTACAGCCATTTACTCTCGGAAAAGGGAAACAGCAGAGCCACTTGCAGACAAATATGGAGTGCAGACCATCTACACGGATCTGAACGAACTCTATGCTGACCCGAATGTGGACTTTATTTATATCGCATCACCCAACAGCATGCATTATGAGCAGGCCTATCAGGCGCTTCAACATGGCAAGCATGTCGTCTGTGAAAAACCATTTACATCAACGGTATTGGAAGCCCAAACGCTGATTGAGCTGGCCCGGGAAAAAAATCTGTTCCTGTTTGAGGCGATCTCAAACATACATCTTCCTAACTACAACAAGGTGAAGGAGCAGCTGTCCAAACTGGGGAATATCCGGTTCATTCAGTGCAATTACAGCCAGTATTCGAGTAAATACAATCAGCTGCTTGCCGGGGAGACACCGAATGTATTTAACCCCGAATTCTCCGGTGGTGCACTGATGGACATCAACATCTACAACCTTCATTTTGTCATGAAGATGTTTGGCAGCCCGGAAACCGTATCCTATACGGCCAACCAGCACGTCAATGGAATTGATACATCAGGGGTGGTGGTTCTGAAGTATCCCGAGTTTATTGCGGAGTGTGTGGGATGCAAAGATACAAGCAGCATGAATTTTGTCCTGATTCAGGGGGAGAAGGGATATATTCAAGTTGTGGGAGGAGCCAACGGATGCCAGGAAATCAGGCTCCAGATTGGGCAGGAGCCCTTGGAGATCATCAACGTGCAGGCACAGTCAAACTGGCTTTATTACGAATGGGAAGCCTTTAGAAATATCTATATCAATAAGGATTACACGAAATGTTATGAGCTCCTTAGCCACAGTCAATCTGTGATGAACATATTGGCAGAAGCGCGCAAGGATGCGGGGATTGTCTTTGCTGCCGATCGGGTTTAATAGCTGTCACGAATGCTGCTCATGTACAAGATATCGAAGATGTAAAGTACAGAAACCATAGAGGACATTTTGGAAAGCCTCATTTGTTCATTGTAGCCATAGCTGAGCAGAGTTTCGGTAGATTGTCTGGACAAGCTGGAATGGTTATTACCCGTGATCGCAATGACGTTCTTGTTTTTCCCGTTCAGAATTTTGGCGGCATCAACCATCGACTGATTCTCCCCGGTATGGGAGATGACGAAGGAAAGTGTGGATACATTGGGGTTCATCGTGTTCAGATAATGCATATTCGGACCGTTGTGCGCGATAGCGGAGATGCCCAGTTCATTCCACTTGGTGCAGGCCTGCTGTGCAAGGTAGTAGTTCATATCACTGCCGTAGATATCAATCCGGCCGGATTCTTTCACCCAATTTGCGATTCGCTGCAACACAGAAACGTTCAGCAGACGGCGTGTTTCCTCCAATGCCTGATGATAAAGGTAAGGGACGGAATCCATCGCGGAATGTACATCCTCCAGTTCGGTAAAGGGATGATCCGAAGGTGGAAGCGTGGCAGGAGCCCGCTGATAATCGAGGGCAAGCTTTAATTGAAAGTCTGGGTACCCTTGGGTACCCAGCTTTTTGCATAAACGGACAATGGTTGATGAGCTTGTATAGGTGGCTTGAGCCAGTTCTTGAGCCGTAGATTCAAAAACAACTTCGGGATTGTTCAAAATGTGGTCCACAATATGCTTCTCCTGTGCCGTTAATTGCTGTGCATATTTCATTTTCTGAAGCAGACTGTATTCCATCATTTGTTCCATTCCTCTCTGCGTCGTCCCCAAGTGCATGTCTCCCTATCATAACCTCTCGTATTTGTTTTCTCAATCCGGCCGCCATCTGAATGGATACACTCTTGCTGTCACCATGATTAGATCTGACTCTCAGCCAGCTGCTGGCGACTATTCCAGAGTGAAACCAGACGAAGCAGGACCAGGCTGATGAGCAGAAGCGCAGCTCCAATCAGCAGCAGCAATACCGGGCTGATAAGCAGCATTCCACTTGCCTGACCAGCAATTAGTGCCAGCAGAGGAATAACGATAAGTCCTCCCAGCTGATAAGCTTCCTGAAATCCACGAACTTTGGCGGAGATCAACACATTGAGGAGGATGACCATAAGACTGCATGACGGAACCACCCACAGCACAAGAAGGATCCAATTCCAGTTCGGGAACATCATGGCTCCGAACATGGGGTACATCAGAATATTGGCAATGATCCCATAGATGAGAAAGGTAATCCAGGACAGTAGTATGGAAGGTATAAGAGCAGCCAGTACTTTGCCTTTGAACAGGGTGTCCATGCTGATGGGTGTGAAGAGAAGTCCTTCGAGCGTCTTGCGTTCCTTCTCCCCCGCGAAGCTGTTCGCTGTCAGAATGCTGGAGGCCATCACCGGAATGATCAGAAACAAAGGTGCGAACATATATAAGGCCAGATAATAGACAATGCGATGGTTGTCTGTAGCCATAGAGGCCAGTTCCGGGATCTGTCCTGAGCTGCTTAAGATATCGAGACTGTCGAGCAGGAATCCGATATTTCCCATGGAACGAAGTTCAACTCGGGAAGCGAGCCATATGAGTATGGCGGGCATGGTAACCCCGATAATGAGCGGAACGATCAGCATGGGGAGCCATAGCTGAATGCTGGCTGTGATGGCCCGAATATCTTTGCGTACCAGTGCTTTTATGGCTTGACGATTATTCATGATGGTGTGCCTCCCTGATGGCAAAATAGATGCTTTCCAGATCACTGCCGATTAGGCGAGCCTGATAGACTTGTCCGTTCGTGGTTAATTGTCTGAGCAGCATGGGAATTTCCTCACGGGACTGGAGCTGGAAAATGGCTTTGTCCGCCGAGAGGATCTCCGGATTAAACTCAGCTGCCGCGCTCCATCCATCAGCCAGGACGGCTTCTACCTCAAGCTGTGGCGCAGTGAGATAACGATGTATAATCTCCTGCTCCGAGCCTTCTTCAACCTTGCGTCCCTTTTCCATGAAAATATATCGATCACATACGGCTGAGAGTTGGGACAGGACGTGAGAGGAGACCAGAATGGTCATCTTCTCTTCACGGTTCAACCGGCGAATGATCCGGAGTACCATCTGAATCCCATCGGGGTCCAGGCCATTAGTCGGCTCATCCAGAAATAGAATGGACGGGCGATGAAGCAGAACACGGGCTAGGCCCAGCCGTTTCTTCATGCCTGTGCTGTAGGTGCCCACTTTGCGATGCTGATACTCCTGTAATTCGAACAGCTCTACCAGCTCGTCAATTCGTTTGGAATGCTGCTGTATACCAAAAGAATCTGCGAAGAAAACGAGATTGTCGCGTCCGCTTATATTTTCATACAGTCCACTCTGTTCCGTGAGTGTGCCGCACATGGCCAGCACCTTCTCCGCATGGGTGGAGGGATCCAATCCGTTAATCGTTACGGATCCGCTTGTCGCCCCAAGGACACCATTCATAATGCGGATCAGTGTCGTTTTACCAGAGCCGTTGGGGCCGATTAATCCGGTCACACTGCCTTGTTCAATCGTGAAGCTGACATCACGCAGGGCCTGATGCTCCATGAATCGTTTGGATATGCTGCGAACTTCAATCATATGCCTTCACCATCCGTTCTTAATTTGATGATGATACGTTTAACAGGACAATATCGTTCAAATGGATTGTAAAAAATATTATTCGGTCCAAAGTCCCACGGAGAAAAGGGCATTTCCCCCCTAAAGTCCGGAAAAATCGGGTCTCAGGTTTGTTTTCTCATTCTCTTGTTCATTGTATTGTGGTAAAAAGGATGCAATATCCCGTTTCATTGCCATCCATAATGAGGTAATAAAGGGGAAGGCCTTATACATATGATGTATGCCTGAATATTCATCTAACGCCGGTCTTGGTTACCACCAGGGCCGGCTTGGCGTGGTCGTTTGGCATGATGGGTTGTGGAATGCCAATGTCTTAGATTTACATATTTGATATTTTATAATTCGTCTAACACAATGTATGTACACATATGAAGTTGAAGTTCTGTTGTGTCGGACCAGAGGAAGGTGAGCAAAAGATGGCAGCATCCAATGAATATCGTTTTCAGGTCAATCTGAGTGGCATGATTCAGATCTTATCGAATCATCTCTATAGCAGTCCCAAAGTTTTCTTGCGTGAGCTGATGCAGAACGCGACCGATGCCATTACAGCACGAAGTGAGGCAGAGCCCGGGTTTCAAGGCGAAGTGCGCGTAGAGCTGACTGGCACAGGTGAGCAGTTAACGATGATGGTGGAGGATAACGGCATCGGCTTAACCGAAGCGGATATTCACGAATTTCTGGCGATGATCGGACAATCCTCGAAGCGCGGGCAGCAAGCCCTGCTGGATGGAGAGACTTCTTTTATCGGACGATTCGGGATCGGGCTGCTGTCCTGCTTCATGGTGAGCAATGAGATTGTCATGCTGACCCAATCCGCGAAGGGAGGACCTTCGATGGAATGGCGCGGCAAGCCGGATGGGACCTATACCATTCGTCAGCTTGAGACCCAGTTATCTCCGGGGACCAAAGTGTATTTGCGCTGTACGCCGGATGCCGCCAATTATTTTGAACCGGAATATGTGAAGGAAGCTTTGTTCTATTATGGAGCCTTGTTACCTTATCCCGTGACGCTTCAGAGCGAAGGTATACAGGATATCGTCAATGCCGATTCGCCTGTGTGGCTCACGCAACCGGAACTCGCCAAAGGGCGCAAAGCGGAGGTGCTTGCATTTGGTGGGCGCCTGCTTGGAGAAACATTTGAAGATTTCATCCCACTGACGACAGCTTCGGGGCGTACCGGAGGGATTGCATTTGTGCTTCCACATGCCGTCAATTTGAATGCCAAGCGTTCTCACCGGGTGTATCTGAAGCGGATGCTGATCTCGGAGAAGGCAGAGAATATTTTGCCGGATTGGGCCTTCTTTGTGAAATGTCTGATCTGGACCGATGAGCTTCAACCAACGGCTTCGCGTGAACATTTTTATGAAAATGAAAAGCTGGAAGAAGTACGCTCCGAACTTGGCGATGCCCTTCGTCAGGGACTGTCCGATATGGCGGAGAATCAGACAGAGCGCCTGAAGAAGCTCATACGTCTGCATGCACTCTCCATGAAGGCACTGGCTGTGCAGGATCAGGATTTTTACGCAATGATATATCGCTGGCTGCCATTTGAGAGCACACGGGGCCACCGGGAGCTGGGAGAGTTAATGGCTGAAGGAGAGACGTTATACTTCACAGCGACGGTGGATGAGTATCGCCAGATTCACCATGTCGCGTCTGCCCAATCCCTGCTCGTTATTAATGGCGGATACATCTATGACAACGAATTGATGGCGACACTGCCGCTTGCGGTACCAAATGTGCATACAGAGCGTCTGCAGCCGGATCAGGTTTCGCTTAGCTTCACGGATGTCCCTCCAGCCCAGCGCAATGATTATTATGATGCGCTGCGTCTGGCGGATTCGGCACTTCAGCGCTTTCGCTGCCGTGCCGAGGTAAAGGGGTTCAAACCGGAAGACCTGCCTGTACTGTTCACTCTCTCGCAGGAATCTTCTACGCTTCGTGCATTGGAAAAGGCGAGTGAGGAGAGTACAGAACTGTTCGCTTCCGTACTGGGCTCATTATCCGCTGGCATCAGCTCTGCTGGCTACTCCACCTTGTATCTGAATGTAAACAATCCAATCATTCAGCGCGTGTTAACGACGCCAGATCCTCAAATGACGCCGATCGCCATTGAGATGCTCTATGTGAATGCGCTAATGATGGGCCACTATGCCATGAACCGGCAGGAGCTTGAGGTGCTGAATCAAGGCATCGTTCGTTTTATTGACTGGGGTTTACGCGCAAATACGGATCGTAAGGGGGATGTCTGATGAATACAGAGATGGATTTCGAGGAATTGATGGACGAGGCCTATGGCTTGCCTAACGGTACAGCGAAACTGGGCATGCTTGAAGAAGCAGCCAGAGTGGCCGATGTAAATGGCATGGAGGAAGAGGCATACGAAGCTCGATCCGAGATTGTGGAAACAGCCACGTTCTGCGGATATCCCATGAAAGCACTTATCGCTTTTTCCTGGCAGCTCGGCAAGTTTGATCAGCAGCCTGAGCGCTATGATGAAGAGACATTAATGTGGTCGTACAAATGGATCCTGGGCGAACTCTCCAGCTTCCCTGAGGTTTCTCGCGATAAGATGATGGAGCTGCTGGAGGACTTTGGACGACGTTTCAAATCCTTTGGCTACAGTGAGCGTTCATACTGGTATTACCGTTTCCGTATATTCATGGATCTTGGCGACCTGGAGGAAGCAGGAAGCAGTTATGCCAAGTTCAGAACAATGGACCGTGACTTTATGAGTGATTGTGAAGCTTGCGAACAGGATGAAATCATGCGTTACTGGATTCTAATGGGAGACGATGAGCAGGTCCTGGAGGCGGCCAAGCCGATCCTGAAGGGTCGTATGAGCTGCGCTGAAATTCCGCACCTGACGTTATCCGAAGTCCTCATGCCGCTATATCGTCTTGGACGGATTGAGGAAGCGAACAAGCATCAGCAGAAGGGTTACCGGATGATCAAGGGTCAAAATGATTTTGTACAGAGCTTCGCAGAACAGATGGATTATCTGGCACGAACCAACCCGTCGAAGGGAATTGATGTGTTGGAAGAAAGTCTGGTACTGGCCGCCGATCATGAAGATCCTTTTGCCAAAATGATGTTCTACGCCAGAGCAGCTCAGCTGCTGCGCCGCTGGGCAGAGGAAACGCCAGGGTACCGATTGCGCCTTCCTGCTTCTTTCGCATATGAAGGAGACCCTGGAGACTTGCACGCATTGGCTGATTATTTTGAGGAATATGCTAAGGCAGCTGCAGAGAAATACGATCAACGGAATGGCAATCATCATGTCTCTTCGTTGCTCGCCAACGTATAACATAGCATAGTAAGCAAACAGGCTTGTTCGAAGAAGGTTATCCTCCTTCCGAACAAGCCTGTTTGACGTCTGGAACTGTTATTACACTTTAATCTTTTAAGGTGTTTCCTCCGTACTGGCAGGTGAAGGCTGGTCCTCATCAGCTTCATCCACATCGGAGGTTTCTGGTTGAGGCTGCTGAGCCATAAGTTCAGCCACAATCTTATCCGTTGGTTGAGTAAACAATTGATACATAATGGCAGCCTCTTCTTGACGAATAAGCGGTTTGCGGGCAAGGACATTGACAGAGCCATTCTCCAGTACCTTCACTTCCGGACCATGAATGCCGAGCTTAACCATCATCTGGATAGCAGGTACAGCCCACTCATCCGCATGTCCGGCAAGCTTCACATCCTGGAACAGCTCACTCGGATACTGCAGCTGCAGCGATCTCCAGATCATCACCATGGCTTCCTGGCGGGTAATGACTTGATCCGGCTTGAATTGTTTGGGATCCGCACCCGTGATCATGCCGGCTTCATAACCGAGCTGGATGTAGCCTGCTGCAGGGTGACTGGCCCAATCGCTATCCGCAGGCGGCGTTGTTTGGCTTGGTTTGAGACCGCTCATTTTCAGTACATCTTCAATGAATTCAGCACGTGTAACGGCTGACTTGGGCTGGAATGCCTCGCTTGCATCATTGTCATAATGACCGAGCGACTGTAATCCATAGATGGCCTCGGCATAAGGGCTATCCGGACGAACATCCCGGAATCCCTGAGGCTGCTGCCCTTTTTTCTCATATCCCAGCGGATTGAGGTAGGGTTCTTTCATATAGATTGTTCCATCTGCATGTTCCTTAAAGGCTGTGAATTGACCCGTTAACTCATCCTTGAACAGATTCTCATCCACCTGAATCAAGGTACGTGGGCCCAGGAAAGCATCTGAAATGCTCAATTTACCGGGTTCTGTGCCACCGTTTTTGAGAGAACTGACGATCGTGCTTAGTCTTAGGTCAGCATACAGTCCGGCGAAGCGCTGCAGTTCATTGGTGGATTGAGGCGTGAAATCCTTGATTTCGACCGGCTCCGCATATTGCGGGAAGAAGGTCTGGATGAACGCAGGGTAGAACAGATTACGAAGAGCTCCCGACTGATTATACGTAAGGAAGACGCCTGTATTTTGCTCCGGAATAAGGAAGAGATAAGAGCTGAAACCGATCAGGTCGCCTGCTTTGGTAATAATCTCGGGGCTGCTGCCCGCACCAGGCAGCTGAAATGCTGCTTCAAATCCATATGTTGTGTCCGGGAGTACCGGATGTATGGAGGAGCGATACTGCTCCATGCTTTTGACGGTGGATTCCTTCAGTATACGCTCGTTATCTTTTACACCATCATTTAAGAAAGCGATCATGAAGTTCCCGATATCCTCGGCCGTCGACAACATGCCTCCTTGAGGCATCGGTGTTGGGGAGAGGGTGTACAGATCGAGCGGATTATGTACCGCGTCATAGGCTGTCGCGAGCTGAGCCTTAAACTTGTCGTTCAACATGAAGCTGCTGTTATCCATACCGAGTGGTTTGAAAATGTGCTGCTGCATGTACGTCTCAAATGGTTCACCGCTGACATTCTCCACAATCATGCCGAGCAGCAGGAATGAGAAGTTGTCGTACATATAGGCACTGCCAGGTTCTCTGACGACAGGAGGCATGTGCTGCTGTGCATAGTCCTCCATGGAGACTGTTTTGTTGAAGTCGGCGTGAATATCTTCCTGCTGCGGATCGCGAATCTCGAATCCGGTAGTGTGCGTAAGCAGGTTTTCCACAGTGACAGGCTTGTCAAAAGGGTTATCAAACTCAAGTCCCTTCACATACGTTTGAAAATCGGCTTGCAGATCTACCTTCCCCTGCTCCACCAATTGCATGACGGCTGCTGCCGTAAATGTTTTGGAGACGGAGGCTACGCGAAAAGCAGTACTCTTCGGATCGACAGGCGTTTTGCTCTCCTGATCGGCATAGCCGTAGCCTTTCTCTGCCAGGACTTTGCCATCCTTGACGACAACAACGGAAGCACCGACATATTGTGCCTTGGCTTCAGCCGAATCAAAAAACGTGTCCAGAAATGCCTCCGCTGATTCAGAGGTTAGAGCCTTGGTTTGTCCTTTTCCATTGACCTGAGGTGATGGGGTTTCCGCATGAACCGCTGGTGCCCAGAGACTTAACGACAGGACGAAAGCCATAAATGCACCCGTTAGCGAGGTGAATCTGAAGCGGCTCCTTCGATTGGATAAATGCATGTAAACACTCCCTTGCGCAAATTTTGGCAATAAAGCCTGTTCACTGTGTATTACTTCCAATTGGCTCGATAGGTTTCATGATCGTTGGATTACGAAACTTGAAAGGTTTCCTAACGGTGTGCAGCTTATGAAGCATCCGCACATCGCAGGGGCTCGCTCGGTTCGGCTGACGGCCTGAGTGATTGGCGGAAAAATACAAGAGCAAAGGCCCCAATGATCACATACAGGCTGGCCATGGCATATGAAGGCAGCATAGCTCCGATCATTAGCCCCAAACTGCCCAGCAGGGCAGCGACATTATAACTCATGCCATCTGCAGCCATATATGCTGCTCGATCCGAATCGGGGATCATCCCGGCAAGTAGGACCTGACGTACCGGGGAGTACATCAATTCGCCAATCGTCAGCAGGACGGCAGATCCGATTAGGAGTAATGCCCAGTTGCTAAATGCAAGTACGGCGAACCCGGCGGTGTAAAGACACATGCCAACCGTCATGACGGATCTGGATTGGAAACGTGCCATCCATTTGGAGAATGGGATAGCAATCAAGGCAACCAGTACCGTGTTGATCGACAAGATTAGGCTGAACATTTGCAGACCCGAAATGTTCCAGTGGAGTAGCTGGGCACTGAACTCGCTTTTCAGACGGACAGCAATGTATTTATCCAGTTGGAATTCGAGAGAGACGGCAAGTACCGAGGCGGTGAAGAAGACCATGAACTTTCTGTCCCTGAGTACACTTCCATAGGTCTTTAGCATATTTCTTCTGACTGGCGCGGTGGTCTGAACCGAGCCCGTTTTTGCTGTTTGTTCCATGGTTTCCTGAATGAAAAACAACAAAATGAACAAGGTTACCAAGCTCTCCATGCACACCAGACTGAACAGAATGAATCGGAAGGAGTCGAATAACAATCCGCCCATCAGTGCGCCAAATGTAATGGCTACATTGGTCGTCCAATACTGTAATCCATATACATAATGCCGTTCATGTTCACTGCTTACGTCCACGATCATTGCACCTGCGATTGGAACGGTGATACCGGAGCTTAGACTGCTAAGAAAAAACATGATGCAAGTTAGTTCTACCGAATTCAGCCAGGGCGAATTCGCCGCAGCCAGCCAGAACAAGGCGAATACTTGCACACATTGAGCGATAACCATCATCTTTTTGCGTCCAATCCGATCCGACCAGTATCCTGCGCCCAGACCAGCGATCATGGAGGATACAATGTTGACCGTAAGCAGCACACCAGCCCAGCCAGCCCCCATCTGGACGCTCAGATAAATGGCCATGAACGGAATGATTGATTTCTGGGTCAAGTCTGTAAAAAAGTCAGTGATGATACGAATTTTAATGTTGCGGTGCAAATCAGCATATTTCATCGGTTGCATTTCTTCCTTCCTGCTTTGTCATGTAGATGTTACTGAGTATAATGGAGGAAAACCTGAAGAAAAACTGTAGAAGCGGATGAATGGATTTCGTATTTTAGTAGAGCGGGAAGGCAGGGGGAGTTGTGGAAGTAGCTGACCATTATATTCAATTGCGTATGGCGTTTCCAAACGTTCATGATGATGAAGAATGGCCAACGACGATTGGAGAGCTGGCACACCATTTGTGCTGCACCATGCGTAACATGAATTTAATTATGAACAAGTTTATGGATAACAACTGGATTAGGTGGAGTCCGAGGCGTGGCAGAGGGAAAAAGTCATTGCTTGTCTTTCAGGCACCGCTGCTTGATGTAGCCCGTGAACGTTTTGATCGCCTGCTGCAGGGCAATAGGCTGGAAGAAGCCTATCAGCTGGCCGCGAGTCTGCCTTTTTCGTTAAGGGAAATGTTAATGCAGGGTTTGCAGGACCAGTTTGGTCTTCGTTCAGACCAGGGGACCATGGGAAGGATGGATATCCTGCGAATCCCACAGAACTTTCCGTTTGAGACATTGGATCCTGCCCGGGCTGCCATGTGGGGAGAAGTGGGCATTGTCGCAGAGGTATTCGATCGCCTGGTACGCTATAATGCTGAGCGTCGCATCTGTGAGCCAAGTCTTGCCGTGGCGTGGGAGAGCAACCTTGAAGGAACAGAATGGACATTTTATCTGCACAAAGGTGTTCTATTTCATCATGGCAGATTACTGGATGCAGAGGATGTGAAGTTCACATTTGAACGAATCCTTGAGGATACCGGCAATCCCTGCCGGCCGCTGTTTGGCACCATTGCAAAGATCGAGACATTTGATGAGCTGACGGTACGTTTTACGTTATACAGCTCAAACTTCATGTTCCCGGATCTGATGAGCAGCATGTGTGCGTCGATTTTGCCGAGGGATGTGGAGTTCGACCGGATGCATCCTGTTGGAACAGGCCCCTATCGTTTAACGCGCAATCACCCCAGACTGCTGGTCTTGGATGTATTCCCTTCTTATTTCAGAGGACGTGCCTACATTGATCGGGTTGAGGTGTGGCAGCTCCCGCAGTCCGGACTCGTAGAGTCGGTGATCAAGCAGGATTTGTTTCCGGATGGAGCGCCTCATGCGGTACAGCATGAAGTTCAGGGCGGAGTATATATGACGTTTAATATGCGCAAAGAAGGTCCGCAGCAGGATCTTTATTTTCGACGGGCTGTGCAGCAGCTGCTGAATCAACAGGAGATGATGGATGCGTTCCGGGATACGCGTAATCAGCCTGCATACAGCCTGGTTCGAGATAATTATGGGGATACAAGGGAGGTAGAGAGGGGGAGCTCCTCTATACGAAAGAAACGAACAGGGACATCAGATTTCATTACAGATTCCTCATTGGCCCAAGCGGAAGAACTGCTTAAGCGAAGCAGCTACGCGGGCCAGACGCTGCGGTTATGGGTAGAGGATGGACAGAAAATGGAGACGGACATGCTCTGGTTCGTACAACGCAGTGAACAGATTGGTTTGCATATTGATATCGTTCCAGGTAATCCGATTAGTGCGGTGTACCATGATGAGTTCAGGTCATGTGATCTCGTGTATACAGGGGAAGTGTTCGATGATCATGTCATGCTGAGCCTGTTCATCATGTTTACCTTTCAGAATACATTGTTTCTGGTTGCCATGGATGATGATCGGAAAAAGGAGTTAGACAAGGAATGCAGGCGCATCGTAGGAATTCGGGAAGGTGACGAACGAATGGAAGCACTGCTGGAGGTAGAGGCCAAACTGATCGAGGAGGCGCTGCTGCTGCCCACATATCGTTTCAAGGAGGAACATGCTCATCATGCCTCACTTCGTGATTACAATGTGGTGGGGTATGGGATGCCTGATCTACGCCGTCTGTGGGTGAAACGCAAACCGGACGCTGATCATAAGGAAGCAAGTTATCCGGCCTACATCCCGCTGTGGTAAGTGATACACAGCGGGATGAGCCTTGTAGTGAGCCGCTATTCTTCGTTTTTCTTCATAAACTCAATGGGTTTCGCACCCGGTTCCATCAAGAAGGGAATGGAAATGGAATGAGTGTTATTTTCCTGATCGACCTGGAAAGTAAACGTGATTTTGAGTCCAAATAAAACAAGCAGGACGGAAAAGGTATCATTCCCTGTGTATTCCATGGGCATTTCAATCTCGTTGAATATCGCCTGTAATCCGTCATCTTTCAATTGGATGGACAATTCTCCGTAACCGGCATGAACATAGATACCTGCGTAGGTGATTAGAGATCGGTCAAGGGGCACAATTTTTGTATCATCTTGTGTATCGTCGGTTTTTTTCTCACCATCGTTCATTGGTGCTGCTGCGTGGGCCAACGTTTCTGGTGTATCCTTAACTGCAGAATCCACTGGCTCCCCGCCACTCATTAATTTGGCCATTTTTCCGCTCCAATCCACAGGCTCCATTCCAAGCAAGCGGTCTATGATGTTAAACGTAACGGTATAGGGGATGATGCTGCCATGGGTATTGCAGAGTACTACGATCCCGATCTCTTCTTCCGGCAAAAAAGCGACCTGCGAACTAAAGCCATCAATGGCGCCCCCATGATGGATCAAGGAATGTCCACGGTAAGGTTCGATGAACCACCCCAGTCCGTAAGTGCTGACAGGCATCTCTGGACCATGAAACGGAGAATCACATGGCATCTGCGGACTGTGCAATGCTTCCATTTGTTCCTTGGAGACGAGCTGCTGTCCATCATGCTGCCCCTGATTTAATTGCAAGCGCAGCCAGGCTATCATGTCTTCCAGATTGCTGTTCATGGAGCCTGCCGGACCGATTGCATTGATGTTTCGATAAGGAATCCGTACATTTTCGCCGTCTTTCTCCATATAAGGAAGAGCAAAATCAGGCTGGAGCTGCATTTCCTCCACAGAGAACAAACTGGATGTCATCCCTAGCGGCTCTAGCAGGTGATCCTGAACGAAGCTCTCCCAGGTTGTTTCCTTCAGCTTTCCGACGAGAAAGCCCGCAGTCATGTACATCAGATTTTGATATTGCCACTTATTTCTGAAATCTTCATTTGGTTCAAGATACTGTAAGACATTTACGAGCTCTTCCCGGGTACGTGAAGAGTTGTACCATACCATTTCATGCCGGGGTAGTCCGGAGCGATGACATAACATATCACGAATGGTCAGGCGTTCCGTAGCCACAGGGTCGAACATTTTAAAATCATCCATATACGTTTTAGCAGGTGTATCCCAGTTCAGCAGTTCTTGATCGACTAACAGGGCAGCGGTTGTTGCCGTAAAAGCTTTTGTACTAGACCCGATGGCAAAGAGAGTGCTTGGTGTTACTTCGAGTTTGGATTCCAGATCGCGATACCCATAGCCTTTTTGCCAAATGACCTCATTCTTGTGAATTACAGCGACCGCTGCTCCAACACTCTTCCAGATTTGCAGCTGTTCAGCTACAAATTCATCCAGTCCGTCCAGTAATGAGCGATGTTTAGTGGTAGTCATTAGTATCCCTCCAATGAAAATATGAAGTGAGTTCAAACCAAGAAAACAAAACGCATATGTAGTTATCATCCAAGAAGTTGTTCAATATCAACTATGCCTTTTTTGGATAAAGTTAACATCGGACCCGAGACTGATTTGCCTATTTTCACTTGTCCTAACAAGGGGATAGAAAGCTTGTCAAACCAGTCCGCATAAATCGAACAAGTCCCTCATAGACATGTACTAATCAAGTAGGGGTTCTGCTGTACGCACAATCCTGAAGTGAAAACATTGTGCTAAAGGGGATGATGTCATGCGCCGAATATCATGGATGCTTGCCATGGTATTGGTCTTATCGGCCTTACTTGCCGCCTGCGGGAAGAAGGATGCGGCAGCCGTGGTCAAAGATCTGAACGAAGTCGTAGGAGAGATGGAGAGTTACCAGGGAGCAGGTGTGATGACACTGCATACCGGAGATACGCCGCAGCAGTATAAGGTCGAGGTGTGGCATCAGAAGCCTTCATATTACCGAATTGCGCTTACCAACGCCAAAAAGGATGTCACCCAGATTGTACTGCGCAACGATGAGGGCGTATTCGTCCTGACACCAAGCCAGAACAAAAGCTTCCGGTTCCAGAGCAATTGGCCGGATAACCAGGGTCAGGTTTATCTCTATGAGACACTGATTCGCAGTATCACGGGTGATACAACACGTCAATTCGCAGATGAGAAGGAGAGCTACGTATTTGATGTAGCTGCCAATTATAATACGCACGCACTGGTCAGACAGAAAATCTGGCTGAACAAAAGTGATTATGCACCCAAACAGGTTGAGGTCTCAGACTCCAATGCAAACGTCGTCGTAGATGTTAAATTTGACAGCTTCAAATTCGGTGCAGAATTCGGCAAAGATGCCTTTGATATGCAGCGCAACATGACAGCAGGCACAGAAGGGAATAGCGGAACAGACACTACGAATCCGGCCGAGCAGGCAGGAGAGAATGGTACCAAGGAGCCCGCAAGTTCCGATACTGCTCCAGGTCAAGAACCGACAACAGGTTCTGCTGAAGGAGTCACTGATGGACAAACCGGTGTGAACGAGAACCCGGAACAACAGGCAGCTCAGGACCCGGCGAGTGGTGAACCAGGTACAGAGGAGCCTACGATGACTGAACCGGAAGGAGCCGGCAGTTTTGGCGTGATCGAACCGACATACGCCCCGGAAGGCGTCAAGCTGAAGGATGATCAAATTGTGGAGGAATCCGGCGATTACTCGGTCATGCTCCGCTACGAAGGAACGTATAACTATACGATTTTCGAAGCCAGACCGCAGGATAGAGCTGTTTCACTCGCACCATCCCGCGTAGTGGATCTTGGATTCACTCTGGGAATGATTAGTGGAGACGCATTACAAACATTAACATGGATGACTGATGGAATTGAATACAGAATCACGAGCGCGGATCTGCCGGAGAGTGAAATGGTTCAGATTGCAACATCGATGCAGGAGCAGTCAGGTAAATGATGTAATAGGTATAGTCGTTAGGGCATTAGGAATGCTAAGGAGCATCGGGGACTTGTTCTCCGGTGCTTTTTGATGTACACAGTTAGGTTGCAGTGGCATATTATGGAGAGTAAAAGCAGGACGGTTCGTAATGGGTATTGCTTGAGAAATGAACAGTCAAATGGGCAGGTTGACCCAATAAATACAAAAACGCTTATATGCGGGATGAACCGGGTAAGTAATCGGTATAGGCAGAGAGAGATGGCATGAGGCTGCATTTTGGACTCATGTCCGTATCGCTTATCCGCCTGTTTCTTCATCCGCTTCCGGCTTCAACATTATGCTGGGCACAGTTTTTGAGTCACAGTTCTTCTGCTCATTTGACAGTCACATGCTTGAGCATTACGATGGAGTCTGATATGTGAGCCGGATTAAGATGACTAGAGAAGGTGACTGAACGTGCAAGGACAATATCGGCCGACCCAAGCGGAGATCAACTTGGATCATTTGAGAAGCAACGTAGACGCTTTCCGCTCGGTTCTGCCGCAAGGCATGAAGTTTCTAGCTTGTGTCAAGGCGAACGCTTATGGACATGGAGCTGTGGAGACGGCCAGAGAACTGGAACGAATCGGAGTGGATTATCTGAGTGTCGCTTTTCTGGACGAAGCGCTTGAACTGCGACAAAACGGAATCAAGGCTCCGATCTTGGTATTGGGTTATACACCGCCTGAGGGTATTGCTGTAGCCAGGGAACAAGATGTGACCATAACCCTGTTCAGCAGGGAAGTGCTTGAAGCGATTCGTGATCTGGATACAGGATCGTCTCAGAACCAATTGAAGGTTCACATCAAAATTGATAGTGGTATGGGACGCCTGGGTCTGCTGCCCGGTGATGAAGCTATTGCTTTCATCCAGGAAGCAGCGGCAATGGATCAGGTCCTGCTCGAAGGCATGTTCACTCATTATGCCAAGGCGGATGAAGAAGACAAGACCTATACACTGGAGCAGTATCGACGGTTTCAAAGCGTGGTTGAAGCGCTGCGGGATCAGGGATGTGTCATCCCGATTATACATACGGCGAACAGTGCAGCTGCCATTGATACACCGGAATTATCCTACAATATGGTACGAGTGGGTATCAGTCTGTATGGGCTGTACCCTTCGGCCGAGGTGAATCATCAGGTAGTGAAACTGGTCCCGGTATTGACACTGAAGACGAAAGCGGTTCTGGTCAAAACGCTGCCGCCTCATTGGGGGGTCAGCTACGGAACCCGTTATGTGACACAAGGGAACGAACGAATTGCGACCCTGCCTATCGGCTATGCAGACGGATTTTCAAGAATGCTGACAGGTAAAGCTCAAGTGCTTGTACGTGGCCGCCGCGTTCCCGTCGTCGGTACGATCTGCATGGATCAGTGTATGGTGTCGCTGCAATCTTTTGCTGAAGAGGCGGAAGAAATTCAAGCCGGCGAAGAGGTTGTCCTCATCGGTCATCAATCTGATGGTGTGATTACCGCAGATGAAGTGGCCTCCCAGCTTGATACGATTGCCTATGAGGTGATCTGCATGATGGCTCATCGTATTCCGCGAATCTATTTCCGGAACGGCGTTGAAGTCGTCAAGGTTAATCCTCTTTTGACATCCTGACAGGCTTACTGGACGCTATTACCAATAAACTTTTTTTCGGAACGGAAGGAAAACTGTCGGAGCATCTCGAATGTTGTTATATTGACGAGGATGAAAAATCCTGAAAAGAGATGTTTGGTCTGTACGAATATTGCCCCCCATGTTTATAATGGAGTACAGCATACTTGATATACTCGGGGCATATATATTCCTTTGTATAAAAGTTCTGGAAAAACGTAATACTGGTTCACAATGGCGAAAGGTTTGTGGGGGTGGAAGATAGGTGGCCAACTTGCAGAACACCAAGCGGATTATGATCAGTTTGCCTGATCATCTCCTGCAGGAAGTGGATGGCATCGTAGCGCTGGAGAATTCCAACCGCAGCGAATTGATTAGGCAGGCCATGAAGCTGTATTTGACCGAACGGAAGAAGCGTTACATCCGTGAGTCCATGCAGCGCGGGTACATGGAGATGGCAAAAATTAATCTGACCATGGCATCCGAGGCCTTTCACGCGGAGGAAGATGCGGACAGCACTCTGGACCGCTTAGTTAGCGGGGTGTAGACATTGATCGTAAAACGCGGTGACGTTTTTTTTGCGGATCTTTCTCCCGTTGTCGGTTCGGAGCAAGGTGGAGTCAGGCCGGTGCTGGTCATCCAGAATGACATCGGTAACCGGTTCAGTCCAACGTGTATCGTGGCGGCTATTACCGCCCAGATTCAGAAGGCAAAGCTGCCGACGCATGTCGAGATTGATGCTGCGGCTCATGGCTTTGACCGGGACTCTGTGATTTTGCTCGAACAAATACGGACGATTGACAAACAAAGACTGACTGACAAGATTACCCATCTGGACGAGGAGACCATGAAATTGGTCAATGAGGCGTTGCAGATCAGTCTCGGTTTGATCGATTTTTAGGTTGCATGGCACCTGGTTTGGGTTGCCAGTAATCCGCCCGTAGCGGGATGTTCCTTGCGGGGAACACACAATTACAGACAACATTTCAGAGGAGCGTATCGCGGCCCAAGGGCTGCGGTACGCTCTTTTGTCTGAACAAAAATGAAAGCGTAGAACATTGGCGTGCTTTTCGCTATAATGGAACCTGAGAAACCGTTTACGCCAAAGATGTATATAGAGGTGGAGGAGACATATGAGCATTTATATCAATGAAGAGAAACTACAATTTCATTTACAAACCCGCAAGGCAAGTTACGTATTCCAGGTGCTTCCTTCGGGATATTTGGTACATCTGTATTATGGCAAAAAATTACGCGACTCAGATCTGAGCTGGCTCCATGTTCGGACAGAACGCGCTTCCTTCAGCCCGAATCCGGTACCTGAGGATCGGACAATCTCATTTGATACGCTGCCGCTGGAGCTGCCTGTATACGGAACAAGTGATTTCCGTAACCCGGCCGTACAGCTTCAACTGGAGAATGGTTCAAGTGTCTCGGAATTTACGTATGTTGGCCATCGGTTGGAGAAAGGCAAACCTGCTCTTCAAGGATTGCCTGCGACCTATGTGGAAGCTGCAGACGAAGCTGACACACTTGTTATTGAAATGGAGGATCGCGTGGCAGGAGTCCGCATCGAGCTCTCCTACACAGCTTATTCGTCCTTTAATGCAATTACGAGATCGATGCGTATCATTAATGAGAGCGCTACCTCGGTGAATGTGGCTCGTGCACTAAGCACATCCGTCGATTTCCCGCATGCTGATTATGAACTGCTGCAGCTGTCAGGTGCATGGACGCGGGAACGCGATATTGTTCGTCGCCCACTGGCTTCTGGCTTGCAAGGCGTGGAAAGCCGCCGTGGTTCAAGCAGCCATCAACAAAACCCGTTTATTGCGTTAATGACGCCAGGTACGGATGAAGATCAGGGAGAAGTGTACGGCTTCAGTCTCGTATATAGCGGAAGTTTCACAGCGCAAGCAGAAGTGGATCAGTTCCACACCACGCGTGTATCACTCGGCATTAACCCGTTTGAGTTCAGCTGGAAGCTGGAATCCGGAGAAGCTTTCCAAACGCCTGAAACGGTCATGGTATATTCGGATGCAGGACTTGACGGCATGTCCCAGTCTTATCACGAACTTTATCGCGAACGACTTGCTCGCGGCAAATTCCGCAATACAGAGCGTCCGGTACTCGTGAACAACTGGGAAGCGACGTATTTTGGTTTTAATGCAGACAAGATTGAACAGATTGCCCGTGCAGGGAAGAAGCTTGGCATCGAGCTGTTTGTATTGGATGACGGCTGGTTCGGACATCGCGACAGTGACAACTCCTCGCTGGGTGACTGGATTGTGGACAAGAACAAGCTTCCTCAAGGTCTGGATGATCTGGCGAACCGTGTAACCGCACTGGACATGCAGTTTGGATTGTGGTTCGAGCCAGAGATGATCTCGCCGGATAGTGAATTGTATCGCAAGCACCCGGACTGGTGCCTGCATGTACCTGACCGTCGCCGGACAGAGGGCAGACAGCAATTGGTATTGGATTTCTCCCGCCAAGACGTTCGGGATGAAATCGTACGTATGCTGAGCGACGTATTGGGATCTGCGCCGATTTCGTATGTGAAATGGGACATGAACCGGAATATGACGGAGATCGGCTCTGCACAGCTGCCTGCGGACAGACAGCGTGAGACAGCTCACCGCTATATGCTTGGATTATACGAAGTGATGGAACGGATTACGTCCTCATTCCCTAATATTTTGTTTGAAAGCTGTTCAGGTGGTGGCGGTCGTTTCGATCCGGGTATGCTGTATTACATGCCGCAAACGTGGACAAGCGACAACACGGATGCTGTATCCCGTCTGCGCATCCAATACGGGACAAGTCTCGTGTATCCGGTAAGTTCCATGGGATCACATATTTCAGCCGTACCGAATCATCAGGTTAACCGCATCACATCGCTGGAGATCCGCGGACATGTTGCCATGTCGGGCAACTTTGGCTACGAGCTTGACCTGACACGTTTCACAGAGGAAGAGAATGCCATTGTGAAGGCTCAAGTGGAGCTGTACAAGGAGATTCGGGGCACCATTCAGTATGGCACGTTCCGTCGTCTGCTCAGTCCGTTTGAGGGTAACGAAACGGCATGGATGTTTATCGCACCCGATGGAAGCGAAGCGGTTGTATTTTATTTCCGCGTCTTGTCCGAGCCAAATGCTCCTCTCCAACGTCTGAAGCTAAAAGGATTGGATCCTGATGCCGATTACCGCCTGAAGGGCAGCACCGAGACGTACACGGGCGATGCATTGATGTATGGCGGAATTTCCGTAGGCCGTGCCACAGGAGATTATTTGAGCGAGATGTTCCGTTTTGAACGGGTATAGGTAAATCCTGCGTTTAATGCAGTGCTTTTCGGGGAAGACCGGAATACGTCGGGGTGACGTTTTTCGGTCTTTTCTTATGGGTTACGCGAAGCGATGAACCATAAACTTCACTGTAAGAACTTGTAACTGGTAGGAATGCTGGAAAACTGAACGGAATTTTGTGATAATATAGGGAAGAGCAATCTGCATGAGTGCAGGTTCGATACTGTGATTACAGCAGCATAGCTGCCCTGAACATGCTTAATCTGAAACGATTCAGGAAGGAAAGAGGGATTTATTTGTCTGAACAGGGAACGGTTCTGGAACCCAATGAAGAAACAATAAAGGCGGAACGCCAGGAAAGAATCATCAAACAGGTAGCCAAGGAACTGTCACTGGCCTTGAAGCAGGTGCGCACGACGTCAGAGCTTCTGGAAGAAGGCAATACGATTCCGTTTATCGCCCGCTACCGTAAAGAAATGACTGGAGAGCTGGATGAGAACCAGCTGCGACTGATTGAGGAACGTCTCGTATATCTGCGTAACCTTGAGGATCGCAAAGTGGAAGTCATCCGTATTATAGAAGAACAAGGCAAACTGACGGGAGAACTGAAAAAGTCCATTACCCAGGCTGTGAAGCTGCAGGAGGTAGAGGATCTGTATCGTCCTTATCGCCAGAAGCGCAAAACGCGTGCCAGCGTAGCCAAGGAAAAAGGTCTTGAGCCCTTAGCCGTATGGATCTGGAGTCAACCGAAACAGGGGAATGTGCTCGAAGAAGCTGCGCGTTACATCAATGCAGAGCTTGGAGTGGACGATGCAGAAGCAGCCCTTCAAGGAGCCAAAGACATTCTCGCTGAGAACATCGCTGATGATGCTGCTATTCGTGCGTGGATTCGTCGCTATACGCTGGATCATGGCATGTTGACTTCGGAAGCGAAGGATGCGGAACAGGAATCGGTCTATGAGAACTACTATGATTATCGTGAATTGGCCAAAAAGATGCCTCCGCACCGGATTCTCGCTATTAACCGCGGGGAGCGTGAGAGCATTCTGAAAGTAGGTCTGGAGGTTCCGCCTGAACCGGCACATCGTCACATGGAAGGTCAGGTCATCAAAGGTGCATCTGCAGTGCAGGATGTATTGCGGGCTGTCATTGAAGATGCCTACAAACGTCTGATTGCACCTTCAATTGAGCGCGAAGTCCGGGCGGAACTGACGGAAAAGGGAGAGAGCCAGGCAATCTCCGTGTTTTCCGCCAATCTGCGTAACCTGCTGCTTCAGCCGCCGATTCATGGCAAACGTGTGCTTGGTGTCGACCCTGCTTATCGTACGGGCTGCAAACTGGCTGTAGTGGATGATACGGGCAAACTGCTGGAAGTAGCGGTTACGTACCCGACGCCACCTCACAACAAAAAGCGCGAAGCAGCCGAAGTATTCCACCGGATGATCAAGCAGTATGACATCGGACTGATCGTTATCGGGAATGGTACAGCTTCCCGTGAAACGGAACAGTTTGTAGCTGAGATCATTCAGGAAAATGGCGATGAAAGTCTCGTGTACCTCATCGTTAATGAAGCAGGAGCAAGTGTGTATTCCGCTTCCAAGCTGGCACAGGAGGAATTCCCGGATCTGGACGTGGCCGAACGCAGTGCAGCTTCCATTGCCCGTCGTGTACAGGACCCTCTGGCTGAACTGGTGAAAATTGATCCAAAGGCCATTGGCGTAGGCCAATACCAGCATGACGTTTCTCAAAAGATTCTGGAGGAAAGTCTGAAAGCAGTCGTGGAATCTGCGGTTAACCATGTAGGCGTGGATGTGAATACGGCTTCGCCATCGTTGCTGTCCTATGTGGCTGGCGTGAATGCGACGATTGCCAAAAACATTGTGAAGTACCGCGAGGAAAACGGACGCTTTACGAACCGTCGTCAGCTGCAGAAGGTACCACGTCTGGGTGCCAAAACCTATGAACAATGCGTAGGTTTCATGCGCATTGGTGAAGGTGAGAATCCGCTGGATCGTACACCGATTCACCCGGAATCCTACAAGGTCGTCGATCAGTTGTTCAAAGAACTTCAGGTGGAACTGGACAAGTTGGGCAGCAAGGAGCTGTCTGTGCTTCTATCCGAACAGCAGCCTGAACAACTGGCTGTGAAACTGGACGTGGGTGTGCCTACACTGCGCGACATTCTCGACAGCTTACAGCGCCCGGGACGTGACCCTCGGGAAGAAATGCCGCTGCCTATTTTCCGTACGGATGTCCTTAAAATTGAGGATTTGGTTGAAGGCATGGAACTCCAAGGTACCGTTCGCAACGTAATTGATTTTGGTGCCTTCGTCGATATCGGGATCAAAAGTGATGGACTTGTCCATATTTCACAGCTGAGCAACGGTTACGTCAAGCATCCGATGGATGTTGTTTCTGTCGGTGATAATGTAACGGTATGGGTGATGAATGTGGATACCAAAAAGGGCCGGGTCGGCCTGACTATGAAAAAGCCTGCTTCGAAGCAGACTTCCTAGTCCCATGACCCGAGAACAGCCTTCCCAGTTGCGGGAAGGCTGTTTGTTGTCGGCTCGAATGGTGCTGTCGACCGTTCCATATTCTTCGAATGAGTTAATGTAGGAAGAGAGAATGGGCTGTATACATGAAGAGTGAGGTCAGATTCTAGAGTTCACGATCCGCGCTGCGCGGTGTGCCATTAGCAGGTTTGTTCCGGTAAAAGAACCAGCATTCGTTCAGCAGCTTGATCTGTCTGCTGTCTTTCTTGTGAAATGCACGCATCAGTTGATTGCAAAGCCATTGAGGCAAAGGGATCTCCTCCTCTTGCATAATTCATCTGTACGTTAGCATATGTGGCAACAGCCTGGACTGTGCGGATTAAGCCGCGCGGAACGTGTAAAAAACTATGCTCGACTTGTCAACTGACCTGTCGATTCAGATAAAATAAAAAGCGCAAATCCGGTTACGGAAATGCGCTTACAGGTTAGGATGTGCACTTTTAGAAAACGATAGATGAATCAGCGTGTTTCCATTTCTTCTTCGTACCATTGTTCCAGCTGGGCTTGAAGGGCCCGAATTTCGGTGAGTAAGGAAATCAAGGGATAATGCGTCTCGCGCAGTTTGGCGAAACTATGCTCAAGCGCATTGATGTAATCCAGCCCTCCGGTGATACTGAGCTGCTCGTTCAGAAGATCAAGGTCGTCACATTCAGCGATGGCCCAGGGCAGTACAGGTACATCCGCTGCAGTAAGTTTATCAATCTCTTTGTGCAGACGCAGGTTGAGTGCACTGAGTTGATAGGCGTAATCAGCGGGCATTTCAACAAACTCTAATTGCTGTTCCTGCTGCAGGATGACATAACGCATTGTAGGCATAACGTGTAATAATCTCCCCTCATACATTCTACTTGACAGTGTAGCCTACGAAACGGTTAAAATTCAAGTATTATAGAGGAAAATTGAGCGGCCCAAGAGGTGAGAAAGGAGGGGGAACCGGGTGGATAATGCTGAGCTGCAGCAGTGGATTGAGCAGGTATCGCTGGATCATTTCGGGGTTCCGTTTACCCACGAGGCCTTGTTTAATCGACGTCTGACGACAACCGGCGGCCGATATATGCTGAAGAGTCACCGAATTGAGATTAATCCACATCAGCTTGAAGCATACGGGCGGGATGAGGTCGAGAAAATCATAAAGCACGAATTGTGCCACTACCATCTGCATATTCGCGGACGCGGCTATCGCCACAGGGACCCGGAATTCAAGGCTCTTCTGCAAAAGGTAGGCGGTTCGAGGTTCTGTCAGTCCCTTCCGGATGGCAAGGGCAGGAAGCCGCAGCCGTATCGGTACAAGCTGGTATGCAAGAGCTGTGGAACGGAATAT
This sequence comes from Paenibacillus sp. 7516, assembly GCF_002272715.1. Taxonomy (NCBI): domain Bacteria; kingdom Bacillati; phylum Bacillota; class Bacilli; order Caryophanales; family Paenibacillaceae; genus Paenibacillus; species Paenibacillus sp. 7516. The sequence goes on from NZ_NPBI01000012.1 coordinate 654,258, forward strand.
CTGCGTAAACGAAAAATGGATCCCAAACGATACAGATGCGGCCGATGTGCCGGCAAGCTGGCTCTTCAAACCATCTCTAACGAGTAGTGTTCATCCTAATGGATATAACCGGCTTGAGGCGGGGATACAATATACCTGTATAAGCTGTATTTTCTCCCTTTATTACAGTTAGCAAGAAAGTATAGTTAAGATGTTGACTTGGCTTATTAATCATGATAAATTATGTTTATTCGAGATTATTCCCTGATAGCTCAGTTGGTAGAGCACTCGACTGTTAATCGAGTTGTCACAGGTTCGAGTCCTGTTCGGGGAGCCATTTCTTGGAGAGATACCCAAGTGGCTATAAGGGGACCCTCTGCTAAGGGGTTAGACTGCGTAAGCGGTGCGAGGGTTCGAATCCCTCTCTCTCCG